>NZ_CM137014.1:1226977-1840465 GCF_054483935.1 Tessaracoccus yangjingae | reverse complement strand
GCCACGAGCGCGTCGACGGCCTCGTCGGAGACGGCGGTGACGGCGGCCACCAGGTCGTTGACGCCCCAGGTGTTGACCGAGACGCCGAGGCGCAGCTCGGCCTCGGTCTTGTCGCCCTCGGTGACCGCGACGTTGCGCATGTTGTCACCGAATCGGGCCAGCTTGGTGTTGTGCAGGGAGTCCCAGCCTGCGGCGGCGCGGGCCCAGGTGCCGATCTTCTCCTGCACCGGCGCGGTGGAGGCGTGGCCGACGACGGTGCGGCGGGCCTTGCCGAGGCGCGCGGCGATGTAGGCGAACTCGCGGTCACCGTGCGCGGACTGGTTGAGGTTCATGTAGTCCATGTCGATGGTGTCCCACGGCAGGCCCATCGAGGCCTGGGTGTGGAGGTGCAGCATCGGCTTGTCCAGGGCGGCGAGGCCGAGGATCCACATCTTCGCCGGGGAGAAGGTGTGCATCCAGGTGATCACGCCGATGCAGCTCGGGTCCGCGTTGGCGGCCAGCATCTCGGCGCGGATGGCGTCGCGGTCCTTGAGGGTGGGGCGGTGGACGATGGAGACGGGGATGGACTCGGCCCCGTCGAGGAGCGCCGCCACCTCCTGGGACTGCGCGGTGACCTGATCCAGGGTCTCGGGGCCGTAGAGGTCCTGGGATCCGGTGAGGAACCAGATCTCCTTGCCGACGAAGGGGCTTTCCATGGGTTCTCCTTGAGAGATCTTCGCTTCCGGCCCTGGCCAGCCGTCGATGGTGGGTGCGGACCGATGTGAACGTTCACAGATTAGGGTCTCGGAGGGCCCGTTGTCCACTCAGCGCCGGGACTTCCTGGCGGCGGTGGAGGGGTCAGATGAGGTGGGCCTCGAGGCGACGACGGGTGGCGTCGTCGAGCGGGGTCTTCCGGCCGTCGAGGTCGGCGCAGACGAGGATGGTGCGGCCGCGGACGTACAGGGTGCCGTCGGCCGGGTCGAGGATCTCCGCGGCCAGCGTGATCGACGAGGACCCCAGAGCCACCGGCGCCACCCGCACCTCGTAGGGCTCCATCCGGTGGTCCATCTGGGTCACGTAGTCCACGTCCTGGCGGGCCACCAGCCACAGGTGCCGGCTCCCCGACGATCCCACGCGGGCCATGTCGGGGTCCCACTCCGTCGTCGCGGTGATGCGTGCCTGCTGCAGGTAGTCGAAGACCTTGGCGTTGTTGATGTGGCCGTAGGAGTCGAGGTCCGTCCAGCGCACCGGGAGCGGCACCGCGGTCCCGCGACCCTCGAGCGACGGCGCCGCCAGCGCCCTCATCGGCTCAGCCGCGACCCGGTGCGCCTCGAAGTACCCCCGGTACTCGGGCCGGATCCTGGTGGGGGCCTGCGCGTCGAAGTCGAAAGGGCACAGCAGCGTCCAGGCCACGACGGCGAGCTCCCCCGCCTGCCGGAGCTCGTAGGACAGCGCGATCCGGGCCGCGCCCAGCTCGGCCACGCCGAGCCGGACGTCGACCCCGTCGTCCGAGTAGTCGATGGCACGGCGGTACTCGACCTGGTGGCCGACCACCACCACGCCCGCGTCGAGCAGGTCCGACGCGGGGCCGGCGCGCAGGAAGGCCACGCGGGCCTCCTGCAGGTAGTCGACGACGACGGCGTTGTTCACGTGCCCCTGCGCGTCGAGGTCTGACCAGCGCAGGGGGCAGCGAACCTCGAACACTCAGTCTTCCCGCGGGTACAGCGAGTCCACGATGGCCGAGTACTTCTCCGTGACGATGGAGCGGCGGATCTTCATGTTGGGCGTGACGCCGGCGTTGTCCACCGTCAACTCGTGGTCCAGGATGGCGAACCGCTTGACCGTCTCCCACCGCTCGAGCTTGGCGTTGACGCGCTCCATCCACCTCTCGATGGAGGCGTTGATCTCCGGGCGCTGGCTCAACTCCGCGTAACTGAGGCTGCCGAGATCACGCTTGTCCGCCCACTTCTGCAGCATCACCGGATCCAGCACCACCAGGGCCGAGACGTACTTGCGTCCCTCACCGATGGCCACCGACTGCGCCACGTACGGGATGTTGGCCTGGATGGCGCTCTCCACCTTCTGCGGAGCGACGAACTTCCCGCCCGAGGTCTTGAAGAGGTCCTTCTTGCGGTCGGTGATCTTGAGGTGCCCGGTGGGCGTGATCTCCGCGATGTCGCCGGTGTGGTACCAGCCCTCGGCGTCGATCGCCTCGGCCGTCTCCTCGGGGAGGTTGTGGTAGCCGGGCGTGATGATGGGGCCGCGAAGCAGCAGCTCACCGTCGTCGGCCAGCTTCTTCTCGATGCCGGGCAGGATGGGGCCGACCGTGCCGAAGTGCGGATCCTTGGGCAGGTCCACGCCGGCGATGGCGCTGGTCTCCGTGGCGCCGTAGCCCTCCACGATGAGGATGCCCGCGCCGTAGAACCACTGCTGGACCTGCGGCGAGAGCTTCGCGGCGCCGGAGATCATGAACTTGATGTTGCCGCCCAGCTTCTCCTTGAGCTTGGAGAAGACGAGCTTGTCCGCGACCTTGTACTGCAGCGCCAGGGCGCCCGTGAGGGGCCGGCCGGCGAGGCGGTCGTCGATGGACTGGTAGCCCACATGGAAGGCCCAGCGCGCGATCCTGCCCTTGAGGCCGGTGGACCCCGTCATCACGGCCGCACGCACCTTCTCGAAGATGCGCGGGGCGCCACACATGAACGACGGCTTGACGATGCCCAGGTTCTCGACGATCTTGTCGATGCGGCCGTCGACCGCCGACGCGAAGCCGTAGTCCAGCTGCACTGCGATGAGGGCCTTGCCGAAGACGTGGCTGAGCGGGAGCCACAGGTACTGCAGCTCGTCCGGCCCGATGATGTCGAGATACTTGGTGGCGGCGCCCTCGTAGACCCAGGACATGTGGTTGAGCCGGACGCCCTTGGGTCGGCCGGTGGTGCCCGAGGTGTAGATCAGCGTCGACAGCGACTCCCGCGAGGTCTTCGCGATCGCGTCGTCGACGGCGGTGGGGTGCTCGGCCAGGTACCGCTCGCCGGCCTCCTTGAGGTGCTGGAACGAGATGATCCGGTCGTCGAGCGTCAGGCCGGTGGTGTCGAACACGACGATCGTGTGCACCTGCTCGTCGAACTCCGGGGTGTCGGTGAGCTTCGCCACCTGCTCGGCGTTCTCCGCGACGAAGATGACCGAACCCGAATCCTTGACGATGAAGTGCAGGTCACCCGCCTGGGTGTTGGGGTACACCGTCGTCGTGGCGCCGGCGGCGAGGGCGATCGCGAGGTCCGTGAAGATCCACTCGATCCGGGTGTTGGAGCAGATCGCCACGCGCTCCTCGTACTGGAGTCCGCGCGAGAGGAGGCCGGCGGCGAGGCGGTCCACGATGTCGCTGGTCTCCTGCCACGTCAGCTTCGCCCATGCGGTGGGACCCTCGACGGCGCCCTCCGGGTACATGAAGGCCAGCTTGCCGGGCGTGGCCGCGACGCGGCGCCGCAGCATGTGACCGACGTTGTCGGCCGCCTTCTCCAAGAGTTCTTCCCGAATGCCCACGTGACAGTCCCTTCCTCAGCGTTTCGCCAAGACTATCGGGGGCCCGCAGGAGCGGGTAGAGGTTTGCGCCAGAGGCGTGTCACCCCGGGGGTACTTGAATACTAAACAATCTGCTACGCTGGGGGAATGTCCGAACCAGTGAACGGGTGGCTCAGTGAGAGCCAGCAGCGCGTCTGGCGGAGCTATCTCCTGGCCAAGACGCACATCGACGACTACCTCGAGGAGGCGCTCCGGGACTTCGGTCTCAGCCTCGCCGAGTATGAACTCCTCGTGCGGATGTCGGAATCACCGGACCATACCATCCGCATGGGCGAGTTGGCGGCCTCCGTCGGCCACTCGCGCTCCCGCCTCACCCACACGGTCAAGCGCATGGAGCAGGCCGGGTACGTGACGCGGACCTCGTGCGCCTCCGACGGTCGCGGCGTCCAGGCCACCATGACCGAGGCGGGCTTCGAGCTGCTGAAGAAGGCTGCGCCGGCGCATGTGGACTCGGTGCGGCGGGTGTTCGTCGACGCCATGTCCCCTGAGGACTACGTTGCCCTCGGGCGCGCGATGTCGGCGGTGCTGGCGGTGGCAGACTAGGGCGGGTGACCACCACCTCCGCGGCCCACGCTGACCTGCTCGACCGTCTCGGGGATCTCGCGGAGATCGTCGACACCTCCACCCTGACGCGGGCGCTGTACTCCAGCGACTCGTCGCTGTACCGCGTTGCGCCGATGGCGGTGGCCCACCCCCGCACCCCCGACGAACTCGTCGCCCTCGTGCGGGCCGCGCTGGAGTCGGGCACCCCCATCACCGCCCGCGGAGCCGGCACCTCGTGCGCGGGTAACGCCGTCGGCCCGGGCCTGGTGATCGACACCTCTCGGCACCTCAACCGGATCCACTCGATCGACCCCCAGACGCGCACGGCCGTGATCGATCCCGGCGTGGTCCAGGACCAGCTGCAGATCGCCGCCCGCCCGTTCGGCCTGCGCCTCGGCCCGGACCCGTCCACCTCGAACCGCTGCACCGTGGGCGGCATGATCGGCAACAATGCCTGCGGCCCCAGGGCGCTGGGCTACGGCCGGATGGCCGACAACGTGGTCTCCCTCGACGTCGTCACCGGCAACGGTGAGCTCCTCACCCTCGGCGCCGACGACGTGCCCGAGCTGCGCTCGCTCGTGGCGGCCAACCTCGGGGTCATCCGCACCGAGTTCGGCCGCTTCACCCGCCAGGTCTCCGGCTACTCGCTGGAGCACCTGCTGCCGGAGCACAAGTTCGACCTCCCCAGGTTCTTCGCCGGCACGGAGGGCACGCTCGGCGTGATCGTGCGGGCCACGGTGCGGCTTGTCGCCGACGCCCCGGAGCGGCTGATGGTGGCGCTGGGCTATCCCACCATGGCCGACGCGGGTGACGACATCGCCAACCTCCTGCGCTTCAAGCCCACCGCCTGCGAGGGGCTCGACCGCCGGATCGTGGACGTGGTGGTCGCGAAGTCGGGCGCCGCCTCCGTCCCCCCGCTGCCCGCGGGAGACGGCTGGATGTTCCTGGAGGTGGTCGGCGACGACCCCGCGGAGGTGCGTGCCCGGGCCGAAGCCCTCGCCGCCGAGGCCAAGGCCGGTGAGGGCTGGGTGGTGGACGACCCGGCGCTGGCGGCACAGTTGTGGAAGATCCGGGCCGACGGCGCCGGCCTGGCGGGCGTGAGCCTCGAGAAGCCCGCCTACGGCGGGTGGGAGGACGCCGCCGTCCCGCCCGCCCAGCTGGGCAACTACCTCCGCGCATTCGACGACCTGCTGGCCAAGCACGGCCTCCACGGCCTCCCCTACGGCCACTTCGGTGACGGCTGCGTGCACTGCAGGATCGACTTCCCGCTCACCGAACCCGACGGCGCCGCGCGGTACCGCGCCTTCGTCGAGGAGGCCGCGACGCTGGTGGCCGGCTTCGGCGGATCCATGTCGGGCGAGCACGGCGACGGCCGCGCCCGCTCCGCGCTCCTACCCCACATGTACTCCCCCGCCGCGATCGGGCTGTTCGCCGGCGTCAAGCAGATCTTCGACCCCCGCAACCTGCTCAACCCCGGGGTCCTGGTGGACCCGGCGCCGGTCGAGCAGGACCTTCGGATGGTCGCCGCGAGTCGCTCACCCCTCTCCCTGTCGGACGCCCAGTTCGTCGAGGAGGTGCACCAGTGCAGCGGAGTGGGCAAGTGCCTGGCCAACACCACAGCCGCCGGCGGCGTCATGTGCCCCAGCTTCCAGGCCACGAGGGACGAGAAGGACTCCACGCGCGGCCGTGCCCGCGCCCTGCAGGAGATGGTCAACGGCTCCCTCATCACCCAGGGATGGCGCTCCCCCGAGGTGCACGCCGCCCTTGACCTCTGCCTGTCCTGCAAGGGGTGCGCCCGCGACTGCCCCACCGGGATCGACATGGCCGCCTACAAGGCGCGCGTCACCCACGAGCGGTACAAGGGCCGGCTGCGCCCGCGCAACCACTACGCGCTCGGCTGGCTGCCGCGCTGGGGCCGACTCATCACCGCCGTCCCGGGGCTGGGTTCGCTGGTCAACCTGGTGGGCAAGGCCCCGGGCCTCGGCCGGCTGTTGAGGTGGGGCGCCGGGGTGGACACCCGCCGCGACATTCCCCGCTTCGCGAACCGCAGCGCCCGGAGCCGGATGCCCGCCGTGCCCGCAGGCTCCAAGGGGCGCGTGCTGATCTGGGTGGACTCGTTCTCGGACTGCTTCGAGTCGAACTCGTTCGCCGCCATGGTGCAGGTGCTGGTTCGCCTCGGCTACGAGCCGGAGGTCCTGAAGGAGAACGCCTGCTGCGGGCTCACGTGGATCTCCACCGGCCAGCTCGACGGCGCCCGCCGTCAGCTCACCGCCGCCGCGGCCGTCCTGGCCTCCTATGTGCGCGACGGGGTGCCCATCGTCGGCGTCGAACCGTCCTGCACCGCGGTGTGGCGCAGCGACGCCCCCGAGCTTCTCCCCCTGGACGCGAACGTGGCCGCACTCGACGGCGCGGTGCTGACCCTGGCCGAGTTCCTCGCCACCGACGCCGACTTCCGAGCCCCGGACCTCACGGGCCACACCATCGTCGCGCAGCCGCACTGCCACCACGCCTCGGTCATCGGCTGGGCGAGGGACAAGGCGCTCATCGAGTCCACCGGGGCCACCCTGGTCGCGGTGGGCGGCTGCTGCGGCCTGGCCGGCAACTTCGGCGTCGAGCGCGGGCACCACGACGTGAGTGTGAAGGTGTTCGAGCACGACCTCGGTCCCGCCGTGGAGGCGCACCCGGATGCGATCGTGCTGGCGGACGGATTCAGCTGCCAAACCCAACTCACCTCCCTGGCAGGTCGGTCCTCGATGTCGTTGGCGGAACTGCTCGCCACCCACTGATCGCTGCGCGCCGGAAACCGAAATGCAACCGGCATCCTCTCCCCGGGCGTAGACAGGACACATCAGTCACAACGCCAAGAAGGAGGGGGAGGGACGTGGACGAAGCCCAATTCGACCGGTTCTACGCGAACTCGTATTCCAAGCTCGTGGGCCAGGTCTATGCCATGTGCGGCAACCTGGCCGAGGCCCAGGACTGCGTCCAGGAGGCGTTCATCCGGGCGTGGGACCATCGCAGCCAACTCGACGTGCTCCGCAGTCCGGACGCCTGGGTGCGCACCACGGCGTACCGCCTGGCAGTGAGCCGGTGGCGCAAGGCGCGCCGCGCGTTCCGCCAACCGGACAGGGCGCTCGAGCCGGAGCGCACCCATGAGCCCACACCGGACAGGGTCGCCATCAACCGCGCCCTCGAACAGCTGCCGGACGCCCAGCGCCGGGCGATCGTGCTCTACCACCTGTGCGACCTGAGCGTCAGCGAGATCGCGCAGGAGGTGGGCTCCCCCACCGGAACCGTCAAGGCCAGGCTCGCCCGCGGGCGGCAGACACTCGCCCGCCTACTCAACACCGATCTGGAGGTTCGTCATGCCTGAACACATCCCCCAACTCGACGACCTCGCGGCCCAAGCTCAGGAGGTCCCCATGCTCCCCGCTCATGAAGTCCGTCGCCTCGGCGACCGCCGTCGCACCACGCGACGCGCGGGCCTCGCCGTGGCCGCGGTGGGCGCCGTCGCCGCGCTCGGCGTGGGCGTCTGGGCCGTCGCTCCCCTGCTCCGCGGGGCCGACAACCCCGACTGGGCCGCCTCGCCCAGCCCGACCGTCAGCCCCACCTCGAGCCCCAGCGCCTCGCCGGACCCGACACCCTCGCCGAGCCCCACGGAAGCGCCGTCGCCCACCGCCCCGGCCCTCCCGATGCCGCCGACGTGGGCGAACGTGCCCACCGCGGAGCTGATGTACCCGTACGGCTCCTCACCGCTGGTCGCGGTGCTGTCCGAGACCGAGACGATGGGCGAGACCGCCAAGGGACTGTGTGACCGCGGCGAGTGGGGCAGTCCCACCACCACACTGGTCCGCTCGTTCGGGATCGAGGGCGAGCAGCCCACCTACGCCATCGTGCTCGGCTACGCCGACGAGGCAGCCGCCTCCGAGGGTTACGACCAGATCCACACCGCCGCCGTCGAGTGCGAGTCGATCATGACCGAGGCCGGCTGGGACCGGGTGAGCTCGGCCGAGGACACGAGGCTGCCGTTCGACGGCTCCACCGTCGAGGAGGAGCCCACTCGCGCCGCCTACTTCTTCGGCATGGCCGTCATGGAGGGCGAGGACCTCGGCGTGTTCAACGACACCCTGGTGATGCAGGCCGGCGAGCGCGTGGTGTGGCTGGTCAGCACCTTCGAAGGCATGGACAACAACTGCTCGGTCCTGGCCAACGACGACGCGGGCCAGTGCTCGTTCGCCAAGTCGATGCCGGAGGTGCTCGAGCTCCTCGTCAAGTAGCCTGAAACGCGCAGGCGCTCCCTGGTCTCTCGGCCGGGGAGCGCCTGCGTGTGCGGGGTCAGCGGGTGAGGCGACGGTGGGTGGAGCGGTGCGGGCGGGCCGCCTCGGGGCCGAGGCGCTCGAGCTTGTTCACCTCGTAGTCGGCGAAGTTGCCCTCGAACCAGAACCAGCGCGGGGTGCCGTCCTCGTCCTCGCCCTCCCAGGCGAGCATGTGGGTGGCGACGCGGTCCAGGAACCAGCGGTCGTGGGAGATCACGACGGCGCAGCCGGGGAAGTCCAGAAGGGCATCCTCGAGGCTGGAGAGGGTCTCGACGTCCAGGTCGTTGGTGGGCTCGTCGAGGAGCAGCACGTTGCCGCCCTGCTTGAGCGTGAGCGCCAGGTTGAGGCGGTTGCGTTCACCGCCGGAGAGGATGCCTGCCAGCTTCTGCTGGTCCGGCCCCTTGAACCCGAACGACGCGACGTAGGCGCGCGAGGGCATCTCGAAGTTGGCCACCTTGATGAAGTCCAGGCCGTCCGAGACCACCTGCCACACGTTGTCCTTCGGGTTGAGGCCCGAGCGGTTCTGGTCCACGTAGCTGAACGAGACCGTCTCGCCGATCTTGACCGAACCGGAGTCCGGCTCCTCGAGGCCCGTGATGGTCTTGAAGAGGGTGGTCTTGCCGACGCCGTTCGGGCCGATGATGCCCACGATCCCTGCGCGCGGGAGGGTGAAGGAGAGGTCCTTGATGAGCACGCGGTCCCCGAAGCCCTTGGTCAGCTTCTTCACCTCGAGGACGATCGAGCCGAGGCGGGGGCCCGGCGGGATGTTGATCTCGCCCGTGTCGAGCTTGCGGTCGCGCTCGGCCTCGGCCGCCATCTCCTCGTAGCGCTGCAGGCGCGCCTTGCTCTTGGCCTGGCGGGCCTTGGGCGAGGAGCGCACCCACTCGAGTTCCTTCTCCAGGATCTTGGCGCGCTTGGCGTCCTTCTTCCCCTCGATCTGGAGGCGCTGGCGCTTCGTGTCGAGGTAGGTGGAGTAGTTGCCCTCGTAGGGGTGGAGCTTGCCGCGGTCCACCTCACAGATCCACTGGGCCACGTTGTCGAGGAAGTAGCGGTCGTGCGTGACGGCCAGGACTGCGCCGGGGTAGGCCTTGAGGTGGCCCTCCAACCAGTTCACCGACTCGGCGTCGAGGTGGTTGGTGGGCTCGTCGAGGAGCAGCAGGTCCGGCTGCTGCAGCAGCAGCTTGCACAGCGCGACGCGGCGGCGCTCGCCACCGGAGAGCACGTCGACGATGGCGTCCGGGGGCGGGCACTGCAGGGCGTCCATCGCCTGGTCCAGGCGGGCGTCGACGTCCCATGCCTCGTGCGCGTCGAGAAAGGTCTGCAGGTCACCCATCTCGGCCAGCAGGGCGTCGAAGTCCGCGTCCGGCTCGGCCATCTCGTGGCCGATCTCCTCGAAGCGGGCCATCTTGGACTTGATCTCGGCGACGGCCTCCTCGACGTTCTCCTGCACCGTCCTGCCTTCGGTGAGCGGGGGCTCCTGGAGCAGGATGCCGACGGTGGCACCCTTGGCCAGGGCCGCGTCGCCGTTGTTGGGGCGGTCCATGCCCGCCATCAGCTTGAGCATCGTGGATTTGCCGGCCCCGTTGGGGCCGACGATGCCGATCTTGGCGCCGGGATAGAAGGACAGGGTGACGTTGTCAAGGATCACCTTGTCGCCCACCGCCTTGCGGACGTTGTGCATGGTGTAGATGAACTCAGCCACGTGGAGTGCCTTTCGATTTGACCGCAGGCCAGTATGCCAGCAATCAGCAGGAGACCCGATTCGGCGGTGAGGGCCTCAGAGCAGCCTGTCCAACGCGGCCCGGGCGGCCGCGTAGCGCTGCACCTCGGCCTCGGCGGGGACGATCACCAGCTCCCTCGCGACGGTGGAGACCGAGGCCTCGAGCGCCTTCTTCGCCCGCCGGGCCGCCCGGTTCGCGGCGGCGCTGATGGCCAGCTGAGAGCCGAACGACAGCAGGATCCCCGCCGCGACGCCCCCGAGCGCCAGAAGTGTGGGGAGCGGAACCCGCGGACCCTCGACGGGGCCGATCGGCACAGTGGCGAGCTGCCCGAGCCCGAAGTACGACAGCACCACGTTGAGGGTGAGCCAGCCCAGCCCCACCACGACGGCACCGATGAGCAGCCATTGGAGAACCCGGACGACCTGCCACCACACCGGCGTCCGCGACACCTTCAGGTCCGTGGCGACGACCGCCCGGTCCAGCTGGTCGGCCAGCGTGTGCTCGTTGCTGCGCACAGCGCGGGAGATCGCCTCCTGCCACACCGCGGGCATCCCCTCCCCCAGCTCTGCGGCCACGGCGCGCAGGCCGGAGGCCTGCTGGGCCGCCGCGGCGGCGGAGCGGGCAGGCAGCGAGCTGCGGGTGAGCGACGGCGCCTCAAGCTCGGCACGATCGGGGGGCGCGCCCAGGCGCAGCCTCTTCAGCGGATCCGGCCTCAGGCGCCCCAGCCACTTCACGAGCGGCCAGCCCGTGGCCAGCTGTCCGCGATGCCGCACCGAGCTGCGCACGGCGTCGACGACGACGTCCACTCCCGCCGCACCCGACAGGTGGGCCGTGAGCCGCCCGACAGTGCCCTTGTCCGCGGCGCCGACCCTGCCCCGGCCCACCGCCGCGTCGAGCTGCCCGGCCGCCACGGCCACGTCCGCGGCCAGGCGTGCGGCGGCGGCACGCTTGCCCTCGGCAAGCCGCGACAGCTGCTCGCGCAACTCACCGACGCCGACGCCGGTGACCGCGCTGGTGGCAAGGACGGGCACGTCGGCCAGGCCGTCGTCGTCCAGAAGGCGTCGCAGATGAGCGAGGCACTGCTCGAGCTGCGGCGGGGTGAGGCGGTCGGCCTGGTTGAGCACGACGGTGATCACGTCGCGGTGCTGCGCCAGCGGCCGGAGGTAGTTGTGGTGGATGGCGGCGTCGGCGTACTTCTGGGGGTCGAGCACCCAGACGAACTGGTCCACCACCTCCACCATGCGGTCCACCTCCTGGCGGTGCGACGAGGCGGTGGAGTCGTGGTCCGGCAGGTCCAGCAGGACCAGGTCCGCCATCCGGGGCTCCGGGGGCGCCACCTCGTGGCGGCGGGCCACGCCCAGATGGTCGAGGAGTGCGGTGTTGGTGGCGGAGAAACTGGCGGCGAGGGTGCTCGACGTGGTGGGCCGGCGGGGCCCCTGCTCCGCCAGCCTGGTGCCCGTCAGGGCGTTGAACAGCGAGGACTTGCCCGAGCCGGTGGCGCCGGCCAGCGCCACGACCGTCTGACCGCCCGCGGCCAACCGCCGGGAGGCCCGCCCCAGCACGGCCTCGGTGTGCTGCTCCACCTCGGCGGGTACCCGCCCCGCCACCAGGCCCAGCGCATCCCGCAACCCGTCGAGCTGCTCCGTCACGGTGGCCATCAGTTCATCCCCACTGGCCGGGTGAGATCGTCGAATGCGGCCCGGGCCGCGGACCGCAGCGCCGTACGGGCGCCGTCCAGGGCGCCGGCTGCCGCAGGGTCCACCGCGAGGGCATCCAGCACCTCGGTGTAGCGGGCGAGCTCGCCGGCCATGACGGCGTCGACGCGGGCCTCGAGTTCCAGCCGGGCCTGCTGCGCGAGCTTGCGCACGGCGTCCTCGCCGAAGACGGCCTCGAGCAGCCGCTGCGCGAGCACGGAGGCGCCGCCGGCGATGCCCACCTCGGCGCCCGTGAGCCCTCCGGTCAGGGTGAAGACGTAGATGATCAGGGCCGCCCCGACTGCGTTGGTGCCCAGCGCCAGGAACCGGGCCCGCATGCGCCGGCCGCGCCCCTGCTCCTCCACCAGGCGGAGCACGTCGGACTGCCAGGCCCGGATGGCGCCCGCGGCCACCTCGTCGAAACCCTCGGACGCGGAGGTCAGGGCGGGGACGGCGGCGACGATGTCGCGGCCCCAGCGGGTGTGCGACCATGCGACCGCGGTGGCCTCGGCGGCTCTCTCCCCGGCGTCCTTGACGACGGCGGCCAGGCTGTCGGAGATGGCCACCTCGACCGCCTCGACCTTCTCGTCGCCGGTGAACCAGCCGGTGATCCGGTCCCGGAGGGCACCGATGCGCTGCTCGACCGAACGCATGAACTCGCCGGTGCCGACCAGGTCCTGCCATCGGCTCAGGATCTCGCCGCGGAGCATGGTGCCGTCGCCCGCTGCCCGGCCCACGTCCGCGGCGGCGTCGCGGTAGGCGCGGGCGGCCTGCTCGCGCAGCTCGTCGACCGCCGCCCCCTGCCGCACCATGCCCTCGGCGAGGCCCTCGAGCTGGGCGTCGATGGAGCGCACGGAGCCGGCGAGGGTCTGGACCGCCACCTGGGACCGGGCCTCGGATTGGGCCGCGAGGGACTCCACCCAGTGCCGGATGCCGGCCACGTCACCCGGGGGGAGCATGCCGTCGTGCGGGAGGGAGCGCTCGACGACCGCGAACAGCCTGGCCGAGGCCAGGCCCCGCTCCGCGAGCATCTGCGCCAGATGACCTGCCACCTCGTCCACGGCGCCGGGGGGGCAGCGGTTGACGATCACGGCGACGACGGTGTTGCGCTCGGCCGCCGCGGCCAGGTAGTCCCACGGCACCGCGTCGGCGTACCGGGCGGCGGAGGTGACGAACAGCCACAGGTCTGCGGCGAGCAGAAGCTGCCGGGCGAGGCTGCGGTTGGCGTCGTCCACCGAGTCGATGTCCGGGGCGTCCAGCAGCGCGAGGCCGGGCGGCAGGTCCGGGAAGGCGACGATCTGGAGCGCGCGCGAGTCGTGCAACTGGGCGTCCGTGCGTACCAGCCCGGGCAGCACGTTGTCGGACCGGAACCACGCCTCGTCCTGCGGGTGGCAGACGAGGACGGGCGACTTGGTGGTGGGGCGCAGGACCCCCGGCCTCGTGACGGAGGCCCTGAGCATGGAGTTGACCAGGGTGGACTTGCCGGCTCCGGTGGAGCCGCCGACCACCGCCAACAGCGGGGCGTCGAGTCGCGCGGCGCGCGGCAGCAGGTAGTCGCGCACCTGGTGACCGAGCGAGACGGTGAGCGCACGGAGCTCCTCGGCGCCCGGGAGCGGCAGCGGGTACTGGGCCGAGGCGAGTGCGTCGTCGAGCCGCCGGAAGGCCTGCGCGAGGCTGTCTGCGCCGCTCATCGCGGCCAGTTCCCGCCGACGCCCGCCGGGCCGGGGGCCTGGGGCGGGGGGTAGGCCGCAGTCAGGGGTCCGGGGGTGGCGCCGTCGGGCAGCGGCGGCGGCGGCAGCTGGCGACCGCGGCGCCGCTCGATGAGGCGCAGCCCTGCCGTGTCGGTCAGCGCCTTGCCGCGCAGCGCATCGATCTCGTGGATGAGGTCGTGCGCGTGGCGGTGCCCGGCCTCCCCGACGAGGCCGCGGGTCATGGAGTTGCGGAGGTAGGCCAGCTCGGTGACCCGGCGCACCAATCTGGCGGTGTGCCACCAGGTGCGGGGGCCCCGGAAGAGCGCGAACCACAGCAGCTTGGTGCGCTTGAGCGGGCCGCCGAACACGGCGACGTCGCGCTCGCTCAGCCACCCTGCGCGCTCGAAGTCGGTGAGCCGGGCCCGGATCAGCTGCCCGTTGCCGACGACGCTGACGATGAGGGAGATGATGATGACGCCCACCAGGCCGAGGGCGAGGAACCAGGCGCGCTGCAGCTGGTCCATGGGGTTGGTGGAGGCCAGCCCGTTGAACAGCATGTGCCCGGCGCACGCGAGCATGAACCCACCCACGGGCGCGAGGACGCGGACGATCCTGCTGCGGGCCCCCAGCCCGATCACCAGCCCGGAGGCCGTCATCAGGGTGAACAGCGGGTGGCCGAAGGAGGTGTAGACGCCCCTGAGCATCACGAGCTCGAGCATGGTCTCGTCGGGGTTGGCGATGGTGATGTCGTGCGTGGCCTGCATCCAGACGCGCGCGTAGTAGATGATGTTCTCGGTGAAGGCGAAGCCCACGGCCGACAGGCCCGCGAGCGCCACGAGGCTCAACCGTGACACCATCCGGCGCCGCCAGAACAGCACGAGCACCACCAGGATGGTGGCCTTGGACAGCTCCTCGATGAACGGCGCCGAGAACACCGCGGCCCGCGAGCCGGTGTCCGAGTTGGCCTCGGTGGTGGCCATCATCTCCGCGGCCCACGAGTTGACGTGGATGGAGATCCACGTGGACGCGCACGCCCCCCAGAGGAACGTGAGCACCCACACCACGGGCGAGGAGGCCCGGAAACGGTCCAGCCACACGAACAGCGCCGAGTACGCCAGCGCCGTCCACATCGCCCAGAAGGCGGCCTTGCGGAAGGCCTCGTCGGTGATGCCGAGCGTCTCCGTGCCGTCCTCGAACACCTGCGACGGCGCCAGGATCCAGTACTGGGCGTAGAGGAAGTAGGCGTAGGCGGGCAGGAGGACAAGAGTCATCCAGAACACCGGGCTGGCCACCATGCGTCGGTACCACGGGCCGGACCTGGGCACCGGCAGCCCGTTGAGCCGTCTCTCCCGGTTGTCGATCTCCGTGGTAGTCATGATGGCGATAGCGTACCCGGCCCCGTCTCCGGGCCAGGGGCGATGCGGTTACGGTGGGGCCATGCAGAGCTTCTTCGACTCCATGACGCCCTGGGACCACAACGACGGCTCGCTGCACGTCTACGTCCTGCCCGATGACGACGTGGCCGACCGGATCGAGAAGCTGCAGGCCCGGATCGACGGTGTCACGGGCCTCCCGCCGATGCCCCGCGCCTGGCTGCACTTCACCGTCAACCGGCTGGCCCAGTTCGACGACCTGTCCATGGCGGAGCTCACGCGTCTCGCCGAGTCGCTCACGGCCGAGCTGGCCGGTGTCGCGGCCTTCGACCTGGAGGTGGGGGCGCCGCAGGTCCACAACGTCGCCGTCGAGTGCGTGGCGGAGGCGACGCCGGGCTGGGACGCGCTGGTGGACGCCGTGCGCCGGGCCGCGCTGGCCACGTTCGGCGGCACCATGCCCGACCGGCCGTACGCGCCGCACGTCAGCCTGGCCTACGCCACCGCGGAGGTCTCGGACGACGAGCTGCGGGAACGGCTCGACGGTGCGCCCGCGGTGGGTCGGGTCCGCGTGGGGAAGGTGCACCTTGTGTCGGTGACCGTGCGCCCCGAGGTGGGCACGTTCGACTTCGTCGAGCTGGCCAACTGGTCCCTGTGAGGGTGGCGCCCCAGGCAGGACTCGAACCTGCGCACGACAGATTAGAAGGCTGTTGCTCTATCCGCTGAGCTACTGGGGCTGACGGCGTCGAGTGTACCGGCGGGCGCAGCCGCGCGGCGAACGCACAACAGGGCGCCGCGATTCCCCCACCCACTGGGGAGATCGCGGCGCCCTGGTCTCGCTCGGCTAGGCCGGGTCGCCCTCGAAGGAGAGGCCCTCGGCCCGCGCCGCCGCCCGCAGGTTCTCGCAGGAGATCACGATCCCCGACTCCCTGTCGAGGTGCGGGTCCTCGTGCTCGATGTTGACCGCGATGTCGGGGTTGACGGTGTGCAGAGCCTTGAGCCACTTGCCCCAGAACTCGACGCTCTGGCCGCGGCCGATCGCGACGAACTCGTAGGAGGGGTTCTCGGGATAGTCGTTGACGGAGTACCGGCCCCCGATCCCGAGCCTGGTCTCCCCCTCGTTGCGGCGCCACGCGTTGTTGAGGAACCCGTTGACCTGCAGATTCTCCTGATAGATCTTCGTGTCCTTGGCGGCCGAGATGAACACGCGCGAGCCGAAGCGTTCAATGGTGCCCAGGGGGTCGATGCCCTGCCAGAAGAGGTGTGAGGGGTCCATCTCCATGCCGATGTTGTCCAGTCCCACCGCGTCGATGAGGCGCATCAAGGTCGGCGGGTTGTAGACCAGCTGGTGGGGGTGCATCTCGATGGCGAGCTTGACCCCCTTCTCCGCTGCGTACTTCGTGGCCTGCACCCAGAACGGAACCGCCAGGCTCCACTGGTAGTCGAGGGCGTCGCTGTAGGCGGAGTCCCAGGGCGACACCACCCACGACGGGATCGTCGACGAGGGCTCGGCACCCGGTGCCCCGGACTGGGCGACGACGACCGGCACCGACAACGCCGATGCCAGATCGATGGATCGGTACAGCTCCGCACCGTGCCTCGGCCCAACTTCCCTGTCGGGGTGGAGCGGGTTGCCGCTGCTGTTGAGCGCCGTCAACACCTGCCCGTTGGCCGCGAGCTTGCCGAGGAACTCGTCGCGCGCGTGTGCGCTGACGAGCAGGGCCTCGGGATGGAGATGGTAGGCCGGGAAGAAGCCCCCGGAGTTGAGCTCGAGGCTCGTGGTGCCGTGCTCCTGCGCGACGCTGATGACGCCGTCGATGTCCCGATCGTGGAGGCACGTGGTGAAGATACCTAGACGCATGGCGTGTCCCTTACTGGTGAGAGATGGAGACCGGCTTGCCGGTCGTGGACGATTCGATCGCGGCCTGGGCGGCCTGCATGGTGCGAGCTGCCGCGGCGAAGTCCGTGTCCATGGGCGTCACGCCGCTGATCGCCTTGAGGAAGTCCTGGACCTCCGCGATGAAGGCCTCCCCGTATCCGGTCGGGTTGCCCTTGAAGCACATCGGCATGACGTCCTCGAAGTGGGGCGAGCCTGGGCCGGAGATGACCCGGCGGACTCCGTCACCGTCACGCCCGCCGCCGGGCTGGTAGATCGAGTAGGCGTTGAGATCCGTGTAGGAGAAACGGAGGTGCCCGGCGGACCCGAACACCTCCAGGTCGAACTCGATGGGGACCCCAGCCGCAACCCTGCTGGCCAGCATGGTCCCGACGGCGCCCCCGTCGAACCGCAGGGTCACCAGCGCGGTGTCGTCCGTGTCCACCTCTCCACGGCCCCCGCTCGGGTCGGGGCGCTCCGTGATCGAGGTGTTCAGCACGGCGGAGGTCACCTCGTCGATGGGGCCCACCAGGAACTCCAGCGCGTCGAGGGCGTGCGTGCCCATGTCCATGAGCGTCCCGGCGCCGGCGGTGGCCTTGACGAATCGCCAGTTGAGCGGCCCGTCCGCGTCGACGGCGTAGTCGGCGAGGAACTTCGCCGTCGCGAAGTAGGGGGTTCCGATGGCGCCGTCGCGGATGGCGCGGGCCGCGGCCGCCAATGCGGGGATCCGGCGGTACGAGAACCCGACCCCGGCCACCACTCCCGCGGTATCCGCGAGGCGCGTCAGCTCGAGCGCCTCGTCGGCGCTCTTCCCAAGGGGCTTCTCGGCCAGAACGTGCACGCCGGCCCGCAGCAGCTGGCTGAGGACGGGGGATGAGAGGTGGTTGGGCAGCGCCACGCTCACGGCATCGATCCCCTCGGCAAGCATCTCGTCGACGCTCCGGACTGCGCGCTTGAACCCGTACCGTCGGGCGACAGTCGTGGCGAGAGCGATGTTGGGATCAACCACCGTCTCGAGGACGATCTCCACCTCGCCGAGCTCATCGGCCATCCGGGCGTTGGTGTATCCGAAGGCGTGCGCCTGCCCTGCGGGCCCGGCGCCGACCAATCCAATGCGTAGCGTACGCGTCACTTCGACCTCCTCGTCGTATGTGCTTACATACTAGAGCGCTCCAGACTCGGAGTCAAGTCCGGGCCGGGCCAGCGGACGTTTTGTTGCTAGTCTGGCCGGAGATCCGGCGAAGGTGGAGGTGACTCGGATGGCACGCGTGACCATGGAAGACGTGGCGCGGGAAGCGGGCGTGTCACGCGCTCTCGTGTCCATCGCTTTTCGCGATGCGCCGGGCGTCAGTCAGGAAACCAAGAAGAGAATTCTGAATGCGGCCCGACAGATCGGCTACCACCACAATATTGTCGCGTCGAGGCTGGCGAGCCATCAGACCAACACCATCGGAATGTTCATTCCTGACGTCCGCAACACAATTATCCCTGATCTGTACGACGGCGTCAGAGAGGCCGCGGACAGGGCTGCCCATCACCTCGTGATCAGCATTTCCGATGCCGATGGTAAAAGGGACAGGTCCGCGCTGGAGGAGCTGCTGGGGGTGCAGGTCGACGTGGCCGTGGTTCCAGGCTGCTCCCTCCCGGACGAGGAGTTGCTCGAGCTCTCGCAGATCAGGCCCATGGTCGCGGCCACCCGCGAGGTTCCGGGTCTGGACAGCGTCCTGTCGGACCCGCGGGCCGGGGCCGAACTCGCGGTCCGGCACCTCCACGGCCTCGGGCACCGCCGCATCTGGCACATCGCCCCACCGGTGGGGTCCGTGTTCCACCATCGCTCAGACAGCTACGAGGCGTGCATGAGGGAGCTGGGCCTGGAACCGGTGGTCGTTCACAGCGGGTACCGGCAGAGCGACGCGGCCCGCGCCGCCGCCACCATGCTCGACGATCCTCGCCCGCCCACCGCGATCTTCGCCAACAACGACGTCGCGGCCCTCGGCGTGCTCGACGCTTTGGCGGAGCGGGGCCTCCGGGCCCCGGAGGACGTCTCCCTGATCGGGTTCGACAACACACCCACAGCGGCCCTTCCCGGAATCTCGCTGACGAGTGTGGACCAGCACGCCAGGCGCCTGGGCAGGCTCGCCGCGGAAGCGGCGCTCCGGCGCATCTCGACTCCGGACGCCGCGCCCCTGGTGCGGGTGCTCGACCCGCTGCTCGTCGTGCGTGGGTCGACCGGCGTGCCTCGGTCCTGACTGGCGCTGAGACGAAGAAAGGTTGGGGTGCCGCCGACAAGTACGGCACCCCAACCTCTCATCCCTTCCTGGGACCGGGTTACTTGAACTCGGCCAGGTTCTCCTCGGTGACCAGTTGGAACGGCACGTTGACGTAGCCGTCCGTGGTCTCACCGTTGATCAACTTCATCGCGGTCTGGAGCGCCCCAGCTCCTTGACCAGCAGGGTCCTGGAAGACCGTGACCTCGAGCTCCCCCGCCTCCACGGCCGCGAGAGCATCCGCCGTCGCGTCGATTCCGCCGACGGTCACCTGGTCCAGGAGTCCTGCGGCCTTGAGCGCGAGGATCGCGCCGAGAGCCATCTCGTCGTTGTTCGCGCAGATCATGTCCGGGAGCTTGCCGGACTGGATCCAGTTCTCCGTGATGGCCAGGGCCGCGTCGCGCGACCATTCCCCGTTGCCGCTCATGGTCAACTCCATGCCGTCGTTCTCATCGATGACGGCCTGGCACCCGGCGGTCCGCTCGCGAACCGCCTGCCCGTTGTTGTTGGGATCACCCTCAAGGATGCCGACGGTGCCCTGGAAGTCGTTGAGTTCCGCGACGGCCTCCATGAGCAGCGTGCCGGCCTCGACGGAGTCGGAGCCCACGCACGGGATGGTCTCGGGCAGTCCCGCTGGGCAGCGGTTCACGTAGACCAGCGGGATGCCGGCCTCGACAACGGCGTTGGTGACGGGCTCGATCGCCTCGGTGTCCACGGGGTTGACGATGATGGCGTCCACCTCCTGTGCGACGAAGTTCTCCACCTGTCCGAGCTGCGTGACGGAATCAGCCTCCGCGGAGATGATCTGGACATCGACCCCGAGGGCCGCTGCCTCCTCCTCGATCGCGTCGGCCAGGAATCCCAGCCAGACATCGGTGTTGGTGAGGCTGACTCCGATGGTGACCCCGCCGTCGCCTGCCGATCCACTCCCGGAGGCGGTGGACTCACCGGCTGGCGCCTGGCATGCCGACAGTAGGGTGGCGGCGGCGACGGCCGCCGCGATGACAGTCTTCTTGAGCATTGCATTCTCCTCTTCATTGATGAGCGGGGTCACGACGACCCCATCGCCTGGCGCGCTGAGCGGCAGGGGTGGCCGGCCGGCGAGGCCGACCGACAGACAACGCTCCGCTTGGCTGGGCAGCCATGGCGGTACGCCGGTGAGGGTGACGCGGGGGCTGCCCGCGAACGTCAGGCCCGAGGGAGCCGCTCCCGCAGGAGATCGAGCATCCGGGTGAAGGCGGGGACCATCTTCTCCTCCTGCGAGAAGACCGCCACGGTGGCGATCCCGTCGAACTTGACGTCCTCCAGCACCTGGAAGAACTCGTCGAAGTCCACCTCTCCGTCGCCCGCCTCGAGATGCTGATGCACCCTGGCCTGGGTCCCCGGGGGGTTGAGGATGTAGCGGTTGCCGCGCGAGGCGTGATGGTCGAACGTGTCCGAGATGTGCAGGTGCTTCAGGTCGGCGCCCGCGTACTCCATCACCTCGCGCATCGGCGCCCCCTGATGGAAGCAGTGGGAAAGGCAGTAGAGGAACCCGACGTTGGGGTGGTTGATGGCCCGGATCATGTTGACGGCCTCGATGCCGTCCTCGATGAAGTCGTCCGGATGGGGTTCGAGGTTCAGCTTGATCCCCTCCTTCTCGATGCGGGGGATGATGACATCCAGCGACTTCCAGAACTGGGCCTCACACCGCTCCCGCTGATCCGGGCGACCACTGAACTCGGAATTCATCTGGTCACACCCCAATTCGACCGTGATGTCGATCGCGCGCATCCAGTACCGCACCGCGGCCTGTCGTTCGTCCTCATCCGGGCTCGACCACCGGTACAAGGGGAGAGTTGACGCAACCTTGACGCCTGTCTCCTTCATGAGACGCTTCATCTTCGCGACCTGCGCATCATTTGCGGTCGGGTGCGTGTAGAAGGGCCAGAAGTCATCGCGCTGCGAGAACTCGATGTATTCGTAGCCGATGTCCGCGACGAGATGCATCATCTCGTCGAGCGTGTACCCGTACCGTGTCATGTACGGATCAAGTGTGATCTTCACAGGTGTTTCCCTCCACATTGAGCCGCGCCACCGTCTAGAGCGCTCTAGATGAGAGTAGGCTGTGTCATGACAAATGTCAAGAGGTTGATGCTGGGCCTCTCCGCTGCCGCGGACACGTGTTTCCGTTCACCGTTCCCCTGACCCCGCCGGGCGTTCCGGTGGGTGGCCCGCCGTCGGCGGTGGGGCCTAGATTGGGCTCCCATGAGCGAGAAACTGGTGTGGGTCGACTGCGAGATGACCGGGCTGGACCTGGTCCACGATGCGCTGATCGAGGTGGCGGTGCTCGTCACCGACGGCGACCTCAACGTCCTGGGAGAGGGCGTCGACCTCCTCATCCGGCCCACCGACGAGGCACTCGCGCAGATGGGCGACTACGTGCGCGACATGCACACCAAGTCCGGACTCCTCGACGCCCTGCCGGCCGGCCTCACCATGGAGGAGGCCACGGCCCAGGTGATGGACTACGTCCGCACTCACGCGCCGGTGGCCCGCAAGGCCCCGCTGGCCGGGAACACCATCGGCACGGACCGCGCCTTCCTCGCCCGCGACATGCCTGAGCTCGAGCAGTGGGTGCATTACCGCAACGTGGACGTGTCCACCCTGAAGGAACTGGCCAAGCGCTGGTTCCCGCGGGTGCACTACCAGGCTCCGAAGAAGGCCGGCAACCACCGGGCGCTCGCCGACATCCAGGAGTCCATCGAGGAGCTGCGCTACTACCGCGAGGCCGTCTTCGTCAAGGCTCCCGGGCCCTCGACGACCGAGCTCAGGGCCATCGCGGAGCGCCACCGCGGCACGGTGACGGGCGCCGCGGCGGGGTGATTTCGCCCCGCCACCAGGGGTGCGCTATTGTTTCTCAGTCGTCGCGCCCCTGTGGTGATGTCGGCAGATGGTGGGTATAGCTCAGCTGGTAGAGCACCTGGTTGTGGTCCAGGGGGCCGCGGGTTCAAGTCCCGTTACTCACCCCAGCAGACCCGGTCCGTATGGGCCGGGTCTTGTGCTTCTCCTCACACGGGAGAACGCGAGAGGCTCGCTTCCCGCGCGAGCGCACCTCGCATACGGTGGGCCTCCTCGCATACCCAGCAGGCTGTGCGAGGACACCCACGGTATGCGAAGTGGCGGTCAGTGGGCGACGAGCGGCTCACACACTCAGATCGCGGCGGGCGAAGAAGCGGTACGTCCCGGCCACAGCGACGACGATGATCCCGAACGACAGCGCTAGGAACACCGGGTCCAGGGCGCCGTCGGCGATCAGCGTGGCCGCGTCGAAGTACTTGAACGGCGTCAGGAACCTCAGGAACGACAGGCTCTCGTTGAGGTTGACCAGGTAGTACAGCAGGAAGGTGAGGAACATCACCGACGTGGCCCGCGACGGCGCGACCTTCGGCCTCCTCGCCACCCCCGCCACCAGCGCCCCGACGGAGAGGAAGATGAGCTGCAGCACCAGCAGCCCCGCCATCAGCACCTGGACCGTCTCGCTCGTGCCGCCGTCGCCGAAGAAGTCGACGAAGTACAGCGACGAGAACGCCGTCACGAGGTTGAGGATGACGACGTTGGCCAGTCCGGCGAGCAGCTTCCCGGTGAGGGCCGAACCACGCGTGATGGGCTTGGCGAAGAGGAACTCCGACGTCCTGTCGCGCTCCTCCTTCGAGACGAGCGTCGAGCCGAGGAGGACGGCGTGCACGGCCCCCATCACCGCGATGTAGAGGAACAGCACGCCGAAGAACCCGATGGCGGTGGACAGGTCGAACCCGGTCATCCCGAACACCACGAGGACCGCCCTGGGCAGCGTGGCCAGAATGGCCTCCACGGACTCCCCCGCCTCCTCGTAGCCGGCGAACTTCGCCATGCCTGCGCCGACGAGCGCCACCATGCCGAGGGACCAGAACAGCAGCCCGAGGCGGTGCACCCGCATCTCCCGCTTGAACACGTTCATCGTCATGCCGCCTAGGTCGAGGACCGGATGTCCTTGCGCAGGTAGATCAGGTAGCTCAACCCGATCGCCGCGACGCAGAATCCGCCGAGGATGGCCAGCGACACCCCGTCGAGGGCGCCGTCGGCGATGATGTCCGAGGTCTCGAAGAACTTGAACGGGGTGATGAAGCGCACCTCGTCGTTGGCCAGCACGTCGCCGAGCATCCCGACGATGTAGAAGGCGAAGACGGTGGGCAGCGACACCGCGACCACGGACTTGATCCGGGGGATCGTCACGGAGAACAGCGCCCCCAGGGCGAGGAAGAACAGCTGGACGAGGAACAGCGTCGACGCCATGAGGAGGAAGGTCAGCGCCGAGAACGGCTCGTCGGCCATCACCGTGGCGATGCCGTAGGCCACGCCGGAGAAGGCCACGTTGGTCAGGAGCAGCAGGACGAGGGCCGCGCCGAGCTTGGCGCTGACCACCGCCTGCCGGGTGACGGGCTTGGTGAGCAGGAAGTCCGCGGTCTTCCCGGTGGTCTCCTTGGAGATGATGCCGGTGCCGAGGTTCATCGCCTGGATGGCACCTGCGAGGGTGGCGAACCCCAGGAGGTAGCCGAAGAAGCCGAAGATGGTGAAGAAGCTCGCCAGGGAGATGTTGAGCGCCACCATGACGACGTCGGGGAACTGCTCGAACACCTTGCGCGTGGCCTCGATGTCCTGGGTGAACGCCGGGTACAGCGACATGAACACCACGATGAGCCCGCACAGCGACACCACCCAGGTGATCGTCGAGGCGCGGTAGGCCCGCAGCTCCCGGAGGAAGACGTTCACCGCTCCTCCCCTCGCTGGTAGTAGTGGAGGAAGATCTCCTCGAGATCGGGCTCCTCCACGAGCAGATCGACGAGGTCCAGGCCGGCGAGCATCCTGGTGACGGCGTTCATCTGGCCCCGGTACAGGAAGTTCACCGAGTGGTTCGTGACCGCCAGGTCGCTCACCCCGTCGAGCTGGAAGCGAGCGGGGTCGGGTTCGCCCGCCAGCTCAAGGCGGAACCGCTTGGTCTGGTTCTCCAGCAGCGTCCTGATCTCCTCGACGCGGATGATCGACCCGTCCTTGATGATGGCCACCCGGTCGCACAACCGCTGGACCTCGCCCAGGATGTGCGAGGAGAACAGGATGGTGGCGCCCCGCTGGTTCTCCTCCCTGAGGCGGTGGAAGAACTCCTGCTGGATCAGCGGATCGAGCCCTCCGGTGGGCTCGTCGAGGATGATGAGCTTCGGCTCGTGGGCGAGCCCCTGGATGATGCCGACCTTCTTCTTGTTGCCGTAGGACAGGTCGTCGATCTTCTTCCTGAGGTCCAGGTCGAACAGCTCCGCGAGTTCATGGATCCTGGCCTCGGTGGCCTTGGCATCGGCCGCGTAGAAGCTGGCCGAGTACTTGAGCAGGTCGATGGCGCGCATGTCGTCGTAGTAGAAGACCTCGGACGGCAGGTAGCCCACCTCCTGGCGGATCTCGGGGCCGAACCTGGTGATGTCCTTCCCGAACACGGTGGCCGACCCGCTGGTGGGATGGATGAGGCCGAGCAGCGTGCGGATGGTGGTGGACTTCCCCGCCCCGTTCGGCCCGATGAAGCCGTAGATCTCGCCCTCACGCACCGACATGTCGACGTCGACGATGCCTCGAGCGGTGCCGTAGGACTTGGTGAGCCTCTGCGTCTCGATGACGTTCATTTCTGCTCCGATGAGCGATGGAACCACCTTCAATCGTAGCCATCCGGGCTCGGGGCGGCGGGCCACGCGCCACACTGGTCTCCATGGCCGCCATCACCGCCGTGCTCGGCGACATCACCACCCAGCGTGTGGACGCGATCGTCAACGCCGCCAACAACCGGATGCGCGGAGGAAGCGGCGTCGACGGCGCCATCCACCGCGCCGGCGGGCCGGCCGTGCTGCGTGACTGCGTGGCCCGCTTCCCCGACGGGCTGGCCACCGGGGACGCGGGGTGGACCACCGCCGGTGACCTGCCCGCCCGCTGGGTCATCCACACGGTCGGCCCCAACTTCGCCGCGGGCCAGCGGGACCGCGCGCTGCTCGAGTCCTGCTACCGCCGGGCGCTGGGGGTGGCCGACGAGCTGGGAGCGCGGAGCGTGGCGTTCCCGCTGATCAGCGCGGGGGTGTACGGCTGGCCGCTGTCCGACGCGGTCGCGGCGGCCGTCGAGACGATCGCGGCCACCCCGACGAGGGTCGTCGACGTGAGGCTGGTCACACCGACGCAGTCCACCCTCGAGCAGCTACGAGCGGCTCTGGCGGCCGCGACCCCGATGCGCATCCTGCAAGGGGTGCGGGTGCTGCATGGGCGCGGCCATCACAGGGTGCGCGTCCGGCCGGGGGTGAGCCCGTCGGGCATGCACTGGCGAGCCACGCTGAGCGTCCACGGGTCCGACCGGCCCGCCCTCCGCTACACCACGGGGGACCTCACCAGCTTCGCCGGGGGCGAGGTCACGGTCACCACCTCCCCCGATGCCGTGGCGGACCTGATCCTGGGCCACTGGCCGGGCCTGGCTCCCACGTCCGACGATCCCGCCTACGTCGGGTGGTACGCCGAGCTCATGAGCCGGGTCGAGGCGAACCGGCTGCCGATCGCCTCG
The DNA here is from genome assembly GCF_054483935.1 of Tessaracoccus yangjingae. Next base: position 1,814,825 of record NZ_CM137014.1, on the reverse strand, counting down.
GCCGACTACTTCGACGACACGGCCGGCTGGGAGATCGGGTGGGGCAGCGGCGTGAGGTTCCCCCACCCGCCGGGCGAGGCGTGATGCGCCTGCGCCGCGCCGATCCGCGCTCACCCGGGTACACGCGTCGCCGTCACGGCACCGGTTTCGGCTACCGGGACGCCGACGGTCGCCCGCTGGAAGCCGCTGAGGTGGAGCGCATCCGCTCGCTGGCCATCCCGCCGGCCTGGACCGATGTGTGGATCTGCCCGCATCCCAACGGACACCTCCAGGCCGTCGGGACGGACGACGCCGGGCGCCGGCAGTACCTGTACCACCCCGCGTGGCGGGTCCGCCGCGATCGCGCCAAGTTCGACCGCGTGGCCGCCGCGGCCGAGCATCTGCCGGCCGCCCGGCGCAGGATCAGCCGCGACCTCGCGCTTGAGGGCATGCCGCTGGAGAGGGCGGCGGCCGCCGCCGTCCGCCTGCTCGACGTGGGCTACTTCCGCATCGGGAACGACGCCTACAGCGACGCCCACGGCTCGTTCGGGCTGACCACCCTCGAGCGCCGCCACGTGCGCCGGGCCGGCGACGCGCTGGTGTTCAGGTTCACCGGCAAGTCGGGAGTCGAGCACACCGTCGAGGTGGACGACCCCGCCGCCGTGGCGGTGCTGGACCGGCTCCGCCGCCGACGCGACGACAGCCAGAGGCTGCTTGCGTACCGGGCCGAGGGGAGCTGGCGCGACCTCACCAGCGCCTCGGTCAACGGCTACCTGCGGGAGTTGCTCGACGGCAGGCTGACCGCCAAGGACTTCCGCACCTGGCACGCCACCGTGATCGCCGCGGACGAGCTGGCCCGCTCCGAGGAGCCTGGCGACACCGTGGCGTCGCGGAAGCGGGCCATCAGGGCGGCCGTGGTGGAGGTGGCGGGATACCTCGGCAACACCGCGACGGTGGCGCGCTCGTCGTACATCGACCCACGCGTGATCGACGCCTACGAGGCCGGGGTCACCATCGCGGCGGCGACGGGACGCAGGTACGGCTCCCCCCAGGCCCGGCAGGCGGGGCTGGAGAGAGCCGTCCTCGAGCTGCTCGGCTGAGGCTCAGAACACCGGGCGCCCGCCCGTGACCCCGAGCACGGTGCCGCTGACGTAGGACGCCTCCGCCGGGCTGGCCAGGAACACGAACGCGCCCGCGAGCTCCGACGGCTGGCCGGCCCGGCCGAGCGGCGTGTCGCCGCCGAACGACGGCATCCCCTCCCCCGGCTTGGTGGCCGGCTGGAGCGGGGTCCAGATGGGCCCTGGCGCCACCGCGTTGACCCGGATGCCCTTCGGGCCGAGGTCCGCGGCCAGGTTCACGCTGAAGTTGTTGATGGCAGCCTTGGTGGCCGCGTAGTCGATCAGCGACTCGGAGGGGTCATAGGCCTGGATGGAGCTCACGTTGATGATGCTCGAGCCGGTGCCGAGGTACTTCAGCGCCTGCTGGCTGACCCAGAACAGGGCGTAGAGGTTGGTCTTGAAGACGCGGTCCATCTCGTCGGTCGTCACGTCCGCGAGCCCGTTCTCGCGGCGGGCCCACTGGAAGCCGGCGTTGTTGACGACGATGTCGAGGCCCCCCAAGCCCTCGGCAGCGTCGTCGACGACCCCGCGCGCCACCGACTCGTCCGTCAGGTCGCCGGGAACCAGGACGCAGGCCCGCCCCGCCTTCTCCACCCAGCGGCGCGTCTCGTCGGCGTCGGGCTGCTCGTCGGCGAGGTAGTTGATCGCCACGTCGGCGCCCTCCCGCGCGTAGGCGATGGCGACGGCGCGCCCGATCCCCGAATCCCCGCCCGTGATCAGTGCCCTCAGCCCGGCCAGGCGCCCGCGGCCCACCCACGTCTCCTCGCCGTGGTCGGGGGTGGGATCCATGGGCGGGGTCAGGCCCGGAGGCTGCTGCTCCTGCTCCGGGAATCCACCCTCGGGGCCGGCAAGGTTCTGCGCCGCCTTGTCCACCGCGTACAGATCGGCGTTCCCGGGGGTGTGCTCAGTGGGGTTCGGCATGGTCATCCTCCTGTGTCTCGGCTCGGGGGCCGTCGCTCCCCTCCCTGACGGGTACCCCGCTTTCCCCGCGGCAAACATCGGTCCCGGTCCCGTCCGGCGGCGTTACCATGAGCGCACAGACGGCGGCGAAGGAGCAGACATGGGTGTACTGAGCGTGCTGAGCGGTGACGAACCGAACCCGGTGGACCCGGCCGCGCCGTCGGAGGCGCTTCCCGACAGCCATGGCCTGAGGGAGGCCGCCGTCGACCTGACGAAGGGCGATGTGACCCTCTACCGCGACCTTCTCGTGGGGCTGCCCGGCCTGCTCGACGACGGCGAGACCCTGCTCCTGGTCTCGGTGGCCCAGGCGCCGGTGGACGGGACCCTGGAGCCGGTGCCCGCGGTGCTGGCCCTCACCGATCGCTCGCTCCTGGTGGTTGAGCAGCCCGACGCCGCGCCCCTGAGCATCGACTACCTCGCGGACGACGTGGTGCTGAGCCCCGAGCGCGGCCTCCTGGCGGACTCGCTGCTGATCCAGTGGGCCGGCGGCCAGGTGCTGCAGCTGGCCGACGTGTCGAAGAACGTCCGCAACCTCCCGGCGGCGGTCGTCCAGCAGCGCGAGCTCGCCCTCCCGGTGACGGAGGCGGCCCCGGCCGCGCCGGAGAGCCCCGGGGAGGCCGTGCTGTCGCAGGTGAGGTCCCTGGGCGAGTTGCACGCGGACGGCCTGCTCACGGACGAGGAGTTCGCCGCCCAGAAGGCGCGGCTCCTCGAACGCCTCTGACCTGCGTGCGGCACGACAGCCGGTAAAAAGCATCGGCCCCCGTCCTGAGAAGGACGGGGGCCGAATCTGGTACACCGCCAGGGACTTGAACCCTGAACCCGCTGATTAAGAGTCAGCTGCTCTGCCAGTTGAGCTAGCGGTGCGCGCGAGGACTAAATGTAGTGGCAGTCCCCCGCCGAAGTCCAATCGGCCATCTTCGGGGGCTGGTTCACCGGGTGAGCGCGCGGCGGGTGCGCGCCTCGAGCGACGTCCGTCGCTTAGCGATGGAGTTGATCGTCACCGCGAACACCACGAGGCCGAGCACGGCGCCGCCGATGGCGATCAGCCTGTCGGTGCGCCAGCCGCCCTCCTCGTCACGCACCTGCGCGGCGGCGGCGTCGAACTCGGCCTTGGCGAACTGCTTGACCTGGTCCACCCCTGCGCGGGCGATGTTCTGCGGCTTGACGGCCTCCACCGCATCCGACGTGGCCTGCGCGAGCTTCGCCCGGGCCGCGGCCAGGTCTGCGCGGATCTCGTCGACGGATCGTGAGCCATTAGACATGCGGTTCTCCTCAACTGACTGCCCCCAGCCTATTCAACCAAACCAGCCCGTGGTCGGGGGCCCTAGAATGACGCGCATGACCGCACGCCTGACCACCGGCTCCACCGCCCCCGCCTTCACCCTCCCCGATCAGGACGGCGAGAGCGTCTCCCTGGCCGACCACGCCGGCGGCACGGTGATCCTCTACTTCTACCCCGCCGCCATGACGCCCGGCTGCACCACGCAGGCCGTGGACTTCTCGGAGTCGCTGGCAGAGTTCACCGACGGCGGCTACACGGTCCTCGGCTGCTCGCCCGACCCGGTGGAGCGCCTGGCCAGGTTCAAGCAGACCTCGGAGGTGGGCTTCACGCTGCTGGCGGACCCGGACAAGACGGTGCACAACCTCTACGGCGCCTACGGCCCGCGCAAGCTGTACGGCAAGGAGATCGAGGGCGTCCTGCGCTCTACCTTCGTCATCGACGTCGACGACGCGGGCGTGGGCACCGTCCGGGTGGCCCAGTACAACGTCAAGGCCACGGGGCACGTCGCCAAGCTGCGCCGCGAGCTGGGTGTCTGACACCTCGTTCCACACCATCGACGCCGAGCCGGGCGCGGGCGTCGACGTCGAGATCGAGATCAGGCGCTCGCGCTTCCTCACCCGCCTGCGCAGGGTGACGAGCGAGGACGCGGCCCGCGCCGTCGTCGAGGAACGACGATCGGCGCACTTCTCCGCGCGTCATCACTGCTCGGCCTTCGTGCTCGGACCCGACGGCCGCACCGCGCGCAGCTCCGATGACGGTGAGCCCGCCGGCACCGCGGGCGTGCCGATGCTCCAGGTGCTGCAGAAGAACGCGCTCACTGACGTGGTCGCGGTGGTCACCCGGTACTTCGGCGGGGTCAAGCTGGGCGCGGGCGGGCTGGTGCGCGCCTACTCCGACGCCGTCGCCGGGGCCGTCGAGGCGGCGGGGATCCGTGAGGTGCGGCTGAACCGCATCCTGCGGGTGAGCGTGGGCTACGCCGACGCGGGCGCCTACGAGGACCAGCTACGCTCCCTGGTGCTGCCGTCCGGCCTCGTGGCGACGGTGGACGGCGTCGAGTGGACGGACCGCGCGCACATCCTGGTCGCGGTGCCCGCCGGCGCCGAACAGGAGCTGGACGAGGCCCTGGCCGCGCTGTCGGGCGGCGCCCTGAGCGCGGTCCCGGCCGGCGAGCGCTGGGTGGGGTGAGCTGAAGACGAACCGGCGCTGCGCCGCGTAGCTGACCGCGAACAGCACCGCCTCGGTGATCAGCTTGGCCGCCACCAGCCCCACCACCTGGTGCAGCGCCGACAGCAGCGCGTAGTTGGCCGCCAGCACGACGACGGCGAGGGCCGCGTAGCGCAGCGCGCTCGTCCGGTTGCCGGTGCCGAAGGTGACGTGCCGGTTCAGCGAGTAGTTCACCGAGGCGCTGACCACGCGGGCCGCCACGGCCGAGAAGAGCAGGTTCCCCGTCGCCGCCATGACGATGAACAGCAGCGCCGCGTCGACGGCGAAGCCCGCCAGCGACGCGGCCCCGAACGCCAGCAGCGGACGGTACACGCGCCACGAGTCGCGGACGGGCCGGAAGTGGGAGGACGCGTTGCCGTGCAGGTAGATGGTCTCGATCGGCACCTCGCGGATGCTCAGGCCCGCGCTCCGCGCCTCGAGGAGAAGGCTCAGCTCGTACTCGAACCGCTCGCCGCTGACGCTGCGCAGCCACGGCAGCATGGCGGCCGGGTAGGCGCGCAGCCCGGTCTGGGTGTCGCGGACCCGGATCCCCGTGACGGCCCGGAACAGGACGGCGGTGACGGCGTTGCCGACGCGGCTCCTCGCCGGCACCTCGCCCGAGAATCCTCGGCCGCCGAGCACCATCTCGTCGTCACGCGACACCTCGCGCCCTACACGGATGATGTCGTCGACGGCGTGCTGGCCGTCGCTGTCGGCGCACACCACCACGTGTCCGGGGAACAGCGCCTCCGCCTCGCGGAAGCCCACCTTCAGGGCGTGCCCCTTGCCGCGGTTGGGCAGGTACCGCCGGAGCGCGGCGCCTTCGCGCTGGGCGCGGCCGAACACCTCGGCGTAGCGGGCTCCGGACCCGTCGTCGACGACCAGCACCCCGGACACCTCGGGGCAGGCCCTGAGCGCGCGGCACAGCTCGACGAGGGTCTCGCCGGGCTCGTAGGCCGGAATGAGCACGATCATCGCCGTCACCGCCCGATCCAGAGGATGTCGCTGGTGCCGCGTTCCTCGCCCTTGCCGAGCGGGTTGTTGACCAGCTCGTCGTCGTAGATCATCACCGACGAGCCCCCGCCGTCGAGGTTGTAGGCCACCTGGCAGCCCAGGTCGGCGAACAGCTGCGCGAACTCCGGCAGGGTCATCCCCCGGCTGTACCCGGAGCTGCGCCCGTCCACCACCGCGAACACGAAGTGGTTGGCCCCGATCATCCCCAGTCCGGTGCGCGGGTGGCTGCCCTGGATGGAGTGGTTGCCGACGTTGGTGTCGATCTCGATCCGGTCGATGCCGCTGACCAAAGCCCCGCCGTCGACGAGGGTGGGGCCGAAGGAGAGGGTCTGCCACACGCCGTCGGAGATCAGCTGGGCGGCCCCCGTGGCGGTCTCGTCGTAGGAGCGCATGGTGCCGTCGCGGTAGAGGGCGAGGCCCTGGCGTGCGGGGATGTCGCGGAAGGCGACGCCGTCGCGGATGACGATGCCGGTGTCGCGGAAGCCGTAGTAGTCGCCGTTGACGGCGAACAGGGCGCCGACGTCCGCCGCGATCGACGAGGGGAGGTCGATGATGTTGGTGCCGAAGGTGTCCTCGGCGAACGCGCTGCGCAGCGCCGTGGCGTCGTCGAGGGCGACATCGGCCACGAACCAGGCCTGCGCGTCCGATCCGCTGCCACTCGTGTGGGCGGTGATGTCGATGCTGCGGCCGGCCGTGGCCGTGGCGCCGGCGGTGGGGGTCGCGGACGCCTGGGTGCCGGGCAGGCCGGTGTAGTCCGAGGCGGCGGTCACCTCGGCGTGTTCGATGAGGAACCGGTCGAGCGCCCACGAGGTGCCGCCGACGGCGGCCAACCCGAGCGCCGCAGTTCCGCCGAGGAACACGCGGCGGTTGAGGATGCGGGGTGCGGTGCTGGTCATGCCGACGACTCTGTCGGCCGCGGCTGTGCGCCAGCGGTGAGAGACCCCTGGGTCCCCTGTCTACTCCGCGCTCACATCCCGGGAGCCGACCCGGCGAGGCCGACCACCGCACGTCGCGTGTGTTGTACCGAAGAAGGGACTTGAATCCTTCCGCAGTCAACCCTTGCCCGCTGCCGAAACCGGTAGCCATGAGCGCAAGCACTAGGTGTTTCACCTCGATTCGCTTCCCTCATCGTATCGCACAAACAGGCAGAAGTCAGCTATCCTAGGAAGAGATGTCGCACGTATATCGCACGACTCGACCGAGAGGGACCGGCATGGCGGGCAGACGACGAGGGTTTGGATACATCCGGAAGCTGCCTTCCAAGCGCTTTCAGGCGTCCTATATCGGGGCGAACCAGGAGCGCCACAACGCCCCGGTGACCTTCAGCACCAAGGGCGACGCCGAGGAGTGGCTCAACAACGAACGGCGCCGGCTGGAGTCGGGCGAGTGGGAATCCCCCAAGGCACGGAAGGCGGCCGCATTGGCCGAGGCGAACCGCGGATCCATCACCCTCGAGACCTTCGTCACCGACTTGTGGATGCCTCAGCTTGAGCTACGCGCCGCCACCCGCCGCGACTACGAATCACTGTGGCGGAACCACATCAACCCGACGTTGGGCGACCGCGCCGTGCGTGACCTGACCAAGGCCGACGTTCGCGCCTGGTGGGCCGCGCTGGACCCCTCCAAGCCGCGCGCGCGGTCCAAGGCGTTCCAGCTCCTCCACAACATCATGACGGGCGCCGTTGACCTTGAGCTGATCGACGCGAACCCGGTCACGCTGCCGAGCCGGACGAAGATCCGCACCAAGCGCGCGAAGAAGGTGGAGCCGCTGACCATCGCCCAGCTGAACACCATCGCCGATGCCATCGAGCCCGAGCGCCTGCGGATGGCCGTCCTATTGGGTTGCTGGTGCGCTCTGCGCTTCGGTGAGCTGACCGAGCTGCGCCGCCGTGATGTCGACCTCGCCCAGGGCGTGATCCATGTTTCCCGGGGAGTCGTCAAGGTCAAGGGCGGGTACCTCGTCGGACCCCCCAAGACCGAGGCCGGCGACCGCACGGTGCACATCCCGCCGATGCTCACGGCAGACCTTCGGAGCCACCTCACCAAGCACGCCGCCTGGGGCACCGACGGTCTACTGTTTCCGGCGCCCAACGGTGGACACCTGAACTCCTCGACGTTCGCGCGCGCCTTCCAGCGGGCCGCAGAGAAGGCAGGAAGGCCCGACGTGACCCCGCACACCCTCCGCCACACCGGCGCATCGCTGGCCACGTCAGCGGGCGCCACGACAGCTGACGTGATGGCCCGACTAGGCCACACCACACCCGCCATGGCGATGGTCTACCAACACTCCCTCGACGGGGCCGACAAGCGCGTGGCCGGCAAGCTGTCGAGCATGGCCAAGGGTGTCCGGTGAGCAGGGAACGCCGCGTGGACGTGCTGCGCTGGTGGGATCAGGACGGCACCGAGTACACCGACCGACGGATCCGAAAGAGTGTAGGCACCGCGGCCGAGATACCGCGGGCCGCACGGTTGGTGGACGTGTGTTGTCCTGCTGGCCACCTCGTGGCCGTCCTGGCGATCGGTTCTCCGCTCATCTACACCGGCGAGCGCGATGGACCCGCCCCCGCTTTCATCCTGCGGCCAGATGGCCTTGTCGCCGCCCTGGTGAGCGTGAATCCGGACGGCACCCGCACGGCGGGCGGATTGGGCACCCCGCGCGAGTCGTTCCCGGTGAGCTGTCGCCGGTGCGCCCACGAGGAGTGGCCCCTTGTCGCCGCCGAGCTACACGCTGCCCGGGATCGCGCGCGCCCGGGTCGGCCGGCTCGTGTCGCCCTTGCGCCTGTCGAGTCGCCATAGCGCGTTCTACCGCGTAGTATTGCTGTTAACGCCCCGGGCTGTACCTAGTCCAACCGGCCGCATGGCTGGCACTCGCGTGTGAGGCGAGCACGCAGACTCCTTTGAGGAGCTGCTGTGCCTGCCCGCAAACCCCAACCATCCCCCACCGGGGACGACTCTCGCCGGTTCATCCGGCAGGAGACTGCCGCCGAGCGCTGGGACGTCTCCGTTGACACCATCCGCCGACTGATCGCGGCCGGGAAGATCACCGGATACCGGCTGAATGGCCGCATCATCCGCGTGGACGTCAACGAGGTGGACGCCGCCTTCCGTTCCATCCCCACCACCGGCCGGTGAGCGCCACAACGCAAGAGCGCCCCGGGTGGGGACCCGAGGCGGCTCACAAGTCGTTTGGCGGCGACACCCACAGTCTACGCGACAACGGCCCGGTTCGCCTGGCGCCGGCCGTCGACGCCCAGCTCAGCCGCTACGCCGTCCGCATGCTCGAGGACGCCATCACCGAGGCCATGCCGTGGCACTGGACACGCCGTGCCGAGGGCCTCGACAACGCCCGGCCGCGCCCTGGTGACTTCCACGGGCAGGCCACCCGCGAGGACCTCGCAGACCGGTATGCCCGGCTGACCGAGCAGGCCGAAGCGTGCCGCGAGCACGCCGAGCTGTTGCGCCGCTACCCGCCGCCGATCGGTGAGGACCTGGCCGCGCTCGTCGTCGCCATCATCGGGGGTGATCCCCGGTGAGTGAGTACCCCGAGGACCTCGACCCCCGCGGCGACATGGACGCCCCGACGCGGTACACGTTCCGGCCCGGTTCGATCATCCTCGACGAGGCCGGGCGCCCGCCAGCCTGGTGGGGATACGGCGACGACATCCTAGGCGCGTGCGGTGAGTCGCTCATCATCGCGGGCCCGATGGGATTGGGGAAGTCGACCATCGGCCAACAGCTCGCCCTAGGCCGGTGTGGCTTCCCCGAGTACTCGGAGTTGTTCGGCCTGCCCATCACCCCCGGCCGCGGCCGCGTGCTGTATCTCGCCATGGACCGGCCCCGCCAGATCACCCGCTCAATGCGTCGCATGGTCGGGGAAGCATGGCGGGCCGAGCTCGACGAGCGCCTAGCAGTGTGGACCGGGCCCCCGCCCTACGACATGGCCAAGCATCCGGGCATCCTCGCCCGCCTGGCCCTCGACGCCGGCGCGGATACCGTCGTCCTCGACAGCCTCAAGGACGCCGCCGTAGGGCTCACCGACGACGAGACAGGCGCGGGATACAACCGGGCCCGCCAGACCGCCCTAGAGGCCGGTATCGAGCTGGTGGAGCTGCATCACGTCCGCAAGCTTGGCGGGGGGGGTGACCCGCGACAAACCGACCGTGGATGATATCTACGGCTCGACCTGGATTACCGCCGGCGCCGGCTCGGTGCTGCTGCTGCATGGCGCCCCCGGCGATGGTCTGGTGAAGCTGTTCCACGTCAAGCAACCACTAGCCGAGGTGGGGCCCTTGACGGTGCTGCATGACCACGACAGCGGCCGCTCAACCATCGCCGAACAGGTAGACCTCCTGACCCTCGCCAAGGCCCGGGGTTCTCTATCGGCCCTCGATGCCGCTGTGGTCCTGTTCGACGCCGAGAAGCCCACCCCGGCAGAGAAGGAGAAGGCCCGCCGCAGGCTCGACGCCCTGGCGCGCAACGGTGTTCTGGCCGTCGTCGACGAGGGGGAGAAGGCCACCAATCGGCCTCGCCTATGGGGTGCCGCATGACCTACACGCACACCTACACGCGCCGATTCTCGGCGTGCACCTATACGCCCGCCCGGGACCTACACGCCCACCGCCCTGGTGAGCGTGAAAAGACCTACACGCACACCTACACGACCTACACGCGCCCAGACCTACACGCCCGCACCCCCCTCTATAGAGGGGGGCGGGTGGGTCTAGACCCCATCCAAACCACTCTCAAGGCCCCTCGATGAGCCGCCGCGCTGCTGCCCTCGACGCCCACCGCCTGCTCGGTGACCGACTCCAAGAGCTGACCCGCGACGGCCGCACAGTGCCCTGTCATGGTTCGTTGCTGCCGATCTCCGAGGACGCCGACGAGCGCGAGTTCGTGCTGTTGGCCTGGTGCCCGTCCTGCCCGGCGCTCGACGCCTGCCACGCGGCCGGCGCCCATGAGAAGCACGGAATCTGGGGAGCCGTTGACCGGACCCCGCCCACCACGACCACGACGACGAAGGATGCCAGCTGATGGCCTCGACCGCCCCGCCCATCGACCACGCGCCCCGGTGCCAGCGACGACGCGCGCCGCTGCTGCGCCTGTCCTGGCGCCGCACCGCTGAGGTGTGGTGTCCCGACTGTGGACGCACCGCGCCCGCCGACGATCAACGACCGACCGACACGAAGGAGCCGACATGCTGATTCACCGCGACGACTGCCCCGGGCCCGTGATTGACCACTTCCTCGGGGACCGCGGCGACACGATGGAGAAGTGCCGCCGGTGCCGCGCACTGGGGGTGGCGGACCCCGCGACCGCGCCGGCAGTCTCACGCCCGGCACGCCAAGCCCTCGTCGTGCCGCCGTGCTCGGTTTTCCCGCGCTACGGCGACAAGTGGCCCACCCATCGGGGGAAGCGCCGGCACGGCCCGAAGGTGGCCCGGTGAGCACCGAGACGAGCACCGACGAGTTGCGCGTGATCCTGGCGCGACTGCCTCACAAGAGGTTGGTGGTCCGGACGTTCGCGGACCTCCGGAACCGGGCCGAGGTGCCTGCCATGGCTGAACTCTGGTCCCTGCTGATGGCCGAGGTAGCAGCGGCCGACGACCGGGAGCGCGCCGCCCTCGAGGATGCACTCGAGGGTGTCGCAATGGAGTTCATCCGGCCGCCGGACGACACGCCGGAAGCCGGCCCGTCGGCATGAGTCGCTTTGTCGACGTGATGGGCTATCCTGTATTCAGGTCAACCGAGGGCAGCGCGTCACGCACCCGAGACGACCGGAACCGCACGGAGGCAGGTCGCCAACCACCCCCACGCGAACGAGGAAGCCCGCGAGAGCGACGACGAGCAGGCAGGGAGACACCCACCTGCACCGAGGGCCACAAGGCCCCGTCAGACGCCGCGAGCGCACCCACCCCCACATCATTCGCGCCACTGCTGGCGCACATCCAGACAGGAACCACACCATGACCAATGTTCACAACCTCATCGAGCAGCGCCAGACCATCTGGGCGCAGGCCCAGGCCATCCTCGATGGCGCCGAGGCCGAGCACCGCGACCTGACCGCCGGAGAGCAGGCCCGCTACGACAGCATCACCGGCGAACTCACCTCGCTTCGCGCCCGCATCGACCGCATCGCCGAGCGCGCCCAGAGCGACCACGACGTGGCCGAGTCACTGCGGAACCTCGGCATCGAGTCCACCGAGGGCGGCGGCCGCGACGACAGCAACGGCATCGGCGGACTCATCCGCGCCGCCGTCCGCTCCAACTCCATGGCCCCGATTGACCTTCGCCTCGGCGGCATCGCATCGGGCGTCAACACGCGCTCCCTGGCCACCACCGGCAACGTCGGCGTCACGTTCGGCAACCAGCTCGTGCGCCACATGGTGGAGAACTCCGCCATCCTGTCCGCCGGGGCCACCCTGCTGACCACCGACTCTGGCGAGTCGCTCAAGATCCCCAAGACGACCGCCGACAGCTCGGCCGCCATCGTGGCCGAGGGTGACCCGATCGCCGCGTCAGACCCCACCCTCGGCAACACCACACTGGGCGCGTTCAAGTACGCGTTCCTCACCTCGATCACCCGCGAGCTCGCCGAGGACAACTCGTTCGACGTGGAGGGCTACATCTCCGCCCAGATCGGCGACGCCCTCGGCAACGGACTCGGCGCCCACCTGGTCAACGGCAACGGCACCGGACAGCCCGCCGGCATCCTGGCCGCCGCGACCACCGGCGTGACCGGAGGCACCGGCGCGGCCGGCGCGTTCACCGCGGACAACCTCATCGACCTGTACCACTCGGTCAACTCCGCGTACGCCCGCAGCACCTCCGCCGCGTGGCTCATGCGCAACACCACCCTGGCCGCCGTCCGGAAGCTCAAGGACTCCCAGAACCGCTACCTGTTCGACCTGGACGTCCCGCTGGGCTACCCCGGCGCCGCCGGTACCCTGCTGGGCCGTCCGGTGTTCGTGGACCCGAACGTGCCCGCCGTGGCCCTCGGTGCGAAGTCGGTCCTGTTCGGTGACATGTCCAAGGTGTTCGTCCGAGTCGTGAAGGGCGTTCGCCTCGAGCGCTCCCTCGACTACGGGTTCAACACCGATCACATCTACTGGCGCGGCATCCTCCGCGCTGACGGTGCCCTCGTCGACACCACCGGCGCCGTGAAGGCGTTCGTGGGCGGAGCGAGCTAAGACCCGGCGTCAACGTCACCCTCGGCGCCGGCAGTTGTTGGACGCCGCCCGGGGGAACGATGGCAGGTGAGGAGCCTTTCGCCCGTAGACCCTGCCAGCGCCGACACCGAGGGCCCCGAGTCACACACTCGGGGCCCTCACCCCATCTAGGAGGAGGTCAACCCGATGGCATGGATACGCGCCCGACTGTGCAACGCATGCGGGACCCGCTACACGTACCAACGACGCACGTCGCGCTACTGCTCGCCCGCCTGCCGCAAGGCCGCGTACCTGGCGCAGGAACGCTAAGAAGTTGGAGAGTCGTACACACCGCGGGAGCAGGCCGGCGCCGTCTTGCGTGGCTCACCCACTAGAAAACCACCCGGGGAGAGAGATTGAATGAAGACGGATCGGTCCCGGTGTTCACCTGGTCAAGAAACCGCACCCGTCCGAGGTGGAGGCCCCTGTTTTCTGGGGGTGCATCATCACCACGGCGGGGTGGATATTCAATCTCTCTCCCCAGGGTCAGAACCCCTCACCACCACCGCCACGCGCCCGTCCTGGCGCCCCGTGGCTCATCACCGCTGACGAGCACGCACCCACGACCGAGGCCCGCAGAACGGTACACAGCGCCGCCGGTTGCCAGCTAGGTCCGTCATCCGGGTACGCCCCTAATGTGCCATGCGCCAGCCGCACCCCCTGGACACACGGAACGGGCCGACCCCGAAGGATCGACCCGCCCAGAGTGGCCGAAAGTTAGTGTTCCATCCCCGGCGCCGCCAACGACATGAGCGGCACGTCGAGAGCATCCGCCACGGCCGCCAACTCGTCGAGCTTGTAGGGCCGCCACCCCGACCACAACGCCGCCGCCCGGGTTCTGGCGCACCCCAGGAACAGCCGTAGGTGCCCCTCGTCGAGCCCGTCCGCGTCCATCACCCGCCGGACCTCAGCCGCGACGCGCTCCGCGTAGCCCACCCCGTTGAGCTGGCCCCGTGACTCGATGAGCAGGCGCACCCCCTCAGCGATCCGGGCCCGCTCGTCGTCGGTCAACCACGACGGTAGGCGGACCTCGAGCACCCGCTCATCGGCCCGGACCTCGACCCCGGCGCTCATCGCGCCACCGCCTGGCACTCGGCACGGAACGCCGCCTGAGCTGCAACCGCCTTGTCGACCGCGAGCAGCAGCAGTTCAAGCCGGACACGCTCCGCGCTCTCGAACGGCAGCAGCTCGACGGCAGCACCGAGCTCGGCACGCCGTTCCATCGCCAGTAGGGACACGACGTCTTGCCAGTTCCGCAGGTGTTCCAGCGAGCCCACCGGCGCGGACTCCGGCGTGGTGGTGATGATGCTCATCGGGACACCTCCGCCGCGAGTTGGTGCTCCGCCGCCTCGATGAGGCCGACGAGATCGACCTCGACCGAGCGCGCCGCCTCGATCAACTCGACGTAGGTAACCGTCAGCTCGAACTTCCTGCCGGTCAACGCCGACAGCTCATCGAGCACAAGCCTCAGCAGACGTTCGACGCCGACGGCCGACACGAGCGCCGACCCCATCGCACGACGGGGAGTAGCAACGAACAGCGGGTTCCCGCCGTCGTCGGGGTGATCGGCGCCCAGTGGCGAGCTGCCGAGGGAGTTGGTTGGTGTGGTGGACATGGCCGAGCCTTCCCGGCCGGTTCCGCCTATCGCACGCTTGTCGCACGAGTTCGGGAGACCGACCCCGAAAGGAGGTTCACACCCTAGTCAAAGCCACATTGGACCGGTACCGAAGAAGGGACTTGAACCCTCACGCCCGAAGGCACAGGAACCTAAATCCTGCGTGTCTGCCAATTCCACCACTTCGGCTCGCCCCGAGGGGCGCGCCTCAGTCTAGGCGACCCCGTGGCGCGGTGCCCAGTGGGAACCGCGCCGCCACCACGTAGCGCGCCCCCGGGAGGGACTCGACCAGGCACAACTCCTCGGCCCGCCAGCGCCAGCCGGGGAACGAGTCGAGGATGTCCAGCCAGCGCACCGCGGGCAGCCCCCGGTTGTGGCGGGCCAGGGTGAGGTGGGCGACGAAGCGGGCGCCGTCCGCGACCACCCCCGCCCGGCTCGCGGCGGCCCGGCAGGACGCGGACAGCGCGGACAGTTGGGCGCTCCCGGCGTCGACCGCCAGGGCGAGCACCCGGGCCTTCGCCGCATCTGGGAAGGCCAGGCCGCCCACGAGGTGCAGGTCGAACGGCGCAGCGTGCGCGGAGACCTCCGCGAGGTTCTCCTCGAGCCGCATCACCCGCGCATCCTCCACATCCCCCATGAAGGACGTCGTCACGTGCCACCCCTCGGGCCTGCTCCACCGCAGCGACGGGTCGGCGTCGCGGCGTGGTTCGAGCAGTGCGTCGATCTGCGCGACCACCGCGGCGGGCGGCAGAACGGCGGTGAACATGCGCGCTCCCATGGAGACCAGCCTACGGGAGCGCCGGTGGGTAGCCTGCTGGCATGGGCAGACTCCGCAGCTGGTTGTCAGACGTTCCTCAGCGGTTCTGGTTCATCCCCGCGCTGTTCATCACCGCGGCGATCGCGGCGTCGCAACTGCTGGTGTGGGCCGATCGCGCGGACCTCCCCCTCCCGGGTGTGGTGGAGGCCTTCCTGTTCGACACCGGCGTCGACGGGGCGCGCGCCCTCCTCACCGCCGTGGCGTCTTTCCTGGGCGTCGCGGGCACCGCGTTCTCCATCACCATCTCGGTGATCAGCACCACCTCGACCACCTACGGGCCGCGCCTGGTGCGCAACTTCATGCGCGACCGCAACAACCAGATCGTCCTGGGCGTACTGGTGGCCACGTTCGTCTACACGCTGATGGTGCTGCGCACCATCCGCTCCGCGAGCGACGACGGCTCCGCCTTCGTGCCCCACATCGCCGTCAACGGCGCCATCGCCCTGGGCGTGGTGGACGTCTTCCTGTTCGTCTGGTTCATCCACCACATCGCGGGATCCGTGCAGGTCGACACCCTCGTCAAGGGTGCCCGCGACGACTTCCGCCGCGCGGTCCTCGACAACTGGCTGGACCCCGACGACCCGCACGTCGACCGCTTCGATCCGCCGGCCGAGGGCGGCGCCGTCGTGACCCTGGGCCGCGCGGGCTACCTCACCAGAATCGACCTCCGCGCCCTGGCCGAGGACATGACCCAGACCGCCACCTCCGTGCGGTTGCTCAAGCGGGTCGGGGACCAGGTGATGGAGGACGAGCCGCTAGCCCTGGTGTGGCCCGCCGAGGCGCTCGAGGTGGCGCGGCCCCGGGTCCGCGACCATGTGCACGTGGGGCCCTCCAGGACCACAGAGCAGGACGTGCGGTTCGCCCAGCAGCAGGTGGTGGAGCTCGCGGTCCGGGCGCTGTCACCCGGCACCAACGACCCGTACACGGCCGTCAACGCGGTCGAGGAGGTGGCCGCGGGCGTGCTGACCGCCATAGCACGGCCCGACACGGGCACCATCCTGGTCGACGACGACGGGGCCCCACGACTGTATCTCCGCCCCGTGACGGCCGCGGAGATCGTCGACATGCCCTTCGAGCACCTCCGTCCCTACGCGCTGAACGCCCGCATCGTGCTGGAGTCGTTGGTGGACCTCGCCGCCAGGATCCGGGTGGCGGCGGTGGACCCGGAGCTGGCCGCGCGGGCAGACCGACACGTCGACCTACTCGTGGAGGAGGCCGAGGGCCACCTCACCACGCCCGATCTGGCGGCGCTGAGGCGCTACGTGGCCACGAGCCGGGCCGAGTCTCCCGCCCAGCCCCCCGCGCAGCCCTGAGCCGTCACCCGTCGTCGTCGACGACGGCGCGCACCAGCGGGTCGATGCCCGCGGGGCTGAGGGCCGGGTCGTCGACGGAGAGGGTCCTGATCGGCCCCGGACCGGTGGCGCGGGTTTCGAAGCGCACCGTGACCCTCCCCAGACCCGCGCCCCACACCCAGCCGCGGCCATGCTCGTCGTGGACGACGTCCGCGCCCGGGTGGAAGCCGCGGCCGCGCACCCCGCTCAGGCCCACGTCCTCCCCCGCGCTCACCTCCGTGACCGTCGAGGCCGCCTCCTCGTCGCCGAAGAGCCGTTCCTGTGCCGAGGTGGCGAAGTTGCTCACCCCGATGCCCAGCAGCCGCACGCCGGCCCGCACGTCCACCTCGCCGAGCAGCTCCAGGCCCGCGGTGGTGATGACGTCGACGGCATCGGTGGCGCCGCCGAGGCTCCGGGCCACGCTGCGGGTGGTGAAGTCCGGGAACCGCACCTTGACGGTGACGGTGCGCGCGAAGTAGCCGGCGCGGTTGAGCCGGGCGGCGACGGCGGCGGCGTCGCGGCGGAGGATCGCCTCCAGCTGGGCGCGGTCCGTGAGGTCGGTGGCGAAGGTGTCCTCCGTCGAGATGGACTTCGGGTCCCGCTGGGGCTGCACCGCGCGGGTGTCGCGGCCCCAGGCGAGCGCGGCCAGCCCCTCTCCGGCGGCCTGACCCAGCTCCCGGATCAGCTCGGCGCCGTCGGCGGCGCGCAGGTCCACGACGGTCCGCACGCCGATGGCGGACAGCCGCTGCTCGGTCGCCGGCCCCACCCCCGGGATGGCCCGCACCGGCAGCTGCGCCAGGAAGTCGAGCTCCTCGTCGGGGTCCATGATGCGTGCGCCGTCCGGCTTGGCCGCCTCCGAAGCGAGCTTGGCCAGGAACTTCGAGGAGCCCACCCCCACCGACGCCGTCAGCCCCTCGGTGCGGGCGGTGAGCTCGGCCCGCAGCGCGGCCACGCGCTCCGGCAGCTCCCCGTCGGCCCACCCCGACGGCCCGAGGTCCACGAACGCCTCGTCGAGGCTCAACGGCTCCACCAGCGGCGACACCTCACGCAGCAGCGCCATCACGATCCGCGACGACTCCCGGTACGCCTCGAACCGGCCGCCGAGGAAGGCCGCGTTCGGCGCCCGGCGGCGCGCCTCGGCCCCGGACATCGCGGAGCGCACCCCGAACCGCCTCGCCTCGTAGGACGCGGTGGCCACCACGCCCCTGGGCCCAGCCCCGCCCACGACGACGGCCTTGCCGCGCAGGCTGGGCTTGTCGCGCTGCTCGACGGCGGCGAAGAAGGCGTCCAGGTCGAGGTGGAGGATGCGGCGCGCCATCGCCCCGTCAGCCGGCGGCCGGCGTGGGCCGGTACTGCGTGAAGTCGAAGCCCTGCCTCACCTCGCGGGAGACCTCGGTCCACTCCCGCGGGGAGATGACGGGGAAGCGTGCGCCGCCGTCGGGCTCCTGATGGACGTGGGTGATGTCCAGCTCGGTGAGGTACGGCCACGCGGCCTCGTAGATCTGGGAGCCTCCGCCGACGAAGCACACGCGCTCGGGGGTCTGGGCGGCCAGGTCGAGGGCCTCGGTGATGGAGTGCGCCACCTCCACGCCCTCGTCCGTCCAGTCAGGGTCGCGCGTGACGACGATGATCCGACGGTTGGGCAGCAGACCGATCTGCTCGTGCGTGCGCCGCCCGAAGATGACCGTGTTGCCGGTGGTGACTCCCTTGAACCGGCGGAAGTCCTCGGGGATGTGCCAGAGCATGTCCTCGCCCGAGCCGATCACCCAGTTGTCGGCCACGGCCGCGATCGCCACGATCCTCATCGCTGTCCCACCGGCTGCATCTCAACCACATTCCCCGCCGGGTCCACCAGAACCCAGCCGTCGCTCGTCGAGTCGGTGGCCGTGACCCGCGCCCGCGGCTCGCCGGCGACCGACCACTCCAACCGGACCTCCTTGATCGCGCCGGTGAGGTTGGCGCCCGCCTGGTCCAGGCCCGTCTGCACCAGCGTGTCCATCAGGTCGAGTTCCACCAACTCCGCAGGAGCCGACTGGCTCGAGGCCGTCACCTCGACCGCGTCGAAGCCCAGGCGGGAGAACTGGGACGCCTCGCCCGGCGAACGGGCCTGCATGGCCACCCCTCGGATCTCGTCGACGGTGATGGTCAGCGCGCTCACCGAGTCCAGGCTCTGCTCCCGCAGGATGGCGGAGGTCTCCGCCCATCCCTCGAAGAAGATCGGCTCGGCGTCCACCACCACACCCACCCACTCCGGCTCGGGCACCCCCAGGAAACCGGAGTCGGAGTCCATCATGGTCGGCCCACTGAAGCTGATGACGCCCAGCGCCACCAGTCCCACGGCGGCGGCACCCACGCCGAGCAGGGTCCGGCGGCCTACACCGCCCGGTGGCGAGCCGTCGTACACCGCCGGCAGGGGCTGGAAGGCCGCCGGCGGCGCGGGCTGCGGCCGGAAGGCCGCCGGCGGCGCCTGCACAGGCACGATGTTGGGCTGCGGCAGGCCCGCGAACTGGGCCATGGCGTCGCGGTGGGTGACCGCCGCCAGCACCGCGTTGCTGCGCACCTCGAACTCCGCCTCGTCGAGCCGCCCATCCGCATACGCGGCCGACAGCAGGTCGAGGTACCGGTCCCGCTCCTGGAAGGACGGCCGCAGTTCGCTCATGACGGACAGGGTAGCCGCCTACACGGCGATGGGCGCCTTGATGGCCGGGTGGGGGTCGTAGCCCAGCAGCTCGATGTCGGCCAGCGTGAACGCGTCCAGCTCGGTGACCGCCGGATTGAGCCGCAGGTGGGGCAGCGGCCGCGGCTCCCTGGTGAGCTGCTCGGCCACCTGGTCCACGTGGTTGGCGTAGATGTGCGCGTCGCCCAGGGTGTGGACGAACTCGCCCACCCGCAGGCCGGTGACCTGCGCGACGAGGTGCGTGAGGAGCGCATAGGAGGCGATGTTGAACGGCACGCCCAGGAACACGTCCGCCGAGCGCTGGTACAGCTGGCAGCTGAGGCGGGCCGGCCCGCCGTCGTCCGCCGGCGCCACATAGAACTGGAACAGCGCGTGACACGGCGGCAGCGCCATCTCGTCCACGTCCGCCACGTTCCAGGCCGAGACGATGTGGCGCCGCGAGTCCGGCCTGGTCCGGATGGACTCGACGACCGCGGCCAGCTGGTCGATGTGGCGGCCGTCCGGCGTGGGCCAGCTCCGCCACTGGTACCCGTAGACCGGGCCGAGGTTGCCGTCGGCGTCGGCCCACTCGTCCCAGATGGTGATGTTGTTCTCGTGCAGCCACGCCACGTTGGTGTCGCCGCGAAGGAACCACAGCAGCTCCCCGAAGACGGAGCGCGTGTGCACCCGCTTCGTGGTGAGCAGCGGGAATCCGGCCGAGAGGTCGAAGCGCATCTGGTAGCCGAACACCGAGCGGGTGCCGGTTCCGGTGCGGTCCGCCTTGTCGACTCCCGTGTCGGTGATGTGTCTCAGCAGGTCCAGGTACTGCTTCATGCCGCGCCCTCCCGTGCCAGCTGCTTGAGGTAGCCCACGAAGCCGCGCACCGCGTTGCCGCGGTGGCTGATCGAGTCCTTCTCCTCGGCGGTCAGTTCCGCCGACGACACGGCCAGGCCCGCGGGGATGAACAGCGGGTCGTAGCCGAAGCCGTGGTCCCCCTCGGGCGCCTCCGCGATCCTCCCGGGCATCGTCCCGTGCCACACCCTGCGTTCGCCGGTTGGCGAGACCATGGCCAGCGCGCACACGAACCGCGCCGTGCGCCGCTCGGCGGGCACGCCGTCGAGCTGGGCCAGGAGGAGCTGGTTGTTGTCCTCGTCGTCGCAGGCAGGGCCGGCCCAGCGCGCCGAGCGCACCCCGGGCATGCCGTTGAGCTCGTCCACCTCGAGGCCCGAATCGTCGGCCACCGCCACCAGGCCGGTCTCGCGGGCGGCGGCGGAGGCCTTGAGGAACGCGTTGCCCTCGAACGTGCGCTCGGTCTCCGCCGGCTCCGGGTAGTGGGCCACCTCGCCCAGGCCCAGCACCTCCACCCCCACGCCCTCGGCGGCGAGGATGCGGCGCAGCTCGGCGAGCTTCTTCGGATTGTTGGTGGCCAGCACCAGCTTCTCCGGCAGCCTCACGCGAGGGCCTCGCGCTGCAGGCGGGTGAGCTCCGCGCAGCCGACGGTGCCGAGGTCGAGCAGGGCGCCGAGCTCGTCGCGGGAGAAGGGCGTGCCCTCGGCGGTGCCCTGCACCTCGATGAAGGCCCCGGACCCGGTCATCACGATGTTCATGTCCGTGCCCGCGGCGGAGTCCTCCTCGTAGTTGAGGTCCAGCAGGGCCACCCCGTCGGCATTGAAGCCCACGGACACGGCCGCCACGGAGTCCGTGAGCGGCTCGCCCTTCAGCGCGCCCAGCCCGCGCAGGTGCGCCACGGCGTCCGCCAGGGCCACGTACGCCCCGGTGATGGCGGCGGTGCGGGTGCCCCCGTCGGCCTGCAGCACGTCGCAGTCCAGCACGATGGTGTTCTCCCCCAGCGCCTTGTAGTCCACGACGGCGCGGAGCGAGCGGCCGATGAGGCGGGAGATCTCATGGGTGCGGCCGCCGAGGCGGCCCTTGACGGACTCCCGGTCCGAGCGCGTGTGCGTGGCGCGGGGCAGCATGGCGTACTCGGCCGTGACCCAGCCCAGGCCCGAGCCCTTGCGCCAGCGGGGAACCCCGACGGTGACGGAGGCCGCGACCAGCACGCGGGTGCGGCCGAACTCCACCAGCACGGATCCCTCGGCGTGATCCAGCCAGCTGCGGGTGATGCGCACCTGGCGCAGGGCATCGGGGGCGCGGCCATCGCCACGGCTGAACGTCATGACGTCTAACCTACCGGGGCGGCGGCGGGGCGCGAATCCGTCCCGATCTCGACATGCTCCACGTGGGTCACGAACCCACCCAGCAGCCTCCGGCCGATGCCCTGGAAGTCCGACGCGTCCCCCGTGGTGAAGAAGCGCCGCGTGGCCTCCCGGGGCTGGTGGCGCAGCAGGCCGGCCTGGGTGAGCTGCGAGTAGGTGGACTGCGCGCACGCCTCCGCCGACGACACCAGGGTCACGCCGTTGCCCAGCACATAGCTGATTACGCCGCTCAGCAGCGGGTAGTGCGTGCAGCCGAGGATCAGCGTGTCCGCCTGCGCCTTGGCGACGGGGGCCAGGTAGTCGCGGGCCACGTCCAGCAGCTCGTCGCCTCCGGTGATGCCGGCCTCGACGAACTCGACGAAGAGCGGGCAGGCCTGTGCCGTCAGGGTGATGTGGGGGGCGATGGCGAACGCGTCGTCGTAGGAGCGGGAGTTCACCGTCGACTCCGTGGCCACCACCGCGACCCGGCCGTTGCGGGTGGCCGCGACGGCGCGGCTCGCCGCGGGCAGCACCACCTCGGTGATGGGCACGTCGTAGCGCTCGCGGGCGTCGCGCAGCACCGCCGACGACGCGGAGTTGCACGCGATGACCAGGGCCTTCACGCCCTGGGCGACGAGGAAGTCCAGCCCCTCGAGGGCGAAGGCCCGCACCTCGGCGATCGAGCGGGGGCCGTAGGGCGCCCGGGCGGTGTCGCCGAGGTAGAGGAAGTCCTCGTTGGGCAGCTGTTCGACGAGCGAGCGCAGCACCGTGAGCCCGCCGAAGCCGGAGTCGAACACGCCGATGGGCCGCTCGATCAGGTCCCTAGTCATCGGCGGGCTCGAAGTCCAGCGGGTCGAGGCTGGCGCCCAGCCGCAGGCACGTGTCGCGCGATTCCATCAGGTCCTCCAGGAGGTAGCCCAGCCACTCGATGAGGTCGTGGAGGCCCGAGTCGACGTCGGTGGCCTCGGGCTGGGCGAGGCGTTCCGGGCCGGCGAGCTCGGTGTACCAGAAGAGCCGCAGCGCCCCCAGGACCTTCGCCCAGTCGTCGACCCTGCCCAGCGGCACGGGCACGTACCCGTCCCAGCCGTCGAGGTCTTCGACGACGCCGCGCGCCGCGGCCACACGGGCCCTCGCCTGGCTGTGGATGGAGTCCCGCCAGAAGTCGTCCGCGTCCTTCGCCACCGGCATCGCGGGCGGGAACAGCCTGACCAGGCGGGGATTGCCGAGCATGCGGTTGGTGGGATCGTCGGCGAGGTCGGCGACGATCTGCTCGAAGGCGTCGTCGCTCTCCGCGGGCAGGAGCTCGCCCACCTGGGAGGCGTACAGCTCGATCATGTTGCGCAGGCCGTCGCCTCGGCCGTCGCGGCCGTCGAAGGCCCAGACGATGTCCTCAGGCTCCAACATCGTCATGACTGCTCCATCGAGGCCCACAGGTTGTAGCCCTGCATGGCCAGCACGTCGCGCTCCATCGCCTCGCGGTTGCCGGTGGAGACCACCGCCTTGCCCTCGTGGTGCACCTTCAGCATCAACTCCTCGGCCTTCTCGAGCGGGTACTTGAAGTACTCCTGGAACACGTAGGTGACGTAGCTCATGAGGTTGACCGGGTCGTCCCAGACGATGGTGACCCACTGGCCCACGGTCAGGGCCTCCTCCGCGGGCGCCTCGAGAATCTCGACTCCGCCATCGCCTGCACTGCTCATGGCCCCAGGATAGGGTGCGGTCCAT
Source organism: Tessaracoccus yangjingae (assembly GCF_054483935.1). The sequence goes on along the minus strand of NZ_CM137014.1, from coordinate 1,791,727 downwards.
GACCACCGCGCTGCTCACAGACCACTACGAGCTCACCATGGTGCAGGCCGCGATGAACGCGGGCACGGCCAACCGGCGCAGCCTCTTCGACCTCTTCACGAGGCGTCTCCCGGAGGGTCGCCGCTACGGGGTGGCGGCGGGGCTGGGGCGCGCGGTGGAGGCCATCGAGCGGTTCCGCTTCGACGAGGCCGAACTGAGCTGGCTGCTCGAGCGCCGGATCATCCAGGACAACCTGGCCGAGTGGCTGGCGGACTACCGGTTCAACGGCGACATCTGGGGCTATCCCGAAGGAGAGGTGTACTTCCCCGGCTCCCCCGTGCTGTCGGTGGAGGGGACGTTCGCCGAGGCCTGCCTGCTGGAGACGGTCCTGCTGGCCATCTACAACCACGACTCGGCCATCGCGGCGGCCGCCTCCCGCATGACCTCGATGGCTGGCGACCGGCCGTGCGCCGAGATGGGGTCGCGGCGCACGCAGGAGTGGTCCGCAGTCGCCGCCGCGCGGGCCGCGTACGTGGCGGGCTTCGCCTCCACCTCCAACCTCGAGGCCGGCCGCAGCTACGGCGTGCCCACCATCGGCACCGCCGCCCACTCCTTCACCCTGCTGCACGACACGGAGGAGGACGCCTTCCGCGCGCAGCTCGCCACCCTGGGGGACTCGACGACGCTGCTGGTGGACACCTACGACATCGCCGAGGCGATCCGGCTGGGCGTCGAGCTCACCGAGGGTCGCCTCGGCGCGATCCGGCTCGACTCGGGGGACCTGGCCATCGTGGCCCGGCAGGCGCGCGACCTCCTCGACGACCTGGGCGCAACACACACCCGGATCATGGTCACCTCGGACCTCGACGAGTGGCAGATCGCCGCGCTGCAGGGCGCCCCCGTCGACGGGTACGGCGTGGGCACCGCGCTGGTCACCGGCTCCGGGCATCCCACCTGCGGCTTCGTCTACAAGCTGGTGGCCCGCGCGGACTCGGACGCGCCGGACGCCCACATGACGCCGGTGGCGAAGAAGTCCAAGGGCAAGAACACGCTCGGCGGCCGCAAGTTCGCGATGCGCCGCCGCGGCGCCGACGGCAGGGCCGAGACCGAGGTCATCGGGCTGGGCACGCCTCCGGCCAACGACGGCAACGACCGGGACCTGCTCGTCCCCGTGATCGTGCGGGGCCAGGTGGTCTACAGCGCCACGCTCGAGGACGCGCGCCGCAGGCACGCGGCGTCGCTCGCCGAGCTCCCCGTGGGTGCGCTGCGGATCTCGAAGGGCGAGCCCGCGCTGGAGACCCTGATCCTCGACGAGACCGGCGACGAGACCACCAACCCGTACCAGGCGGCCCCGGTGGTGCACAACATCTGACGCGACGGCGTCGCCCGTTCCGTGCGAGTGGCACTCGCGCGGCTAGCGGCCGCCGTCCCCGTCGCTGTCGTAGAGCTCGGACGCCAGCTGCGCGAGTGCCCCGACGGCCGCGGGCGGGGCGTCGCGCCACCACGCCAACAGGACTGTGACGGGCGGGGCGTCGCGGAGTGGCCGGTACGCGATGCCGGGTCGTGGGTGTTGCCAGGTAGTGGCTTCGGTGGTGATCCCGAGCGCCTGTCCGGCAGCTATCAGCGTGAGCCACTCGTCCACGGTGTGGGTGTCTCGGGTGGCCGCCGGTGCTGCCCCGGGTGGCCAGAGATCTCCGGTGGTGGTTCCGGTGCGGGCGTCGACGGCGATCGTGGCACCGGTGAAGTCACGCAGGCGCAGGGAGCGGTGGTGTGCCAGCGGATGGTCGACGGGCAGCGCGGCGAAGCGGGCCTCGACACCGACCGGCCTGGTGGCGAAGCGGGGGTCCTGAAGTGGGCGGCGTGTGACCGCGATCTCGACCGTGCCTTCCAGCAGGCCGGCCGTGGTCGTGGTGGACTGGATGAAGACGAGGGCCGAGCCGGGGTGCGTGGCCGACCATCGGTGTTGCAGAGTGGTGGTGTGGCGACCCAGCGCTGACCACGCATATCCCACGCGTACCTCGGTGGGAGTCTCAACGGCGAGTCTGGTCAGGGCATCGATCTCCTCAAGCACGCGGCGGGCATGGGTGGCGACCCGGAGACCGGCCGGCGTGGGCACGGCGCCGCGGTTGGTCCGCTGGACCAGCCGGACACCGAGGAGGCCCTCCAGGGCTGCCACGGTGCGGGACACGGAAGCCTGGGAGGTTCCCAGGAGGATGGCCGCGTCGGTGAATGTGCCCTCGTCCACGACGCCGAGCAGCGCCCTCAGGTGACGCACCTCCACTGCCATACGAGGAGTGTATAACCCGCTGCCTGACGCATTTCGCCATACGACGCGCGGTGGCCAGTCTGTGCGGCATGAACACCGCCATGAGCACGTCGTCCGGTCCCGCGGGCTCGGCACGGGACGTCGGCACATCGCCTGACCCGAGCCGCATCCCCGGTCGGCGGGGTGTGATGACGGTGTTGGTCGGCGCCGCCAGCAACCAGGTGGGGGCCGGTCTGGGAGCCCAGGCCTTCGAGGCAGTGGGGCCGGCCGGAGTGGTCGCCGGACGTCAGGTGGTGGCCGCGGCGCTGCTGCTGCCGTTGGCCCGTCCCCGTATCCGGGAGTTGACCTGGGCGCAGTGGTGGCCCTCGCTGCTGTTGGCGCTGGTGTTCGCCAGCATGAACCTGTCGCTGTACACAGCCATCGACCGGATCGGTCTTGCCTTGGCAATCACGCTGGAGTTCGTCGGCCCACTCGTCGTGGCACTGCTCACCTCCAGGACGAGGTCGCACAGGATCACCGCCGTCGTGGCTGCGCTTGGGGTGTACGTCCTGATCCTGCCAGGGCCTGCCAGCGACCTGTGGGGGCTCGTGCTCGGGTTGCTTGCCGGCGCCTGTTGGGCGGGATACATCGTGCTGAACCGTGTGGTCGGGGCTCGCCTTCCCGGGTTGCAGGCCCCCGCCCTGGCCAGCGCTCTGTGTGCGGTGGGATACCTGCCGGTCGTCATCATCGTCGCCGTGAACGGCGGCTGGGATCCGGCCACCGTCGGGCGGGTCCTGGTCACCGGCCTGTTGTCGTCGGTGGTTCCCTACGCTGCCGATCTCATCGCACTACGTACCGTCCCCCCACGAGTGTTCGCGCTCCTGTCCAGTGCACAACCCGCCCTTGCAGCTGTGGCCGGACTTGTCCTCCTGGGTCAGGCGCTGGCGTTGCACGAGCTTGTCGGCATCGCCATCATCATCGCCACCAACGTCCTTGCCGTCAGTGCGGCACCACCGCGCAGGTCAGAGAGGGGTCACAGGAAGCTGGAGTCGTCGTCTGGGCCAGGCTGCGCACCGGTCACCCGGCTCCGAGCCGCCGCGACCACGGCGGACAGGTCGAGCCCGTAGAGCGGCCCGCCGCCGGCACGGTGGGCATCAAGGTGGCCCGCGCCCCGCTCCACGAGCCGCAGCGCCCCTGTCCGGTTCCCCCGCGCCGCATGGGTGAGGCCCACGCACAGCTGGGCGAGCCCCTGCCACAGGTCCCGCTCCTCTGCCGGGCACGCCTTCCAGCGGGCCTCCAGCACCTCGTGGGCGGAGAAAGGCCTGCCCTGCCTGAGGAGATCCCGCGCGGCCTCCAGCGACTCGAGGGGAGGTAGCGGCTCCTCGGACACCGGCTCCACCCCTGCAGCCCCGTAGGGCAGCGGCCGGCCCAGCTCGTCCCGCGGCCGGGCCTGACGTGCGCGGCCCGAGGGATCACGGTCACGCATCGCAGCCTCCCCTCCGCCCGGTCCGCGGGTCAGCGCCGGCAGCGCTCAACGGTCCCAGCGCGACTCGGGCTGCTCGTCGACCCCGTTCATCACCGCGGCCAGGCGGCGCGGCAGGGGCGCCTTGAAGATCTCCTCCAGCGTGATCCGCTTGCCCCGCATGTCCGCCAGGGGCACCCGCCAGTTGGGGTACTCGTCCACCGTGCCCGGCTGGTTCTGCGTCTGCCGCTCCCCCACCGCGTCGGTGAGCCCCGCCAGCAGCACCTTCGACGGTGTCCGTTGCAGGAACTTGTGCAGGGCAAGCATCACCTCCACCGGGTCCTCCGCCTGACCAGGATCGAGCAGCCCCTCGTCGACGAGCTTCGCGAGCCAGCCGGCCTGCTCGCGCTGCGCGCTGGCCAGTTCCTCCCCGAGCGGCTCAGTGAGCAGGCCCAGGTGGTCCCGCAGCCGGACGTGGTCCCCGGCCAGGTAGCCGAGGGTGGGCGGCAGGTCGTGCGTGGTGACCGACGCCATGCAGTACTCGCGCCACCACTGCGCGTCCAGCGGCTCGCCGTGCATGCCGGCCTCGAACCACAGCACCGAGGTGCCGAGGATGCCGCGGCGGGCGAGGTAGTCGCGGACCCACGGCTCGACGGTGCCGAGGTCCTCGCCGACGATGAGGGCCTGCGCTCGCTGCGCCTCCAAGGCCAGGATGCCCACCAGCGCCTCGTGGTTGTTGCGGACGTAGGTGCCCTTGGTGGGGCCGAGCCCCATCGGCACCCACCACAGGCGGAACAGGCCGATGATGTGGTCGATGCGCACGCCGCCGACCCGCCTCAGCGCGGCGGAGACCATGGCCCTGAACGGCGCGTACGCCAGCTCCTCCAGCTTGTCCGGCCGCCACGGGGGCTGGCCCCAGTCCTGCCCGGCCTGGTTGTACTGGTCCGGCGGCGCGCCGACGCCCATCCCGGCGGCGAACACGTCGGGCATCATCCACGTCTCCGCGCCCTGGCGGTGCACCCCGACGGCGAGGTCGGTGACGATGCCCACGGGCATGTTCACCTCCGCCGCGACGGTCTGGGCGGCGGACACCTGGCTCTGCGCGATCCACTGCAGCCATTCGAAGAAGTCCACCTCGGCGGCGTTGGCCTCGGCATACGCCGCGACCTCCGGTGACGACGGGCGCCGCAACTCCTCGGGCCACTCGGTCCACAGCTGGCCGTGGCTCACCGACAGGCAGGACCAGAGCGCGAAGTTGCGCAGCCCGACGCCCTCACGGCGGCGGAAGTCCTCGTACGCGATGCGGCGGGCGGACCGCATCCCGGCCTCGTGGATGAGCCGCAGCGCCTCGATCTTCAGCGGCCAGATGGCGTTGCGGTCCACGATCCCGGACGTCTCGGCCGCGGCCTGGGCCTGGCGCCGCAGCGCCTTGATCCGCATCCTGACCGACCGGCCGAGGGTGGCGTACTCCTCGATGGCCTCAGGCCGGATGTAGATGGGATTGATGAACCGGCGGCTCGCCGGCAGATACGGCGAGGGCTCCATCGGCGGCACGGGCTGGGCCGCGTGCAGCGGGTTGATCAGTACGTACCCGGCGAACTGCTTGGTGCCCGACCACGTGATGAGGTCCGCCAGGTCCGCCAGGTCGCCGATGCCCCACGACTGCTTCGAGGTCACGGAGTACAGCTGCGTGCCGTAGCCCCAGATCCGCTGGCCGCGCATGGCCGGAGGGAAGCCGACGAAGCCGGGCGTGACGATGAGGGAGCCGGTGTGCACGCCGGTGACGGTCTGGGCCACCACGTGGTGGTAGCCGGTGGGCAGGTCGTCGCCGAGCCAGAAGCTGGCCTCGCCGATGGCCTGGCCCTCGACCCAGCGGTCCGGGGCGAAGTTCTCCGACTGCCAGGCGGGCCTGGTCTCGCCCGACTCCAGCCGCACGTGGACGCGGACGTCTGTGCCTGCGGGAAGGTGGACGGCCACGTGGACGCCGCGACCCTCCTCGACCACCGTGCACGAGGGCACCGCCCTCAGCCATCGCTCGTCCTCGAGCCTTGTCAACGCGGCGTCCGCGGCCTCGGGGGTGCTGGCGTCGACGTCGAAGGCGGCCAGCACGGAGACGATGGTCTCCGCCGGGATGGGGACGTGCCTGCCCTTCCAGTCCCAGAACTCCTGGGCGATGCCGAAGCGCTCGGCGAGCTGGTTCAAGCCGGGGTGGAGGTCATTCACGGTGGGTGCCCTTAACGGATCTTGAGGACGTGGGTCTTTGCGATCATGTCACCCAGGGTCTGCTTCTCGCGGGTGAACGCGGCGAACAGTCCGTTGATCAGCCAGATGACCTCGTAGAGGATGGCGCTGGCGATGCCGCGGACGGCGGCGGTAGTCCAGTCCAGCTTCGAGTCCGCGGGGGCGCCCGCCTTCACCACCCTCATGCCGAGCACGAGCTGCCCGACGGTGGCGCTCAGGGTGCCGTACAGCACGGTGCGGTAGACGGCCATGATGGTGGCGCCCAGGATGGCGCTGTAGAGCAGCGCGGTCCACAGGTCCGCCCCGGGCACGGGCGGATCCGCGACCGGGTTCTCCACCCAGATCTCCAGGTCCCGGAGATAGCGGTTCAGGATGGTGTCGATCATGACGGTGAGGCCGAGGACGCCTGCCGCGATCTGCGTCACGATGCCCAGCAGGATCGAGTCGATGATGAAGCCCAGCGCGCGCCATCCGAACCCGGCGTAGGGCCGACCGGCCTGGTACTGGGGCGCGCCCATCGGCGTGCCGTAGCCGGCCTGGGGCGGATAGCCGTAGCCCGGCTGGGCGTGCGGCTGTGGCGGGGGCATGTGCGGGTCACGTGTGGCCTGCGACCACGCGATCCCGTCCCAATAGCGCTCGCCGCCGGAGCCGGCCGGGTCCGGGTACCATCCTGCGGGCGGCTGCTGGGGGGTGTAGGTCATGGGTCCAAGGATGCCATGACCAGCGCGCGGACCGTCAGCCCGCAGGCCGGTGCAGCTCGTTGGGCAGATACCCGATCCGGCGGCTCACCACGATGGCCGCGACGGACGCGAGGGTGAGCAGCGCGAGCGGCGCCGAGTAGGCCAGCTTCTGCGGCGGCACGAGCAGCAGCGCGGTGTAGATGCCGCCCGCCACGGCGGTGACCACCGAGTTGCCGACGGACTCGGCCACCTGCATCGACGACTGGTTGCGGCCCTGCTCGAAGGACGACGACAGGCTCATGACGGCCACCGCGGAGCTCGGCATGGTCAGGCCCATCCCCAGCCCGGCCACGATCCACGCCCCCAGGCCCACCGCCAGCGGCACCGCGGGCCACCACGCGAAGGCGGTGATCGCGGCGATGCCCACCGTCGAGCAGGCCGCGCCGGCCGTGACGTAGGCGCCGCGGTCCAGCCGCACCCAGGCCTGGGACTGCAGCCAGGAGCCCGTGGTCCAGCCGATGCTGCCGACGGTGAGCGCGAGCCCCACCTCGAAGGGGCTGAGGCCGCGCAGCTGCTGCAGGGTGACCAGCAGGATGGTCTCGGCCGCGAAGAAGGTACCGGCCTGGAGTGCGCGGGCCAGCACCACGCTGGGGATGCCGGGGCTGAAGCCGAGGGTGCCCGGCGCGAGGATCCCGGGCAGCCCCCACACGAGCGCCGCCAGGCCCATGACGCCGGAGGCCGCGCTGACCCAGCCGAGGTTCTGGCCGGCGAGCAGGATGAGCGAGGGGCCGAGCGTGACCGCGACGGTGGGGAGCACCGCCACAGGCGTCACGTCATCCTCCCCCGCCCGGAAGCGCCCCTGCACGCCGCGCAGTCCGGGGAGGGTCATCACGAACGCCACCGCCACCAGGGGCAGCATCGTGGCGAAGACGAGCCGCCAGTCGTACTGCGTCAACCACGCGGCGAACGGCGGGCCCACGAACGCCGGCAGTAGCCAGCAGAAGGAGACCAGGGCCATCACCCGGGGCCGGTCGCGCGGCTCGAAGCCGTGCGCCACCGTCACCGACAGCGTGAGGTTGAGTGCCCCGGCGCCGAGTCCCTGCACCGCGCGCGCGGCGAGCACCACCCAGACGTTGGGCGCCAGCCAGCCGAGGAGCAGGCCGACGGCGAACAGGGCGAACCCGGCGTACATGGGGGCGGCGGGGCCGCGGGTGTCGGCGACCCGACCGCTCACGATGGTGGCCAGCAGCATGCCGGAGACCATCGTCGTGAACGCCCACGGGTACAGGTGGGCGGCGTCGAACGAGGCCATGACGGTGGGGATGGCGGTGGCCAGCCCGATGGACTGGAAGGCCACCGAGAACACCGACAGCATGATCCCGACGATCAGCGTCCGTCTCCCAGAACCCACGCTCTCCCCTCCGATCCCGCCGACGCATCCGTCCGCATTACCATGGGCCCATGACTGAGCTCGCCCCCGGATCCCAGACCGTCACCCAGGAACGCGTCGAGCAGTTCGAAGACGGCGACCAGGACCGATTCTCGCACTACGTCCCCAAGGACAAGCTGGTGGCCGCCATGGTCAACGGCACCCCCGTCGTGGCCCTGTGCGGCAAGGTGTGGGTGCCCACCAAGAACCCCGAGAAATACCCGGTGTGCCCGGAGTGCAAGGAGATCTGGCAGTCCCTGAACCCGGGCGAGTGAGCCGGGCTCAGTAGCGGTAGCTGTCCGGCTTGAACGGACCGCTCGGATCCACCCCGAGGTAGCCGGCCTGCTTGGCGGTGAGCGTGGACAGCTCGACGCCGAGGGCCGCCAGGTGCAGGCGGGCCACCTCCTCGTCGAGGTGCTTGGGAAGCGTGTACACGCCGACGGGGTACTCCTCGGTCTTCGTGAACAGCTCGATCTGGGCGAGCACCTGGTTGGTGAACGAGTTGCTCATCACGAACGACGGGTGACCGGTGGCGTTGCCCAGGTTGAGCAGCCGGCCCTCGCTCAGAACCAGGACGGAGTGCCCGTCCGCGAAGCGCCATTCGTGGACCTGCGGCTTGATCTCGATCTTCTCGACGTCCGTGCGGGTCTCGAGGCCCGCCATGTCGATCTCGTTGTCGAAGTGGCCGATGTTGCCCACGATGGCCTGGTGCTTCATCCTGGCCATGTCGTCGGCGGTGATCACGTCGCAGCACCCGGTGGCCGTGATGAAGATGTCCGCGCGGTCCACGACGGAGCCCAGCGCGGCCACCTGGTAGCCGTCCATGGCCGCCTGGAGCGCGCAGATGGGGTCCACCTCGGTGACGATGACGCGGGCACCCTGCCCGCGCAGCGACTCGGCGCAGCCCTTCCCGACGTCCCCGTAGCCGCAGACCACGGCCACCTTCCCGCCGATGAGCACGTCGGTGGCGCGGTTGATGCCGTCGATGAGGGAGTGGCGGCAGCCGTATTTGTTGTCGAACTTGGACTTGGTGACCGAGTCGTTGACGTTGATGGCCGGGAACAGCAGCGTGCCCTCGCGGGCCATCTCGTACAGGCGGTGGACGCCGGTGGTGGTCTCCTCCGTGACGCCCTTGACGGAGAGGGCGAGGGCCTGCCAGTCCACCGCCCCCTGGGCCTCGCGCAGGGTGTCCAGGATGACCCGCCACTCGTGCGAGTCCCCGTCCTTCGCCTCGGGCACCGTGCCCGAGCGCTGCGCCGCGACGCCCTGGTGAACCAGCAGCGTCGCGTCCCCGCCGTCGTCGAGGATCATGTTGGGCTGCCCGCCGTCCGGCCACTGCAGGATCTGACGGGTGCACCACCAGTACTCCTCCAGCGTCTCGCCCTTCCAGGCGAAGACCGGGATCCCGGCCGCGGCGATGGCGGCCGCGGCGTGATCCTGGGTGGAGAAGATGTTGCACGAGGCCCAGCGCACCTCGGCGCCGAGCGCCACCAGGGTCTCGATCAGGACGGCCGTCTGGATGGTCATGTGCAGCGACCCGGCGATCCTCGCCCCCGACAGCGGCCGGGTGGCGCCGAAGCGCTCCCGCATGGCCATGAGGCCGGGCATCTCGTGCTCGGCGAGGGTGATCTCCCTGCGGCCGAAGTCGGCGAGGGACAGGTCAGCTACGCGAAAATCCACGCGGCCACTCTACCCGGCCGGCGGCGCCTCCCCCGACGCGGCGATGTGGGCCAGCGCGAGGTCGTAGCCGCCCACGCCGCAGCCGATGATGATGCCCGAGGCCTTGGCCGACAGCACGCTGTGCTGCCGGAACTCCTCGCGGCCGTGCACGTTCGAGATGTGCACCTCCACGTAGAAGGGCACCAGCGCCGCGGCGTCGGCCACTGCGTACGAGTAGTGCGTCCAGGCTCCCGCGTTGAGGACGACGGCGGCGCCGGCGTCGGCCGCCTCGTGCAGCCACCCCACCATCTCGCCCTCGTGGTCCGTCTGGCGCACCTCGACGTCCAGGCCCATCCCGCGCCCGGTGCCGACGAGGTGCTCGGCGAGTTGGGCGTGCGTGGTGGCGCCGTAGACCTCCGGCTGCCGGGTGCCGAGCCGCCCGAGATTGGGGCCGTTGAGGACGAAGACCTTGCGCATGGCCACTACTCTGCCAGCCCGATCTCGAGGTACGCGGCGCCGTAGAGGCCCCGCTGGAGCAGCGTCACGTAGCGCTCCACGTCGCTGAGGGCCAGGTCGGCGTCGCCGGACGAGATCCGCGCCACGCGCACGCCGACGCTCTCGGCCCGCCGCGCCAGCCGGTCCGCGACGTCGCTCAGCCGGTCGGTGAGCTTGTCGTCGTCCAGCAGCAGGAGGCACGGCTGGACCTCGGCGACGCCGTCGACGGGGTCCGCGAACGGGTCCCGGGGGTTGACGGCGCAGAGCAGGGTGTCGAGCTCGGCCGCGTCCGCCGCCAAGGCTGGGCGCCCGCAGGCGCGCCGGACTGCCTCCGCGATCCGGCGCGAGGCGCGGCCGGCCAGCACCGTGCCGCCCCAGATGAGGGGAAGCGAGTCCGCCAGGTACAGCGCGAGTTCCTTGCCCGGGTTGTCCGACAGGTCCCGGCCCGGGGCGCAGGCCTCGGCCACGAGGTCCGCCGCGTCCGCGACGTGCGCGGTGTGCACCGCCGGCCCGAGCCCGAGGTCGCCGAGGAGGGAGAGGACGGCCACCGCCGCGGACAGCGGATCGGACTCGACGGCGGGGATCAGGGTGGTGGCCGGCGAGGCGGTCATGCGGGCCAGCCGCGATCCCGCGGGCGCCGCCACGATCATCGTCGCCCCGCGGCGCATCGCCTCGACGGCGCACTGCAGGACCCACTCCGGGGTGTCGTCGTCGCCCAGGACGACGGCGAGGTCCAGCGGCCCGACCCAGGCGGGCAGCCCGGGGCCCGGCCACGCCATGAACGGGACGGGGCAGGTGCCCTCCAGCACGGCGCGGATCAGCCGCGCCTCGGCGCCCAGCGCGAGGATCCCCCTCGGACGGTCTGCGCGCTCCAGGTGGCCCACAGGCTCCGAGAGGGCCGCCCGCCGGATCCGGGCCCCCGTCGAGGCGAGCCGGCGCAGGCCCTCGTGCGCGTCGAGATCCGGGTGCTCCAGGCGCCCGTCGTCGAACTGCAGCTGCCCGTTCACAACGTGCTGCGGGCCTGGTCGATGAGGAGCACGGGGATGTTGTCCCGCACCGGGTACGCCAGCCCGCAGGCCCGGTCGGTGCACACCAGCTCGTGCGCGTCGTAGTCCACCGCGAACTTGGCGTGGCACGCCGGGCACGCCGCCACGGCCATGAACTCGGGCGAGAGCTCCATCGTCTTGTCTGCCATCATCGTCTGACCTCCACGAGTCGTCGCTTGGTGAAAAATCTACCCGGCGCGGACGAGGCCGAGCACCTCATCGCGCAGGGCCCGCATGGTGTCGGCGTCCCGGGCCTCCACGTTGAGCCGCAGCAGCGGCTCGGTGTTGCTCGAGCGCAGGTTGATCCACCACCCGGCGTCCCGGTTGCGGACGGTGAGCCCGTCCACCCGGTCCGCCTCGCCGCGACCCTCGAACGCCGCCGCCACGCGGTCCATGTGCCCCGGGGCGTCCTCGACGGTGGAGTTCAGCTCGCCCGAGCGGTGGTAGCCGTCGTAGACGGCGGCCAGCTCGGACAGGGGCCGGTCGGCCTGCCGCACCAGCTCGATGACGTGGAGCGCGGCGAGCATGCCGGTGTCCGCTGACCAGAAGTCTCGGAAGTAGTAGTGGGCCGAGTGTTCGCCGCCGAACACGGCGCCCGTCCGGGCCATGAGCGCCTTGACGTAGGTGTGTCCGACGGTGGACTGCTCGACTCGCCCACCGTGGCGCTCGACCGCCTCCCCGACGCACCACGACGTGATGGTGTTGGTCACGATGGTGGAGCCCGGGTGCTTGGCCAGCTCGGCGACCGCGATCATGGCGGTGACCACCGAGGGGTCCACCACGCCGCCGCGCTCGTCGACGATGAAGCAGCGGTCCGCGTCCCCGTCGAAGACCAGGCCGAGGTCCGCGCCGTGCCGGACGACGGCGCGTTGCGCGTCCACCAGGTTCTCCGGCTCCAGCGGATTGGCGGGGTGGTTGGGGAACGTGCCGTCCAGGTCCAGGTAGAGCCCCACCACGTCGAGCCCGCGCCCCGCCAGCGCCGTGAGGGCGGTGTGGCCGGCCATGCCGTTGCCCGCGTCCACGACGACGGTGAGCCCGCGCTCCCCCGTCGGCGGTACCAGGTCCGACAGCTTGTCGGCGTAGGCCTCCAGAGCGTCCAGTTCCCGGTAGCCGCCGGTGACCTCCGCGCCGATGCCGACGGTGGCGGCGATGTCGCGCAGCCGGGCCATGAAATCCGCCGGCACAGGCCTGGCGTCGGCCAGGCAGAACTTGACCCCGTTGTACGAGGCGGGGTTGTGGCTGGCGGTGAACTGCACCCCTGGAAGGCTCAGCCAGCCGGAGGCGAACCACAACTCGTCGGTGGAGCTCAGCCCGATGTCGACCACCGAGGCCCCGGCGCGGCGGGCGCCGTCGGCGAAGGCCAGCGACAGCTCCCGCCCGAGGACGCGCATGTCGCGGCCGAGCACGAACTCGCCCGGCCCGAGCAACTCGACGAACGCGGCCCCGAGGGCCCTGGCCCCCTCCGCGTCCCACTCGGGGTGATCGCCGACGACGATGCCGCGGATGTCGTTGGCCTTGAAGATCTGGGGGGCTAGCACCGGCCCAGCGTATCGCCTGCGCCGGGGAGGCTCAGTCGATCGTCGGCACGAGGCGCAGGTGGCCGCCGCGGCCGTGCTCCTCGTGCTCGACCGGGCGACGGACCGGCTCCGGGGCGGGGTCGTCGTGGCGCAGCCCGATGGCGCGCACCGCGTCCGCCAGGGCCATCAGGTCGTCCTGCGGCACCGCCGGGGTGGGCACCCGGCCGTCGAGCGGGAGGCGGATGACCTCCCAGCCCTTCGGCACGCTGGTGCGCTCCGCGTGGACGGCGCACAGGTCGTAGGAGCCGGGTTCGGCCGCCAACGCGAGGGGGCCGAGGACGGCGGTCGAGTCGGCGTAGACGTAGGTCAGCGTGGCGACGGCCGGGGCCACGCACGCGGTACGGGAGCATCTGCGCACGGGCTGACGGTACCCGACGGTGGACTAGGGTTGCCGCATGCCACGCAGACGAGACCGGCACGGGCGCGGGATCCGCGGCCCGCTGGCCGCCCCCAACCAGTGGACCGGGCGCCCGGTGCCCCTCCACCGGCCCTCGCGCGTGGACTTCTTCAACGACTGCGTGACCTCCGCGATGGCGGATATCGCCGCCGTCGCGCCCGACGCGCTCAACGGGGTCATCGTCGGCGTCGAGGACGTGCCCCACCTCAACGTGGCGTGGTCCGGGGACCGGGTGCCGCTCTCGGCGGCGCTCGAGCCTGGCCGCGGCAGGTCCGCGCAGATCGTCATCTTCGAGCGCCCGCTGGAGCACCGCGCGTCGTCCCGCAGCCAGCTGCGCAGGCTGGTGCACCGCACCATCGTCGAGCAGCTCTCCACCCTGACGGGACGCAGCATCGACGAGCTGATGGGCGGCGACTGGGACGACGAGGACTGAGCCGGCCGGGCTCAGCGCAGGCCGGGCTGCTGTTCGGCCGGCAGGGTGAGCGCGGGGGCGTCGGCCGCCGGGCCGAGCGGCACCACCACGGTGCCCGCCGGTGCCGGCGTGGAGGCGGCGGCGATCAGTTCGCCGTCTGCCGCGACCGAGACCACCACCGGATCCCCGGCGGGGATCGCCACTGCCACCGTGTAGCCGGGCTCGACGGTGACCTCCTGCGTGGCCGCCGTGCCGCCGATCGGCGTGAGGGTGACCTCGGCCACCACAGCCGCGGAGCGGCCGGGGTTGCTGAGCTGGAGCACGCCCGAGCCGGGGACCAACCCCGCCAGATCCGCGCCCGGCTCCCCCGCCACCACGGTGGCCGGCGAACCGGCCCCGCCGGTGACGAGCGCCGCGCCGACCGCCTCGGGCGCGGTGACCCGCACCGCCGTCGCCTCGCCCGCCAGCGGGGCCGTGAGATCGACCGCGATCGTGGTCATGGCGGGGATGGACAGCGACTCCGCCACGGCCGGGACGTAGGGCCCTGCCGGGCCCATGCCCTCGATTGCGACGTCCACGCGGTCCTCGTGCGGGTTGGTCACCAGCAGCCGGGTGCCGGTGGCGCCTGCAGGGGCGCCGGCGAGCAGGTGCTCGGTGGCCACGGTCGTCGGCGGCGAGACGAGCGCGCGCCTACCCTCCACGGCGGCGGCCAGCATGGCGACCCGCCCCTGGCTCGCGTCGAAGACGACGCCGATCGGCCCGGTGGCTGCCAGCACCGACAGCGCCACCCGGCGGCTGACGCCCGGCGCGAGGGCGATGCCACGCGCGCCCACCGCCGCGATCTCGCCCTGCGGGCCGAGCAGCGTCAGGTCGACGGCAGCCTCCGTCGGATCGGTGTTGACCAGGATCAGCTCCACCGTGGACGGATCCGCGACCAGCACCATGCCCGACGTGGCAGGGGTGCCGCACGGGGCGAAGGCCGGCTCAGCCCGGGCCAGGAGCACCCCGGCCGAGATCCGGTTCTCCGCGCTGAGCTCGACCGGCCCGGTCAGCGGGTCCGCCGCGGGGGCGACGACCTCGCGCGCGGCGCCGTCGAGGGCGGTGACCGTCACCGGTCCGGAGCCCCCGATCAGCGCCGTGCCGGGGAGGGCGCAGGTCAGGCTGGTGCTGCGGGGCAGCTCGATCACCTCGGCCGCCGGCTTCCGCAGCGGGCTGATCAGCGCGAGACCGACCGCGACGGCCACCACCAGCACCAACGCCCCCAGCGACAACGCGGCTCTGCGGATCATTCCTGTCCCCTTCGCGCGACGGTGGCGCCACCCAGCGACGGCGCGGCCAGGATGGCCAGCACCACGACGACGAGGAGCTGCACGGCGAACCTCCAGGGATGGGGCTCCGGGCGCACCACCACGTCGCCGCCGTCGGCGCCGAGCTGGAAGGTGAGCCGCTCCGCGCCGTCCACCCGGGCCAGGGCGCGCCCGTCGAGGGTGGCCTCCCAGCCGGCGTCCGGGGGTTCGGCGACCACCAGGACGCGGTCCGGTCCGCCCGGCTCGACGGTGCCGCGCAGCAGCGGCTCGGCGGTGTCGCCGTCGGTGACCTGCGTGCGCGACACCAGGCCCACCACCGTCCACACCACCGTGGTCGCGTCCGCGGCCGCGCTGGTGAGGCCGGCAGCGTTGTCCAGCGCCGCCCTGGTCTCAGGGCCGAATCCGCGCAGCCAGACGTGCGAGACGCCCAGCCCCGTGAGTTGCTGGGCGACGTCGTCGGGCACCGAGGCGGTGGAGAAGGCCTGCACCAGGGCGAGGAACTCGGCGGAGAAGTCCCCCACCGGGTTGCGCTCGCCGGTGCCCCACTGGGGCTGCCTGGCATCCACCACGTTCCAGGCGAGGACCCCGTCGGCGGTGCGCTCGATCATGAGGGCTCGGGTGTCGCGGGGGGAGTCGAGCACGTCGCGCACGTAGCCGGGCAGGGCGGACGCGCGGTCCGCGACCGGCCCGGCGAAGCCCACGACGGCCCACACCCCGGCGGCCAGCAGCCCGCTGAGGCCGAGCGCCAGCGCCGACCGCGACACCGACGAGCCCGCGCGCTCCACGGCCACCACCGGCGCGAGGAGGGCGGCCACCACCAGCAGCGCCCAGGGCGACAGCAGGACCCGCGCGGTGCCGCCGTCGACCGTGACCACCAGCCGCGACAGCAGGGTCCCGACGATCAACGGGGCCGCCACGCACACCACAGCCCAGCGCCAGGCCGTCCCCGTCAGGCGGGCCATGGCCGCGACGGCCACCAGCGCCAGCACCGCGAAGAACGCCACGTTGGCCCACAGCGGCAGGCCCGACGGCAGGATGCGCCCCACCACCAGCGCGAAGGAGGCCGGCGGGAAGTCCGGCCAGGCGAGCGGATCCACCCCGGTCAGCAGCCTCCCCGGGTGCGTGGCCAGGACCACCAGCCACGGCGCGAGGAACAGCCACGCGGGGGCCACGCCGACGGCGGCGTCGACCACCCGCCCGCGGTCCCGAAGCGCCCAGACCACGGCGGCGATGGTGACCGCCGGCAGCAGCACGGGCCACACGAGCGAGGCGATGATCAGCCAGAAAGCCGCCCCGGCGGGGGCGCGGAGCCGCTCGGCGCCCGCCGTGTCGTTGCGGACCACGGCGTGGACGGAGCGGGCGAGCAGGGGTCCGACGACGGCGAGCACCATGCCGCTGACGTCGCCGGCGGTGACCAGCCCCAGCAGGATCGTCGCGCCGGCCCAGGCCGCGGAGACGGCCGCCGCGGGGGCAGCCGCGACGCCGAGGCGCCTCAGCAGGGCGAGCGCGGACAGCCCGGCGAGCGCGGGAATGGCGAGCAGGGCGAGGAACGCGAACCAGCCGGGGCTGCCCAGACCCGCCAGCGACGCGACGGCGGCCACACCCATCCACGGCGCCTCACCTGCGAGGTAGGCCTCCCACACGGCGCCGATCGACGCGGGCGCGGGCAGGAGCCCTCCCCCGGAGACCGGGCCGAGGCCCAGCAGGGTTCGACCCGCCGCCCCGGCGGCCACGGCCAGCACCACCAGCAGGACGGTGACGGGCGAGAGCACGCGACGGCGGACCGGCCCGCCCGCGAAGTCGTCGCCGGTGAGGTCGTCGATGGTGGTGTCCGCCTCGCGCAGGTCCCGGAAGCGCTCCGCCACCCCCGATCCGAGCTTGTCGACGGCGTGGCGCAGCGGCCAGAAGCGGTTGGGCAGCAGGTCGGCGGGCGTGAGGTCCTCGTCGGGCATCCGGGTGGCCAGCGCCGCCGTCGCCTCGGGAGTGCGCAGGTAGCCGCGCATCGCGGAGATCTCGGCGCCCGCATGACCGGGCGACTTGGCCAGCAGGAAGCCGAGCGCCCGCACCAGCGAGGCCAGCACGATGCCCACCCTGGAGGCGCCTCGGGAGCCCGCCACCCTGAGCGCGGCCAGGCGGTCGTCCTCGTGCGGGTGCCGCGGTGTGGGCCGTTCGCCGGTGCGGCCGGCGCGACGGTGGGTCAGGGCCGCCGCGGGCCAGGTGAGCACGCGGTAGCCGACGGCGTTGGCGCGCCAGCCCAGGTCCACACCGTCGCGGTGCCGCTCCACCTCGGGGGCGAGGCCGCCGATCTCCCGCCACGCCTCGCCGCGCACCAGCAGCCCGGCGGTGGACCCGCCCAGCACGTCGCGGGACTCGGTCTGCTGCTGGTCGACGTCCCCCTCTTCCACCATCGGCACCCGGAGGCCGCCGGGCGTGATCGCCTGGCCCACCTCGGAGAGGGTCTCGGGGTAGTTGCGGCGCTTCGGCTCGAGCAGCTTGGGCACCACGACGTCTGCCTGGCGCGCGCCGTCGAGGAGGTGCGCGAGAGTGTCGCGGCGGGGGGAGGAGTCGTCGTGCAGCAGCCAGATCCAGTCCGGCTCCGTGTCGCCCAGCCCGAGCGCCACCGCGGCGCCGAAGGTGCTGCCCTCTCCGCCGTCGATGAACTCGTCGAGGACCCCCTCTGCCGTCGCGCGCAGCAGCAGGTCCCGGGAGCCGTCGGCCGAGGCCGTGTCCACGGCCACCAGGCGGCCGGGGCGGGGCTCGAGGCCGGCGAGGGCGAGCAGTTGTCGGGGCAGCCAGTCCTCGGCGTCGTGGACCACCATGACGGCGGTGACGGTGGACGGATCGATGGGTGGGGCCTCACCGGCCGGATCCTCGTTGTCGATCCAGGACCAGAGGTCCTCCAGGCGTCCGTGCTGCGGTTCCTCGGTCAAGCTGTCCGGACCTCCGAACTAGACGGCAGTGCGCTTCAGCTTACGCCGCTCGCGCTCGGAGAGGCCGCCCCAGATTCCGAAACGCTCGTCATGCCCCAGCGCGTACTCGAGGCACTCGGTCCTGACCGTGCAGTTCTGGCACACGCGCTTGGCCTCGCGCGTGGAGCCGCCCTTCTCCGGGAAGAAGGCCTCAGGATCCGTCTGGGCGCAGAGGGCGTCAGCCTGCCAGGCGAACGCTGCGTCGTCTCCGAAGAGATCGATCGTCTGATCCACTGACGCCTCCCTTCGTTGCCTTGAATTACACACGAGTGATTTTGATCGGTCAAGCCGATCAGGCGAATTCGTCCCCCCGCTTCGTCCGCACGAGGGCGACCAGCTCCTTGACGCGCTCCGAATCGGCCAGGGGCGCCAACAGGGTCGCGGTGGGGGTCGCGACGAGGAGGTGGTCCCGGAGTCCGATGGCGCTCACCACGTGCCGGGGGCCCACCGCGTTGATGAGCACGCAGCCGGTGGAGTCCAGCGTGACCACCGCCCCGTCGACGGCGTTGCCGTCCGCGTCGGAGCTGAGCAGCTCGGCCAGGGAGACGAATCCGCCCACGTCGCGCCAGTCGATGGACAGGCCCACGCTGACCACCTCGGCGTCGGTGAGTCCCGCCGAGGCCGGCTCCATGACGGCGTAGTCCACCGAGATCTTCTTCAGCGTGGGGAAGATCTCGTCGAGCCGCCCGGGCTCCGCGACGATCGTCCGCACCTTGGCGGCGGTGTCCGGCAGCAGTTGGTCCAGCTGGCTGAGCAGCGTGGCGGCCCGCCAGACGAACATGCCGGCGTTCCACCAGTACTGGCCGGTGTCCAGGTACTCCTGGGCGACCTCGCGCGAGGGCTTCTCTTTGAACTGCGCCACCCGGTGCACCCCCGGGAAGCCCTCGAGCTCCTCGGCCCGGTGCAGGTAGCCGTACCCGGTGTGCGGGGACGTGGGCACCACGCCGAGCGTCACGAGCGCCCTCGGGCGCGCCTCCGCCACCTCGAAGGCCAGCGTCAGGCTGCGGGCGAACTCGTCGACGGGGGTGATCACCTGGTCCGCGGTGACCATCGCGACGACGCCCTCGGGGTCCCTGGCGGCCACCTCGGCCGCTGACCAGGCCACTGCGTTGAGGGAGTCGCGGCCCTCGGGCTCGCCCAGGATGTTGCCGGCTGGGAGCTCGGGGATCTGCGCGGCCACGTCGTCGGCGTAGGCGCGCCCGGTGCACACCAGGATGTTCTCGGGCGGCACCACTCCGTCGAGCCGGTCGTAGGCGAGCCGGAGCAGGGAGGCGCCCCCGAACAGCTCCAGCAGCTGCTTGGGCCGGCCCTGCCGGGACAGGGGCCACAGGCGGGTGCCGGAGCCACCGGCCATGATCACGACGTAACGCATGCCAGGGAGGCTATCGAATGGCAGGGTCGCGTGCCCCCGGTAGTGTCGGGCCATGCTGATCGACGCCCTCCGCCGCCGCGTGGCCCGCCAGGGAGCGCAGCCGCTGCTCACCTACTACGACACCCTCGACGGCTCGAGGATCGAGCTGTCGGCGGTCACGTTCGCCAACTGGGTGGACAAGACCGCCAACCTCATCGAGGACCTCGGGCACGAGGACGGCGAGCCGGTCGACATTGCGCTGGCGGAGACGCACCCGGCCCACTGGGTGACCCTGGTGTGGGTGGCCGCGGCGTGGCAGAGGGGCTGCCCGGTGAACCCCGGGGTCTCCGGCGCCGACCTGCTGGTGGTGGGGCCCGGCGACCAGCGCCGGGCCGCGGTCACCGTCGCGTGCTCGCTGCACCCCCTGGGGCTGGGGTTCCCGTCTCCGCCCGAGGGCGCCGTCGACTACCGCGAGGCCATGGCGCAGCCGGATGCGCACGACCTGTCGCCCCTCGGCGAGTCGACGATGTGGGGCGGGGAGCCGGCGCCGGAGACGGCGCCGAGGGACGGCCGGGTGCTGCTGCTCGACCCGCCCGCCGGGTGGGCCACCGTGGCAGAGGCACTGGTGGCGCCGGTCCTGGGGAGCGGGTCGACGGTGGTGGTCGTCGGAGCGACGCGGGAGCGGGCGGCCGATATCGCCGCGGCCGAGCGGGCGCTACTCGCCTGAGGGCTCCTCGTCGGAGCCCTGCGCGGCCTCCGGCTCGGGCTCTGTCTCCGGCTGCGGCTCCGGCTCGGGGTCGACGGCGGCGAGGACCGCTCCCCCGCCGAGGGTGGCCAGCATCTGGCGCACGTTGGACAGCTGGGCCGTGATCGAGTCGCGGCGCTGGGTGACTGCGGCGAGTTCGCGGTCCGAGTCGCGGCGGATCCGCTCGGCGCGGGTCCGCGCCTCGCTGACCAGCTCGTCGGCCTCGCGTTCGGCCTTCGCCCGCACGGCCTCGGCTTGCGACGAGGCGTCCGAGATGATGCGCTGGGCCTCGTTCTCGGCGGCCCTCAGGTTCTCCTCTGCGGCCCTCAGCTGGTCCTCGCGCTGCCCCATGGCGACGGCGAAGTCCGCGGCGGCGGAGTCGCGGCGCTCGGCGAGCGTGCGCTCGAAGTCGGCCGCGGACTGGGCCGCCCGGGCCTGCTGGGACTCGTAGACCGCCTCGGCCTCCTCCCGGCGGGTCGCGGCCTCGCGGTCCGCCTGGTCCAGGATCTCTTCTGCCCGGCGCTGGGCCCCGGTGAGCCTGGCCTCGGCGTCGGCCTCCGCCGAGGACCGGGTGTCGACGGCGTATCGGTCCGCCTCGGCCAGCATGGCCTGGGCGCGGCGGGTCGAGTCCTCGAGAAGGGTCGCGGCCTCCTCCTGGGCGGCGCGGCGGGTGTGGTCGGCCTCCTCCTCTGCAAGCGAGAGGATCTGCCCCACCCGCTCGCCGAGATCGGCGAACGTGGGCCTCGACGCGGTGTGCTGCGCACGCGCCGCCTCCTCCGCCCGGGCCTGGGCCTCCGCGAGGCGCGCCTCGAGCGCGGCCCGCTCCTGGCCGGCCTGCCTGGCCTGGATGCTGTGCTCGCCGAGCTCGGCGCGCGCCGCGTCGAGGGCCTGCTGCAGCGTGGTGATCTCGGCGTCCACCTGGGACGGCTCGTAGCCGCGGAGCACGGTGCGGAAACTGGGTGTGGTCATGAGTCCTCGCTGGTGGTGGGGGTGGTTCCTGGAACGGAGAGCGCTTCGATCACGCCGGAGAGGCTGCTCAGCTGCGCGGTGATGTTGTCGCGCCGACGGGTGAGGCGGGCCACCTCGTCGCGCGCCGCCTGGACGGTCTCGCGGGCTCCCGACCGCAGCGCCTCGGCCTCCGTGCGTGCTTCGGCCAGGAGCCTGACGGCCTCCTCGCGGGTGGCGCGGGTGCGCTCGAACGAGGCGCGCTGCGAGCGCTCGAGCTCCGCTGCCAGGGTGTCGCGGACGAGGGCGGCGTTGGCCTCCGCCTCCGTGGTGCGCTCCTCGGCGCGGCGCACGATGGCCTCCGCCTCGCGCCGTGCCCGCTCCAGGGTGTCTGCCGCCCGGGCCTCCGCCTCCGCCTGGGACCGCGCCGCGTGGTCGGCGGCCGCGCGCAGCTCGGCGTCCGCCCTGGCGCGGACGTCCGCCGCGTCGACCTCCGCCGCGCGGGTCCGCTGCCTGGCCACCTCGACGGCGCGGGCGGTGGTGCCGGCCAGCTTGGCCCTGAGCTCCTTCGCGCGGGTGGCGTTGTCGAGGTGGGCGTCGCGGGTGGTGCGCGCGATGTCCGCCCGTGCGCCGTCGAGCAGGGCCGCCACCGTCGTGCGCGTCCAGGACAGCTCGGCCGCGGCGTCCGCCAGCTGCGCCTGCGAGCGGCTCTCGGCGTCGTCGATGAGGCGGGCCGCCTGGGCGGTGGCCGCCTCGCGCTGGGACTCGATCTCGGCGACGGCGTCGGCGCGCAGCCGGTCGGCCTCGTCCCGCGCGGCCCGGAGGTGCGCGTCGGACTCCGCCTCGGCGCGCCGCGCCTCCTCGGCCGCTTCGGAGCGGATGTGCTCCGCCTCGGCGGCTGCGGCCGCGACGACGGCGGCGGCGCCACGCTCCGCCTCCTCACGTTCCTGCTCCAGCCGCGACGCCTGCTCGGCGCGTTCACGCTCCGCCTCGTGCCGCGCGCGTCCGGCCTCGGCCTCGGCGTCGGCCACGAGGGCGCCCGCCTGCCGCCTGGCCTCTTCGAGCACGTCCTCTGCTTCGGCGCGGGCGTCGGCGATGAGTTCGTCGGCGGCGCGCTGCGCGGAGTCGGTGATCCGGCCGGCCTGGTCCGCGGCCTCGGTCAGCGTCCGCTGGGCGTCCGCGCGGGCCTCGTCGAGCCGGTGCCGGGCGAAGTCCAGCTCCCCGGCGGCCTCGTCGCGCTGGCGGAGCAGCCCCGCCAACTCCTGACGCGAGCGGGCCACGTCGGCCTCGGCCTCCTCGCGCACCCGGTCCGCCAACCGCTGGGCCTGCAGGAGCAGACCGCTGGCGGTCTCGGCGGGCCCCGCGGTCACTGCGGCAGGCCGCGAACGAACCCGGCCCCCCAGTAGAGATGCATGACGGCCAGCACCACGGGGAACCTGAGCCGCGCGGCCGGGGAGAGCGAGCGGACGCTCGCCGTCGCCGCCACGAGGAACGCGGCGTAGACGGCCGGGGCGATCAGGAGCGCGGTGAGGAGGTTGCTGCGCAGCACCAACCCGAGCAGGCCGCCCAGCAGCCCGCCGCCGAGGCCCAGCACGGTGAGCGGCGGGGCCAGGTAGCGCAGGGACAGCGTGTCCGGGTGGCGGCGGGCCACCTCGCGGCGCCACTGGCCGGTGGTGAAGAACTGACGGGCGAGCGCGCGCCAGCTGTCGCGGGGGTGGTAGACCACGCGCAGGTCAGGCGTGAAGTAGACGAGATGGCCGGCGCGGCGCAGCCGGTAGTTGAGCTCCCAGTCCTGGGCGCGGTGGAGGGTCTCGTCGTAGGCCCCGACCTCCTGGAGCCTGGCCTTGCGAAAGACTCCCAGGAACACGGTGTCGGCGGGCCCGGCCGGGGTGTCGGCCAGGTGGAAGCCGCCGCCGCCCAGGCCGAGGCGGGAGTTGTAGGCGGCCGCGATGGCCTCCGAGAGCGGTGAGGTGCCCTGTGCGTCCATGAGCCCGCCGACGTTTGCGGCCCCCGTCTCCTCCAGGAGACGGACTGCGGTGGCGATGTATCCGGGGCTCAGCTCACCGTGCCCGTCGACGCGCACGATGACGTCGTGGGAGGCGTGGCCGATGGCGATGTTGAGGCCGGCGGGCGTGAAACCGGTGGGGTTGTCGAGCACGACGATCCGCGGGTCCGCGGCGGCGAGCTCGTCGGCGATCTGACGAGTCCGGTCCTCGCTGGGCGCCACCGCGAGCACGATCTCCAGCTCGCCCGGGTAGTGCTGATCCAGCACGCGTCCGACGGCGGCGCGCAGATGCTTCTCCTCGTTGCGGATGGGCATCACCACGCTGACAGGCTGCACCGGATCTCCTCTCTCCGGGGACAACCTAGCTGACAGAGCAAACAGCTTCCAGATCGGGGGTCTCGGTGTAGGGTTCGCCGGCCGAGGGCTCGGGCGAGGGCGACGACACCGCGTCCGGGGCGTCCCCCGAGGGTGCGACGGAGGCGGGCGCGGATGAGGCGGCGGGCTCCTGGGTGGGCTGTTCGGAGAGCTTCTCGTCGACGGTGGCGCGGATCAGGTCGAAGTCCGGGTCGGCGGAGACGATGAGCGGCGGCGCGAAGTTCACCGAGGTGATCTTCTGCTCGCGCGCCTTCAGGGCGAGATCGGCCAGGTCGGCGATCGCGCCGGTGCCGACGTCGGTCTTGAGCAGGTCCCCGCCGGCCTCGCTGAGCTCCACGAACTTGGTGGCCACGGTGGCGGGATCGAGCTGCTGGACCATCGCCGACATCACGCACTTCTGGCGCACCATGCGCTCGTAGTCGCTGGACTCGGCGCGGGAGCGGGCGAACCACAGTGCGTGGTAGCCGTCGAGCAGCACGTCCTCGCCGGGCTCGATGTAGCCGCTGATCTTCGAGCCCCCGCCGCCGATGGGGATGGGCTTGGCGATGTCCAGCCGGATGCCGCCCATGGCGTCGATGAGGGCGCTGAAGCCGTGCATGTCGACCAGCGCGTAGTAGTTGAGCTCCAGCCCGAGGGTCTCCTCGACCGCCTCCATCATCGCGGTGAGGCCGGCCTGCCCATCCGGATACAGGTCGGCGTGCTCCTCGCCGAGGGTCCAGATGCCGTTGAGCATGCAGGCGCCCTCGTCGCAGACGTAGCCGTCCGGGTAGAGATCGTCCAGTGGCGAGGAGTCCGGGAACCGGACCTTCTGCAGGTTGCGCGGCAGGCCGAACAGCACGGTCCGGCCAGTCCGTGCGTCGATGGACGCCACGTTGATGGAGTCCGGCCTCAGGCCCTCGCGGTCTGCCTCCGAATCCGCCCCGAGCAGGAGGATGTTGTAGCGGCCGTCCTTCACCTCGGACTCGCCGCCTCCGCCGAAGACCTCGCCCACGTTGCGCGCCGCCACCAGGGCGTTGGCCGCCGCGGTGGTGACGGCGCCCACGGCGAGCACCATGACCAGCGAGGTGATGGTGAGCACCAGGCGGGGACGCCGCGGCAGGCGGAGCGGGCGGGCGAGACGCCAGGAGTCCAGCAGGAGGAGGACCCAGCCGGCGAAGAGCACCCAGAGGGCGAACCGCACGACGGTGGCCACCCAGGGGGTGAGCAGGACACCGACGGTGGGGCCACGCAGCAGCCACAGGCCCAGCACCACCAGCAGCCCCAGCAGCGCCGCGGCGCCGTGGACCCGCGACGCGAGGCGGCCCACACGGTGGTTCCCGGCGAAGCGCTGCACCGAGCCGGGCAGCAGCGCCGACATGACGACGAAGCCGAGGGCGCGACGCGCCTGGACGCTCTGCGCCTCGGTGGGCTGCGATGCGGTCACGTGGTCTCCTCCTGGCTGTGCTGCGCCCAGTTTCGCGCCCGCACTGCGCCCGGCAAAATCTGCCACGCCGGGGCGCGGGTATCCTGGCCGGCGGACTAGGAGGCTCACGGGTGGCTCAACGCGACGGGGACATGGACTGGTTGTACCGGCAGGAGCAGCCGGACCAGCCGGAGCCGACGGCGGTCATGCCCGCCTTCCCCGCGCCGGACCAGCCGGCGGCGCGCCCGGCCGCCGCGGCCCGTCCCAGCGCCCCGCCTCCCCCGCCACCCGTCACGCCGAGGGCCACCCGGCGGCGGACCCGCCGCCGGCGGCCGGTCCGCCGGTTCGTCGGCACCCTCCTGGCGCTGTGGCTGGTGTTCCTCGTCGCCACACCCTTGATCGCGTGGAGCATCGGCACCCGCGTGGACGCCACCCCCGCCGGGGAGCGTCCGGCGGACCAGCCGGGCACCACCGTGCTGCTCGTGGGCTCGGACGCCCGCCCGGGCGTGGCCGGGGCGCGGACGGACACCATGATGCTGATGCACCGCCCAACCGTCGGGGACCCGGTGCTGCTCTCCCTCCCCCGGGACTCGCTGGTCTCGATCCCCGGGCGCTCCGACAACCGGCTCAACGCCGCCTTCGCGTTCGGGGGCGCTCCTCTGCTCGTCGAGACGGTTGAGGCCAACACCGGGATCCGGATCGACGGCTACCTCGAGGTGGGCTTCGACGGCGTCGTCGACGTGGTGGACGCCATCGGCGGCATCGAGGTGTGCCCCACGTTCGACATCGACGACCGCGACTCGCACCTCACCATGTCGGCCGGGTGCCAGACGGTGGACGGCACGACGGCGCTCGGCTACGTCCGCATGCGCAAGGGCGACCCACGAGGCGACCTCGGCCGCATCGAGCGCCAGCGGGAGGTGATGGGCGCGATGGCCCGCGAGGTGATCCATCCGCTCACCGTGCTCAACCCGGTGCGCTACTGGCGGCTCAACATGGCCGCCGCCCAGTCCCTGGGTCGCGGCGAGGACACGGGCCTGCTGGACATGGCGGCCGTGGCCGCGGGCTTCGTCGCCGCCACGACCGGCAGCGGGATCAGCATGACGGTTCCGGTCGCCGGCACGGGCAACGTGAGCGGGGTCGGCTCGATCGTGCGCTGGGACGACGACGCGGCGGCCGGGGTGTTCGCCGCCCTCGCGGCCGGCGACACCACCGGGCTCGGGTCCTAGGAGACCGCCGGCTCGCCGCGCGGGATCGGGGTGAACATCTCGGGCTCGTCCCGCCCACCAACCGTCAGCGATGTCCTGAGACATCACACACAGGGTCCACACACCGTGGACTGGGGTGGGCTACGCCTGCTGGCCCGACGCCTCGCGGACGACGGCGCCCTTGGCGCGGGCGGCGTCGCGCAGGGACTCCTGGAAGTCCAGCATCCGCTCCGTCAGCGCCTCGTCCGAGGCGGCCAGGATCCGCACCGCGAGCAGGCCGGCGTTGCGGGCGTTGCCGATGGCCACCGTCGCCACCGGGACGCCCGCGGGCATCTGCACGATCGACAGCAGCGAGTCCATGCCGTCGAGGTACTTCAGCGCCACGGGCACGCCGATGACGGGCAGCGGGGTGAGCGCGGCGAGCATGCCGGGCAGGTGGGCCGCCCCGCCTGCGCCGGCGATGATCACCTTGACGCCTCGGGAGTGGGCCTCGCGTCCGAAGGTCACCATGTCCTCGGGCATGCGGTGCGCGGAGACCACGTCGGCCTCGAACGGCACGCCGAACTCGGCCAGCGCGTCGGCCGCCGCCGACATGGTGGGCCAGTCGGAGTCCGACCCCATGACGATCGAGACGAGGGGTTCAGGCATTCGGGTCTCCCATCAGGTAGCCGGCGGCGTGGTGGGCGCGGCGGCGGACGTCGTCGAGGCTGGTGCCGAGGGCGGTGACGTGGCCAACCTTGCGGCCGGCGTTCACCTCCTTGCCGTAGAGGTGCACGCGGATCTCGCGGTCCCGGGCGAAGACGTGCATCAGGGCGCCGGTGAGGTCCTCCTCGGCGCCGCCGAGGATGTTGGTCATCACGACCACGTCGTCGCGCAGGTCCGGGGAGCCGAGCGGCAGGTCCAGGACGGCGCGGATGTGGTTCTCGAACTGGCTCGTGCGGGCGCCGTCGATGGTCCAGTGGCCGGTGTTGTGGGGGCGCATGGCCAGCTCGTTGACCACGATCCGGCCGTCTCGGGCCTCCATCAGCTCCACGGCCAGCACGCCGACCACCCCGAGCTCGGTGGCGATCCGGATGGCCATCTGCTGCAGCCCGGCCGCGCGGTCCGGGTCCAGCCCCGGGGCCGGGGTGACGGTCTCCACGCAGATGCCGTCGGTCTGGACCGTCTCGCTGATGGGGTAGGCCACCACCTGGCCCGACGGTGAGCGCACGACGATGGCCGACAGCTCGCGGGCGAAGTCGACGAACTCCTCCGCGACGATGCGCACCCGTTCCCCTGCGGAGGTGTGCGCGATGCCCTCGAAGGGGACGTCGGCCTGGGTGTCGTCGTCCAGCTTCCACACCCCCTTGCCGTCGTAGCCGCCGCGGGAGGTCTTGGCGATGATGGGCCAACCCTGCCGCTCACCGAAGGCGGCCAGCTCGTTGACCGTGTCGCACACCGCGAACGCGGGGCAGGCCACCCCGAGCTCGGCCATCTTCTCGCGCATGAGCGCCTTGTCCTGCGCGTAGACCAGCGCGTCCGGCCCGGGCCGGACGGCCACCTTGCGGGAGACCTCGGCCAGATGCCGGGTGGGCACGTGCTCGTGGTCGAAGGTGAGCACGTCCACGCCGTCGGTGAAGGACATCAGGGTGTCGAGGCTGCGGTAGTCGCCCACCACGGCGCCGCGGACCACCTGGGCGGCGGACACGTCCGGCCCCTCCGCGAGGAGGTGGACGTCGATGCCGAGCGGGATGGCGGCCTGGTGCATCATGCGGGCCAGCTGCCCACCGCCGGCGATGGCCACTGCGTAGCGACGAGTCACCGGGGCAGCATACCCAAGGCGCTACTCCTGGCCGTCGTCCTGCTCGCTGAACAGCAGTTCGGTGATGGTGACGTGCACGCGCTCCACGTCCGGCACGTCCGGCAGGCGCAGCGGCTCGCCGGCCGCGGTCTCCAGGATGAGCGTGCCGCAGCCGAGCATCCGGTCCGTCAGCGAGCGCTCGTAGTTGACGTTGTTGATGCGGCGCAGCGGCAGGTCGTGGCCGAGCCGGTTGATGATGCCCCGGCGCGTGATGATCCGGCGGTCCGTGATGGTGTAGCTGGAGGTGACCCACCGCAGGAACGGGATCAGCACCAGGAACAGGACGAGCACCAGGGCCAGCCCGGCGACCGCCAACGGCCCCCAGGGCTGCCACTCGGGCGGCAGCAGGGCGAAGGCGACGCCCACGCCGGCGCCCAGGAGGATGAGGATCAGGGCGGGGCCGATCAGCGCCTTGACGTGGGTGTGCATGGAGGCGACGACCACCTCGCCGCGACCGAGCTGGTCCTTGTCGATTGCCATGGCGCCCAGTGTGGCACGTGGCGCCGACGAATCAGCTCAGCTTCGCGTGGACGACGTCGCCGACGGCGAACGTCTCGATGCCGGTGGCGGTGGTGACCTGCAGCCGGCCCCACTCGTCGACCCCTCTGCCTGTCCCGGAGACGCGACGGTCGCCGTCGAGAATCACCGTCAGCGGCGCCCCGACGGAGGCGCACCGGGCCTCGTATTCGGCGCGCAGGTTGCCGCGCAGCTGCCAGGAGCGGTAGACCCGCTCGAAGTGGCCGAGCACCCCGGCCACGATGCGGCTCTGATCGGTGGGCAGGCCCTCGAGGGCGAGGGATGTCGCGGTGGGCACCGGCAGCTGGTCCTCCGCCAGGTCCACGTTGATGCCGATGCCGACGACCGCGCGGGCCCCGTCGGGCTGCTCGATGCGCTCGGACAGGATGCCGCAAACCTTGCGCCCGCGGATGAGGACGTCGTTGGGCCACTTGAGCGACACGTCCGCCCCTCCCCCGGCAAGCTCTCCGATGGCCGACGACACCGCCATGCCCGCGAGGAGGGAGAGCCAGCCCCACTGGGGGAACTCGGGCTGCGGGGTGAGCAGCACCGACATCGAGATCGAGGTGCCCGGCGGGCTCACCCACTGCCGGTCGAGCCTTCCCCGGCCCGCGGTCTGCTCCATCGAGACCAGGGCCATGCCCTCCGTCGCGCCGGCACGGGCGCGGGCCGCGAGATCGGCGTTGGTGGATCCGGTGGACCCGATCACCTCGACGGAGCGCCAGAGTGTCGCGGCGGGGAGGATCGCGGCAATGCGGCCCGCGTCGGGAAGGCTGGACGTCACCGCCACATCGTAGCCAGCCCCACCGCGTGGAGGGCGGGCACCTCTACCGGCAGGCGCAGGGGGCTGGACGCCGGACCGGCAGGTGTGACACCGTGGCGATCACCCTGGACACACTGGCCACAAGCACGGGAGGCCGCGGTCATGACCTCGCTATACACCGCCGTGAGGGTGATGGTCGCGGCCGTCGCGCTGGCATCGGTGGCCGTGTGCCTGGTCACCGGGGCCGAGCCCGCGACGTTACCGGCCACGACGTGGCCGGTCCTGCTGGCCATGGTCGCGTCGACGGCGGTCGTCTCCATCGTGATCGCGGGCCTCGGGCGGGGCTGGCGGGGCCTCCGCACCGTCCTCAGCGCCCTCGCCGTCATGGCTGCCGCCTATCCGGGTCTGTGGGCGCTCGCCGGCCTCGCCTCGTCCGTGTCCCCGGACTCGGCGATCGCCTGGGCGGCGGCCGTCATCGCCGGAATCGGCCACCTCCCGCTCATCGGCGCATTCTCCGTGGTGCCGCTGCTCAGCGTCCGCTACCTCGGTCGCGGCACAGGACGAACACTCCTCGTGGCCGTCGTCGCCCTGGCGGTGGGCGCCGCCGTCTCCTTTGCGCTGTTCTTCGACGACTTCGCACCGCTGGCCGCGTCTGCGCTGATGCCGTCGTCGATCGGCGAGCAGGTGGGGATGGCGCTCAACGTCGCCTACCTGGCCACGGTGCTTGTCGGCCCGTCGGCAGCCCTGCTCGCCACCTGGCGGAGCGCGCCCGACGTGGCGGCGGCCCGCCGCCTGGCCCTGGTCGCCGGCTCGGCCCTCACCGGAACTCTCCTCGTCCTCGTCTGCGGCGCGCTGGGCGGCGCGTCCGTGCTGGGGGGAGCGGTGGTCCTCGTCGGGATGTATGCGGCGTTCGCCATCGTCGTGGCGGGGAGCGTCCGGGCGCTTGCGGTCGAACCGGCGGAGCCGACGACGACAGCCGAGGCGCCCGACCGGGACGCAGAACCGGTGGACGCGCCCGCCCCTCCCGCCGCACCCGGCGGGCTGTCGATGCTCACGGCCCGCGAGCGGGAGGTCCTGGAGTTGCTGGCGGAGGGACTCTCCAACGCCGGCATCGCCGCCAGGCTCGTCCTGTCCGAGCGCACGGTGGACGCCCACCTGCGGTCGGTGTTCGTGAAGCTCGACCTCCCTCAGGGCGCGCACCACAATCGGCGCGTCCAGGCGGGCAACGTCTACCGGGAGTCCGTCACCGCGTCGACGGCGTGACGATCGGCCTTCCGAACCCCACTTAGGCGAAAGGGCCGATGCGGCTCCAGGCCGCCGCTCCTACGGTCGAAGGCACCGCCATCGGCCCGAGAAGGAGACTCGCATGTCCCGCCCCCTCACCCTGCTGGCCCTAGTGTGGGCACCGTTCCTGTCGATCTTCGTGTTCGCCGCCCAGGGGGACACGAGCGCCCTGCACATCGCCTCCCACATCCTGGCGCTGGCCCTGCTCATCCCCGCCTCCCTCCTCGCGTGGAGGATGAGGCGCGAGGCCCCCGGAAAGGCGTCGCGGTGGATCCTGACGCTCCTCTCGGTCAGCGTGCCGGTCGCCGTGCTCGGCCACGCCGGCGAGCTGGCCGTGGCCGTTCTCCGGCTCGCCGAGGACGGGTGGGTCAACCTCGATACCGCGGACATCTGGGAGCACGGCCCGCATGTGACGATCGCCGGCGTGACGATCCCGGCGATGATGCTGAGCATGCTGCTCACGGTGGCCCTGGCGGTCGCCTCGCTGATCGGTCGACGCTCCGCGCCGAGGACCGTCGAGCCAAGCCACCCCACAATCTGAGCGGGCCCGGGGAGTGGCCTGTCGCGCCGCTATGGTGACCCCATGGAGATCGACATCCACACCACTGCCGGTCGGATCGCGAATCTCGGAGTGCGCATCGATGAAGCTGTGCACGCGGGTTCGGCCGAAGCGGTGGAGAAGCAGCATGCCAAGGGGAAGATGACCGCCCGAGAGCGGATCATGGCCCTCCTCGACGAAGGAAGCTTCGCCGAGTTCGACCAGTTCTCACGTCACCGCACCACCGCCTTCGGGATGGACGCACGGCGTCCGTTCGGCGACGGCGTCATCACCGGCACCGGGTCCATCCACGGCCGCCCGGTGTGCGTGTTCAGCCAGGACGTCACCATCTTCGGTGGCGCGCTCGGCCAGGTGTACGGCGAGAAAATCGTGAAGATCCAGGACTTCGCCCTCAAGACGGGGGTGCCGATCATCGGCATCAACGAGGGCGGCGGGGCCCGGATCCAGGAAGGGGTGGTCTCGCTCGCGCTCTACGGCGAGATCTTCAAGCGCAACACGCGCGCCTCGGGCGTGATCCCGCAGATCTCGCTCATCATGGGCGCGGCCGCGGGTGGCCACGTCTACGGGCCCGCCCTGACGGACTTCGTCGTCATGGTGGACAAGACCTCCCAGATGTTCATCACCGGCCCGGAGGTGATCAAGACGGTCACCGGCGAAGACGTCTCCATGGAGGAGCTCGGCGGCGGCCGCACCCACAACACCAAGTCCGGAAACGCCCACTACCTCGCCGCTGACGAGAACGACGCCATCGAATACGTCCGCGAACTGCTCACCTACCTACCGCAGAACAACCTGGAGGACCCGCCGCTCTTCGACGACGAGGAGGTGGACCTCACCATCACGGACCACGACCGCGAGCTGGACCTGCTGGTCCCAGACGCCGCCAACCAGCCCTACGACATGCGAGAGGTCATCCGCAACGTCCTCGACGACGACGAGTTCCTCGAGGTGATGCCCCTGTTCGCCGGCTCGATCATCGTGGGCTTCGGCCGGATCGAGGGCCGGTCCATCGGCATCGTCGCAAACCAGCCCACGGTGTTCGCGGGCTGCCTGGACATCGACTCGGCGGAGAAGGCCGCCCGGTTCGTCCGCACCTGCGACGCGTTCAACATCCCCGTGCTCACCTTCGTCGACGTGCCCGGCTTCCTGCCCGGCGTCGGCCAGGAGCATCAGGGCATCATCCGGCGCGGCGCCAAGCTGATCTACGCCTACGCCGAGGCCACCGTGCCGCTGCTCACCGTGATCACGCGCAAGGCGTACGGCGGCGCGTACGTGGTGATGGGCTCCAAGCACCTTGGTGCCGACATCAACCTGGCCTGGCCCACCGCGCAGATCGCGGTCATGGGCGGGCAGGGTGCGGTCAACATCCTCTACCGCAAGCAGATCGCCGCGGCCGAGGATCCGGACACCGAACGCGCCCGGCTGATCCAGGAGTACGACGACGAGCTCACCAACCCGTACGTGGCGGCGGACCGCGGCTACGTCGACCAGGTGATCTACCCGCACGAGACCCGAGCCCAGGTGATCCGGGCCCTGCGCCTGCTGCGCTCCAAGCGCGAGGCGCTGCCGCCGAAGAAGCACGGGAACATCCCGCTATGACCGGGCCGATCACGCTGAGCGGCGCCCACCTCACGGAGGAGGAGGTGGCCGCCGTCATCGCGGTGGTCCACGCCTCCGCCGGCCCGGAACAACTGCGCTCCCCCGACGACCGGCCGCTGGCCGGCGGGTGGAAGTCCTACTACCGCACCGTCCGCTCGCCGCTCGTCGGTGGGCGGGAGGCGTGGCGGACCTATCACCGGATGTGACATGCGGCTGATCCTCGCCTCCAAGTCACCGGCCCGGCTCGCCGTGCTGCGGCGCGCCGGGCTGGACCCGGAGGTGATCGTCTCCGGCTTCGACGAGCGCCAGGTGCAGGACCCGGTACCCACCCGGCTCGCCGCCCGGCTCGCCGAGTTCAAGGGCACCGCGGTGCTGCCGCAGCTCGAGGGAGACTTCGTGCTCCTGGCCTGCGATTCGGTGCTCGAGTTCGAGGGCCGCTCGCACGGCAAGCCGGGCTCCAAGGAGGCGGCGGTCGAGCGGTGGCGGCGGATGCGCGGCCGTGAGGGCCTTCTGCACACCGGCCACTTCGTCGCGGTCCGGCAGGGCGGCGCGGAGTCGCGCTCGACGAGGGTGGGGTCCACCGTGGTGCGGTTCGCCGACCTGCCCGACGACGAGATCGAGGCCTACGCCGCCACCGGCGAACCCCAGCGGGTGGCGGGCGGGTTCACCATCGACGGGCGGGGCGGCGCATACGTCACGGCGGTCGAGGGGGACCCGTACAACGTCGTCGGGGTATCGCTGCCGTTGTTCCGGCAGATGGTCATCGACGCAGGCGTGCCCTGGCAGTCGCTCTGGCGCTGAGCCTCTCGTCAGTAGAGTTGTCCCGTGCAGCGCATCACCCTGGCCCTCGTCGCCCTCCTCGCGGTGGCCGGCTGCTCCTCGGCCCCTGACCCCACGCCCGCGCCGTCGGTCACCGTCAGCGCCCCCACGGAGGCTCCAGCCGACGGGGTGCTGCTCTCGGACCTGGGCTTCCTCAACGCGCCCCCAGGCTTCTCGATCCCGCGCGGCGCCGACATCGAGCAGGAGGTGGACAGCACCAACAACGTGACCGTCGTGCTGACCGCCCCAGCCGGCGACGAGGTGGCCGCCTACCTGCGCCGCAACCTGCCCGCCATGGGTTTCAAGATCACGGCCGACGCCAACGGCTCCATGCTGTTCGAGTCCGCCGTCCACGACGGCGCCTTCACCGTCACCGGGGACCTGTCGGCGCTCAGCCTCCGCACCGACAGATCGTCCTAGGCTGAGGCCATGGAACTGCTGACCCTGGTGGCGTACGCCGTGGCGGGATTCCTGGCGGGCACGGCGTTGTCGATCACCATCTCGGTCGTCATGAGCTTCATCGTGCGCCGCAGGAAGGGCCTCGCCTTCGTGTCGCGGCGCCTCAAGGTGCCCCAGCGGTTGCTCTTCACGCTCGGCGGAACGGGCCTCGGGGTGGCGATGGCGACCGCTGACCCCGAACCGTCGTGGCGGCCGCTCTTCATGCAGGGCTTCCTCATCGTGATCATCCTTGCCGGCGCCTACCTGGGCACCGGCGTGATCAAGGCGGTGGAGGACGGCATCGTCGCAGGCGCGCGTGAGGAGGAGGGCACCGACACCTCGCGGTTCCGCCGCGTGCGCACCCAGATGCAGGTGGTGGCCCGGGTGCTGATCGCGGTGGTCTGGACCATCGCCCTGGGATGGGCGCTGTTCACCTTCCCCGCCCTGCGCACGCTGGGCGCGTCCCTGTTCGCCTCCGCCGGTCTGCTCTCCATCGTCGCCGGCCTGGCCGCGCAGTCCACTCTGTCGAACGTGTTCGCCGGAATGCAGCTGGCCTTCAGCGACGCGCTGCGCGTGGGGGACCTCGTGGTCTTCGACGACGAGATGGGCACCGTCGAGGAGATCACCCTGACCTACGTCGTGGTGGGCACGTGGGACCAGCGGCGCTGGATCGTGCCCAGCACGTCGTTCACCACGCAGGCCTTCCAGAACTGGACGCGGGGCCAGGCGCACCTGTACGGCACCGTCGAGTTGGATCTCGACTGGCTGGTGCCCGTGGAGGCGATGCGCGTGGAACTCCACCGGATCGTCGAGGCCAGCCCACTGTGGGACGGGAAGACGGTGAGTCTGCAGGTCACCGACGCCACCGGTGGGCCGGTGCGCCTGTTCGCCGTCGTCTCGGCCGCCTCGTCGGGTGACCTGTGGGATCTGCGCTGCCACGTCCGCGAGGAGCTCATCGCCTGGGTGCAGCGGCACGCGCTCTACGCGCTCCCCCGCACCAGGCTGGAGCCGGAGACCACGCCCGCGCCGCCGATCGAGGAGCGCGAGGAGCTCGTCGAGCAGATGGTCAGCGAGTACGAGGCGGAGAAGGCGCTCGAGGAGTCCGCCAAGGAGACGGCACTGCTGCCGGTGGTGAATCGGGAGGCCTCCGACGACATGGCCAGGTCCTGGTTCCAGGCCCTCCGGGACCGCTAGAGCTAGGGGAGGGACGCGTGCATGGGCATGGCCGAGGCTGAGCGGTTCCACCCGGCGAATCTCACGGAGTGGAGGGACTGGTTGGCCACCCACCACACCCGCCGCGACGGGGTGTGGGTGATCACCTGGCGGGCCCGGTCGGGTCGCACTCCGCTGCCGTACGACGAGCTCGTCCGTGAAGCCCCGGTGTGAACACCTGACGCCCCCGATCAGCTCCCGAGGGTGGGCTTCACACCAGTCGGGCACAGCTCACAGGCTCAGTGCCACGTCGCGCGGGTCGGCGAGGGCCAGGGCCACCATGGCTTCCAGCCGGCTCCGCCGAGGCTCGGGGAGGTCGTCGACCGGGAACCAGCGCACATCGGTGGACTCGTCGTCGGCCACGCGCGCCTCGCCGTCGATCCACCGGGCGCGGAACCCATGGTCCAGGAACTGGCACACGTCGCCGTTGGGGTAGGTGATGGGCTCGTTGACCACCAGCCAGAGCAGGCGCTCCACCTCGATGCGGACGCCCGCCTCCTCCAGCGCCTCGCGCGCCGCGGTCTCGGCCGGGTTCTCCCCGGGGTCCACGATCCCGCCGATCGGCGCCCACTCCCCGGTGTCGGAGCGGCGCACGAGCAGCACCTCACCGTCGCGCACGACGAGCACGTTGGCGCCCATGAGCCACAACGGGGCGTGCCCGACATGCCGGCGAAGCTCTGCGATGAAGGGAGGTGTGGCCATGGTGGAAAGTGTCACAGGGAGTGGACGCAGGACAAAGTTGCACGGCGCACCTGGATAGACTCCGAGCCAAAGCCGAATACAGGAGGAACAGAGTGGGCAACGTCGCCGTCTCCAAGGTTCTGATCGCTAATCGAGGCGAGATCGCCGTCCGCGTGATCCGCGCCGCCCGGGACTCGGGCATCGAATCCGTGGCCGTCTACGCGGACTCCGATTCCGAGTCGCTGTTCGTCAAGCTGGCCGACGAGGCCTTCGCCCTGAACGGCGCCACCCCGGCGGACACCTATCTGAACATCCCCAAGCTGCTGGACGTCGCGGCCCGATCGGGCGCGAACGCCGTGCACCCCGGTTACGGGTTCCTCGCCGAGAACGCGCACTTCGCGCAGGCCGTCATGGACGCCGGCCTCATCTGGATCGGTCCGCCGCCGGCGGCCATCGAGGCTCTGGGCGACAAGGTGAAGGCCCGCCACATCGCGCAGAAGGTCGGCGCCCCGCTGGTGCCGGGCACGGCAGACCCGGTGGCGGGCGCCGACGAGGTGGTCGCCTTCGCCAGCGAGCACGGCCTGCCCATCGCGATCAAGGCCGCCTTCGGCGGTGGGGGCCGCGGTCTCAAGGTGGCCCGCACCATGGACGAGGTCGAGGAGATGTTCGAGTCCGCAACCCGCGAGGCCGTCACCGCCTTCGGGCGCGGCGAGTGCTTCGTGGAGCGCTACCTGGACAAGCCCCGCCACGTCGAGACGCAGTGCCTGGCTGATTCACACGGCAACGTCGTGGTGGTCTCCACCCGCGACTGCTCCCTGCAGCGCCGGCACCAGAAGCTTGTCGAGGAGGCACCGGCGCCGTTCCTCACGGAGGATCAGGTGGCGCGCCTGTACTCCTCCAGCAAGGCCATCCTCAAGGAGGCCGGCTACGTCGGCGCCGGCACCTGCGAGTTCCTGGTGGCCCTCGACGGCACCATCTCCTTCCTCGAGGTCAACACCCGCCTCCAGGTGGAGCACCCGGTCTCCGAGGAGGTCACCAGGATCGACCTGGTCCGCGAGATGTTCCGGATCGCGGCGGGCGAGGAGCTGGGCTACTCGGACCCGGAGATCCGCGGGCACTCCATCGAGTACCGGATCAACGCCGAGGACGCGGGCCGCAACTTCATGCCCGCCCCCGGCACCCTGGTCAAGTGGCACGCACCCTCGGGCCCCGGCGTCCGCGTCGACGAGGGATACCACGTGGGCATGACGGTCCCGGGAGCGTTCGACTCTCTGGTGGCCAAGCTGATCGTCACGGGGGCTGACCGGGACCAGGCGCTGGCCCGGTCGCGCCGGGCTCTGGCCGAACTCCAGATCGAGGGCATGCCCACCGTCGTCCCGTTCCATCAGGCGGTGCTGGAGGAGCCCGCCTACACCGCGCCCGACGGTGCGTTCGGCGTGCACACCCGGTGGATCGAGACGGAGTTCACCGGCGAGATCGCACCGTACACGGGGGTGCTCGGCGAGGCCGAGGACGTCCCCGAGCCGGAGATCGTGACGGTGGAGGTCAACGGCAAGCGCGTCGAGGTGAAGCTGCCCGGCGGCTTCGGCGCCCGGCCCGCCGCTTCGAAGGCCGTGAAGAAGCCCACCAAGCGGGACCGGGGCGGGAGCAAGGTCTCCGCGCCGTCGGGCAACTCGCTCACCTCCCCCATGCAGGGCACCATCGTCAAGGTGGCGGTCCAGGAGGGGCAGCAGGTGGGCGAGGGCGAGACCATCGCTGTGATCGAGGCCATGAAGATGGAGCAGCCGCTCAACGCCCACCGCGACGGCGTCATCGTCGGGTTGCGGGTGGAGGCCGGCCAGGCCGTCACGGCCGGAGAGGTGCTCTGCGAGATCGTCGACGCCGAGTGAGCTGAGCTTGAGGCCGGGGTTATCGTTGAGTGAACAGCCCCGGCCTTAAGGATCCGCCACATGTTCTCCGGTCTCTTCACCATGATCATGGTGATGGTCGTGGTCAGCATCATCGTCTCGATCACCTCACGCTGGTCAGCACCCCCGCCCCCGCAGATCAACCGCTGGAGCGATCCCTACGCGCTCCCCCACCCCGGCTACCCGCAGCCGCACCCCTACCAGCAGCCGGTCTACCCGATCAGCCCCGGGGCGCGAGCCGCGCTGGACGAGGACATCACCACCTTCGGCGGCGAGCTGCGCGACCTGGACCTGGACGTGGTGGGCCGGGAGCTCGACGCCGCGGCCGCTGCCGACTACACGCGGGCGCTGGACGCCTACGACGGGTCCAAGAACCAGCTGCAGCGCGCCCAGACGGACGCCGACGTCCGCCGCATCGCCGAGATCCTGGAGGACGGCCGGTTCGCCGTCGCCTCCGTCAAGGCCCGCGTCAACGGGCATCCCCTGCCGGAGAAGCGGCCCCCGTGCTTCTTCGACCCGGCCCACGGCCCCTCCACCCAGAACGTGCGCTGGGCCCCTCCCGGCGGCGCGGTGCGCGACGTTCCGGCGTGCGCGGCGGACGTGCAACGGGTCATGACGGGCCTGGATCCGTCCATCCGCCTCGTGCCCATGGGCGCCCGGCAGGTGCCCTACTGGGAGAACCAGCAGTACGCGCCGTGGGCGCAGGGGTACTACGGCCGCTACGGCATGGACCCGGCGCTGCGTCAGATCACGCACGGCGCGCTGATGATCGGCGGTTTCTCGCTCCTCATGGGGCTCCTCGACGACTGAGGACACCGCGTCCAGGGCCCACGGGCCCCACCGCGGGACGGGGTCGCTACGGTTGACCCTGCGCCTACGCGACAGTAGGTTCAGCGACCGTTGGGAGCCTGATGTCCACCGCAACCGAGGCCATCCGCGCCGCACGTGACCTTCTCCTCGGCCTCCGGGGCGACGGCGACGCGGCCAGGGAGTCGTTCGAATGGCCCGAGATCAACGGGCCCTTCAACTGGGCGATCGACTGGTTCGACGCCGTCGGCCGGGGCCGCGACGACCTCGCCCTCTGGATCCGCGACGAGCAGGACCGCGACGAGGGCTACAGCTACGCGGACCTGGTGGACCGCTCGGACCGGCTCGCCGGCTGGCTCGCCGCCCAGGGGGTGGGCAAGGGCGACGCCGTGATGCTGATGCTGGGCAACCAGATCGAGCTGTGGGAGGCGATGCTGGCGGTGATGAAACTGGGCGCGGTGATCCTTCCCACATCCCAGGCGCTGCAGGACTTCGACCTCGAGGACCGCGTCCCGCGGGCCGGGGTCCGGGCCGTGCTCGCCAACCCCGTCGACGAGGCGAAGTTCGACGCCGTCGAGGGGCCGCTGTTCCTCACCACCGGCGCGGCCCACGACCGGTGGCGCTCCGTCGCCGACGCCGCCGGGTGGCCCGCGGCCCCGCGCCCGGTGGTCACCGACGCCTCGGACCCCGTGCTCTACTACTTCACCTCGGGCACGACGAAGGACCCCAAGCTTGTGGTCCACACCCAGCTCAGCTACCCCGTCGGCCACCTCTCGACGATGTACTTCCTCGGCGTCCGCCCGGGCGACGTCCACCTCAACATCTCCTCGCCGGGCTGGGGCAAGCACGCCTGGTCCAGCTTCTTCTCCCCGTGGCTCGCAGAGGCCACGGTGTTCAGCTACACCTATCAGCGGTTCGACGCCGCCGCCCTGCTGCGCGAGCTCGAGGACGCCAAGGTCACCACGTTCTGCGCGCCTCCAACGGTGTGGCGGATGATGATCCAGGCCAACCTCGGGGAGCGCCCATCCGCTCTGCGCGAGATCGTGGGCGCCGGCGAGCCGCTGAACCCCGAGGTCATCTCGACGGTGCGGCGCGCGTGGGGCCTGACCATCCGCGACGGCTACGGGCAGACCGAGACCACCTGCACCGTCGGCAACGCGCCCGGCGAGCCGGTGAAGCCGGGCGCCATGGGCAAGGTGATGCCCGGCGTGGCGGTGGAGATCATCGATCCCGACACCGGCCAGGCGGCCCGGCACGGCGAGATCACGCTGCCACTGCAGCCGTGGCCGTACAACCTGATGTCTGGCTACCTCGGGGGCGCCCCCACCGCGCAGGCCGACGGTCGCTACCACTCGGGCGATCTGGTGAGCGTCGACGACGACGGCTACCTCACCTACGTGGGGCGCACCGACGACGTGTTCAAGGCCTCCGACTACAAGATCTCGCCGTTCGAGCTGGAGTCGGTGCTCATCGAGCATCCCGCGGTGGTGGAGGCGGCGATCGTGCCGTCCCCGGATCCGATCAGGCTGGCCGTTCCCAAGGCGTACATCGCGCTGGCGGCCGGGGTGGAGCCGACGGCGGAGACCGCCCTGTCCATCCTCCAGCACGCCAAGGAGCGCCTGGCGCCGTACCTGAGGGTGCGCCGGGTGGAGTTCGCCGAGCTGCCGAAGACCATCAGCGGCAAGGTGCGCCGCGTGGTGCTGCGCGCGCGGGAGTTCGACGCCTCCGTCGAGATCGTCGACTTCCGCTACGACCAGTTCCCGGAGCTGCGCGGCTGACTCACGTGGTCAGCAGGGCGCCGTCGCGGCTGTGCAGCCGGCGGGCGGCCTCCGCGATCGAGCCGGACATCGAGGGGTAGACCGTGAACGCCTGGCTGAAGTCGTCCACCGTGACCTTCTGCGCCACGGCGATCGACACGGCGTGGATGAGCTCGGAGGCGCGTGGCGCCACCACCACCCCGCCGATGATGATGCCGGTGGTGGGCAGGCAGAACAGCTTGACGAATCCGTCGGTGAAACCCTGCATCTTGGAGCGGGCGTTGGAGGCCAGGGGCAGCAGCACGGACGCCACCCGGACGTCGCCGGTGTCCGCCTGCTCCTGCGTGATGCCGACGGTGGCGATCTCCGGGGTGGTGAACACGTTGGACGAGACGCGCCTGAGGTCCAGTGGGGTGACCGCGTCCCCCAGCGCGTGCCACATGGCGATGCGCCCCTGCATGGCGGCCACCGAGGCCAGGGCGAACACCCCGGTGATGTCGCCGGCGGCGTAGATGTTGCGCACGCTGGTGCGCGAGACGCGGTCCACGGTGATGTGGCCCGACGGCGTCAGCGCCACGCCCGCCTCCTCCAGCCCCAGGCCCGCCGAGTTGGGGATCGCGCCGACGGCCATGAGGCAGTGCGAGCCGCGCACCTGGCGGCCGTCCTCCAGCGAGACCACCACGCCGTCGCCGTCGCGGCGGGCCGCGAAGGCCCTCGATTCGCTCATGATCTCCATGCCGCGGCGCTCGAACGCCCGCTGCAGCACCGCGGCCGCGTCCTGGTCCTGGCCAGGGAGCACCTGCTTGCGCGAGGACACCAGCACCACGTCGCAGCCGAGCCCGTCGTAGGCCGAGGCGAACTCCGCCCCGGTCACGCCGGAGCCCACGACGATGAGCCGCTCGGGCACCTCGGTGAGGTTGTAGACCTGCTTCCAGTTGAGGATCCGCTCCCCGTCGCACTGCGCCTCTGGCAGCTCACGCGGGGTGGTGCCGGTGGCCACGAGCACGATGTCTGCGTCGAACCCCTGTTCGCCGGCCTCCGTGGAGGCGACGACGCGGGTGGGGCCGTCGAGCCGGGCGGACCCGGCGACGATGTGGACGCCGTCCTGACGCAGCCGCTGCGCGATGTCCGCGGACTGGGCGCGGGCCAGCGTGAGCACCCGCTCGTTGACCTCGCCGAGGTCCACCCGCACCACGTCGCTCACGTCCGGGGCGGCGATGTGCAGGCCGAGCTGGCGGGCGCTCTCGATGCGCACCATGACCTCCGCCGTGGCGATGAGCGTCTTGGAGGGCACGCAGTCGCTCAGCACCGCTGCACCGCCGAGCCCGTCGCGCTCGATCAGCGTGACCTCACCACCGAGCTGGTTGGCCACGAGGGCCGCCTCATAGCCGCCGGGTCCGCCACCGATGATCACTACCTTGGTCACGGCCCCATCTTTCCACAGCCGCCATCGACCCGATCGGGGCTCGCCTATGCTGGACCGGGTGAGTGAACCCTTCCAGCTGGCCTCCGGGGCCGCAGACTTTCTCCGCTCCCGCTTCGACATAGACCGCATCGATCTGGCGCTGGTGCTGGGTTCGGGATGGTCCTCCGGCGCAGACCTCCTCGGCGAGTCCGTCGGCAGCATCGAGCTCGGAGCCGTCCCCGGATTCAGCAGGCCGGTCGTCAGCGGGCACGGCGGCGAATTGAAGGTGATCCGCACCCCGGCGGGGAAGGTCGCGGCCACGTTCACCGGCCGCACCCACTTCTACGAGGGCCGCGGGGTGGAGCCCGTGGTGCACGGGGTCCGCACGGCGGCCGCCTGGGGCGCGTCCACGCTCGTGCTCACCAACGGGTGCGGCGGGTTGAACCCGGCCTGGGCGCCCGGCACGGTGGTGCTCATCGCGGACCACATCAACCTCACCGGCGCCACCCCGCTCCGGGGCGCCACCTTCATCGACATGACCGAGGCCTACTCCCGCCGGCTGCGGGACCTGGCGCACCGCGTCGAATCGTCCCTCCCCGAGGGCGTCTACGTCCAGTTCCAGGGGCCGCAGTACGAGACGCCGGCCGAGGTGCGCATGGCGGGGGTCCTCGGGGGCGACCTTGTGGGCATGTCGACCACGCTGGAGACCCTGGCGGCTCGAGAGGCGGGCATGGAGGTGCTGGGGCTGTCGCTGGTCACCAACGCCGCGGCGGGCCTGAGCGGCACCGCGCTGGATCACACCGAGGTGCTGCAGGCCGGCCGCGACGCCGGGCCCAGGCTCGCGGCGCTCCTCGCCGGGATCGTCGGGGAGCTGTAGATGAGCGGCCTGCTGGACCGGGCGCAGGCCTGGCGCGACACAGACCCCGATCCGGACACCGCCGGACGGCTGGACGAGCTGATCGTCCGGGCCCAGGCCAACGACCACACCATCCGGGAACCGGCGCTGGCGGAGCTGGCCGAGGCGTTCGCGGGGCCGCTGGAGTTCGGCACCGCCGGGCTCCGCGGGCCCATCGGGCCCGGCCCGGCGCGCATGAACCGGGTGGTGGTCACCCAGGCGGCCGCGGGGTTCGCGGCGTGGCTGGCGGCCAACGGCCACTCCGGCGGGCGCGTGATCGTGGGCCACGACGCCCGGCACAAGTCGGACGAGTTCGCCCACGACACCGCGGAGGTGATGGCCGGGGCGGGCTTCGAGGTGCTCTGGACGGGCGAGCCCATCCCCACCCCCGTCGTCGCGTTCGGCATCCAGCACTTCGGCTGCGTGGCCGGGGTGGTGGTCACCGCCTCCCACAACCCGCCCGCGGACAACGGGTACAAGGTCTACCTCGGCGACGGCTCCCAGATCGTGCCGCCCACCGACGCCCAGATCGCGGCGGAGATCGCGGCTGTCGCGGCCGACGGGTGGGCCACGCTCCCCCGCTCAGACGCCCGCCGCGACGTGACCGCCGAGCTGCTCGACGCCTACGTCGAGCGCGCCGCCTCGCTCTACCCCGACGAGTCCGCCCGGGACCTGGTCTGGGTGCACACCGCGATGCACGGCGTGGGCGCCAAGACGGTGCGCCGGGTGGCGCAGGCCGTGGGGCTGCCGGCCCCCGTCGAGGTGTCGCAGCAGGCCGAGCCCAACCCCGAGTTCCCCACCGTCGCGTTCCCCAACCCCGAGGAGAAGGGCGCCATCGACCTGGCGCTCGCCCTGGCGGAGTCGGAGCACGCGGACGTGGTGATCGCCAACGACCCCGACGCTGACCGATGCGCGGTGGCCGCCGTGGTCGACGGGCGCTGGCGGATGCTGACCGGCGACGAGCTGGGCGCCGTCCTGGGCCACGACGCGATCGCCCGCGGGGTGCCCGGCACGTTCGCCAACTCGGTGGTGTCGTCGACGCTGCTGGGCCGGATGGCGGCGGCTGCTGGGCGTCAGCACGTGACCACGCTGACCGGCTTCAAGTGGATCGGCCGGGTGCCGGACTTGGCCTTCGGCTATGAGGAGGCCATCGGCTACTGCGTCGATTCGCGCGCCGTGCCGGACAAGGACGGCATCACGGCCGCGCTGACGGTGCTGCGGATCGTGGC
Source organism: Tessaracoccus yangjingae (assembly GCF_054483935.1). The sequence goes on along the minus strand of NZ_CM137014.1, from coordinate 1,748,087 downwards.
GGACCTCAAGGCCGCCGGCCGGACGCTGGCGGACCTGCTCGACGACATCGCCCGCGAGCACGGCCTCACCGCCACCTCGCAGTTGTCGGTGAGGGTCGCGGACCTGTCTCTCATCGCCGACGCGATGGCCCGCCTACGCGCCCACCCGCCGTCGGCGCTCCTGGGCGCGCCGGTGACGGTGGTGGACCTGTCCGTCGGCACGGAGACGCTCCCGCCCACGGACGGCGTCGAGCTGACCGGCGAGCGGGTGCACGTCGTGGCGCGGCCGTCCGGGACGGAGCCCAAGCTGAAGTGCTACCTGGAGGTCCGGCTGGACGTCGACGAGTCAGCCGACGTCCGCGCGGCCCGCGCTGTCGCGGCGCAACGCCTTGCCGCGGTGCGGTCCGAGATGGCGGAGGCCCTCGGCGTGGACGCCTGATCCTCAGCCACCGTTCGGCGGCAGTGGATACAGTGGAACCCATGACGAAGCTGCGCTCCGGTCTCCTCGCTCTTCTGCTGGCACTCGCGGTCGTGTGGGTGGGGGTGTTCCCGGCGGCCGCGGACGACTCGGCCCCGATCACCCGGTATGACGTGGCCGTGGATCTGGCCACCGACGGCGTCGCCAGCGTGACGATCGACTTCACGATGGACTTCTCCGCGCTCCGGGGCCGCGGCCCCTACATCCTGCTGCCCACGCTGCAGGAGGACGGCGCCAACCCGGACGAGAACTACGTCTTCCGCTACTCCAACATCTCCGTGTCGTCCTCCACCGGCGCAAACACCCAGGTGCTGCAGGAGAACGCCTCTGACATGCTGTCGCTGCGGATCGGCAACGAGAACATCTTCAACACCACGCCGCAGGACTACACCCTCTCCTACGACGTGACCGGCCTCATCGCGACCGACCACCCTGTGAGCGGCCTCGACGAGTTCAACTGGGATGTCATCGGGCCCGCGTGGGAGTCGCGGTTCTCGAACATCACCGTCGAGGTCACCGGCCCCGCCGGGCTGCAGCAGGTGGCGTGCTTCTACGGGCCTTCGGCCGAGACCCCCTGCGACGCCACCCAGACCGGCGACGCGGCCACGTACTCGCTGGCCTCCCTGCCCCCCAACAACCGGATGCAGGTGGTGGCCGGGTACCCGGCCGGCACCTTCCCGGGCGTCACGCAGGAGAAGGCCCGCCGCGTCACCGCGGCCAACGCGTTCGAGCTCAACGCGGGCACCGGGGCCGTCACCGGCGCCGGCCTCATCGCCGCCATCGTGGGGCTCATCGCGGTGCGCCGCCGCCACGCCCGCGACGACGTCTACCTGGGGCTGACCCCGGGCCTCACCCCCCTCGCCGGGCAGGAGGAACGGGTCGGCACGCGCAGCGGGAAGTTCCCCGTCACCGTGCAGTTCCACCCGCCGAAGGGCGCCACCCCCGGCGAGATCGGCACGCTGATGGACACCACGGCGGACAACGTCGACGTGTCGGCCACCATCGTCGACCTCGCGGTGCGTGGATACCTGCGCATCCACTCGCAGTCGAAGAAGGACTTCACGCTGGAGGCGCTGCACGCGCCCGCCGGCCGCCTGGAGCCCTTCGAGGAGAAGCTGCTCGGGGACCTGTTCAAGGGCAAGAGCGTGCGCAGCTCGAAGGAGCTGAGCAAGGCGAAGTTCGCCGACGTCCTGCCGGACGCGCGCAACGGCCTCTACACCTCGGTGGTGAGCAAGGGCTGGTTCAAGGGAAACCCCACGACGGCGCAGATGGTGCCCATCATGCTGGGCGCGCTGGCCATCGGTGCGGGGGTGGTCCTCACGTTCATCGCGGCCGCCGTGGGCTGGGGGCTCATCGGCATCCCGCTGGCGGTCTTCGGCATCGGCCTGATCGTGATGTCGAGCAAGTTCCGCAAGCGCACCGCCACCGGGTCCGCCTACCTGGCGCAGGCAAAGGGCTTCGAGCTGTACCTGCGGACGGCGGAGAAGGAGACCCTCCAGTTCGAGGAGGGCGAGGACATCTTCAGCAAGTATCTCCCCTACGCCATGGTGTTCGGTGTCGCGGACCGCTGGTCGAAGCTGTTCGCCGACCTCGGCGCGCAGGGCCTGTACCAGGCCAACACCTCCTGGTACGTGGGCGCGGACCTCATGCACGGCTACTACTTCGCCAGCGCCATGAACAACCTCACCCACTCGATGTCGGACGCCATGCAGGCCGCCCGCATGGACGGCATGAGCTCCTCGACGGGCGGATCCAGCGGGTTCTCGGGCTTCTCCGGCGGCGGCGGGTTCGGCGGCGGTGGCGGCGGCTCCTGGTAGCCGCCAACTGCCGGGGCGTTAGTCTTCTCCAATGACCCGGACGCTCCTGCTCGTCGCCGGCCCGTCCGGCAGCGGCAAGTCGCGGCTCACCCGGCTCGCCACCGCCGACGGCGGGGCCGTGGCCCTCTCCCTCGACGACTTCTACCTCGACGTCGACCACCCCGGGCTCCCCACCACACCGATGGGTATCCCGGACTGGGACGACCTGCGCTGCTGGGACCTCGAGTTGGCCGTCGCGACCCTGCGCCGGCTCCTCGACGACGGGGAGGCCGAGGTGCCGCGCTACGACATCTCGCTGTCGAGGAGGGTCGGGATGCGGCGCGTCGAACTGGCAGGAGCCGAGGTGGTGGTGGCGGAGGGCATCTTCGCCCCGCAGACCCTCGTGGCGGCCCGCGAGGCCGGCATCGCCGTCGAGGCGCTGTGGCTGGACAGGCGGCGCGAGACCAACTTCGTGCGCCGGCTGCTGCGCGACCTGGAGGAGCGCCGCAAGCCGCCGCTGGTGCTGGTGCGGCGAGGCGTGGCGCTCTACCGGGCCGAGCCGGCCCTCCGGCTCGAAGCCTTGACGGCCGGCTTCACGCCGTCGCCCATGCGGGCGGCGGTGCGCCGCGTCAGCCCGCGATCGGAGCCCAGCTCGGGCCGGTGACGCCCAGAGTCTCGTCCAGCTTCGTGAACAGCGGCGAAGGCTTCGTCAGCGGCGTGCCGGCCACGATCGGCCGCGACTCCCACACTGCGCCCTGCGCCGCGTAGTCGCCCTGCAGGGTGGGGTAGGTGAGGTCCCCGTCGGTCACCTCGACGATCTGGGGCTGCGCCGCCCACACGCCCTGGCCGCCAAGAGCCTCGAACACCTTCTGGGCCGAGTGCGGCAGATACGGGGTGAGCAGCGTGTTGCAGTCCGAGACCACCTGGAGGGCCACGTGGAGGACGGTGTCGCGGCGGGGGACGTCGTCCTTCAGCTTCCATGGCTCCTGGTCCGACAGATACTTGTTGGCCAGCCCCACGATGCGCATCGCCTCGGTGATGCCTGCCTTGAACCGGCGGGCGGCGATGTGCTCGCCCACCACGTCGAAGGCGGTGCGTGCCTCGTCGAGGAGCGCCAGGTCAGCCTCCGTCAGCTCACCTGCCTCCGGCACTGCGCCGACGTTCTTGTGCGCCATCGAGATGGAGCGGTTGATCAGGTTGCCCCACTCGTTGGCCAGCTCGAAGTTGATCCGGCGCACGAACTCCTCCCAGGTGAAGTCCGTGTCCTGGTTCTCCGGCCCGGCCACCGCGATGTAGTAGCGCAGCGCGTCCGGCCCGAACTCGGCCAGGAAGTCGCCGACGAAGATCGATGCCCCTCGGGAGCTGGAGACCTTGGAGCCCTTCATGGTCATGAACTCGGAGCTCACCACCTCGGTGGGGAGCTGCAGCTCGCCCAGCGACGGGCGCACCTCGCCGCCCCTGGTGCCCTGCCCGTTGGCGCCCAGCAGGATCCCTGGCCAGATCACCGAGTGGAAGACGATGTTGTCCTTGCCCATGAAGTAGTACGAGCGGGCGGCGGTGGAGTTCCAGAAGGCGCGCCACGCCTCCGGGTCACCCGAGCGGCGGGCCCATTCGACGGAGGCCGAGAGGTATCCGATGACGGCGTCGAACCAGACGTAGATGCGCTTCATGGGCGCGTCGCGCCATCCGTCGAGGGGCACCGGCACGCCCCAGTCGAGGTCGCGGGTGATCGCGCGGGGCCGGATCTCGGCCAGCAGATTGTGGGAGAACTTCAGCACGTTGGGACGCCAGTCCTCGCGGCTGTCGATCCACTGGCCCAGCATCGGCGCGAGGGCGGGCAGATCGAGGAAGAAGTGCTCGGTCTCGACGAACTGCGGGGTCTCGCCGTTGATCTTGGACTTCGGGTCGATCAGGTCCGCCGGGTCGAGCTGGTTGCCGCACTGGTCGCACTGGTCCCCGCGGGCGTTGTCGTAGCCGCAGATGGGGCAGGTGCCCTCGATGAACCGGTCTGGCAGCGTCCGGCCGGTCGACGGCGAGATGGCGCCCATCTGCCGCTCGGCCTTGACATAGCCGTTGTCGTAGAGGGCGGTGAAGAGGTCCTGCACCACCCGGTAGTGGTTGGGGGTGGTGGTGCGGGTGTAGAGGTCGTAGGACAGGCCGAGACCCTGCAGGTCCTCGACGATCTGCTGGTGGTACTTGTCGGCGGTCTGCCGGGGAGTGAGCCCCTCGGCATCCGCCTTCACCTGGATGGCGGTGCCATGCTCGTCCGAGCCCGAGACCATGAGCACGTCGTGCCCGGCCATCCGCATGTACCGGGAGAACACGTCCGACGGCACGCCGAAGCCCGAGACGTGACCGATGTGACGGGGGCCGTTGGCGTAGGGCCAGGCGACGGCGGCAAGAACGTGACTCATGCGCGCCATCCTATCGGCGCGCGTCAGGTGTCATTCACGCGGCAGAACGGTGAGCACGCGCTGGATGTGCTCGCGGAACTCGGCCATGAAGCTCGCCAGGACCTCCCTGAGCCCGTCGTCGGTGATCTCGCCGTCGGGGGTCACGTTGATCCCGTCGAGCTTGATGTAGGCCTCCGGCGCGGTCATCTGCCGGGCGTTGCAGAAGGCCAGCACGGAGCGGAGGCTCTGCTGGGCCACGGCCGTGCCGATGTTGCCGATGGAGGCCCCGATGATCGCAGCGGGCATGTGGTCGAACGAGTTCTGCCCCCACGGCCGCGACGCCCAGTCGATGGCGTTCTTCAGCGCCCCGGGGATGGACCGGTTGTACTCGGGGGTGATGAACAGGATGGCCTGAGCGGCCGCGATCGACTCCTTGAGCGCGCGTCCCTCCGGCGGGTAGTCGCCGTCGTGGTCGGGCGAGTAGAGGGGCAGGTTGTCGATGCGGATCTCGCTGAACTCGAGATCCCCTGGCGCCACGGAGATGAGAGCCTTCGACAGGGTCCTGTTGATCGAGGTGGAGGAGAGGCTTCCGACGAAGTAGCCCACGCGGTAGGTGGTCATGGCGCGCTGTCCCTTCTGCCACCCGGGCGGGGGTCGGCCGGGTCCGGCCCTGCCGACTCTACCCAGCGGTCCCGGTCGGGGAGGTCCCAGTCGGAAAGCAGCGTCAGCCGATCCTGGTCGCCTGGGCGAACCGCAGCCGCCAGCCGGCCGGGAGCTCCAGCCAGAGCGCGCTGACGAGCGCCCCGTCGCCCTGCCAGCGCACGAGCGCCGACCCCGCCCCCAGGGTGTCGACCGCGCGTAGCTCCACGTCACCGCCGGGTTGCCACGGAACGGACCCGGTCTGGGCTCCGTCTGCGGAGTGCGCCACGAAGTCATGGTGCAGGGGCGCGGCGGCGGGGTCCTCGACGGCGGCGCGGGTGAGCCGCACCAGAGCGGCTTTGGTGCGCGGCGAGGCGGACCCCGCCACGGATCTGGGCGCGTCGGGTTCCTCGTCCGCCGAGAACGAGAACAGGTCCGGTTCGGGCTCTACCTGACCGACGGCGAAGTCGCTGCGGCCCACCGGGCGCGAGGTGGCCGGAAACCCCGGACCGTGCGCGACGGGCTCGCCGCGTTGGAAGGCGGTGGCGGCGGCGCGGGCGCGCTCGTCGGCCGCCTCGTTCATCGCGTGTCCCGCGTGGCCCTTCACCCACTCGAACTGGACCTTGCGACCCTGGAGCGCCGCGTCGAGCTCCTTCATCAGCTCGACATTGAGGACGGGCTTGCCGTCACCCTTCTTCCAGCCCTTTCGCTTCCAGCCGGGCAGCCACTTCGTCAGGGAGTTGATCACGTACTGCGAGTCGCAGAGGATGCGCAGCGGCTCGTCGAGGTGCGCGGTGGAGCGGAGCAGGTCCAGCACCGCCATGAGCTCGCCCATGTTGTTGGTGCCGTGGTCCCAGCCGCCGGCCGCCCAGATGTCGTCGCTGACGTACCACGCCCAGCCCGCGGGGCCGGGGTTGGACAGGGCAGAGCCATCGGCGGCGGCAACGATCACGCGGGAGAGCGTAGTCGATCGGTTAGGCTCGCCCGCATGAGCACGCCCCCGATCCCGCCGCAGCCCGCCGAGCCGGACACCAAGGACTGGACCTGGGTGAACGAGCGCCCGTGTCCCGAATGCGGATTCGACGCCAAGGCCGTGGCGCCCGAGAGCCTTCCCCCCCTCATCCGCGACGCCTCGGCCCGCTTCCAGGCGGCCGTCGACCAGCGCGGCGCCGAGGAGCGCCCCTCCCCCGGCACCTGGTCGGCCATCGAGTACGGACGCCACGTCGCCGACGTGTGCGAGGTGATGACGGCGCGTCTGGGCCTGATCCTCGACAGCGACGGCGCGGGCGCGGAGTTCGAGGACTGGGACCAGGACGCCGCCGCGGCGGAGTACTGGCTCTCCGACGCCAACGCCACGCGAATCCTCATCGCCGAGCGCGGCGAGGCGGCCGCCAAGGCCTGGTCGGAGCCCGAGGGCGACCAGTGGGAGTGGACCGGGCTCCGCAGCAACGGGTCGCGCTTCACGGCCCTGTCCCTGGGCCGCTACTTCGCCCACGACCTGACGCACCACCTGCACGACCTGGGCGCCTGAGCTAGACGAGCAGTCCGTGCCGGCGGGCGGCGGCGACCGCCGCCGTCCGCGACTCGGCGCCGAGCTTCGCGAACGCGTGCACCAGGTGGGTCTTCACCGTGCCCTCGGAGATGAACAGCCGCTTGGCGATCTCCCGGTTGGTCACTCCCTCGGCCACGAGCCTCAGCACGTCGATCTCGCGGGCGCTGAGCGTGGGCACACCTTGGGCCATCCGCTCGACCACGCGGCCCTCGAGGTCCCGGGAGAGCACCAGCCGGCCCTCCGCCGCGTCGGCGATGCCCGCGATGATGTCCTCCGGCTCGGCGTCCTTCAGCAGGTAGCCCGCCGCGCCCGCCAGGACGGCGCGGGCGATGTCCGAGTCGTTGTCGTAGGTGGTGAGGATGAGCACGGCGGGCCCGCCCGGCATGGACCGCAGCGCCGACGTGACGCCCACGCCGTCGAGGCCCGCCCCCAGTCGCAGGTCGCACAGCACCACGTCGGGACGGGTCCGCGTCACCGCCTCGAGCGCCTCCTCGCCGGACGCCGCGGCCCCGACCACCTGGATCCCGTCGGCGCCGTCGAGTAGCGCCCGCAGCCCCGACCGGACAACCGGGTGATCGTCGACGATCAGCACGCGGGTCATTGCGGGGCCTCCACCGCGGGGATCAGGGGAAGCCGCAACGCCACGGCGGTGCCGCCCGGCTCCGACTCCACCTCGACGCCGCCCCCCAGCTCCGCGAACCGCTCGCGCAGGGCCCGCAGACCGTACCCACCCGCGGGTCCGGCGACGACGGGCCGGGCGACGTCGAAGCCCACGCCGTCGTCGACGATGTCCAGGTGCACCTCGTCGCCCGCGCGGGCCAGCTCGACGTTGACGCGGCGCGCTCCGGAGTGCAGTCGCACGTTGGCAAGGGCGCCCTGGGCGCCGCGCAGCAGGGCAACCTCGATGGGGGTGGCCAGCCTGGGCAGCTCAGGATCGACGGCGACCGCCCACTCCGCGCCCAGCGCCCCCGCCACCTCGGCGGTCAGCCTGTTCAGCGGCGCGGCCAGCCCACCCGCACCGGGGGTCTCCGGCGCCAGCGCCATGACCACCCTGCGCGACTCGGCCAGATTCTCCGCGGCGGTGGCCTCGATCTCGGCGACCAGCCGGGCGGAGGCGGCCGAGTCACCCGCCCGGTTGGCGGCCCTGGCGAGGAGGACGATGGACGAGAAGCCTTGGGCGAGCGTGTCGTGGATGTCGTGGGCGAGCCGCTGCCGCTCGGCCATCACCCCCGCCTCCCTCTGCAACCGGGCGGTCTCGTCCTCGGCCCGCAACACCTCGGCGAGAAGCCGGTGATGCTCGGAGGCCTCGTGCTCGAACTGCAGCACGCCCCGCGCGATCCCAACCGCCACCAGGGCCCCGACGAGCGGCCCCAGCACCGCGCCCACGCTGTGGCCGTCCGTCATCGCCAGCACCGTCACGACGACAGCGAGCGTCACGGCCGTCACCAGCAGCGAGGCGAGGAGTGGCAGGACCGTGGCGGCCAGCAGCCACAGCGGGAAGATCACCCAGAGGAAGTCCGGGGACAGCACCATGAGGGCGACCGTGGCCAGGAACAGCAGCCCCACCCAGACAGATCTCCCCACGTTCCCCAGCCGGGGATGCACGGCAAGGCCCGCGACGAAGACCGTCAGCAGCCCGCCCGCCAGGAGCATCAATGGCCACCCGCCCCCACCGTTCCAGGCGAGCACGGTGGCCACCATGAGCAGCCCGACGAACAGCAGCGCGACACCGACCCTCAGCCACCATGACGCCGACCAGCGCGGCGGGTGGTCGGTCGTCGTCGTCACGCCCCCACGGTAGCGGGGGCGGGGGCGGCAACGAGAGCGCGGCGCAGGATCACGAACAGGAACACGAACGTCCCCGCCAGCATCATGTGCCCCAGCCCGGCGATACCAGGCCACATCGGGGAGGTGGCGAACGGGATCTCAAGCACCTGAAGGGTCCCCTTGACCACCATGGCGCCGAAGGTGAGGCCCAAGGCGACGTTCCACAGCACGGTGAACAGCTTCGTGGGCCCTTCTGCCAGGGCGAAGCTCCGCGCCAGCGCCAACACCACCAGCAGCATCAGCGTGCCGAGGGCGAGGGCATGGGTGTGCGCTCCGGAGAGCATGGTGTTACCGGTGAAGTCGTTAAGCTTGGTCAGCTCGCGCCAGTAGAGGCCGGAGGCGAGCCCGAGCGCGGTCCAGGCGGCGGCGGAGATGAAGAGTCGATTCAGCATGACCCCATGCTCCCCGGAGCCGCACCGCGGCGTCCCCCGCCGAGCATCCACCGTCCGATGGACCCGTCAGCCGAGGGTCAGCGTGACGGCACGGTATCTCTCGACGTAGCCGGCGCCGAGTGCGGCGGCGTGGCCTTCGCCGTCGTCCGCGGGCACCTCCAGCGCCCAGCCCCGCGTCAGGGGCACGGCGGTGGGGACCCGGGCGGAGGGAGAAGCCGCGGTGAGGACGAGCGCGGCGTGTGAGAGCCCGCAGCCGAGCCCCTGCAGGGCCTCCGCGAGGTCTCCGGGGAGAGCGCGGATCACGGCCGGCCCCCCGCACCACCCGGTCACCGCGGCCAGCGCCCGGTCCAGCGGCACACCCGGGTCGCCCAGTGCGAGGGCGCGGCCGTCCCCGAGCTGCCAACCGCCCAGCCGTGCGCGGCGCCCGGACCGGGTGGACCGCTCGAGCACCCGCTCGATGTCCGCAGGCCGGGATGTGGCGAGCACCGTCCTGGGCGGGACCTGGCGGACCGCCTCGGCCTCTCCCCTCGGCACCCACACCGGCCCCCGGTCCTCCGGCAGCACCACGTACCACTGGTCGTTGGCCGCCAGGAGGTGCCCGACGACGTCCCTCGCGGCGCCGCCGCTCACCCACCTCAGGCTGAGCCTCGGGGCACCCTCGGGAAGTTCGTGGATCAACGGGCCGCCGCGTAGGCGGGAAGGATGAGCTCGCCCACGATCCGCTCGCGCTGGTCGTGCGGGAGGAAGGCCGCCCGCATCGCGCGGACGGTGGCGAGCTCGACGTCGTCGAGCGTCCAGCCGAAGGTGTCACTCAGCAGGGCGAACTCCCGCGACATCGTCGTGGCGCTCATGAGCCTGTTGTCGCAGTTGACCGTGACGTTGAAGTCCAGGCGGTGCAGCAGGTCGACGGGGTGCTCCGCCATCCTGGCCGCGATGCCGGTCTGCAGGTTCGACGACGGCGAGACCTCCAGCGGGATGCGCGCGTCGCGCACGTAGGCGGCCAGTCGTCCGAGCCGCGGGCCCTCGGCCGTGACCTCGATGTCCTCGACGATCCGCACGCCGTGCCCGAGCCGCGCCGCGCCACAGACCTGGACCGCCTCCCAGATCGACGGCAGACCGTACGCCTCGCCGGCATGGATGGTGAAGAACATGTTGTCGTGCCGGAGTTGCCGGAACGCCTCCCCGAACCGCGAGGGCGGGAACCCGTCCTCCGCGCCGGCGATGTCGAAGCCGCACACCGACTCGTCGCGGTAGCGCACCGCCAGCTCGGCCACGTCTGTCGACGGCTCGGAGTGCCGCATCGAGGTGAGGATCTGCTGCGCCACGATCAGGTGGCCCGCGGCGGAGGCCACCGCCATGCCCGAGGCCAGGCCGTCGCGGACGGACTCGACGATGGTCTCCAGGGACATGCCCAGCCGCTGGTGCTGGCGCGGCGCGTAGCGGGCCTCCGCGTAGACCACCCCGTCGGCGGCCTGATCCACGACGAACTCGTGCGCCACGCGCTCGAGCTGCTCCGGGGTCTGCATGGCGGCCACGGTGTGCTCGAACGTCTCCAGGTAGCGCACCAGGGAGCCGGAGTCCGCCGCCTCGAAGAACCACTCCCGCAACGCGTCGGGATCGGTGGTGGGCAGCTGGTGGCCGTTGGCGGCGCAGTGCTCGATGACGGTCTCGGGGCGGAGCCCGCCGTCGAGATGGTCGTGGAGCGCCACCTTGGGCAGCGGCCTGAGGTCGTCGATGGAGAGCATGCCGGTCAGGTTAGCGAACCGACGGGGCGACGGCGCCGAGGTCGTCCGGGCCGAAGGCCTGCGGAAGCATGGCGGCCAGGGTGAGGATCCCGGCGGGCGTCTCCATGAGGAGCCCGCTCCCTCCGTGCTCGAAGAGCAGCTGCCGGCAGCGGCCGCAGGGCGTGATGACGTCCCCGTCGCCGTTGACGCAGGTGAACGCGACCAGGCGGCCTCCCCCGCCCGCGACGAGGTCCGAGATCAGGCCGCACTCGGCGCACAGCGTCACGCCGTAGGCGGCGTTCTCCACGTTGCACCCCCCCACCACCCGCCCGTCGTCCACGATCGCCGCCGCCCCGACCTGGTAGTTCGAGTACGGCGCGTAGGCCCGCCTGGAGCGCTCGACCGCCACGGCGCGGAGCGCGTCCCAGTCCACACCGCCGCTCATCAGTGGCTCTTGACGAAGTGCGCGCCGTCCGCCGCCGGGGGCCGGACGCGGCCCACGAGGCCGGCCACGGCGATGATGGTGGCCAGGTAGGGCAGCATCTCGATGAAGTCGCTGGGGATCGGCAGCTGCATCAGCTTGGTGGTCTGCGCCAGGGCGCGGGCGAAGCCGAAGAACAGCGCCATCAGCGCCGCGAGGACGGGGTTCCACCGGCCCATGATCACCGCGGCCAGCGCGATGAACCCGTTACCGGCGGTGGGGTTGTTGTCCTGGAAGGCGCCGACGGACCCGATCGTGAAGTAGGCGCCGCCGAGGCCGGCGAACACGCCGCCGAGCAGGACGGCGGAGGCCTTCGTCCAGATCACGTTGATGCCCACGGTGTCCGCCGCGTGCGGGTGCTCACCCACCGAGCGGACCCGGAGCCCCCAGATGGTGCGGTACAGCAGGAACCACACCAGCGGGACGGCCAGGAGTCCGAGGTAGGTCAGCGGCTTCTGGGTGAACAGGATGGGGCCGAGGAACGGGATCGACTCCAGCCCCGGGATGCGCCAGGCCTGCATCGGGGAGACGAAGCTGTAGGCCTCCATGTTCTTGGCCACGAGCTGCTGGTAGATGAATCCGGTCAGGCCGGTGGCGAGCAGGTTGATCACCACGCCGATGATCACGTGGTCCACGAGGTACTTCAGCGTGAACAGCGCCAGCACGCAGGCCATGAGCACGCCGGCGAGGGCGGCCGCGAACAGTGCGGCCACGAAGGACTGGGTGATGGAGTAGGTCAGCGAGGCCGAGAATGCCGCGGTGAGGAACATGCCCTCGATGGCGATGTTGACCACGCCCGCCCGCTCGGCGAGCACGCCGCTCAGGACCCCGAACAGGAGGGGGGTGGCGTACTCGAGGGTGAGGTTGAGCTGGCTGGTGAGCGTGAACGGCAGGGTGGAGCTGGCCGCCGCCCAGACGATGAACCCGACGAGGACGCCGACGCCCGCCGCGACACCGGCCGCCGTGCGCAACCCCCGGCTCAGCCGCCCGGACAGGAAGCCGATGCCGGCACCCAGCACCAGAAGTGCGCAGAACAGCACCGTGGCCGTGCCGGGGACCTCGAGGGTGGGGAGCTTGACGTCGGCGAACGCGTCGGACAGCGCGATCAGGCCGGACTTGTCGACGGTGAACGCCATCCAGAGGAGCAGCACGCCGATGACGGTGATCAGGACTCCGGTGGAGAGCCTCTGGGCGCGCTTCTCGGGGGACTCGACGATGGTCTTCTCCACCGTCGTGGGGATGATGTCGACGCTCACGCCTGTGCCACCTTCGCGCTCGGTTCCGATGCTTGCCTGACCTTGCGTTCACGCAGGAACGGCAGCAGCCACACGACGAAGGCGGGGGCTGCCACGAAGAGCACGATGAGCGCCTGGATGAGGTCGGTCAGCCGGTCCGGCGTGTTGGCCATGGTGACCATCGTCCGGCGCGACGCCTTCAGCGCGCCGAAGAGGAGGCCGGCGAAGACCACCCCGAGCGGCCGCGAGCGGCCCAGGAGCGCCACGGTGATGGCGTCGAAGCCCAGGGTGCCGACGATCGTGCCGGTCATTTGGGGCGGGAAGCCCGTCAGCAGCTCGGGCGCGGTGACGACGAGGACGCCGGCCAGGCCCGCCAGGCCGCCCGCCAGGGCCATGGTCAGGACGGTCACCGTGGAGACGCTGGCGCCCGCCGTGGCGGCGGCGTTGGGGTTCAGGCCCACCGCCTTGAGGTGGATGCCGAACTTCGTGCGCTCCAACAGCCACCAGACGGCGGCGGCCGCCAGCAGCGCCAGCACGAAGCCGAGGTGCAGGCGGGTGCCGTCGATGCGGGGCATGGTGGCGGTCCACTCCAGGACCGGCGAGATGGGATCCGCGCGCCCGGGCGCCTGGAAGGCCTCCTGCAGCATGAAGAACGCCAGGAGGCTGCCCGCGATGTAGTTCATCATGATGGTCACGATCACCTCGTGGGCGCCGGTGCGCGCCTTCAGCACGCCGACGATGCCGCCCCAGACCGCGCCCGCGAGGAGGCCGACGGCGATGACCAGGGGGAGGTGGAGGAAGATCGGCAGGCCCTTGACGGTGAACCCGATGAAGGCGCCTGTGAGCGCCCCCATCATGGCCTGGCCCTGGGCGCCGATGTTGAACAGCCCGGCGCGGAACGCCACCGCGACACCGAGGCCCGCGGCGATCAGGGGCGCGGCCTCCGCGGTGGTGTTGGTGATGGCCACCCAGGAGCCCATCGAGCCGACCCACATGGCGTAGAACGTGGTGGACACCTTGGCCCAGCTGGCCGACAGCGCGTCCCCGGGCTGCGCGAAGAAGTAGGCCCAGGTGGCCGCGACCTCGGCGTCGGAGACGATCATCACGACGGCGCTGACCAGGAAGGCCAGCACCAGCGAGGCGACGGTGATGATCAGGGTGTTGACCCACTCGGGCCGGTGCTTGACGGTGGCGTCCTGGCTCATGCTCGTGCTCCCTCGATGGTGGCGACGGCCTCGTCGTAGCCGATGCCGGCCATCATGAGGCCCAGGACGTCGCGTGGGGTGTCCGGGGCGACGATGCCGACGATCCGGCCGCGGTACATCACCGCGATCCTGTCCGCCAGCGACTCGACCTCCTCGAGCTCGGTGGAGACGATGAGCACCGCGGTGCCCTTGTCGCGCTCCTCGACGATGCGTCCGTGGAGGAACTCGATGGCCCCGACGTCCACCCCGCGGGTGGGCTGGCTGGCCAGCAGAAGCGTCAACGGGCGCGACAGCTCGCGGGCCAGCACCACCTTCTGCTGGTTGCCGCCGGAGAGGGACCTGACCGGCTGCGTGTGGGAGCCGCTGGTGCGGATGTCGAACTCCGCGATCCGCGCGTCAGCGTTCTCGGCGATGCGCTTCAGATCGAGCGAGCCCCTGCGGCTGAACGCGTCGAGGTTGTTGAGCACGAGGTTCTCCGCGATCGAGAACTCGCCCACGAAGCCGTCCCGGTGCCGGTCCTCGGGCACGTAGCCGAGGCCCGCCTCGATGGTGGCGGCGGGCTTGCCGTGGGTGATGTCCACGCCGTCGAGGGTGGCGCGGCCGGAGAGCGGCTGCATGGTGCCCAGCAGCGCCTCCGCCAGCTCGGTCTGCCCGTTGCCCTGCACGCCGGCGATGACCACGATCTCGCCGCCGCGCACCGTGAGCGACAGCTTGTCGACGGCGACGGCGCCCGACGGGCTGGCGACGGTGAGGTCCTCGACGACGAGCCGGTCGGGGCCAGGCTCGGCGGGCTTCTTGCGCACCTTGAGGTCCACGGCGCGCCCCACCATCATCGAGGCGAGCTCCGCCTCGGAGTCCCCGGGTTCGGCGGTGCCCACCACCTTGCCGCGGCGGATGACGGTGATGTCGTCGGCCACCTCGCGCACCTCGCGCAGCTTGTGGGTGATGAAGATGATTGCGCGACCCTCGTCGCGCAGTGCCTGCATGACGGCCATCAGCTCGTTGATCTCCTGGGGCGTGAGCACGGCGGTGGGCTCGTCGAAGATCAGGTAGGTGGCGTCGTTGGCGAGTGCCTTGAGGATCTCCACGCGCTGCTGGATGCCGACCGGCAGGTCCTCGACGAGGGCGTCGGGATCCACGTCCAGCTTGTAGCGGGCGCTGAGGTCCCGCACGCGGGCACGCGCCGCGTTGATGTCGAGACGGCCGCCGCGGCCGGGCTCGTGGCCCAGCACCATGTTCTCGGCGACGGTGAAGACCGGGATGAGCATGAAGTGCTGATGCACCATGCCGATGCCGGCAGCCATGGCCTGCTTGGGGTTGGTGAGCCGTAGCACCTCGTCGCCCAGGCGGATCTCGCCCGAGTCCGGCTGCAGCAGCCCGAACAGGATGTTCATGAGCGTGGACTTGCCCGCGCCGTTCTCACCGAGCAGGCAGTGGATCCTCCCCGGCACGGCCTCGATGCTGATCGAGTCGTTCGCGGTGAGGGAACCGAACCGTTTGGTGATCCCTTCCAGGGACAACACGGGGGTCCGCGGGGTTGTCATCGCTGACACGTGCTCCTCCTTGGCCGACATGGCGTGACAGAAAGCGTAGCGGGAGGGGCACTGACGCGCCCCTCCCGCTGTTGACTTCGCGGCTAGCCGCCCAGGATCACTTGGGCTGGCTCGGCGAGGTGATGGTGATGGTGCCGCTGATGATGTCGGCCTTGATCTGCTCCAGCTCGGACTTCAGCTCGTCGGAGACCTTGGCCTCGAAGTCGTGGAACGGGGCCAGCGAGACGCCGTCGTTCTCCAGGGTGCCCACGTAGGGGTCCGAGGAGAAGGAGCCGTCCATGGCGGCCTTGATGGCCTCGAACACGGCCACGTCCATGCCCTTCTGGACCGAGGTCATGATCTGGGGCCCGAACTCGGGCGCGGAGATGAAGCCGTCGGTGTCCACCCAGATGGCGTTGACCTTGCCGTTGGACTCCTTGGCGGCCTGCAGGGCGCCGAGGCCGGCGGGGCCGGCGACGGGGAGGATGATGTCCGCCCCCTGGGCGATCAGGGTGCTGGCGGTGTTCTTGCCGCCGGGGATGTCACCGAACGGGTTGTTGCCGCCCACGAACTGGCCGTCCTGCTTGGCCTCGTCCCACCCGATCAGCTTGACGTCTCCGCCCTTCTGCTCGTTGTAGTACTTGATGCCCTGCGCGAAGCCGTCCATGAAGATGGTCACGGTGGGGTACTTGGCGCCGCCGAAGGTGCCGACGGTGCCCGTCTGGGTCATGCCCGCGGCCAGGTAGCCGGCCATGAAGGAGGGCTGCGCCGTGTTGAAGATCAGGCCCTTGGCGTTGTCGACGCCCTCGAAGGACGAGTTGTCGACGATGGCGAAGTTGACCTCGGGGTTCTGCTTCGCGGCCGCCTCGGTCGCCGTGGCCAGCGCGAAGCCGACGGTGATGACGATGTTGCAGTTGGCGTCGATCATCGACTGCACGTTGCCGGCGTACTCGCCCTCGGCGTTGGACTCGATCTGGTTGGTCTGGATGCCCAGCTCGTCCTTGGCCTGCATCATGCCGTTGTAGGCGGTCTCGTTGAACGACTTGTCGTCGAAGCCGCCCGCGTCGGAGACCATGCACGCGGTGAAGTCCGACTCCGCCGCCGGGGCGGAGGACTCCGGGGCGCTGGCCGAGGCGCTGTCCGTGGCCGCGGGTGACGTGGTGGCGCTCGGCGGCGCGGCGCAGCCGGCGAGAGTGAGAGCGGACGCGGCAGACAGCGCGAGGACGCTCAACAGGGACTTCTTCACGAAGCTTCCTCCTTGACGGGAAATTAGTTGCGTGACGGACCTTACCCTGGCGGGCCCGAGACGTCGCTACCCGGAACTTGATCGTTATAAACACGCAACAATGCGGCGCCTCAGCCGGGCGAGACCTGCCGCACCAGGGCGCCCGCCGAGCGCACCATCGCCACGGTCTGCTGGCGCCAGTCCACGTCCTGGCTGCGGTAGGGCCCCGTCGCCAGCGAGATCACCACGGCGGCCGCCCGCAGGCGCAGCTCGACGGGGTCGACGCGGCGGTCGAACACCGGCACCCACCGCGCGAGGAGGTCGCGGACCTTCGCCTCCTGCTCCGGGTTCATCCGCTGGATCGTCGAGAGGTGGCCGATGAGACACGCCAGGTCGTCCGCGCGCCGTCCCGGCCCGATGGTGTCCACGTCCAGCAGTCCGACCACGCGGCCCCCCGCCACCCTCAGCTGCCCCTCATGGAAGTCGCCGTGCGTGGCCTCGACGCCCGGGGGGAATCCCGCGAGCCCGGCCGTGATCCGCGCGGTCAGCTCGGCCAGCTCGTCGCCGAGCTCGGGGAGGGTGGCGGCCACCATGGCCGAGTAGTGCGCCACGGCGTCGGCCCAGGGCGGTCTACGTTCCAACGAGGCAACCGACGCGGGCATGGAGTCGAGGAGCTCGATCAGCTGTTCGGGCGTGCACGGGTCACCCTCCTCGAACAGCGCCGTGGCCAGTGAGGTCCCGGGCAGCTCACGCAGCAGCAGCAGGTGGTCCTCCGTGGCCAGCGCCACCTCCGGGGCCGGCACGCCTGCGCGGCGCAGCATCACGTGCTTGGCGTGCACGTCGGCGAACATCCGCTCCCGGAGCACCTTGACGTAGAACACCTCGCCGGTGCC
This sequence comes from Tessaracoccus yangjingae, assembly GCF_054483935.1. The sequence goes on along the minus strand of NZ_CM137014.1, from coordinate 1,730,736 downwards.
GGCGACCTCCACCCTGACGACTGCGCGCCGCCTCGGCCGGTACCCCACCATGGTGAGCGTGAGGTCCTCGGCGGCGACGCGGTGCGCGGTCACTCCCCCTGCGTTGAGCGTGTCGGCCATCCGCTCGGGGAACGCCGCCCGGGGCAGCCCCGCCAGGTCCGGGTCGAACGGGTACAGCCACACCGCGACCCGCCGGTGTCCGTCCTCGAAGATCTCGGCGCGCGAGTCCGAGGGGAGAAGCGGCCCCGTGCGGGCGCTCACCCCGAGCAGTTCGGTGCGCTCGCCGTGCGGCCACGCGACGGTCGCCAGGTAGGTGGCGGTGGTGGAGTGCTCGGGGGCCGCGTCGACGTGCTCGATGGCCCAGCTGAGCAGCTGCCCGCCCTGATGCTCGACGGCGGCGCGCAGCAGCGGCTCGACGCGGGGGCCGGTCAGCAGCCCCAGCCCGTCGTCAGGCATCGGCGTCCACCGCCGGGACGCTCTCCCGGCGCAACGAGAACCACGCGGCGCGCCGGCCGTCCATCTGCGTGGCCTCCAGGGTGAACCGGCCGGGGGTGTCGTCGTGCACGTTCTCGGCGGGCAGCGTGAAGGTGAGCGAGTCGCCCAGCTTCGGCAGCGCCCCGAGCAGGGCCATGAAGAATCCCGCCACCGTGTCGTAGGGCCCCTCCGGGATCACGTAGCCGGTCAGCTCGGCGAACTCCTCGATGGTGGTGAGGCCGTCCACCTCGTCGATCTGGCGGGGGGCCGAGTCCGCCGGGAGGTCGTACTCGTCGGTGATGTCTCCGATCAGCTCCTCCATCAGGTCCTCCAGCGTCACGATGCCGGCGGTGCCGCCGTACTCGTCGCGGACGATGGCCAGGTGGGCGCGGGCACCCCGCATGGCGGTGAGGGCCCGCAGGATCTTGACCGTCTCGGGGAGGAACAGCACCTCGCGCGCGATGCTGCCGACGTCGCCGTCGCGGGCCGTCCCCTCGATGTCCATGAGGTCACGAACGTGGATGAAGCCGGCGATGCGGTCCGGCGACCCGTCGGTGACCGGGTAGCGGGAGTGCGGTGCGCCGCGCACCTCGCGGTGGGCGAGGCCGATGGGCATCTCGGCGGGCAGGAAGTCCACCTCGGTGCGCGGCACCATGACCTCCCTCAGCGATCGCTCCCCGGCGTCGAACACCTCGTCGACGATGCGGCGCTCCTCCTTGCCCAGGGTGGAGGATCCGATGACCATGGCGCGGATCTCCTCGTCGGTCACGGCGTCGCGGGACAGCTTCGGGTCCCCGCCGAGGATCCGCACCAGAGCGTCGGTGGACACGCCGAGGAACCAGATGAGGGGGCGCGTGAGCGTCGCGATGCCGGACACCAGCGGCGCGAGCGTCAGGGCGAACGACTCGGCGCGCTGCATGGCGAGCCGCTTAGCGGTGAGCTCACCCACCACGATCGAGAAGTACGAGATGACCACCGTGACCAGGACCAGCGACACGGTGCCCGAGACGGACTCGGCCATGCCCCACTCCACCAGCACCGCCGAGAGCGCGTCGGCGATGGTGGCGCCGCCGAAGGCCGCCGAGAGGAAGCCGGACAGGGTCACCCCGATCTGGACGGCGGAGAGGAATCGGTTGGGGTTGCCGGTCAGGCGCTCGATGGCCCGGCCGCGCTTGCCCTTGCCGGCGAGCTGCTTGACCTGGCTCTCGCGCAGGGTGATCAGCGCCATCTCGGCGGCGGCGAACGTGCCGCCGATGATGATGAAGACGGCGATCAGGGCGATGTCGGTCAGCACGTGGCCGGACTCCTCGGTCAGCGGAAGATGACGGTGCGGTCACCGTCGGCCAGGACGCGGTGCTCCGCGACGAGGCGCACGGCCTCGGCCAGGGTCTGCGACTCCTGGGCCTGGCCCTTGCGCACCAGCTTGGCCACGTCCATGGTGTGGTCCACCCGCACCACGTTCTGCTCGATGATCGGGCCCTCGTCGAGGTCTCCGGTGACGAAGTGCGCCGTGGCGCCGATCAGCTTGACGCCGCGGGTGTGCGCCTGACGGTAGGGGTTGGCGCCCTTGAAGCCGGGCAGGAAGGAGTGGTGGATGTTGATCGCGCGGCCTGCCAGGAACTCGCACAGCTCAGGGCTGAGGATCTGCATGTAGCGGGCCAGCACCACCAACTCCACGCCCTCCTCGTCGACGAGGCGCCGCACCTCCGCCTCGAACTGAGGCTTGGTCTCGGCGGTGACCCCCTGGTGGGTGAAGGGCACGCCGTAGAACTCGGCCATGGGGGCCAGCACGTCGTGGTTGGCCATGATGCGCACCACGTCGATGGGCAGGTCCCCGGCGCGCCAGCGGAAGAGCAGGTCGTTGACGACGTGCCCCGCCTTCGAGGCGAGGATCAGCGTGCGCACCGGGCGGGCGGCGTCGTCGACCCGGAACCGGGCGCCCAGCTCCCCGGCGGGGCCCGCGACCGCGGAGGTCAGCGCGTCCGGCTCGGCCCCGTGCACCTCTATCCGGGTGAAGAAGTGGCCCGTGTCCGGCGAGGTGAACTGCTGGAGCTCGGTGATGTTGCCGTGCGCCGCGACGATGCCGCCGGTGATCGCGTGGACGATCCCCGGCCGGTCTGGGCAGTCGAGCGTGACGACGAGCTGATGCATGGGCGCCATGGTAGTGGTCACCCCCAGCGGCCGGTTAGCCGCGCCGGGCGCGGATTTTGGGCGACGGCGCAGCATGACCCCGCCGACTTGTTACTCTGCCTTCGCGCAACGACGCGCGACTCGACCTGTAGCAACGACGCTCAGCCCAGAGGAGACACAACTTGATGCACGAAAGCACCCCAGACGCTCCAACCGGGGAGATCCCGGCGGAAGAGTTCCACCGTGTCCAGCAGTCCCCGGAGTTCGCACGCCTCAAGCGCACCTTCCGGTCCTTCGCCTTCCCGATGACCGCCGTGTTCCTGGTCTGGTACTTCGCCTACGTCCTGGCGTCGATCTTCGCCAAGGACCTCATGATGACCGAGGTGGCGGGCAACCTCACCGTCGGCATCCTGTTCGGCCTCGGCCAGTTCGTCAGCACGTTCCTCATCACCTGGCTGTACCTGCGCCACTCGACCAGGAACGTCGATCCGCTGGCCAAGGCCCTGCGTGAGGATCTGGAGGCGAGCGCACGATGAGACTCCTCGAGACCCAGCAGCTGGGCAACCCGCTCATCAACATCGCCATCTTCGCCGCGTTCGTCGTGTTCACCATGGCCGTGGTCATCCGGGTCACCCGCGGCGGCAAGAAGAAGGCGGGAGACTTCTACACCGGCGGCGCCCAGTTCGACGGACGCCAGAACGGCTTCGCCATCGCCGGAGACTACCTCTCGGCCGCCTCGTTCCTCGGCATCGTCGGGGCCGTGGCCCTGTACGGCTACGACGGCCTGCTCTACTCCGTCGGCTTCCTGGTGGCGTGGCTCGTCGCGCTGCTGCTGGTGGCCGAGCCGCTGCGCAACACCGGCAAGTACACGATGGCCGACGTGCTCAGCTTCCGCATGCGGCAGAAGCCGGTCCGCCTCGCGGCCGCCACCTCCACCCTGGCGGTCAGCTTCTTCTACCTCCTCGCGCAGATGGCCGGCGCCGGCGCCCTGGTGTCGCTGCTGCTGGGCATCGCCTCCCCCATGGGCCAGAACATCGTCATCGCCATCGTCGGCCTGCTCATGGTGGGCTACGTGCTGATCGGCGGCATGAAGGGCACCACCTGGGTGCAGATGATCAAGGCCGTGCTGCTCATCCTGGGCGCGGGCGCGATGACCATCTGGGTGCTGGCCTTCGCCGGGTTCAACCTCTCCACGCTGCTGGGCGAGGCCATGGCCACCACCGCCGCCGACGGGTCCGAGGTCAACCTCCTCGCCCCGATGGAACGCTACAAGGATCCGCTGGCCCTCATCTCCATGGGCCTGGCCCTCGTGCTGGGCGCCTCCGGCCTCCCGCACGTCCTCATGCGCTTCTACACGGTGCCCACCGCGAAGGAGGCCCGCCGCTCCGTCACCTGGGCGATCGGCCTCATCGGCGCCTTCTACCTGTTCACCATGGTGCTCGGCTACGGGGCGGCCTGGCTGGTGGGCCCCAAGGCCATCTCGGAGATGCCGGGCGGGGCCAACGCGGCTGCCCCGGCGCTCGCCTACGAGCTGGGCGGCACCATCCTCATGGCCGTCATCGCGGGCGTGGCGTTCGCCACCATCCTGGCCGTCGTCGCCGGCCTCACCATCACCGCGTCGGCGTCGTTCGCGCACGACATCTACAACTCGGTGCTGAAGGACGGCAAGGCGGACCCCGCCAAGGAGGTCAAGGTCGCGCGCATCACGTCGGTGACCATCGGCCTGGTGGCCATCGTGGGCGGCATCGCCGCCAACGGCCAGAACGTCGCGTTCCTGGTGGCGCTGGCCTTCGCCGTCGCAGCCTCGGCCAACCTGCCGTCGATCCTGTACTCGCTGTACTGGAAGCGGTTCTCCACCGCCGGGGCGGTGTGGTCGATCTTCGGCGGCCTCATCACCGCGGTCACGCTGATCGTCTTCTCCCCCGCCGTGTCCGGGCTGAAGACCTCGATGTTCCCCAACGTCGACTTCGCCTGGTTCCCCATCGACAGCCCGGCGATCGTGTCCGTCCCGGTGGGCTTCTTCCTGGGTTGGCTGGGCTCGGTGCTCAGGCCGGACGGCCCGGAGGTGGCGGACCGTGCGGCCGAGATGGAGGTCCGCTCCATGACCGGCGCCGGCGCGGAGGGCGCCATCGACCACTGATCGTTCCACGAAACGCAGGACGGCCCGCCCCTTGATGGGGCGGGCCGTTCAGCGTGCGGTGGTGCGGCTCAGATGAGCCCGAGCTCGGTGACCGCGTTGCGCTCGTCGACCAGCTCGGCGACGGAGGCGTCGATCTTCCCGCGCGAGAAGTCGTTCAGCTCCAGGCCCTGGACGATCTCGTACTTCCCGTCCTTGACGGTGCACGGGAACGAGGAGATGAGGCCCTCAGGGACGCCGTACGAGCCGTCGGACGGGACGGCCATGGAGACCCAGTCCCCCTCCGGCGTGCCGAGCACCCAGTCGCGCATGTGCTCGACGGTGGCGTTTGCGGCCGAGGCGGCCGACGACAGGCCGCGTGCCTCGATGATCGCCGCGCCGCGCTTGGCGACGGTGGGAATGAAGGTGTTCTCCAGCCACTCCTGGTCGTTCACGAGCTCGGCTGCGCTCTGGCCGCCCACCTTCGCGTTGAAGAGGTCTGGGTACTGCGTGGCCGAGTGGTTGCCCCAGATGGTCATGTGGCTGATGTCGGTCACGGGGCGGCCGAGCTTGGCGGCGAGCTGGGAGAGGGCCCGGTTGTGGTCCAGGCGGGTCAGCGCGTTGAACTGCTCCGCAGGGATGTCGGGGGCGTTCTGCTGGGCGATGAGCGCGTTGGTGTTGGCGGGGTTGCCCGTCACCAGCACCTTGACGTCGTCGGCGGCGACGGCGTTGAGCGCCTTGCCCTGGGCGGTGAAGATGGCGCCGTTGGCCGACAGCAGGTCTCCGCGCTCCATGCCTGCCTTGCGGGGCATCGCGCCCACCAGCATGGCCAGGTTGACGCCGTCGAAGACCTTGTTGGGATCGTCGCCGATCTCGATGTTGACCAGGTTGCCGAAGGCGCAGTCCTGGAGCTCCATGACCACGCCCTCGAGCGCCTTGAGCGCCGGGGTGATCTCCAGGAGGCGCAGCTCGATGGGGGTGTCGCCGAGCAGCGACCCGCTGGCGATCCTGAACAGCAGGCTGTAGCAGATCTGGCCTGCTGCGCCGGTGACGGCGATCTTGACGGGAGCGGCAGTGCTCACTTGTGATTCCTCTCGTGACGGTCGGTGTCGGACTCTCGACAGCGACTCTACCGGTGCGGAGGGGCACCCGTAGGCCGGGGCCGGGTCTGTCAGATGATCCGGAACACCCAGTGCGCGACCTCGATGAACACGATGATCGCCAGCCAGATCATGAGGCTGATGGCGAGCCACCCGCCGCGCACGAAAGCCAACGCCCTGGCCTGCGCCGACGGGGACAGGAACAGGTTTCCCTCCAGGATGTTCCAGTGCGTCATGGAGGTGAACACGAAGGTGGTCGACACCGTGACGAGGATGCACCAGGGGCACAGGGCTCCGATGACGAACGTGGACTGGAACAGCAGCCAGTACGCGAAGATCACGCCGAGCAGGTAGACCACGTTGGCGGTGAACATGAACCAGCGCGGGAACCGGGTGCGGGCCAACGAGGCCACCGCGATGGTCATGACCACGGGCTCGGCGATGAGGCCCAGGAAGGCGTTGGGGAAGCCGAACACGTTGGCCTGCCACGTTGAGCCCACCGTGACGCAGTCGAAGACCGCGTTGATCGAACAGCTGAGCACCACGTCGGGGTTCTGCGCGATGAGGATGGCGTCGTAGGACAGCACGAACGACGCGATCAGGCTGAGGGTGGCGAAGACCAGCATCTCGAGGAAGAGGATGGTGCGTGAGCGGGAGCTCGGCCCCAGGTCCGCGTCGATCTGGGCTCTGTCGTCCTCGAGGGCGTCGCTCTCCTGCATGGCCCCCATCGTAGGGGTGCGCCTCAACGCGACGGCGGCACCACCAGCGCCAGCACCGCGACGGCGGCGCCCATGCCCGCCATCACCACCACGTCCACCCAGCGCCGCCTCAGGGTGAGCAGGCCGGCGATCTCCCTGGGGAGCACGAGCCGCAGCAGGGCGCCCAGCAGGAGCGCGCCGGCGATCAGGAGGGCGGCGCGGCGCCAGTGCCCGAAGGCCGCGAACCCCACCCCCGCCGCCAGCACCGACAGCGAAGCAAGGAGCGGCCACGGGTTGCTGGGGTAGGAGTCCGCGGGCTTGTCGGGCCTATCCGGCATGCAGCGCTTCCGCGCGGTCCACGACGTTGCTCAGCAGCATCGCTCGTGTCATCGGGCCGACGCCGCCGGGGTTCGGGGTGACCCAGGCGGCCTTCTCCCACACGTCCGGCGCCAGATCGCCGACGGTCTTGCCGTCGACGCGGCTGACGCCGACGTCGACCAGCACGGCGCCCTCGCGGATCATGTCGGCGGTGATCATGTTCGGCACGCCGGCGGCGGCGACCACCACGTCGGCGGCCCGGGTGTGGGCGGCGAGGTCCCGCGTGCCCGTGTGGCACAGCGTCACCGTGGAGTTCTCGCTGCGCCGGGTGAGGATCAGCCCGAGCGGGCGCCCGACGGTGATGCCGCGGCCCACCACGCAGACCTCGGCGCCCTTCAGCTCCACGCCGTGGCGCCTCAGCAGCTCGACGATGCCGCGCGGCGTGCACGGCAGGGTGGCCGGCTCGTTGAGCACCAGGCGGCCGAGGTTGATCGGGTGGAGGCCGTCGGCGTCCTTGTCGGGATCGATGAGGCCGAGGGCCCAGTTCTCGTCGAGGTGCTTCGGGATGGGCAGCTGCACGATGTAGCCCGTGACCGCCTCGTCCGCGTTGAGCGACTCGATGGCCTCCTGCAGCTGGGCCCTGGTGGCATCCGCCGGGAGGTGCACGCGGATGGAGGCGATGCCCACCTCCTCGCAGTCGCGATGCTTCATCTTCACGTAGCTCTGGCTGGCCGGGTCGTCGCCGACGAGAACGGTGGCCAGGCCCGGCGTCACGCCGCGCTCCCGCAGCGCGGATACCCGCTGCGCCAGTTCGGTCTTGATCGCGGCCGCGGTGGCCTTGCCGTCGAGCTTCTGGGCGGTCACGAGGGCCTCCTGGTCAGTGGAAGAAGTGGCGGGTGCCGGTGAAGTACATGGTGACGCCGGCGGCGGAGACCGCGTCGATGACCTCCTGGTCACGCACCGAGCCGCCCGGCTGCACGATTGCGCTCACGCCCGCGTCGAGCAGCACCTGCGGCCCATCGGCGAACGGGAAGAACGCGTCCGAGGCGGCAACCGACCCGGCGGCCCGCTCCCCCGCGCGGTCCACCGCGAGGTGGCAGGAGTCCACCCGGTTGACCTGCCCCATCCCGACGCCGACGGAGGCGCCGCCGGAGGCCAGCAGGATGGCGTTGGACTTGACGGAGCGCACGGCCCGCCAGGCGAACGCCAGGTCCGCGAGCGTGGCCTCGTCCGCGGGCTCGCCGGCCGCCAGGGTCCAGGCCGACGGGTCGTCGCCGGGGGCGTCGATGGCGTCGGACTGCTGCAGCAGCAGCCCGCCGTCGATCTGGCGCAGCGAGATGCCGGAGTTGTCGGCGTCCTGGGCCAGGAGGATGCGCAGGTTCTTCTTGGCGGAGAGCACCTCGACGGCGCCCTCCTCGTAGCCGGGGGCCACGATCACCTCGGTGAACACCTCCGAGACCTGGCGCGCCATGTCCACGCTCACCGGCCGGTTGGCCGCGATCACGCCGCCGAAGGCGGACACCGGATCGCAGGCATGGGCCAGACGGTGGGCCTCGGCCACGTCCGCGCCCACCGCGATGCCGCAGGGGTTGGCGTGCTTGATGATGGCCACCGCCGGAGCGGAGAAGTCGTACGCGGCGCGGCGCGCGGCGTCGGCGTCGACGTAGTTGTTGTAGCTCATCTCCTTGCCGTGGAGCTGCGTGGCGTCCGCGAGGCCGTCGGTCCCGTCGCCGTTGCGGTACACCGCGGCCGACTGGTGCGAGTTCTCCCCGTAGCGCAGGCTCGCGACCTTGTGCCAGGTGGCGCCCACCCAGGCGGGGAAGCCCGAGCCGCCCGAGGTGTCGGTGACCACGTTGCCCATCCAGGAGGCGACCGCCACGTCGTAGGTGGCGGTGTGCACGAAGGCGGCGGCGGCGAGCTGCTTGCGCTCGGCGAGGGTGAATCCCCCGGCGGCCAGGGCGGACCGCAGCATGGGGTACTGCTCGGCGGAGGTGATCACGGCGACGGAGGCGTGGTTCTTGGCCGCCGCGCGCACCATCGTGGGGCCGCCGATGTCGATCTGCTCGACGCACTCGTCCTCCGAGGCGCCGGAGGCGACGGTGGCCGCGAACGGGTAGAGGTTGGTGATCACCAGGTCGAAGGGGGCCACGCCGAGCTCCTCCAGCTGGGCGCGGTGCGAGTCGAGGCGCCGGTCGGCCAGGATGCCGGCGTGCACGCGGGGGTGCAGCGTCTTGACCCGGCCGTCGAGGCACTCGGGGAAGCCTGTGAGCTCCTCGACGGGGGTCACCGCCACGCCCGCGTCGGCGAGGGTGCGGGCCGTCGACCCTGTGGACACGATCTCGACTCCGGCGCCCTGCAGCTCGCGCCCGAGGTCCACCAGCCCCGTCTTGTCGTAGACGGAGACCAACGCTCGGCGCAGCGGGATCTGATCGGTCACGGATTCTCCTTCGTCCAAGCGGCCACGGCCTCCACCAGGAGGCGCCGCTCAACCACCTTGATGCGTTCGTGCAGGGACTCGACGTCATCCCCGGGCAGCACGTCCACGGCGCCCTGCGACAGGATCCTACCGGTGTCCACACCGGCGTCGACCAGGAAGACGGTGGCCCCGGAGATCTTCACTCCGGCCCTCAGCGCGTCGCGCGGGCCGTGGATGCCCGGGAAGCTGGGCAGGAGGGCCGGATGGGTGTTGATGGTGCGGCCGCCGAATCGCTCGAGGAAAGCGGGTCCCAGCAGCTTCATGAAGCCGGCGGAGGCCACCAGGTCCGGGTGGAAGGAGTCCACGATGTCGCGCAGCGCCGCGTCCCACACCGCGCGGTCCGAGCCCTTGGCCAGGGGGTGCGCCACCGCCGGGATGCCGCGCAGCCGCGCCCGCTCCAGCCCGTGGGCGTGCTCCTGGTCGGAGACCACCGCCACCACGCGGGCGTCCACGCCGCCTGCGTCGATGGCATCGAACAGCGCCTGGCACAGGGTGCCGGAGCCGGACAGCAGGACGACGACGCGGGTGGTCACCCGCACATCCTAAGGGGTTTCCGTCTCCGGGTCCGTCGGGGCCGAGGGGCGGCGGACGAGGCCCAGGATCAGGCCCGCCGCCATGCCCGCGAGCCCCAGCAGCGTCGGGGCGAACACGACAAGGGCGCCGACCCGCGCCCCCACGTGGGCCAACCGGTCGGAGCCGAGCCCGCCCGAGCCCAGTGCGGCGGCCACCGTGACCGCAAGCCCGGCCGCCACCCCGGCCAGCCCACCCACCAGGGCCGTCTGGTCGAAGCGCGCCCTCGGCCGCGCCCAGGCGACCGCGAGGCCCGCCACCGCCCCGGCGGCCACGCCCACGAGCAGCCACCAGTAGGCGGCCGACGAGCCCTCGGCTCCGGGGCTCACCAGGCCGAAGGCGGGGATGGCCGGGAGGAGGCCGACGTCGGTGGTGGACATGCTGACGAGCGACCCGTCGCCGAGCGTGACGCCAGCTCCCAGCATCCAGGACGCGCAGGCCAGGAGCAGGTTCGGCAGATAGATCAGGTGCAGAGCGACGAGCAGCACGAGCCCAACCACGCCGCCGTCGAGGCCCTCGACGATCGCGGTGACGGTGTCGCGGCTCCTCAGCAGCGCCACGACGAGCACCGCGGAGGACCCGGCGAGCACCGTCAGCAGCGCCGCACCGAGAGCCCGTGGTACCGCCCGGAGCCAGTCTGGCCAGTCCGCCGTCGGGTCGTGGGCCACGCCCCTGGAGGCGCCCCAGAAGCCGGCCACCACGCCGACGGCGAGGCCGCCCATCGCCGCCCGGGGGGACGCAACCCCGATCGACGCGGACAGCAGGAACACGGCCGCCGCGTACACCCCGGCGAAGGTCCCGCCCACGCGAAGCACGATCGCCCCCGTGTCGGCCCAGATCCCGCCGGTCACGTCCGGGTCGCCCCATTGACGTGCCGCCCGCCTGGCCGCCTGGGCGGCGACGGGAAGTGCCAGGAAGACGAGCGCACCGGTCAGGCCCAGGGGCGCCATCGAGACCCGGATCCCGCCGATCTCCGAGGGCGCCCCGTGCGCGGCCAGCAGGACGCGGGTCGACGCCTGAAGCGCGCTGGAGAGCTGCGCATCGGGCGAGGCCAGCCATCCCACCGCGGCGAAGGCGCCGAGCACGATCCACCCGGCCAGGAGCACGGCGACGGGCCCACCCACCGCGACGAGATACCAGGGCCACGGCCACTCGCGGGGGGCTGAAGGGGCGGGCGAATCGATGTCGACCGCGACCGTGCGATGCCCCGGGGTGCCTGTCGCCATCACTGTCGTTTCCCCCTCTAGATCCACGCGTGCTTTGTCGGCGGCGGTAGGGTGGCCCCACGAAAGCCGCAGTGGCACACCGATGGGAGGTGACCCGGGAATGCCTGATGATCAGCCGCGTCGGCCCCGGAGGGCCTGGCAGCCCGACGAGGACACCTCCTCCCCGACGGTCATGGACGATACCTCAGGCGACGACATCTTCCGCCCGCGACGCGGCTCCGCCGCTGATCCGGCGGCCTTCGCACTCGGGGACGAGCCCGCCGCTCCCCTGGGCGAGACGCCCATCCCTGCCCCGGTCTTCCCCCACTCCGCCGGCGAGTACGCCGACAGCCCCAGCCCAGCCCCCCGGCGCTCCGCGCTGTCCTCGCTCACACCCGTCGGAGCCGAGGAGTACATCCCCGCGGCCCGGCCCCAGGCTCTACGCCCAGGGCTCGCGCGCTGGATCGTCGGAGGAGTCGTGGGCGCGCTCGTGGTGGGGCTCATCGCCTTCGCGGTCTCGCGCGGGGGGCAGCCCACGGACCCGGCCAGCCCGTCTCCGAACGTGACTGCCAGCGCCTCGGGCAGCGCCACGGCCGTCCCGGCCGCCACCGTCGACGATCTGCTCACAGGCGAGGACCTGGCTGGTGTCGCGCCGGCCGCCTCCTGGGCGGTCACCAGCACCACCACGGAGGCCTCGGAGCACGAGGGGCGGGTGGCCTGCCTGAGCACCGAGGACGCCGAGCAGAATCCCACCGCCTCCCTCCAGCGCACCCTGGCCACCTCGGACGAGGACCAGCTGGCGGCGCTGCACCGGATCGAGACCTACGCCTCCCCGGCCGCCGCCCAGCAGGTCGTGGCCAACCGGACCGCCGCGCTCTCGAGCTGCGACGAGATCCCGGCACGGATCGTGCGTTCCACCGCGGTCGAGGGTCTGGGGGACGAGTCGTTCCAGATCTCCGTGGTGTTCGAGGACATTCCCGCGCAGTTCCACACGCTGCTCCTGACCCGCGTGGGCAGCTCCGTCCAGATCCTCGACCTGACGCGTGCGAGCGGCCCGCTCGAGGCTGAGCTGGTGGCCGCGTCGCTGGCGCGGCCCCAGGCCGCTCTGTGCACCGTCGAAGGCGCCACGTGCGCAGAGACCGTCACCACGACACCCGCCGTCGTGCCCCCCGTCGAGCCCTACGGCTGGTTGATCCCCTCAGACCTGGCCAGGGTCCGGGGAGGCGCCGGGCGGTGGACCGCCTCGGAGCCCACGGACCTGACGAGCGGAGGCATGGGCTGCGAGAACATGACGCTGGCCAGCGAGCCGGGCCCCACCGAAAGGCAGCAGGCCACCTATCTGCTGACGCAGGATGATCAGGCCCCCAGCACGTTCGGCCTGGACTCGCTGCGGTTCGTCTTCGCCGACGCCGCGGCCGCCACCGCCTTCTCCACCAAGCTGGGCAACGCCATCGCCACCTGCAAGGACCGCGTCAACACCGCCACGGTCGCGGAGCTGCCTGCGGTCGCGGGCACCGGCGAGGGGGGCGTGGCCACCTCGACGCGCATCTTCAGCGTCACGCAGGCCACCGCGGACAACGCGGCGATCCCCTACCAGCTGCTGGTCAGCACCGCCGGCACCCGGGTGGCCTACACCATCGTGACGGTCACGGACGCGTTCAAGTACACGGACGCCCAGCTCGCCGAGCTCGCCGCCCGGATCCCGGTGCGCGCCAGCCAGGGCTGACGCGCACCGGCCGCACTCAGACCAGGCTGTGCCGCAGGTGCGCGATGGCGTCGCGGGCCAGCGCGGCGGTCAGCGACGGGGTCTCCCCCACCAGGACGCCGGCGGCCTCGAGCGCCTCCTTCTTCGCCGCCGCCGTGCCGGAGGACCCGGTGATGATGGCGCCGGCGTGGCCCATCGTCTTGCCGGGCGGCGCGGTGAATCCGGCCACATAGCCGACGACGGGCTTGGTGATGTGATCTGCGATGTATGCCGCGGCCCGCTCCTCGGCGTCGCCGCCGATCTCGCCGATCATGACGATGATGTCGGTGTCAGGGTCCTCCTCGAACTCCTGCAGCACGTCGATGTGGCGGGTGCCCACCACCGGGTCCCCACCGATCCCGACGGCCGTGGAGAATCCGTGGTCCCGCAGCTCGTACATCATCTGATAGGTCAGGGTGCCGGACTTGGAGACCAGGCCGATGCGCCCCGGGCCGGAGATGTGGGCGGGGATGATGCCCACGTTGGACTTGCCGGGGGAGATCAGGCCCGGGCAGTTGGGCCCGATGATCCTGGTCGCCGAGCCGCGAGCGGCGTGGTGGAACTCCACCGAGTCGTGCACCGGGATCCCCTCGGTGATCACCACGCACAGCCCGATCTCGGCCTCGATCGCCTCGAGGACCGCCGCCTTGGCGAACTTCGGGGGCACGAACACCACCGACACGTCCGCGTGCGTCGCGGCAACGGCCTCGACCATGGATCCGAACACCGGCACGGGGTCCTCCTCGAACAGGACGGCCTCCCCCGCCTTGCCGGGGGTCACGCCGCCGACGATGCGGGTGCCGGACATGATCATGCGCTGGGTGTGCTTGCGGCCTTCCTTGCCGGTCATGCCCTGGACGAGGACGCGCGAAGACTGGTTGATGTAGATCGACATGCTTGCCTCAGATTCCTTCCGCGGCGAAGCGGGCCGCCGCGCGCGCCGCCTCGTCCATGGTGTTCTTAACCGTGATCATGGGGTGCCTCGCCTCGGCGAGGATCGCCTTGCCGACGTCGACGGAGTTGCCGTCGAGACGCACCACGATGGGGAGGCGGGCCTCCTCGCCGAGCATGTCGAGCGCGTTGACGATGCCGTTGGCCACGTCGCTGCACGCGGTGATCCCGCCGAAGATGTTGACGAACACGCTCTTGACCTGCGGGTCGCTCATGATGATGCGCAGGCCGTTGGCCATCACGCTGGCCGAGGCGCCGCCCCCGATGTCGAGGAAGTTGGCCGGGCGCGGCCTGCCGGGAAGCTCGGCGCCGGCGGCGGCCACCACGTCGAGGCTGCTCATCACGAGCCCCGCGCCGTTGCCGATCACGCCGATGCTGCCGTCGAGCTTGACGTAGTTGAGGTCCAGCTCGCGGGCCTGGCGCTCAAGGTCGACGTCCCCCGTACTGTCCTGGTACTGCGCCCACTCGGGATGCCGGAAGTCCGCGTTGGAGTCCAGCGTCACCTTGCCGTCCAGCGCGATGATGTCCCCCGAGCCCGTCCTGACCAGAGGGTTGACCTCCACGAGCGTGGCGTCGGACTCCTTGAAGACCCGCCACAGCTTCTTCAGCACCTCGATCACCCCGGCGTGGTCGGCGGGGAGGAAGCCCGCCTCCGCGACGATCCGCTGGGCCACCGCCCCGGAGATCCCCTCGACCGGGTCGAGCTCCATCTTGAGCAGCGCCTCCGGGCGTTCGACGGCGAGGGTCTCGATGTCCATGCCGCCCTCGATGCTGCACATGGCGAGGAATCCGCCGGCCGTGCGGTCGAGCAGGATGGAGAAGTAGAACTCCTCCGCGATGTCGGCGCCGGGGCTGATCATCACCGTCTCGACGATGTGGCCTTTGATGTCGAGGCCGAGGATCTCGCCGGCGGTCTTCACCACGGCCTCCTCGCCCCGGGCCAGCTTCACGCCGCCGGCCTTCCCACGCCCGCCTGTGCGAACTTGCGCCTTGATCACCACGAGGTCCGCCCCCAGCTCGGCGTAGGCCGAGCGGGCCTCCTCAGGGGTGGTGGCGATGCGGCCGGGGAGGACCGGGACGTCGAACTTCTCGAACAGATCGCGCGCTTGATACTCCAGGAGATCCACGTTGGTCCTTTTCGTTTGGTCGATCAAACTCCGCCAGACTACCCGGCGGGCAGAGGGAGCGGAAGGGACCGGAGACCGCCTCGCGTGGTTGTCCGCAGCCCAGGGGTAGGGTCCACGAACCACCTCGCGTGGTCTCGTGACGGCTCCTCGCCTGTCGGCTCGGGCCTCCTCGACCTGGCTCATGTTGTCCGTAGCCCAGGGGCAGGGTCCACGAACCACCTCGCGTGGTCTCGTGACGGCTCCTCGCCTGTCGGCTCGGGCCTCCTCGACCTGGCTCATGTTGTCCGCAGGGCGGACAACATGAGCTCATTTTGAGAGAATCCTGAGAACTGTTAAGGTTTCTCACGGAAGCCGCCAGACATCCAGAGGAGCCCGGTGAACGACGACACTTCAGTGCGCAACGCCCGTCGCGCAGCAGAGCTGTTCGACGACGTTGTCGAGATCGACGCTCACCCCGCCCGCCGCTCCACCGCTCCCCGCTTCGCCGTCAGCCGGCGCATCCTCGCGCTCGGCGTGGCCGGTGCGCTGTCGGTGAGCGCCCTGTTCGCCTTTGCCTTCACCTCGCGCGACAACGTCGACACCGCCGGTGAGTCCCTCGACGCGGCCGTCCCCGCCGCCGCTGCCTCCGCGGCCGCCGCCGGCTTCGCCGACCGCTCGCAGGAGGTCAGCCGGTCCGCCGTGCGGTCCAACCTGAGCGAGGCCGTCGCCGACGAGAACGCCAAGCAGCGCGAGGCCGCCCTCGGCGCCTCCGTCGAGTCCGCCGCCGAGGCCGAGTGGATGACCAGCTCCACCGAGCGCCAGCGCCTCATGGACGAGGACCTCGCCCTGGTCGCCGCCCAGAGCGCCAAGCTGAAGAAGGAGGCCGAGGAGGCCGCCAGGCGCCTGGAGGAGGCCAAGAAGGCCGCCGCCGCGGCAGCGGCCGGCAAGGCGAACCTCACCTCCGAGGACGTCACCAACCTCACCACCAAGGGCGGCTCGATGCCGGTCAAGTCCAACTACCGCATCGGCGCCGGCTTCGGCGCCACCGGCAGCTGGTCGCGCTACCACACGGGCCAGGACTTCCCCGCCCCCGTCGGCACCCCGATCTACGCGGCGGCCGCGGGCGTCGTGCTCAGCCCCACCGCCGGCGGCTGGGCGGGCATCAACGTGGTCATCCAGCACAGCAACGGCGGATCCACCCTGTACGCCCACATGAGCCGCAAGGTGGTCAGCTCCGGCCAGACCGTGAAGCCCGGCCAGCTGATCGGCTACGTCGGCACCACCGGACGCTCCTTCGGCGCCCACCTGCACTTCGAGTACTACAAGCCCGGCGTGACCCCCGGCGACGTGTACTCGGCCTCTAACCCGATGACCTTCCTCCGGTCGCTCGGCGTCAGCTGAGCGGGCCGGCGAGGCTCTAGAGCTTCTCCATCGGGGCGTGCTTGAGGCTGAGCCGCTTCGCACCGGCCGAGCCGAAGTCCACGTCCACCTTCGTGGCGTCGCCCACCCCGTGCACCGCCAGGACCGTGCCCATGCCGAAGCTGGCGTGCAGCACCCGGTCGTCCACCGCGACACTCATCACCGTCCGCACCGACCCGGTGCCTGAGCCGAAGCTCTGCACCGACGCGGACGTCTGCCGGTTGCGGGTGGCAGCCGAGCTGGCCCACGTCGTGGTCGCGGCCCCGGTCCGACGCCAGTCCAGCACGTGTGCCGGCACCTCCTCGAAGAACCGCGACGGCGGGTTGTACTGCGGCGCGCCGAACACCACCCGCACCTGCGATCGGCTGAGGTAGAGGCGCTTGCGTGCCCTGGTGATCCCCACGTAGGCGAGCCGTCGCTCCTCCTGCAGCTCGGCCGGGTCTGTCAGCGCGCGCATGTGGGGGAACATGCCCTCCTCCATGCCCGTGAGGAACACCGTGTCGAACTCCAGCCCCTTGGCCGTGTGCAGGGTCATCAGCGTCACGACGCCCTTGCCCTCCTCGTGGTCCGGGACCTGATCGGAGTCCGCGACCAGCGCGATGCGCTCCAGGAACGCCGCGAGCGAGTCGTCGGGCTCCGGCATTCCGGCCACCAGCCCTGACTCGACGCCGCCCTCGTCGAGGTCGACCGTGTTGGCCGCCGCCACGAACTCCGCCGCGACGGAGACCAGTTCGATGAGGTTCTCGATGCGGGTGAGGTCCTGCGGGTCGGTCGACGCCTCCAGCTCGGGGAGGTAGCCCGACTGCTTGAGGATCGAGGTCAGCACCTCGTCGGCCGGCCTGCCCTGAGCGACCATGGCCCGGTGCAGGTTCATCAGGTCGACGAAGCCCTGGATCTGCTTGGCGGACCTCGACGCCAGGCCCGGGGCCTCGGCGGCACGCTGCAGCGCGTCGAAGAAGCTGATCCGCTCGGCCGAGGCGAGGGTGGAGACCGCCGCGACCGCGCGGTCCCCGATGCCGCGCTTGGGCACGTTGAGGATCCGCCGCATGGAGACGTCGTCGGCGGGGTTGACGATGGCACGGAGGTAGCCGATGGCGTCGCGGATCTCGCGGCGCTCGTAGAACCGCACGCCGCCCACCACCTTGTAGGGCATGCCGACGCGGATGAACACCTCCTCGAAGGCACGCGACTGGGCGTTGGTGCGGTAGAACACCGCGGTGTCGCCGTACTGCGACTGGCCCGCGTCGCTCAGCCTGTCGATCTCGTCGGCCACGAACTGCGCCTCGTCGGTCTCCGTGTCGGCGACCCAGCCCACGATGAGCTCACCCTCTCCGAGGTCCGACCACAGCCGCTTGTCGCGGCGGCCCTCGTTGCGGGCGATCACCGAGTTCGCGGCCGTGAGCACGTTCTGCGTGGACCGGTAGTTCTGGTCGAGCACCACGGTGCGGGCGCCGGGGAAGTCCGCCTCGAAGTCCATGATGTTGCGGATGGTGGCCCCGCGGAAGGCGTAGATGGACTGGTCCGAGTCCCCCACCACCATCAGCTCGGCCGGCTCGACCAGCGGCGAGCCCTCCACCACGCCGGCCACGTCGCCCGCGCACAGCTCCCGCACCAGCGCGTACTGGGCGTGGTTGGTGTCCTGGTACTCGTCGACCAGCACGTGCCTGAACCGGCGGCGGTACTTCTCGCGCACGTCCGGGAAGGCCTGGAAGAGGTGCACGGCGGTCATGATGAGGTCGTCGAAGTCCAGCGCGTTGGCCGCGACCAGCCTCGACTGGTAGTCGGCGTAGGCCGCGGCGTACACCTTCTGAGGCGGGGAGGCCGCCTCCAGCGAGGCCCTCTCGTAGTCGATCAGCTCGTTCTTGAAGTTGCTGACGGCGTTCATCACCGCGCGCACCGGGTATCTCTTCGGGTCGAGCTCCTGGTCGCGGCACACCAGCGACATGAGGCGCTTCGAATCGGTGTCGTCGTAGATCGAGAAGGTCTTGCTGATGCCGAAGCGGTCGATGTCCTGCCGCAGGATGCGCACGCACGCCGAATGGAACGTCGAGACCCACATGAGCTTGGCCCGGTTGCCCACCAGCTCCACCACGCGTTCGCGCATCTCCGCGGCGGCCTTGTTGGTGAACGTGATGGCCAGGATGGATCCGGGATGCACGTCGCGTTGAGACACCAGGTGCGCAATCCTGCGGGTCAGCACCCGGGTCTTGCCCGATCCGGCCCCGGCCACCACCAGCACCGGGGAACCGGCGTGGAGCACGGCCTCACGCTGTGGCGGGTTGAGCCCCTCCAGCAGCTGTTCCTCGCTGACCTTCCTGGCCGAGGCATGCCTCTGGGGGCGCTCCTCGCCGGAGCGCTCGCGGGGCGGCTCGTCGGGTTGGAAGACGGCGAACAGATCGGGGAACAGTGAGTCACTCATGTCAGCGGCCAAGACTACCGTCCGCCCGGCGCCCGCCCCCGCCGATATGCTGGCGGGCATGCGTGACGCCTTTGCACGGGGGAGGGTCATCCTCGGCCGCCTCACCACTGCCGTGCTGCTGCTCCAGATCCTCTCCATGGTTGCCCTCACGCTCGTGGAGTCCCTGCGGAAGAAGAAGCGCAAGCTCCGCAAGTTCCCCATCACCAGGCCCGAGCCCATCGACGTCTCGGGCGACGAGGTGACGGTCTACACCTACGGCGAGCACGTCTTCGACGCCATGATCGAGGCCATCGACGGGGCCGAGGACCACGTGTTCTTCGAGACCTACATCTGGAAGGGCGACGCCGAAGGCGTCCGCTTCCGCAGCGCCCTGGCGAGGGCGGCCGAGCGCGGCGTGCGGGTGTACGTCGTGTGGGACGAGTTCGCCAACATGGTGGTGCCGCGCAGGTTCTACCGCGCCATCCCGGCCACCATCAACACCATGCCGCACCCGGCGTTCCCGCTGCCCTGGTCTCCCCGCAGCTGGGGCCGGGACCACCGCAAGCTCCTCACCGTCGACGGCCGGATCGGGTTCATCGGCGGGTACAACATCGGCTCGCTGTACGCCACGGGGTGGCGCGACACGCACGCAAGGGTCGTCGGGGAGGGCGTCGCCGAGCTGGAGAACGCGTTCGTCGACTTCTGGAACATGCACCCCAGCAAGGTCCGGGACCGGATCGAGCTGGAGACCCCGCGCGAGTGGGAGCCCACCGTCCGCGTGCACCGCAACACGCCCCGGATCCAGGTCTATCCCATCCGCAACATGTACCTCGAGGCCATCGACCGGGCCAGCCACCACATCTGGCTCACCCACGCCTATCTCATCCCGGACGACGACCTCGTGGGAGCCCTGCGCGACGCGGTGCGGCGCGGCGTGGACGTGCGCATCATCGTGCCGGCGCGCTCGAACCACGTGGTCGCCGACTGGTTGTCGCGCGGCTTCTACACCGAGCTCCTGCACTCGGGCATCAGGCTGTTCCTCTACCAGGGGGCCATGGTGCACTCGAAGACGGCCACCATCGACGGGAAGTGGTCGACGATCGGCACCGCCAACCTCGACAGGCTCAGCCTCCTCGGCAACTACGAGGTCAACCTGGAGATCACCGACGAGGCCGTGGCCGCCTACATGGAGGATGTCTTCCTCACCGACGAGTCGAACTGCATCGAGGTGAGCGAGGAGCGCTGGCGCGCGCGGTCGCTCGTCGCCAAGGGCACGGAGATGTTCCTGAGCCCCTGGCGACCTCTCTTCTGAGAGGTCAGACGAGGACCGCGACGGCGGCGTTGGCCAGGGTGAGGCCGAGGATGGCCCAGAACTGGCCGTCCGGGAGCGCCTCCTTGCGACGGTTCATGAACACCAGCACCGCGATGACCACGAGCACCGCCAGCTTCACACCCACCTTGACGTGGTTGACCGGATCCTCACCCATTTCGGCCAGGCCGACCAGCAGGACACCGGTGACCAGCTGGGTCAGCGAGCCGTGGACCATTGCCGCGTTGACGAGGCGGGTGGGACCCTTGATCTGGACAAAGGCACCACCGAACAAGGCGGCGAAACCGACAAGATGTAGTAGAACAAGCAGGCCATGAATCAATTCCATGACACGAGGCTATCCCACCTGGGGTAATACCTGAATTTGCCCCGAGTTCACCCGGAACAAATGGGCGGGGAGTTGTCGATCCGGGCCCTGTGGTGCATGCTGGACATATGGGAACAATCATTGCTTACATCGTCATCGGCCTCCTCGGCGGGGCCATCGCCAAGGCCATCCTCCCCGGCCGCCAGGGCGGGGGCTGGGTCGCCACCATGCTTCTCGGCATTATCGGCGCTTTCGTCGGCGGGCTCCTGGGCTCGCTGATCTTCGAGGGGAAGCTGGATCTGACCGGACCCACCTTCTCCATCGGCGGACTCGTCACTTCGGTGGTGGGAGCAATCATCGTGCTCCTCGTCTACGGCTGGATGCAGAAGCGCAAGGCCTGATCGCCTCAGCTCAATCAAAGGGGCGGTGCCGGATTCATTCCGGCACCGCCCCTTTTTTCCTGGTGTTTTCTTCAGATTCAGATCAGGTGCCGATCGGTGGCCCACTTGGTCAGTTGATGGCGATTTGACAACTGCAGTTTGCGCAGGACGGAAGAGACATGGGTCTCCACGGTCTTGATCGAGATGAAGAGTTCCCGCGCGACCTCCTTGTACGAATATCCCCGGGCGATCAGCTTCAGCACCTCCCGTTCCCGTGTGCTCAGCCGGTCCAGTTCCTCGTCGATGCTCGACATGTCGACCGCGCCGGAGAAGGCGTCCAGAACGAAGCCGGCCAGGCGCGGCGAGAACACCGCGTCACCGGCCGCCACGCGCGTCATCCCCTCGAGAAGCTCGTCGGAGCTGATCGACTTGGTCACATAGCCCCGAGCCCCTGCCCGGATCACCCCGATCACGTCCTGCGCGGCATCCGAGACCGAGAGCGCGAGGAACTTCACCTGTGGGCTGAGCGGCAGCACCTGCCTGATCACCTCGGCCCCGCCCCCGCCGGGCAGGTGCACGTCAAGGAGCACGACGTCAGGGGCGGTGCGCACGATGGCCTCCACGGCGCTGGGGACGTCCTCCCCTTCGCCGACCACCTCGCAGTGTGGGCCGATCTCGTGGCGGACCCCAGCCCGGAACATGGCGTGGTCGTCGACGATCACCACCCGCAGCGGTTGCTCTCCGGCAGTCTCGCTCATCCTCTGATCTCCACCTTCACCTCGGTGCCCTCATCGGGCCGGGAGCGGATGGTGGCGCTGCCCCCGTAGCGTTCCATCCGGGCCCGGATCGATTCTCGCACGCCCATCCGGCCTTCTGGAACGGCCTCGGGGTCGAAGCCCTTGCCCCGGTCACGGACGAAGACCTCGATGAGTCCCTCGTCCACCTCGGCGTAGACGTCGACCCGCGAGGCCCCCGAGTGCTTGGCGGCGTTCGTCACCGCCTCCCCCACGGCCAGCACCAACGCCTCGACTCGGTCGTTGACCTCCGCGTCGCCCACGCACACCAACTCCACGTCGACGGGGAAGTCCGCCTCGACGTCGGCCACCACCTCCCTCAGCGCCGAACGCAGCGACGAGGCGCGGGTGGACTCGCCGTACAGCCACGTGCGCAGCTCGCGTTCCTGGCGCCTCGCGAGGGCGGCCACCGTCGGCGCGTCGGTGGCCTGCCGCTGGATGAGCGCCAGGGTCTGGAGGACCGAGTCGTGCAGGTGGGCCGCCATGTCTGCGCGCGCCTCCGCGCGCAGCCTCTCGGCGTCGGCCTGCCGCAGGCGGCCGCGCTGCTGGTAGAGCCAGGGCGCCGCGACCACCAGCAGGCCGGCGAGGAGCACTCCGGAGGCCCCCAGCACGCCCGGCAGCTGGGCCAGGCCCACCTGCGTGGCGAGGATCCAGCTGGTGCCGGCACCCACCAGCAGCAGGCCGCCGACGAGCCGCACCACGCTCATCACGCCGCCCCCTCGGGTGACGCGGGCCCACAGGCCCGCGCGCGCGGTGCGCGGGGTGACGCGCTCATCGACCTGCAGCCAGATCACGATGACGCCGGTGCCGCCGATGACCATGGGCCAGAACAACCCGGTCGGGATCACCCCGCCCGAGACGAACAGCCACAGGAGCCCGACGACCGTCATCCCCCCGGCGACCAGAAGCCCCGAGTCCGCCATGGCCGGCTGCTCGAGGCGCCTGGGGCGCATCCCGGTCCGGGAGGCCGCCTCCAGGCCGACCGCCTCATCCCCGACGGCTCCACGGGGCATGAGGACCCAGAGCGCGCCGTAGGCCAGCACTCCCGCCCCGGAGAACAGGGACAGGACCAGGAACGCGAGGCGGACGTGGGCCACCTTCACGCCCAGATGCCCCGCCAGTCCGGAGGCCACACCGGCGATCACCCGGCCCTCAGGCTGACGGCGCAGCGGCGCGCGCGCGGGCGCGGTCGGTACCGGCAGCTGTGTCATGCCACCCAGCCTGACACGCCCGGACGGGACGGGCCAGGCATCCGGGCTCTTTCCAGGGTTGTCAGGGCCCCATCTCAGGTGCCCCTCAGGGGGTCACCCGATGGAAGGAAGGTCATCGTGCCGGGAGACTGGTGGCATGTCCACTGAGCTTGATCTGGGGTGGCTCGATCCGGGCCTTGGCGCGTTGCAGCGCCAGGAGTCGGGAATGGGCTCCGGCCTGTGCCGCGCCATCGCGACGCGCATGGGCATCGACGTGGTGCTGGTCCGGGTGGCGTTCGCCCTGCTGGCTCTCAGCGGAGGGCTCGGTGTCGCGCTCTACGCCTGGGGTACGGCGCTGACCCGCGGCGCCTCCGGGGTCCGCCCCATCCACTCCCTGCTGCCCTCCTTCGACGGCTGGAGCCCCACGGCGCAGAAGGCGGCGGTCATCCTGACGTCGCTCGCTGCTGTCGGCCTGGTCAGCTCCGTCACCCCGCTCCCCTGGGGGCCTGGCGTGATCCTGGTCGCGCTCTTCGTCCTGGCGCGGCGGGGCAGGCCCGCGGGTGCCTGGGTCCGTCCATCCACCGCGCCGGCCCCGACGCAAGCGCCCGCCGTGGCGACCGACGAGGAGCTGGTGGCGCAGTGGCGCCTCCGGATGACCTCTGTTGCGGGCACCGCGCGTGCACCTGAACCGCTCCCGGTCGTCGACCTCTACTCGCCCGAGCCGGCCGCGACACGCCCCAGCCCCCCGCGGCCCAAGGCGGCCTGGGCGATCGGCGTCGGCATCCTGGGCGTGAGCGCGGCGGCGGCCGCGGTCGGGGTGCTCGTCCTGGGAAGCCCCATGCTGGGCCTCGGCTCGGCGCTGATCGCCGCCGGCGCGCTCACGGCGCTGTACGCCGCCGTGGCCAGGACCAGGCGGGTGCCACGCCCGCTGCTGGTGGGACTGGTCGTCGCGACGATCGCCGCCGGCTGGCTGGCGCCGCGCGCCGCGTGGCCGTCCGACGCGACGCAGCCAGACGCGGCCGTCATGACGATCAGAACCGTCGCCGACGAGCGGGTCATCGACCTCCGCACCGAAGACCTCGCGGGCATCGACGAGGTGCGCATCGAGGCCATCGCCTCGGACGTCACCGTCCTCCTCCCCGGCCCGCCGCTCTCCGTGACCACCAACGAACTGCTCAGCGACGTGAGCGTCGATACCGGCAACTCCACCGCCGCGCCGCTCGATTTCGCCGTCACGGTTGACGCGACGCTTTCGGCGGTCACACTGGAGGAGAGAGCATGAACCGCCCACCCCTCGATCTGGCCGCCCTGGCCGTCGGCCTCGCCGCCGTCGGCTTCGGGATCGTGCTGATCGTCGCGCCGAGCCTCTCGGCGCCCTTCGTCCAACCGATCCTCGCCGTCATCCTCGTGGCCGCAGGCACGATCGGTCTCCTCTCCTCCCGCGGCCGCACGAATTCCCGAAAGGAACTCCCATGAAGCTCACCCGTCCCAGCACCGGCGCCATGATCGGCGGCGTCTGCGCAGGCATCGCGCGCTACCTCAACCTGGATGTGACGATCGTCCGGATCGCCTTCGTCCTGATCGCCGTCTTCGGCGGCAGCGGCATCCTGGCCTACCTGATCCTGTGGGCCGTCATGCCCAAGGACGAGGGCGGCTCGCTGGCGGAGGAAGGGTTCGACAAGGCCCGCCAGTGGTACGACACCCGCAAGAACGACGGCCCCAAGGAGCCCCCGTACAACATCTGAGCCGGGAGGCTACTCCCACTCGATGGTGCCCGGCGGCTTGCTCGTGACGTCGACGACCACCCGGTTGACCTCGGGGCATTCGTTGGTGATCCGCGAGGAGATCTTCTCGATCACCTCGTAGGGCAGCCGGGCCCAGTCCGCGGTCATGGCGTCGTCCGAGACCACGGGCCGCAGCACGATGGGGTGGCCGTACGTGCGCCCATCCCCCTGCACCCCGACGGACCTGACGTCCGCGAGGAGCACCACGGGGAACTGCCAGATCGCCCGCTCGAGCTTGGCCTCGGCCAGTTCGTGGCGGGCGATCGCGTCCGCCTGGCGCAGGATCTCCAGCCGGTGCTCGGTGACCTCACCGATGATGCGGATGGCCAGCCCCGGGCCGGGGAACGGGTGCCTCCAGACCATCTCCTCCGGCAGCCCCAGCTGCTCCCCCACCGCGCGCACCTCGTCCTTGAACATCTGGCGCAGCGGCTCGATCAGGGTGAACTGGAGGTCGTCGGGGAGGCCGCCCACGTTGTGGTGGCTCTTGATGTTGGCGGTGCCCTCACCGCCGCCGGACTCCACCACGTCCGGGTACAGCGTGCCCTGCACGAGGAAGTCCACCCCCCGGTCGCCGGCCAGGTCCCGCGCCGCGGCCTCGAACGTGCGGATGAACTCCCGCCCGATGATCTTGCGCTTCTCCTCCGGATCCGTCACGCCGGCCAGCGCACCGAGGAACCGGTCCCGCTCGTCGGCGACGACCAGGTCCACGCCGGTGGCGGCCACGAAGTCCTGCTTCACCTGCTCGGCCTCGCCCTCGCGCAGCAGCCCGTGGTCGACGAAGACGCACGTGAGCTGAGAGCCGACGGCCCGCTGGACCAGCGCGGCCGCGACGGCGGAGTCCACCCCGCCCGACAGGCCGCACAGCACCCGCCGGTCACCGACCTTCGCGCGCACCGCGTCGATGCTCTCGGTGACCATGTTCTCGGCGGTCCAGTCCGGGGAGAGATCGGCGATGTTGAACAGGAAGTGCTCCAGCACCTGCTGGCCCCACTGCGAGTGCAGCACCTCGGGGTGCCACTGCACTCCCGCCAGCTTGCGGGTGAGGTCCTCGAACGCCGCCACGGGCGCGCCCGCGGTGCGGGCGAGGACGCGGAAGCCCTTCGGCGCGCGGCTGACCGAGTCCCCGTGGCTCATCCACACGTTCAGCGTGTTGGGCAGGCTCCCCAGCAGGCATCCGCCGTCGTGGATGGACAGCGAGGTCCGGCCGTACTCCCGTTGACCGGTCTTGGCGACGGTGCCGCCCAGCGCCTCGGCCATCACCTGGAAGCCGTAGCAGATGCCCAGCACCGGGATGCCGGCCTCGAGGATGCGGGTGTCCAGCTTCGGCGCCCCCTCCTCGTACACCGACGACGGACCGCCGGAGAGGATGATGGCGGCCGGGCGCTGCGCGAGGATGGCGTCCGCGTCGAGGGCGGAGCTGACGATCTCGGAGTACACGGATGCCTCGCGGACGCGACGCGCGATGAGCTGCGCGTACTGCGCCCCGAAGTCGACGACGAGAACCTTCTCGTGCTGGGCAGTCATGCGGCTGAGTCTATTGCTTTTCGCCCGTGATGCATTTCCGCCCGCCCCGCGGGAATATCCGACGGGTGGGCGAGGTTGGCCACGGCATGAACATTTACTCTGACGTGACACAGCTCATCGGCCGCACGCCGCTGGTGAAGCTCAACCGCATCGCCGGCGACAACGCGACCGTGCTGGCCAAGCTCGAGTTCTACAACCCGGCCAACTCGGTCAAGGACCGCATCGGCGTGTCGATCATCGACGCGGCGGAGGCCTCCGGTCAGCTGCAGCCCGGCGGCACCATCGTCGAGGGCACCTCCGGCAACACGGGCATCGCGCTGGCCATGGTGGGCGCGGCGCGCGGCTACAAGGTGGTGCTGACCATGCCGGAGACGATGTCGCTGGAGCGGCGCGCCCTGCTCAAGGCCTACGGGGCCGAGCTGGTGCTGACGCCCGGCCCGCAGGGCATGCGCGGCGCGGTCGAGAAGGCCGAGGAGATCGCGGCCGAGCGCGGCGGCGTGCTCGCCCGCCAGTTCGCCAACCCCGCCAACGTCGAGATCCACCGCAAGACCACCGCCGAGGAGATCTGGAACGACACCGACGGCACCGTCGACATCGTCGTCGCGGGCGTCGGCACCGGCGGCACCATCACCGGCGTCGGCCAGGTGCTCAAGGAGCGCAAGCCCGAGGTGAAGATCGTGGCCGTGGAGCCGCAGGAGTCCCCCATCCTGTCGGGCGGTCAGCCCGGCCCGCACAAGATCCAGGGCATCGGCGCCAACTTCGTGCCGGAGATCCTTGACCGCTCCGTCATCGACGAGGTGCTCCCCCGCAACATCGACCAGGCCGTCGAGTACGCGCGCCGCGCCGCCCAGGAGGAGGGCCTGCTCGTGGGCCTGTCCTCGGGTGCGGCCCTGTCCGCCGCCATCGAGGTGGCGGCCCGCCCCGAGAACGCCGGTAAGACCATCGTGGTGATCATCCCGTCGTTCGGCGAGCGCTACCTCTCCACCGTCCTGTTCGAGGGCCTGCTCGAGAAGTGACCCGTCCGGAAGGGGGCGTCCCGCGTGCGGGGCGCCCCCTTCCGCGTCCCCGCCTCACTAAGCTGGCGCCATGCGCATCGTCATCACCGGGGCCTCCGGCAAAGCCGGCCAGGCCACCCTCCGCCACTTCGTCGACACCGCCCACGAGATCGTCGCCACGGACGTGGCCGGCCGCCCCGACTGGTACACGGGCAGGTTCTACCGGGCGGACCTGACCCAGTTCGGCGAGGCGATGGACGTGCTCGCCGGCGCGGACGCCGTCATCCACCTGGCCAACATCCCGGCGGACTGGATCCACACCGACTCGCACACCCTCAACGCCAACATGGCCATGAACAACAACGTTTTCATGGCCGCGTGGAAGCTCGGGCTCAAGCGCGTGGTCTACGCCTCGAGCGAGACCACCCTGGGGCTGCCGTTCGACGAGGTGCGCTACGTCCCCGTCGACGAGGACCACTACCCCCTGCCCAACTCGACGTACTCGTTGTCGAAGGTGATGACCGAGACGATGGCCGAGCAGGTGTCGCGGTGGGCCGGCATCCCGTTCATCGGGCTGCGTCTCTCCAACATCTTCACGGTGGAGGACTACGCCCAGCAGCCGGCGTTCGCCAAGGATCCCGAGGCCCGCCGCTGGAACCTCTTCGGCTACATCGACGCGCGGGACGTGGCCCAGTCCTGCGAGGACGCCCTCACGGCCAGCCTGTCCGGCTCGCACGCCTTCGTAATCGCCGCGGACGACATCATCCTGGACATGCCCAGCCGCGAGGCTCTGGCGGCGATCCACCCCGGCCTCGAGGTGCCCGACAGCGTCGCCGAGTTCGGCACCCTGCTCAGCAACCGGGCCGCGAAGGAGCAGATGGGCTTCGCCCCCAAGCACTCCTGGCGCGACGAGGTGATCAGCGGCTGAGCGCCTGCGCGGCGCGCTCCCCCGAGGCGAGAGCGTCCTGGATGGAGGCGCCCGGCAGGTCGTCGGCCACCACCACCCCCGCGGGCACGGGCTTCAGGGCGTGTGCCCCGGGCCGCATCGCGGGGAGCGCGGACGCGATGTCGTGGCGCCGGAGCAGGCGCCAGCGCCCGGCGTCGCCGCCGAGCACGTCGCCCGCCTCCCTGGCCGCGGCGGCGTCGTCCAGGCCGTGGGCGCCCACGGCGCTGGCCTGAATGAGGTGCTGCCCGGCGGGGGCGTAGGACGGCACGACGTTGGACTGGACGCAGGCGTTGGCCAGCCTTGCGCCGTCGCGCAGGTCGAGGTGCAGGAAGGGCGACCTGGTGGGCGCCTCGTCGGCACCGAACCACCAGGTGGTCACGCCGAGCATGGCCGGCGCCGGGAGGCCGAGCAGCGCGGCGTTTCCGGGCGGCCCCGCCGCGAGCACCACGGCGTCCGCCCGCTCCTCGGACCCGTCCGCCAGGCTCACCGACACCCCGTCGGCCCCCGGGACGACCGCCGTGACCGGGGAGCCCAGCCGGATCCGACCCTTGAGCGCCTCGGCGAGCTGCAGCGGCACGGCCGTCATGCCCTGAGCCGGGACCCCCGGGGTGGAGAGGGCGAAGAAGCCCGCCAGCCTCCGCACCTGGCCCGACGACGTACTCCCGGACGGGTCCAGGGTCACCCCGGAGAAGAACCGCTCCACCACGCGACGGGTTGCGGGCGAGAACCCGGCAGCGTCGAGCGATGCGCTGAGGGTGGCGTCGGGGTCACCGGAGGCCCGCACCCAGCGGGCCAGGGCGCCGAGGTCCGCGCCGGTGAGCGGGCCGCGCAGCATGCCCGCCGCGTGCGTGGGGTGTCGGGTGGGGTCCGCCAGGACGGACAGGCCGTCCTCGGTGCGAAGCGCCGCCCCCCGGCCGAAGCGGTGCAGGTCCAGCCTGCCCATGTCGAGCGCGCGACGGGCCGCGGGGTAGAGCGGGTTGAGCAGTTGGAAGCCGCGGTCGAGGCGGAACCCGTCCACCACGTCAGTGGCGACGCGCCCCCCGATGCCCTCGGAGGCCTCGAGCACGGCGACGTCCCGGCCGGCGGCCACAAGCAGCCCCGCGGCCCTGAGGCCGGCCAGCCCCGCGCCGACGACGATGATCCTGGACACGGGCTCAGCCCTCCCCGCGCGCGATCTTGTCGTGGTGGCGGACCACCTCGGCGACGATGAAGGTGAGGAACTTCTCGGCCAGTTCCGGGTCGAGGTCGGCGTCGACCGCGAGCGCGCGGAGGCGCGCGATCTGCTGCGCCTCACGCACCGTGTCCGCGGCGGGCAGGCCCGCCCGGGCCTTGAGCTCCCCCACCCGTTGCGTGACCTTGAAGCGCTCGGCCAGCAGGTGGATGAGGGCGGAGTCCATGTTGTCGATGCTTCCGCGCAGGCGCTTCAGCTCGGTCAGTGCGTCGTCCATCGGCGCTCCTCGGGCTCAGTGGAGGATCAGGTCGATCCTCTGGAAGGACTTGAGGTCTGTGTATCCGGTCAGCGCCATGGCCTTGCGCAGGCCGCCGGCCAGGTTCATGGTGCCGTCCGGAACCCGCGACGGCCCAAGCACGACCTCTTCCAGCGTGCCGACCTGCTCGAAGAACGAGCGCTCGCCGCGCGGGAGGCGCGCGTGCCACGCCTCGCTGCCCCAGTGCCAGCCGCGGCCGGGGGCCTCCGTGGCGCGGGCCAGCGGGGAGCCCACCATGACGGCGTCCGCGCCGCAGGCGATGGCCTTGGCGATGTCCCCCGAGCGCCCCACCGCGCCGTCGGCGAGGATGTGCACGTAGCGGCCGCCTGACTCCTCCAGGTAGTCGCGGCGCGCCTCGGCCACGTCCGCCACCGCGGAGGCCATGGGCACCTCGATGCCGAGCACCGACGCGGTGGTGTGCGTCGCGCCGCCGCCGAAGCCGACCAGCACGCCCGCGGCGCCGGAACGCATCAGGTGCAGCGCCGCGCGGTAGGTGGCGACGCCGCCGACGAGCACCGGCACGTCGAAGCGGTAGATGAACTCCTTGAGGTTGAGCGTGTCCTGACCGCCCACGTGCTCGGCCGAGACGGTGGTGCCCCGCACTACGAAGAAGTCCATGCCGGCCTTCTCCAGGACGGGGGCGAACTCCAGGGTGCGGGCGGGCGACAGCGAGCCGGCGACGGGGACCCCGGCTGCGCGGATCTCGGCCAGCCGGTCCCGGATCAGCTCCGCCTTGACCGGCTCGGCGTAGATCTCCTGCAGGCGCTTGGTGGCCGTCACCTGGTCCGACTGCTGGGTGATCCGCTCGTACTGCGCCTGCGGGTCCTCGTAGCGGGTCCAGAGGCCCTCGAGGTTCAGCACGCCGAGCCCGCCGAGCTGGCCCATCCGGATGGCGGTGGACGGCGACATGACCGAGTCCATGGGCGCGCCGACGATGGGCATGCCGAAGGTGACCGCGTCGATCTTCCAGCTGAGGTCCACCTCGTCCTCGCCGCGGGTGCGGCGGGCGGGCGCGATGGCCACATCGTCGAAGGAGTAGGCCTGGCTGGCGCGCTTGCTGCGTCCGAGCTCGTACATGGGGGAGATCTCCTTGGCGCTTAGCGCGACCAGTAGTTGGGTGCCTCGGCGGTGAGCTGAATGTCGTGCGGGTGAGATTCTCGCAGACCCGCCGACGTGATGCGCACGAACCGTCCACGCTCCTGCAGCTCGGCGATGGAGCCGGCGCCCGAGTAGAACATGGACTGGCGCAGCCCTCCCACGAGCTGGTACGCGACCGCAGACAGCGGGCCCCGGTATGCCACCTGGCCCTCGATGCCCTCCGGGATCAGCTTGTCGTCCGAGGTGACGTCGCCCTGGAAGTAGCGGTCCTTGGAGTACGAGGCCTTGCGCCCCCGTGCCGCCATGGCGCCCAGGGAGCCCATGCCGCGGTAGCTCTTGAACTGCTTGCCGTTGATGAACACCAGCTCGCCGGGGCTCTCCTCGCAGCCCGCGAGCAGCGAGCCGAGCATCACCGACGACGCGCCGGCGACGATGGCCTTGGCGATGTCACCGGAGTACTGGAGGCCACCGTCGCCGATGACGGGCACGCCCGACGGGCGGCAGGCCCGGGCGGCGTCGTAGATGGCCGTGACCTGTGGCACGCCGACGCCGGCCACCACGCGCGTGGTGCAGATGGAACCCGGCCCCACGCCCACCTTGACGCCGTCGGCCCCTGCCTCCACCAGCGCCTTCGCGCCAGCGTAGGTGGCCACGTTGCCGCCGATGATGTCCACGCCGGCTGCCGCGGGCTCGGCCTTGAGCCGCTTGATCATGTCCACGACGCCCTTGGAGTGGCCGTGGGCCGTGTCGACGATGATGACGTCAACGCTCTGCTCGACCAGCGCCATGGCCCGCTCCCACGAGTCGCCGAAGAAGCCCACCGCCGCCCCCACGCGGAGCCTGCCCTGCTCGTCCTTGGCGGCGTTGGGGTACTTGTCCGCCTTGACGAAGTCCTTGAGGGTGATGAGGCCCTTGAGCCTGCCGTCGGCGTCCACGATGGGCAGCTTCTCCACCTTGTGCCGGGCCAGCAACCCCAGCGCCTCCTCGCCGGAGACGCCCACGGGGGCGGTGACCAGGGGCATGCGGGTCATGACCTCGCCGACGGGGCGGGAGGGATCGTCCTCGAAGCGCATGTCACGGTTGGTGATGATGCCCACCAGGGTGCCGTCCGCCTCGACGACGGGGGTGCCGGAGATCCGGTAGGTGGCACAGATCTCGTCCACCTCGCCGATGGTCGCCTGGGGGCTGACGGTGATCGGGTCGCTGACCATCCCGGCCTCGGAGCGCTTCACCTGGTCCACCATCTGCGCCTGGTCGGCGATGGACAGGTTGCGGTGCAGGATGCCGATCCCACCCTCGCGGGCCATGGCGATGGCCATGCGGGACTCGGTGACCGTGTCCATCGCGGCCGACGCCAGCGGGACGTTGAGCCTCACCCGGCGGGTGAGCTGCGTGCCGGTACTGACCTGGGAGGGGATGATGTCGGACTGGTTGGGCTGCAGCAGCACGTCGTCGAACGTGAGCCCTAGCGCCGCGAACGGCGCGGGAACCCCGGCTCCGGTCAGCTCGTCTTGCAACGGAACACCTCTCACTGGGTTGGTTGGCACCCCGAGTCTAGTCCGGAGCCGTCGCGGGTCAGAATGGCGGGCGTCGGCCTGTGGTGAACACGGAGTCCGGTCAGTGCCGGGCCCGGGGCGGGTCAGCCCGTCAAGCAGGGGGCGACCCGCACGGAAACGACGCACGGCGCCCCGGATGCCCCGGGGCGCCGTGCGTCGTGGAGTCGACTCAGTCGTCGGACTCGCGCTTGTCCACCACGAGGGTCTCGGTGGTGAGCAGCAGCGAGGCGATCGAGGCGGCGTTGGCGAGCGCGGAGCGCGTCACCTTCACCGGGTCGATGACGCCGTGCTCGACGAGGTTCTGGTACTCGTCGGTGCGGGCGTTGTAGCCGTGGCCGACCTCCATCTCCGCCACCTTGGTGGTGATGACGTAGCCGGAGACGCCGCCGTTCTCGGCGATCCAGCGCAGCGGCTCGAGCAGGGCCTTGGCCACCACGTCGACGCCCGCCTTCTCGTCGCCCTCGAGGCCCAGGTGGCCCTTGAGGACGGCGCCGGCGTGGATGAGGGCCGAGCCGCCACCGGCGACGATGCCCTCCTCGATGGCCGCACGCGTCGCGGACACTGCGTCCTCGATGCGGTGCTTCTTCTCCTTCAGCTCCACCTCTGTGGCGGCGCCGACCTTGATCACGCACACGCCGCCGGCCAGCTTCGCGATCCGCTCCTGGAGCTTCTCCCGATCCCAGTCGGAATCCGTGCGGGCCATCTCGGCCTGCAGCTGCGCAACGCGGCCGCTGACCTCGGCGTGCTCGCCGGCGCCGTCGACGATGGTGGTGTTGTCCTTGGTGACGACGATGCGACGAGCGCGGCCGAGCACCTCCAGGCCAACCTGGTCGAGCTTGAGGCCGACCTCGGGGGCGACGACCTGGCCGCCGGTGAGGATCGCGATGTCCTCGAGCATGGCCTTGCGGCGGTCACCGAAGGCCGGGGCCTTCACCGCGACCGACGTGAAGGTGCCACGGATCTTGTTGACCACGAGGGTGGACAGGGCCTCCCCGTCGACGTCCTCGGCCACGATGAAGAGCGTGCCCTTGGCGGCGATGACCTTCTCCAGCAGCGGGAGCAGGTCGTTCATCGACGACACCTTGCCGCTGTGGATGAGGATGTAGGGATCCTCGAGGATGGCCTCCATGCGGTCCGCGTCGGTCACGAAGTACGGCGAGAGGTAGCCCTTGTCGAACTGCATGCCCTCGGTGAACTCGAGCTCGGTGCCCATGGTGTTGGACTCGTCGACCGTGATGACGCCGTCCTTGCCCACCTTGTCGAACGCCTCGGCGATCAGGTCGCCGATCTGCTCGTCGCGGGAGGAGATGGTGGCCACCGAAGCCATGTCCGCAGTGGTGTCCACCGGGCGCGCGTTCTCACGCAGGCGCTCGACGACGGCCTCCACGGCCTTGTCCATGCCGCGCTTCAGGCCGATGGGGTTGGCCCCGGCGGTCACCGAGCGGAGGCCGGCGTGCACCATGGCCTGCGCCAGCACCGTGGCCGTCGTGGTGCCGTCACCGGCGACGTCGTTGGTCTTGGTGGCGACCTCCTTGGCGAGCTGCGCGCCCAGGTCCTCGTAGGGATCGTCGAGCTCGACCTCCTTGGCGACGGTCACGCCGTCGTTGGTGATGGTCGGAGCGCCCCACTTCTTGTCGAGCACCACGTAGCGGCCCTTGGGGCCGAGGGTCACCTTGACGGTGTTGGCGAGGATGTCCACACCGCGCTCGAGCGCGCGACGGGCCTCCTCGTCGAAAGCGAGAATCTTCGGCATGTGCTGGTCCTTACTTGCTGACGACGGCGAGGATGTCGCGGGCGTTCAGCAGGAGGTACTCCTGGCCGTCGTACTTGACCTCGGTGCCGCCGTACTTGGAGAAGATCACGACGTCGCCCTCGGCGACATCGAGGGGGACGCGGTTGCCCTTGTCGTCGATGCGGCCGGGGCCGGTGGCGATGACCTTGCCCTCCTGGGGCTTCTCCTTGGCGGTGTCGGGGATGACAAGGCCGGAAGCGGTGGTCTGGACGGCCTCAAGGGGCTGGATGAGGATACGGTCCTCAAGCGGCTTGATCGTGGTTGCCACGTCAAACACCTTTCTGTCATATCCGACCCGGGGGCCGGCTTGTAGGTCAGTGTGAAGTGGCCGGGCGTCGTCGCGGGTGCCGTCCGACCATTAGCACCCGACGTCGTCGAGTGCCAGCACTTACGTTATCCCGGGTTTAGCACTCAATCAAGCCGAGTGCCAGAGTCGGGTCATCCCCGACGCGCGACGATCGCCTTCGTGCCACCGGGAGTACGCGCGAGGATGATCGTCGCGGCCGCGCTCCCCTTCGGCCGCAGCTCGCGCCGCAGGGCGGCGGGGTCGACGTCGATCGCCCTCTTCTTGATCTCCAGGGTGCCGATGCCCCGCTCCCGGACGTAGCCGCGGAGAGCCTTGACCGAGTAGTCGAGCACGTCGAGGACCTGGAACCGGGTGGCCCACGGCGTCTCGACCGGATTGTCGGAGGTCAGGTAGGCCACGTGCGGGTCGAGCAGCCATGCTCCCGGCACCGCCTCCCCCACCAGGCCGGCCCTGATGGCGGCGCCGTCGGGCTCGTACACGTAGGCCCCCAGCCGGTCGACGGGGGGCGGCTGCGCGCCGTCGGCGGCCGTGAGCTCCAGCACGTCACCGCCGCTGAGCAGCACGGCCGAGCGACCCTCGGGCAGCCGGTTCCACAGCGACACCTCCACCACGTCACCGCCGTCGCTGACCCACGTGGCGCGCACGCCCCCGGGGATGAGCTCCTTGGGCAGGCCGGGCCCGAGCTTCACGCAGACGAACCGGGGTGAGGCCAGGTGGTCGAGCACCAGCTGCCAGGGCGGGGTGAAGTCGGCCACGTGCCACGTGCGGCCGCGGGCCGTGCGCCGGGCGGGATCCAGGAACACGCCGTCCGCACGGGGTACCGCCGACTCCTCGGCCCGGGCCACCTGAGCCGGCCCCGCCCCCACGAGCGCCAGATTCCACGACGCCGCCTCGACCGTCGCCGGGTCGGCGTCCACCGCGTGCACCTCCAGCCCCACCTCGGCGAACGCCATGGCGTCGGCGCCGATGCCGCAGCCGAGATCCCACACCGTCGCCACCCCCGCGGCGGCGAAGCGCGCGGCCCGCCATCGGCGGACCGTGTCCCGGGTGGCCTGCTCGAGCCCGTCGTGGGTGAAGAGCATCTCGTCGGCGCGCGCGAACTTGGCGCGGGCACGACGGCGCAGCGCCGCCTGCGTGAGCGCCCACGCCGCGTCCTCGGGGCCGAAGGCGGCCCGCAACCGGCCGGCCGCGCCCAGCGACGACGGGTCCGGCTCCAGCGCGGCGGCCGCAAGGGCGTCGAGCCGCGCGGGCGGGATCACGAGGAGTACCGCCAGCCCACGCTGTGGCCGCCGTCGTAGGGCAGGACGCCGTGGAACTGCGGCACCGACTCGTCGAAGACCAGGGGCAGGAAGTGCCGGTCCCCGTCCCACATCGGCAGCTCCATGACGGTGGCCACGTCGTGCCACGCCAGTGTGCCCTCAGGGTTCTCGGTGAACGGTTCGCCGTCGATGCCCGTGATGAGGAACACGAACCCGAACACGTCCCGGCCGTTGAAACCGGGCCAGGACACGGTGCCGCGCAGCTGCATCGACGTCACCTCGACGCCCGCCTCCTCGCGGATCTCGCGCCGCATCGCCGCGACCACGTCCTCGTCGCGTTCCACCTTGCCGCCCAGCCCGTTGAACTTGCCGAGCTGCTCGTCGTGCGCACGGGAGACCCGGTGGACGAGCAGCACTCGACGGCGGTCCGGGCTCACGATGTAGCCCAACGTCGTCAGCTCCGGCGAGTACGGCATGTCAGGACGTGGCGCGCGTGCCCCGGACGTCGTCGAAGTCCAGCTCGCGGGTGTCCAGTTCCACCACCTCGTCGCCCAGCGACTTCAGCAGCTCGTAGCGCGCCTCGCGGCGCTGCCGCTGCTCGATCGGGTCCGGCACCGGCGCCGCTGCCAGCAGCCGCTTGGTGTACTCCTCCTGAGGGTCGAGCAGCACCGTCTCGCGGGCGCCCTTCTCCACGATCTTGCCGTACTGCATGACGACGACGCGGTGGGCCAGCGAGTCGATGACGGCGAGGTCGTGGGAGATGAACAGGCAGGCGAACCCGAAGTCGCGCTGCA
Source organism: Tessaracoccus yangjingae (assembly GCF_054483935.1). The sequence goes on along the minus strand of NZ_CM137014.1, from coordinate 1,694,488 downwards.
GCTCGGTGAACATCGCCAGCACCGAGGCCTGCACCGACACGTCGAGCGCGGAGGTGGGCTCATCCGCCACCAGCAGGTCCGGGCTGAGCGACAGCGCGCGCGCGATCGAGACGCGCTGGCGCTGGCCGCCGGAGAGCTCGTGCGGGTAGCGGTTGTACACCGTGCGCGGGAGCTGGACGGCGTCCAGGAGCTCGTGCACGCGGGCCTCGCGCTCCTTGGCGTTGCCCACCTTGTGGACGCTCATCGGCTCGGCGATGACGTCGCCGATCGGGAACCGGGGGTTGAGCGAGGCCGCCGGGTCCTGGAAGATCACGCCGATCCGCTTGCGCAGGGACTTGAGCTCGGCTCCCCGGAGCGCCAGCAGGTCCTGGTCGAGCACGCGGACCTCCCCGGACTTCGACGGGATGAGGCCCAGCAGCGCGCGACCGATGGTGGACTTGCCGGATCCGGACTCCCCGACGAGGCCGACGATCTCGCCGCGGCGCACGTCGAAGCTCACGCCGTCGACGGCGCGGAACGGCTTCTTGCCCGCGCGGTGGTACTCGACGACGAGATCGCGCACGTCGAGGGCCGCCTCGGAGGCGGGGTCCACCGGGTGCGGCGCCACGCCGAACTGACCGTGGCCCTCCCCCAGCCGCGGGACGGCCGCCAGCAGCCTCTTCGTGTACGGGTGCTGCGGCTGCAGCAGGACCTGCTCGACGGGGCCGCGCTCCACGATGGTGCCCTTGAACATCACGGCCACGTTGTCGGCCATGTCCGCCACCACGCCCATGTTGTGCGTGATGAGCAGGATGCCGGTGTTGAGCTTGTCCTTGAGCGAGCGCAGCAGGTCGAGGATCTCCGCCTGCACCGTGACGTCGAGGGCGGTGGTGGGCTCGTCGGCGATGATCACCTCGGGGTCGCAGGCCAGGGCCATGGCGATGACCACGCGCTGACGCATGCCGCCCGAGAGCTCGTGCGGGAACTGGTTCGCGCGGCGCTCCGCGTTGGGGATGCCGACGGCGTTGAGCAGGTCGACCGCGCGCCCCCAGGCGTCGCGGCCGAAGGCCACGCCGTGCACCTCCATGGACTCGGTCAGCTGCTCGCCGATCTTGATCACCGGGTTCAGCGCCGTCATCGGCTCCTGGAACACCATGGCGACGCGGTTGCCGCGCAGCGAGCGCAGCTGCCGCCCGGCCAGCTTCCCGACGCTCTGATCGGTGACGAGGGTGTCGCCCTGGATCCGCGCCGTCTTCGGCAGCAGGCCCAGCGCGGTCGTGGCGGTGACGGACTTGCCCGAGCCGGACTCGCCGACGCGGGCCATCACCTCGCCGGGCTCCACACTCAGCGTGATGCCCTTGACGGCGTGGACCGAGCCGAACTCGGTGCGGAACGTGACGTCGAGCTGGTCGAACTTCAGCACCGGGTTCTCACCGGTGAAGCGGGGGGTGGTGGTCATGGCGGTGCTCCTCAGTCCATCTGCTGACGGGGATCGAACGCGTCGCGTAGGCCGTCGCCGATGAAGTTGACGCACAGCGCCACCGCGACGATGAACACGCCGGGCCACCAAAACAGCCAGGGCCGGGTGCTCAACGCGTTCTGGTTCTCCGAGATCAGCAGGCCGAGCGACGTGTTCGGGGGCCGCACGCCGAATCCCAGGTAGGACAGGGCCGTCTCGACCAGGATCGCCGCGGAGATGAGCAGGGTGGCGTTGACGATGATGGTGCCCAGCGCGTTGGGCAGGATGTGGCGCACGATGATCCGCCACGGGGACGTGCCGACGGCACGGGCCGCGGCCACGAACTCACGCTCGCGCAGCGACAGCACCTCACCGCGGACCAGGCGGGCGAGACCCGTCCACGACACCAGCGCCAGCATGCCCGCCAGCGCGAAGATGCCGCCGACGTTGCCGGCCATGCGGCCGAGGACGGCCGCCAGCACCAGCGTCGGGATGATGATGAACAGGTCGGTGACGCGCATGAGGAACGCCTCCGCCAGGCCCCGGAAGTACCCGGCGGCCGCACCGACGAGCGTGCCGATGACGGTGGCGGCGATGCCCACGGTGAAGGCGATGGTCAGCGAGTTCTGCGTGCCGAGCATCACCAGCGCGAAGTAGTCCTTGCCGATGGTGCTCTGCCCGAACGGGTGCTCCCCGATGGAGAACGGCCAGAGCGTCAGCGTCGGCGCCCCACCGACCTCCTGGATCGGGTAGAGGTCGACGTGGTTCTTGCTCCACCAGCCGGGGATGGGACCGAAACCGATCGAGGTGATGGCCAGCAGCGCGATGAGGATGAGGATCGTGAGCGAGACCATCGCGCCCCGGTGCCGGAGGAACCGGCGCAGCACCAGGCGGCCCTGGGAGTAGGACTTGTCCGTCGTGCTCGTCTCGTCCGGCATGCTCTCGAGCTCGTAATCGGTCTCGTGGACCTCGTCGAGCTGGGCGGGGTTGTTCGTGTCAGTCATGGTGTGACCCTCACTTCCTAGCGGGCGATCCGCGGGTCGAGGATGGCGTAGGCGATGTCGGCCAGCATGTTCATGGTGACCGCGGCCGTGCCGGTGACCAGGTAGAAGGCCATGACCGGGGCGGGGTCGACGGCGGCGAGGCCGGTCCGGAACAGGTTGCCCATGCCCTGCCAGCCGAAGACGGTCTCGGTGATGACGGCGCCGCCGATGAGGCCGGCGAAGTCGAAGGCCACGATCGTGGCCAGCGGGATCAGCGAGTTGCGCAGCGCGTGGCGCGTGATCACCTTGCGCTCAGAGATGCCCTTGGAGCGCGCCGTGCGGATGTAGTCCTGGTTGAGCACGTCCAGCATCGAGGCGCGCGTGTAGCGCGTGTAGGAGGCGATCGAGATCAGCATGAGCGTGATGGTCGGCAGCACCAGGTGCGTGAGGGCGTCGATGGAGTGCATCCAGAAGGTTGACTCGTAGTTCGGCGTCATCGAGCCGATGGTGGGGATCGGCCTCGGCTGCTCCGTGAGGTACTGGGCCCAGTTGCTCAGCAGGAGGTCACTGATCGCCAGCAGCGAGGCCAGCAGCGCCGTGATGACGGACGCGAAGGTGGCCTGCCGGCGTGAGAAGCCACCGAGTAGCTGCCCCGCCGCGACACCGGCGGCGATGGCCGCGACGAAGCACAGCAGCAGCACCGGGATCGAGCCGTTGGTCATCAGGTAGCCGCGCACCGCGATGTAGCCCACCAGCGCGACGCCCGCGGTGGCGCCGACGGCGTTGCGCACCCGGTGGTTCTGGAACCCGGAGGTCAGCACGATCACCAGCGCGGCCGCGCCGAGGACGGCGAGCACGTAGACCGGGATGCCGATGGCGGGGCGCCGGAACCAGGTCACGGCGTCGAAGTAGATGAGGATGGCCGCGATGCCCGCCGCGACCGCGCCGAAGGTGATCAGCCGGCGCTTGAGGTCGCCGCCCATGGCGGCCTGGATGATGAACGCCAGCACCACCGCCACGCCGATGATCACCGGCCAGCTCAGGTCGGCGTCGACGATCCAGTTGTTGAACTCGATGGCCGCGTAGTGCTTGAGCAGAACGCCGAGCCAGAACACCGGCAGCGAGAACGCGATGAAGGCGAACAGGGTGACGCCGTAGTCGAATCCGCTGTACTGGCGGATGGCGGTCACGATGCCGAGGATGACGCCCGCCGCGATGGCCAGCAGCGATGCCAGGACCACCAGCCGCAGCGTCGAGCCGGCCGCGGTGGCGACCAGCGCGTTGACCGACTGCCCGTTGATCGCGGTGCCGAGATCGCACTGCCCGATCAGGCACTTCGATGCGCCCGTGACCCAGTCCCAGTACCGCTCGTACCAGGGCATGTTGAGGCCCATGTTCTCGATCCGCTGCTTGATCCGGTTCTCCCGGTTGGGGTCGTTCGACTCGCGCAGGTCCTGGAGGGGATCACCGGAGTTGATGACGAGCACGTACAGCAGCAGTGACCCCAACAGGAGGATCGCGAGCGAGATCCCCAGGCGTTTCGCAATGAACTTGAGCAAGATCGGTCCTCTGACATGGTTCGGGCGCCGGCGGCGGCGCCCATCCGCCGCATACTACGGCAGAGATAGAAGTGGATGAAAGTGTGTATGCACGTGAATCGGGGCAGGTGACCTTGGCCCCCTGCCCCGATTCCGTCAGCGACTATCGTGCGGTGGTGTCAGCCGCAGGTCACTTGGCGACCCACTGCGGAGCGTTCCACGACACCTGGTCCTGCGTGGCGGTGCCGCGCACGTTGCTCAGGGTGGAGTCGTAGGCGACGACCAGCGGGTGGGCGTACAGCGGGATGCCGAACAGCTGATCCCACAGTTCCTTCTCGATGATCTTGGTCTGCTCGAGGTGGACGCTCTCGTCGAGGGTGGCGACGAGCTCGGCCCAGGCGGCGTCGACGACGGCGCTGGAGAACTCGCCGTAGTTCTGCCCCTTGTTGGTGGCGTAGATGTTCTCACCGGAGGTGATCTGGCCGGAGCCGGCCCACGCGAACAGGGCCACCTCGTAGTCGCCGTTGACGAGCGCGTTGTCGAAGAAGTCCTCGGCGCTGGCGTCGATCACGTTGAACCCGGCGTCCTTGCAGGAGGCCTGGATCGCGGCGACGGTCTCGGCGCGACGCTGGTTGCCGGCGCGGTAGCCGATGCGGACGTCGACGGGCGTGGTGACGCCGGCCTCCGCCAGGGCGGCCTTGGCCGCGTCGATGTCGACCACGTCGAAGCGACCGTCGTAGGCGGCGCCGACGATCTCGTCATAGGTGTCCTGGAACGGGAACACCTCGCGGGCGTTCATCAGGACGGTGTCGGGCGAGATCGGGGCGATCAGCGTGTCGACGATCTGCTGCCTGGGCACGCAGTGGGCGAACGCGGTGCGCATCTGCAGGCCGGTGTCCGGGTTGCCGAAGACGTTGTTCTCGCGGAAGTTGAAGTCGAGGTGCTCCCACGTCAGCGACGAGCCGCTCTCGATGGTCACGGCGGAGCCGAGGGCCTCGAGCTGGCCGACGGTGTCGACCGTGGCCTGCGGCTGGATGACCTGGACGTCCTTGTTGCCAAGCGCCTGGACCTGCTGTGCGTCGTCGATGAACCGGAAGACGAGGTCACGCGTACCGGCCGGGGTGCCCCAGTAGGACTCGTTGGCGGTCAGGGTCAGCGAGTTGCCGGCCTGCCAGCTGCCCTCCTTGAGGACGTACGGGCCGGAGGAGGGGGTGATCGCCGCATCGGGCAGCTCACCAGGGTTGAAGATCCAGCCCTCGTTCCAGAACGTGGCGGCGGACTTCACGGTCTCGGCGTCGCGGTCGAGGACGGCCTGCGCCAGGGCGCCGGGCTCGAGTCCGCTCTGGGCCGCGATGACGTGCTCGGGCAGGGCCGAGGTCACGATGATGCGGTAGTCCGGGTTGGGGTTGGTGTAGGTGATGGAGAACTCCTTGGAGTCCACCTCACCCTCGGGGCCCTCGAGGACGTACTGCGCGAACGACGTCGACACGTGGTCGAAGACGGCGGACGCGTCCGGGTTCTCGCCGCTGGCGAAGCCGGGGGCGATGAACTCGGGGTTCTGGGCCGCCCACTCCATCAGGTAGTCGTTGATGGTGACCGGCGTGCCGTCGGACCAGGCCGCGTCCTCGTTGATCGTGTACTTGACGGTCAGCGGGTCCTCGGAGGTCACCTCGTAGGTGCCGAAGTCCGTGTTGTCGCAGATCGTGCCGTCGGTACCGAAGTACACGAAGCTCGAGAACATGTGGGCGGCGATCACCGAGTTGTACGTGGAGTACGTGGCGTTGGTGATGGTGTTGTAGCCGCTCCAGTCGCCGGGGCCGGCGGTGTAGCGGACCTCGCCGTCGGCGGTCTCGGTGATGCCGACGTCCTGCAGGCAGCCGGACGCGGCGTCGCCGCCCGCACCCTCGCTGCTGCTGGCGGACGCGGTGGCCGAGGCGGCACCGGACGCGGTGTCTTCAGGTTCGGTGGGTTCTGGGCTGGTGCAGGCGCCGAGCAGGAGTGCTCCGCTCAAGACCAGGCCGAGGGACACCTTGGTTCCCTGGAACTTCATTCCTTCTCCTAAGTCGTCGAACGACGGAAGAGGCCCGAACGGGCCGAGTGATTCCAGGAACCTACCGAAGGCACGTTCAAATCGGCTAGGGCCACACCGGCTTTGACACCCAATCGTTACCAAATTGTGTGATTGCGCACCGAAATCAGACGACGATCGTGCTCACCGGGAGCCCCGAGTGGGCGGAGATGCCCATCCCCGAGGGTCGCACCCCGGCCATGATCACCTCGCTGCCGACGGCCGCGATCATGGCGCCGTTGTCCGTGCAGAGCGCCGGCCTGGGCCTGCGCAGCTCGATTCCGGCCTCCGCGGCGCGCTCCTCCAGGAGCGTCCGCAGCCGCGAGTTGGCCGCGACACCCCCGCCGATGAGGATGGAGTTGACGCCGAGGTGCCGGGCCGCGTCGACGGTCTTGGCGGTCAGCACGTCGCAGACGGCCTCCTGGAAGCTCGCCGCGACATCGTTGACCGGCACCTCTCCCCCGTCGAGACGGCGCTGCTCCACCCACCGCGCGACGGCGGTCTTGAGCCCGGAGAACGAGAAGTCGAAGCGGTGCTGCTCCATGTCGTGGCGCGCGGTGAGGCCGCGCGGGAACCGGATGGCGGTGGGGTCGCCGTCCTGCGCCGCCTTGTCGATCACCGGGCCGCCCGGGTAGGGCAGGCCCAGGACGCGCGCCACCTTGTCGTAGGCCTCGCCGGCCGCGTCGTCGATCGTGGAGCCCACCTCAGTGATGCGGGTGGCGATGTCCTCGACGTGGAGCAGCTGGGTGTGCCCGCCGGAGACCAGCAGCGCCAGCGACGGCATCGGCAGGGGGCCGTGATCGAGCAGGTCCACCGCGACGTGGCCCACCAGGTGGTTCACGCCGTACAGAGGCTTGTTCAGGTAGGCCGCGAGCGCCTTGGCGGAGGCCAGCCCCACGACGAGGGCGCCCATCAGCCCGGGGCCGGCGGTCACCGCCACGGCGTCCAGGTCGGCGAGGTCGACGTCGGCCTTGGCGGCCGCCCTCTCCAGCGTGGGGATGAGGGCCGACAGGTGGGCGCGGCTGGCCACCTCGGGCACCACTCCGCCGAAGCGCACGTGCAGGTCCACCGAGCTGGCCACCTCGTTGGCGAGCAGGGTGCGGCCGCGGACGATCCCCACCCCCGTCTCGTCGCACGACGACTCCAGGCCGAGCACCAGGGGCTCACTCATCGTTGTCCTCCATGTCCCACATGCCGACGGAATCCGCGTCGACGCCCTCCAGCCGGCGTTCCAGGATCAGCGCATCGGCCCCGGGCCCGTAGTAGTCCGGGCGCGTGGCCACCGCCACGAACCCGTAGCCCTGATAGAGCTGGATGGCCGGGGCGTTGCCTGCGTCCACCTCCAACAACATCCGGCGGGCGCCGTGCCCGATGGCCCACTGCAGGCCGGCCATGAGCATCACCCGGGCGAAACCCAGCCGGCGCTGTTGGGGCGCCACCACGATCCGGTGCAGGTCCGCCACGTCGTCGACGAGTTGGAAGGCGGCCACCCCCACCGTCTCGCCGCCCTGGCGCCTGGCGATGAGGACGAGCCTGCCGTCCCCCGTCACCTCCTGGTGCCAGGAGTGCTCAGACCACGGGGTGTCGAAGTGCGCCTCGAGCGCGAGGATGTCGGGCAGGTCCTCCACCTCGGCCGTCTCGACGATCATCGCGCGGCCCGCAGCCGGGGCAGCGCCGACTTCGGCTTGCCCGGCACCGTCGCGTCGGCCGGGCGCAGGTAGAAGGGCTCCGCGCCGGCGGGCCGCAGCGCGCGCCAGCGGGCGGCGAGCAGCGCCGGATCGAGCGCGTCGGGGCCTCGCACATCGAGCAGGTCGCGGTAGGGCCCGGGGACCGCCCCTGCCACCGGCAGCGCCGGCACCTGCTGCGGCGCGGTCACCTGCGGGTCCGAGGTCCGAAGGCCGTCGGCGGCGTAGGTGGCCCAGTACAGCTCCTTGCGGCGGGCGTCCGCCGCGACCACGAACTCTGCAGGGGCGCCGGCCTCGGCCCATTGCCGGGCGACCACGTCGAGCGAGCAGACACCATGGGGCTCAAGGCCGGCGGCGTGTGCGAGGGTCCACGCGGTGGCGACGCCGACCCGCAGCCCGGTGAACGGGCCCGGACCCATCCCGACGACGATCTCGTCGAGGTCCCGCAGCGAGATGCCGGCCGTCGAACAGGCCTCCAGCACCGAGGGCATCAGGGCCTCGGCATGCGCTCGGGTGTCGTCGACCACGACCCGGGTGTGCGGCTCCCCGTCGAGGGCGAGGCCCACCGCGACGACGTGGCTGGTGTCGATGGCGAGGGTCCAGGTCATGGGTTCTCCCTGAGGACGTCGAGGGCGCCGGCCCAGCGGGGGCCGAATCCGGTGAGGTAGACGGTGCGCTCGTCGGACTGCACGCCGCGCACGATGTCGATCTCCAGGCGGTCGTCGGCCAGCCACTCGGCCAGGCCGTGGCCCCATTCGACGAGGGTGACCGACTCGGGCAGGGAAGCGTCGAGATCGATGTCGGCCAGCTCGGACGGATCGCCCAGGCGGTAGGCGTCGACGTGGACCAGCCCAGGGCCCTCGCCCCGGGGCGGGTGGACGCGGGAGATGACGAACGTGGGCGAGATGATGGGCCCCTCCACGTCGAGGCCCGCGCCGATGCCCTGCGTGAGCGTGGTCTTGCCGGCGCCGAGGTCGCCCGTGGCGACGATGACGTCGCCCTTGCGGAGGACGCCCGCGAGCCGACGGCCCAGGCGGGTCATGTCCTCGGCGGTGGGCACGTCCACCACCACGGGCAGGTCGCGGCCCATCCGGAAGCCGTGCGGCTCGGGCGCGATGACGTCGAACCCGTGGTCCCGCCACCAGTCCACCAGCTGCGGGAACTCCTCACGGGCGAACAGGGACGCGCGCCTCGCGCCCAGGTCCGCCGCCACGGTCAGGGCCCCCTCCACCAGCGACCGGGCGACGCCCTGGCCGCTGGCGGACGGCAGCACCGACACGCGGCGCAGCGTGGCCGTGCCGTCGACGATGTCGACCAGCAGGCCAGCGATGATGTGACCCTCGCGCTCCACCACCACGCCGAAGCCGTCGGTGAGGGCCCGCTCGATGTCTGCCACCTGGTCGGTCAGCGCCTCAGCCGGTGGATCCACCGCCGGACGCGCCGCGAACGCCTGGTGGATGACGTGCAGCAGGCCGGCGGCGTCTGCCGGATCCGCGATGCGGATGGTCAGGGCGGAGGTGTCCATAGGCGCGAAATCCTACGCCCTCACCAACGGTCCCTGCGGCCCCCGCGCTGCCCGCGGCCGCCGTCGTAGCGACGGCCGCGGCCGCCGCCCTCGGGACGGCGTCGCTGCTGCTGCTTGGGGGCGATGAGCGCCTGGTAGTCCGCCTCCGAGATCTCGACGCCGGAGGTGGGCCGGGCGCCGGTGGCCTCGCGCAGCTCGTCCGAGCCGGGGTAGACCTCGAGCGGGGAGGCCTTGACGCCCGCCTGGCCGAGGAGGCGCTGGGCCATCTTCTGCTGATGCGGAAGGACCACGGTGGCCACGACGCCCTCCTGCCCGGCGCGCGCGGTGCGGCCGGCGCGGTGGAGGTAGTCCTTGGAGTCACGCGGCGGGTCCACCTGCAGCACCAGGGTCACGTCGTCGACGTGGATGCCGCGGGCCGCCACGTCGGTGGCGACCAACACGGGGACTGTGCCCTCGCGGAACGCCGCGAGGATCCGCGCCCGGGCGCCCTGGGTGAGGCCGCCGTGCAGCGACCCCGCCATCACGCCCGCCTCGCGGAGCTGGCCCGCGATGCGGTCCGTGCCCATCTGGGTGCGCGCGAACAGCACGGTGCGGCCCTCGCGGTTGGCGATCTCGGCGGTGATCTGGTTCTTGTGGTGGGGGCGCACGATCAGCGGACGGTGCACCATCGTCGTGACCGACGCCTGGCCCGAGTCCACCTCATGGGTGACGGCGTCGTGCAGGTAGGTCCGCACGATGGAGTCGACGGCCTCGTCCAGGGTGGCGGAGAACAGCAGCCGCTGCCCGCCTTCGGGGGTGGCGTCCAGGAGGGTGCGGACGTCCTTGGTGAAGCCGAGATCCGCCATGTGGTCGGCCTCGTCGAGGACGGAGATCTGCACCTGGCTCAGGTCTGCGGCGCCCTGCTCCAGCAGGTCGATGAGCCGGCCGGGGGTTGCCACCACGACGTCGACGCCGCGCTCGAAGGCGCGGATCTGCGGGCCGTAGGCCATGCCGCCCGCGATGAGCGTGAGGTCCAGCTTCAGGGCCGCCGCGAGTGGGGCGAGCACATCCGCGATCTGCAGCGCCAACTCGCGGGTGGGGGTCAGGATCATGGCGCGCGGCGAGCCGACGGGGGTGCCCTCGGCGAGGCGGGTGAGCATCGCCAGGCCGAACGCCAGCGTCTTGCCGGAGCCGGTGCGGCCGCGGCCCAGCACGTCACGACCCGCGATGGCGTCGGCGATGGTGGCCGCCTGGATCGGGAACGGGGCGGTGATGCCCTGGCCCGCGAGCACGCGGACCATGGGCTCGGCGACGCCGAGCTCGAAGAAGCCCGAGGCGACCTCGCCCTCCACGCCCTCGGCGGTGGTGGCGGTCCAGCTCATCTGGTCCGCCTCGGGCGCGTCGAAGTTGTCCTCGCGCGGGGCGCGGGTGTCGCGGCGGTCGTGTCCCCGGCGGTCCTCGTGGCCGCGGGGCTCGTGGTTGCGGCGGACGTCGATGTGGGGCGGCATGGAGCTGCGACGGTGGCCGCCGGAGCGCTCGCCGCGCCGGTCGTCGCGGTCACCCCAGGCGGGGCGGTCGCCCTGCCGGCGGTCGTCGCGGGCGGGGCGGCTGTCGCGGTCGCCCCAGGCGGGGCGGTCGTCGCGGTACCGGTCGTTGCCGCGGGGGCGGTCGTCGCGGGTCCGGTCGCCGTAGCGGTCGTTGCCGCGGGGGCGGTCGTCGCGGGACCGGTCGCCGTAACGGTCGTTGCCGCGCGGGCGATCGTCGCGGGACCGGTCACCGTAACGGTCGTTGCTGCGAGGGCGATCGCCGTAGCGGTCGTTTCCGCGCGGGCGGTCGTCGCGGGCGGGACGGTCGTCGCGGTAGGAGCGCTCGTCGCGCGCCGGACGGTCGTCGCGGGCGGGTCGGTCGTCGCGGGCGGGACGCTCGTCGCGGCGCTCGGCGCCCTCCTGCTCGGGCTTGGGCACGTAGGGGCGGTCACCGAACTCGAGGGCGCGGCGCTGCTTGCGGTTGAGGGGGGCGCCGGCGGCGGGGGCGTCGTTCTTGCCTGCCCGGCGCTGGGCCTTGAGGCCCTTCGCGGTGCGCTGCTCGGCGGTCCAGCGTTGTTTCTGGCGTGGTGCATTCATGATGGAGGAATCCTCTGCGGGGGTATGGGCCCTGAAAGTCGGGCCGCTTGGGCCCACGGACGGGGCCCCTCGATTTGCCCGCTCATCTGTCACACGCTGGCGTTGATCGCCTTACCGGGCCCATTGAGTCTACGCTCTCCGCCCCGGATCACCGAATCGGCGGTGATCGACGCCCCCGAACCGTCATCCCGCGTTCACCGGGGGTTCTCCTCGACGAGGGGCCCCGGACACGTGCCTCCGTAGGATTGTGGTGTGCGGGTAGCCATCGTCGCGGAGTCCTTCCTCCCGAGCGTGAACGGGGTCACGAACTCCGTGCTGCGGGTCCTCGAACACCTGCGCGCCACTGGCCATGAGGCCATGGTCATCGCCCCTCACGCGGGCGAGGGCACGCCGTCGCAGTACCTGGGCTTCCCCGTCGAGACGGTGGCCAGCGTCGGCCTTCCCGGCTACGACGTGGTGCGCGTGGTGACCACGCCGTCCTTCACCATCGGCCGCATCCTCACCGGTTTCGCCCCTGACGTCGTCCACCTGGCGGCACCGTTCGTGGTGGGCTACAAGGCGGCCACCGTCGCGGCGAGGCTGGGCATCCCCATGGTGGGCGTCTACCAGACCGAGGTGCCCACCTACGCCGCCCGGTACGGGTTCCCGCAGTTCGAGCCGCTGCTGTGGCACCACGTGCGCCAGGTCCACTCGCTGGCCTCGCTCAACCTGGCGCCGTCCACGTTCGCGCGCGACCAGCTGATCGGGCAGGGCGTGCCGCGGGTCGGGGTGTGGGGCCGCGGCGTGGACTCGGAGCGGTTCAGCCCCGGCAGGCGCAGCGCCGCGTTCCGGTCCGTCCACGCGCCGAACGGTGAGCGGCTGATCGGCTACATGGGCAGGCTCGCCACCGAGAAGCGGGTGGAGGACCTGGCGGCCGTGGCTGACCTGCCACACACCCGCCTGGTGATCATCGGCGACGGGCCGCTGCGCGGGCAGCTCCAGGCCGCGCTGCCCCGGGCCGTGTTCCTCGGCGAACTGACCGGCGATGCCCTCCCCACCGCGCTGGCCAGCCTGGACCTCTTCGTGCACCCTGGAGAGCTGGAGACCTTCTGCCAGTCCATCCAGGAGGCCAAGGCCTCGGGGCTGCCGGTGATCGCGCCCCGTCGCGGCGGTCCCATCGACCTCATCGACCAGTCGCGCACCGGATGGCTCTACCGCCCGGGGGACCTGGCCGGGATGCGGGGTCACGTGGTGGACCTCATCGGCGACGACGCCAAGCGCGCCGCGTTCGGCCGGGCGGCCCGTCTCTCCACCCTCGACCGGAGCTGGGAGCGGGTCTGCACCGAGCTGGTGGGCCATTACCGCAAGGCCATCGCCAAGTCGGTGCGCAGCCACCAGCTCATCTGAGGACGCTCACCACACCTCGCGCGCGGCGGCCACCTCCACCAGCGCGTCCCTCAGGGCCGTGGGGATGTCTATGCCTGCCAGCTCCTGCACCAGCCCCAGCCCGCCCAGGCCCGTCACCGCCCGCCAGGCGGCCTCCTTGACCGAGAACCCGATCTCCGCCGCGTCGATGAGGGCGAAGGCCTCACCCTGCAGGTCGCGGGGCGTGGTCCGGGCGCCCACGAGACGCACCACGATCTCCGCGCCCAGGTCCACCTCCCCCAGCGCCACGCGGAGCGCCGGTGCGAGCAGCTCGTCGGTCATCGGCACCGGGGCCCCGAGGTGCCGCTGCCGGCCGGCCACCCACGCCTCCACGCCGTCGGCCCAGGCGACACCGACGAGGTCCAGGTTGACGGCCCTGAGGTCGACGACGCCGCGCTCCGGCCGCAGCGTGACGGTCAGCGTGGCGGTGTCGTCCGGATGCACGTCCAACAACTGCTCGATGCGCACCGCCCGCCGCTGCTGCGGCCCGGGGTCGGCGCTGCCGTCGTCCTCGACGAGGTGCGACACCGCGGACCCCGGGAGCACCCGCAGTTCCAGCGACGCCGGCGCAGCCGAGACGTCCGCCATCACATCGGACGCCAGAGGGACCACCGCCCCGGCGCGGGCCAGCACCGGATAGCCGCCGAGACCCCGGTGCAGTGTCACGGCCCGTCCGCCGTCGTGGCGGTGGCCGGTGAACATGTCGATCCAGGAGCCCTCGGGGAGCCAGGCGCGGACCGACGAGAGGTGCGCGGCGGAGTCCTCGGCCGTGGTGATCGGGGCCACCAGCAGGTGCTCGCCGAGCATCGCCTGGTTCGGGACGTGATAGGCGGCGACCTCGGCGGGATGGTCGTGGTACATCGGCCTCACCAGGGCCACCTGGTCGGTGTGCGCGGCCCACGCGGCCGTGTACAGGTAGGGCACGAGCCGGTGCCGGAGCCTCAGGAAGGCCGCCATGATCCGCTCGGCCGCCGGGCCGTAGCCCCAGGGCTCCTTGGACGCGAAGGGGCTCGACGACGAGTGCAGCCGGTTCACCGGGGAGAAGACACCCAGCTGGAACCAGCGCACGGCCATCTCGACGTCGCGGCTGCCCAACATGTGCCCGCCGATGTCGTGGCTCCACCAGGGGTAGCCGATGTTGGCGGCCGTCGCGGTGAAGTACGGCTGGAAGTCCAGCGACTCCCACGTGGTGATGGTGTCGCCCGAGAAGCCCACCGGGTAGCGGTGGCTGCCGGGGCCGGAGTAGCGGGAGAAGGTCAGCGGACGCCGGCCGGCACGCGCCGAGTCGTGGTAGTGGATGTGGTTGAGCATCCACAGCGGGTCGAGGCCCGCCACGGCCGTGGCCCCGCCCGACTGCCAGTCGATCCACCAGAAGTCCACCCCCTGGTCCTCGAGCGGGTGGTGCAGATGGGTGAGGTAGGCGTCCACGAACTCCCGCGACGTGACGTCGAACTCGACGGCGGCGCCGGAGTCCGGGTCGATCCCCATGGCTCGCGCGACGGCCGGGTAGGCCTCCTCGTGCCTGCGGACCCCGTCGGCCGGGTGCACGTTGAGTGTGACCGCGAGCCCACGGTCGTGCAGGGCGGCCAGGAAGGCGGACGGGTCCGGGAAGAGGTCGCGGTTCCACGTGTAGCCGGTCCATCCGGTGCCGAGTTCCGGGTCGACGTCCGTGACGTGCCAGTCCATGTCGATCACGGCCACCGACAGCGGGATCCGCTCGGCGCGGAAGCGGTCCATGACCCCCAGGTACTCGTCGGCCCGGTAGGGCCAGTAGCGGCTCCACCAGTTGCCCAGGACGAAGCGCGGCACCAGCGGGACGGGACCGGTGAGCCGGTGGTAGTCGGCCAGGGCGGCCCGGTAGTCCAGGCCGTGCGCGAAGAGGTAGAGGTCGCGGCCGCCGGGGCGCCGAGGGGCCACCCACCCGTCGTCGGAGAGCAGCACCGTCGAGGAGTCGTCGAGCACGGCGAAGCCGTAGGTGGCGAGGATCCCGGGGTCCAGCGGGCAGGCGCCGTCCACCTCGTCGAGCGTGCGTGCGGTGCCCAGCAGGTTGCCGCGGCCGGGGAGGCTCTGGGGATAGGTCTCGCCGAAGCGCCAGGTGGCGTAGTGGGGGTCCGACGCCCCGCGGGTCAGGGTGACGCTGAGCCCCGAGGCGCTGAACGGGCCCCGGTCGTAGCGGAGCCGGAGGTGGTCCGTGCGCACCTCCAGCGAGCCGCCCACGTCGTCGACGGTGAAGCCGGGCACGTCGAAGGAGCGGTCGGCCACGGTCTGCGTCCGCTGGTCGACGACGACTCCCTCAGGGTGCCACTCGAGCCGCAACAGCCGGCTGCTGAGGACCGTGATCCGGTACGTCGCGCCGGCGACGACCGCATCAGGGTGCGCCGGTGCTGGCCGGCCGTCCGACATGGCGAACATGGGTGCGTCCTCTCCGCGGCGCACCCGACGGGTCAGCCGTCGGTGCTCGGCGCGTGGGTGTGGTAGGTGTCCTGCTCCTCGGTGAACTCCTTCACCGGGGCGACCAGTTCGATGGACTGTCCGTCGTCGAACTCTAGCGTGCAGGCGATCTCCTCGGCGCCGGCGGCCAACTCCCTTGTCAGCCCCATGAGCATGACGTGGGGCCCGCCGGGCGCGAGGTGGGCGTGCTCGCCGGCGGGCACCGGAAGGCCGCCCTCCGCCTCCTGCATCACCATCTGGCCGTCGGCCTCCACCATCTCGTGCAGCTCGACCTTCCCCGCAACGTCGCCGCAGTCCGCGGCCACCAGCATCCGGTCCTCCTCCGACGGGTTGGTGAGGTTGACGAAGAGGGCGGTCATCTCCGGCATCTCGGTGCCGACGGTGGCGCGGACCCACGGGTCGGCGGCGATGACTCCGGGTGTGGCGCTCTGCGCGGGCGAGCAGGCGGCCAGGGCGGCGACGGCGATGACGGGGGCGGCTAGCTTCGACTTCACCCTTGCAGCATAGCCGAATCGAGATACCCCTGGGGGTACCCTCCGGGGGTCTCCGTCATGGGTAGAATCCCAGCATGTCCAGCCCCCAGGTGAGCCGCCGCGGCGTCTTCGGCTACGCCGGCGCCGCGACCCTCGGCGGGGCGGCGGGCGTGATCGCGGGCCGCGCCTGGGGCGGGGCGGGACCGCAGCCCACCACCGCGGCGGTGTCGGGGCAGACCTATCCGGCCCACGGGGACGTGCAGGCCGGCATCCTCACCCCCAAGCCGGCGGTCGGCGAGCTCGTCGCCTTCGACCTGCTGCCCGGCACGGACCGCGCGGCCCTGGCGCGGCTCATGCGCGTGTGGAGCTCGGACATCGCGGCGCTCATGGCCGGCAGGCCGGCCGCGGGCGACTCCGCGCCGGACCTGGCCCAGGCCGGGGTCTCGCTCACCATCCTGGTGGGCCTCGGGCCCCGGGTCTTCGACCTCGACGGCCTGGCGGCGAGGCGCCCGGCCGGGTTCCAGGAGATCCCGCCCATGGACCACGACAAGCTGGCCACCCGCTGGTCAGGGGGCGACCTCCTCGCCTGGGTCTCCGCGGACGACGCCACCACCGTCGCGCACGCCCTGCGTCGCCTCACCACCGACGCGGCGCCCTTCGCCTCGCGGCGCTGGGCGCAGCCGGGCTCCTGGCGTCCGGTCGACGCCTCCGGAGCCGCCGTGACGGGGCGGAACCTCTTCGGACAGGTGGACGGCACCGGAAACCCCACGGCCGAGGCCGTGGAGGCCGCCGTCTTCTCAGCCGACGGATGGCTCGCCGGGGGCACCCAGCTCGTGGTCAGGCGCATCGAGATGAACCTCGACACGTGGGACGAGGCCACCCGGGACCGCCAGGAGAAGTCGGTGGGCCGTCGCCTCGACACGGGCGCCCCCCTGACCGGCGAGGCCGAGCACGACCCCCCGGACTTCGAGGCCGTCGCCGACGGCGCCCCGGTCATCGCGCAGGACGCCCACGTCCGCGTGTCCCACCCGGCGCAGAACTCCGGCCGCACCATGCTGCGCCGCGGGCTCAACTACACCCACGACGAGTGGATCGACGGCCAACCCCGCCCCACCTCGGGGCTGATCTTCACGGCCTTCCAGGCCAACATCGCCGAGCAGTTCATCCCCGTGCAGCGCAGGCTTGACCAGGGCGACGCCCTCAACGAGTGGACCACCGCGATCGGGTCGGCCGTCTTCGTCGTGCCGCCCGGCTTCGGCCCGGATTCCTACCTGGCGAAGGGGCTCCTCGAGTGACCGGCATCCTGGTGCGCGCCGCCGCGCCCTCGGAGCTCCCGGCGGCGGCCTCGGCGCTCGCCGACGCCTTCGCCGACGACCCGTCCTTCGCCTTCATCCCGGCCGGCGAGCGCGCCATGCGGGTGCGGGCGTACATGGGCGAGGCCGTCACCCACGGCTGGCTGGTCGAGGTGGCCCTGGACGGAGACCGCGTGCTCGGCGCCGGCCTGTGGGAGCCGCCAGGCCGCCCCACGCCGTCGGTTGCGGAGACTGCGCGGCATGCCCTTGGGATGATCCGTGCGCTGGGCCCCCACTGGCCCGCCGCAGCGCGGATCGACCGGGCGCTCGCGCGCCACCGGCCCCCGGTCCCCCACTGGTTCCTCGGCTACCTCGGCGTGTCCGCGGCGGCGCAGGGCAGGGGCGTGGGGCGGGCGCTCCTCGAGCACCGGCTGGCCGCCATCGACGCACCGGTGTACCTCGAGGCCGCGACCGACCGGGCCGCCGCGCTCTACCGGCGCCTCGGCTTCGTCGACCTGGGCCGCTTCTCCGGCAGGCACATGCCCGCCGTGGGGATGTGGCGGCCCGCGCCCTAGGAGACCAGAAGGTCCGCCACGAGGTCCGGCAGCCGCGCCGCCAGCTCGTCCGGGGTGCGCGGGCCCGGCCATCGGGCCGCGGCCATCGCCTGGATGCTCGCCCCGACGACGCCAGAGCGCCACGCGGGCAGCCCCGCGGCCAGGAGCGCACCGCAGATGCCCGCGAGCACGTCGCCCGAGCCTGCCTGCGCCGTCCACGACGGCCCGGGGACGGCGATCGTCACGCGCCCCGACGGCTCGGCCACGTACTGCGTGGCACCCTTGAGCAGCACGGCGGCACCCGTCTGCCGCGACACCTCCCGCACGCACACCAGCGGCTCCGCCTCCACGTGCGACCTGGTGCACCCGAGGATCCGCGCCAGCTCGCCGGCATGCGGGGTGAGCAGCCAGTTCTCCAGCCGGCCCGCGGGAAGCGAGTAGAGCGCGTCGGCGTCCACGACGGTGGGCACGGCGTGCAGGCCCGCGTTCGCCACGCGGCCCTCCGTGCCCTCGCCGTCGCCCCACCCCGAGCCCACGACCATGGCCTGGGCCCGGCCCTCGCCGATCACGACGCTGGGGAACCGCGAGAGGATCAGTCCGGACGCGACGCGCCCGGTGTAGCGCACCATGCCGGCGCCGGCGTGCAGGGCGCCCGACACCCCGAGGATCGCCGCCCCCTGGTACTGCTCCGAGCCGGTGTCGATCATCACCACGCCGCGCGCATACTTGTCGGAGGCTGCGGTGGGCGCAGGCCACCAGCGCGCGATGTCCGCCTCCTCGGCCTGTCTCAGCTGGCCGGTGGGCGCCTCCACGCCGATGTCGACGACGTGGACCCTCCCGCAGCGCGACGCCGCCGGCTCCATCACATGGCACGGCTTCACGGTGGCGAACGTCACTGTGTGGGCGGCCCTGAAGCTGGGGTGGAGGGCGCCGGAGTCCGCGTCGAGGCCGCTGGGGAGATCCACCGACAGCACCGGCACCGCCAGGTCCTCGCAGGCCGCGGCGAGCGTGGCCACGGACTCCGGCAGGCCCGGCCTCGAGCCCAGGCCTGTGACGGCGTCGATCACGAGGACGCTCTCGGCGAGGGCGTCCACGGCCTCGACCGCCCCGACCTGGCGGCAGCCGGCGGCCAGCGCGGCCTCGAGGCCGCCCTCGTGCGCGGCGCCCAGCGCCACCCACACCGCGACCTGGCGGTATCCGGCCAGGAGCGCGGCGGCGTGGAGGCCGTCGCCGCCGTTGTTGCCCGGCCCCGCGACCACCAGCACGGGGCCCTCCTCCGCGACGGCACCGGCCACGCGCGCCACCTCCGCGGCCGCGCGGCCCATCAGGTCGACGCCGGGCTCAGCGTCGAAGACCAGCCGCTCGGCCCCGCGCATCTCGGCCGCGGTGATGACGGTCCTCATGCCTCGCACACCACCATCGCGGTGGCGAAGCCGCCGTCGTGGCTGATCGACAGGTGGATGTGGCGGATCCCGAGGGCCTCCACGCGGGCCGCCACCGAGCCGGTGTTGCGGAACGCCGGGTCACCGTCGTCGTTCTTCACCACCTCGCAGTCCAGCCACCGCATCCCGCCGGGCGACCCGAGGGCCTTCGCGAACGCCTCCTTGGCGGCGAAGCGGGCCGCCTGGGACTCGATGGAGAGCCGCCGCTCCCCCTCGGTGAGCAGCCGCTCGTCGAGGCCGGGGCGGCGCGCCAGCATCTCCCGGAACCGCTCGATGACGCAGAGGTCCGTGCCGATGCCCACGATCATGGCGCCACTCTAGAAGCAGAACCCCTATTCGACGGTGACCGACTTGGCGAGATTTCGCGGCTGGTCCACGTCGTGGCCCTGCACGGTGGCCAGTTCGCACGCGAAGAGCTGCAGCGGGATGATCGCGGCCACGGGCTGGAGCAGCGTGGAGAGCTTCGGCAGCTCGATGAACACGGCCGCGGCCGCGCGGGCCTCCTCGTCGTCGGCCTCCGCCAGGACGATGGTCTTCGCGCCCCGCGCGCGCACCTCGGCGATGTTGGACACCACCTTGTCGCGCAGCTGGTCCCGCCCTCGGGGCGGCACCACGACGAACACCGGCAGGCCCTCGCGGATGAGCGCGATGGGGCCGTGCTTGAGCTCGCCCGCGGCGAAGCCCTCAGCGTGGATGTAGGCCAGCTCCTTGAGCTTCAGCGCACCCTCCAGAGCCACCGGGTAGCCCACGTGGCGGCCGAGGAACAGCACCGACGGCTCGTTGACGAACTCCCGGGCCAGGTCCAGGACCTGCTGCTGGTTGTCCAGCATGCCCTGGATGGCGTCCGGCATCCGCTCCAGCTCCGCGAGCAGCGCGGCGATCTCGTCGCCGTACTTCATGCCGCGCACCTGCGCGAGATACAGCCCGAGCAGGTAGCAGGCCACCAGCTGGGTGGTGAAGCCCTTGGTGGAGGCGACGCCGATCTCCGGGCCGGCGTGGGTGTAGATCACCGCGTCGGACTCCCGCGGGATCGTGGCGCCGTTGGTGTTGCAGATGGCGATGACCTTGGCGCCCTGCTCGCGGGCGTGCCGGATGGCCATCAGCGTGTCCGCGGTCTCACCGGACTGCGAGATGGTCACCACCAGGGTCATCGGATCGATGATCGGGTCGCGGTAGCGGAACTCGGAGGCCACCTCCACCTCGCACGGGATGCGGGTCCAGTGCTCGATGGCGTACTTGGCCACCAGGCCCGCGTAGAAGGCGGTGCCGCAGGCCACGATGACGATCTTGTTGATCCGGCGCAGGATCTCCGGGGAGATGCGGATCTCGTCGAGCACCAGCTCGCCGCGCTCGTTGAGGCGGCCGAGCAGCGTGTCCGCGACGGCGCGGGGCTGCTCGAAGATCTCCTTGCGCATGTACCAGTCGTAGCCCTGCTTCTGGGCGGCCTCGAGGTCCCAGTCGACGTGGAACTCCTTCGTCTCCGCCGGGCCGCCGTCGAAGGTGGTCACGCTCACGCCGTCGCGGGTGAGCTCCACGATCTGGTCCTGCCCCAGCTCGACGGCGTCGCGGGTGTAGGCGATGAAGGCGGCCACGTCCGAGGCCAGGAAGTACTCGCCCTCCCCCACGCCGACCACCAGCGGGGAGTTGCGGCGGGCGGCGACGATCCGCTCGGGGTCCAGCGCGTCGACCGCGACGAGCGTGAACGCACCCTCGAGGCGCCCGACGACGGCGCGCATCGCGTCGAGGATGTCGCGACCGGCCTCCAGCTCGCGCCGGAGGAGGTGGGCGGCCACCTCGGAGTCGGTCTCCGAGGAGAACTCGACGCCCGGGAGCTCCTCGCGCAGCTGGCGATGGTTCTCGATGATGCCGTTGTGCACGATGGCCACCCGGTCCGCCACGTGGGGGTGCGAGTTCTGGTCCGTGGGCGCGCCATGCGTGGCCCAGCGGGTGTGGCCGATGGCCACCGTGCCGCCCGGGAGCGGGCGCTCCCCGATGGCGGCCTCGAGGTTGACGATCTTGCCCGCCTTCTTCCGCCACTCGATGTGACCCGCATCGGGGAGGGCCACGCCCGCCGAGTCATATCCGCGGTACTCGAGCCGGCGCAGGCCGCTCAGCACCACATCGATTCCGTCACGTTCTCCGACATATCCAACGATTCCACACACGCCGGAAACCGTACATGATGAATGAGCACTTCTTGACATCGGCACTCCGGCCACTCCGGTCTGCGCCGGGCGACCCCCCTGCCGCTGTTACGATTGCCGCCGACCAACCCCCACGAAGGAGTGACGGTGACCGGACCGTACGTCGCGCTGGAGCGCCACGCCTGGGCAGCCCTGGCGGACGCCACGCAGATCGACCTCGACGAGGCCACCCTCACCCGGCTGCGCGGCATCGGGGACCCCACCTCCTCGCACGACATCACCGAGGTCTACCGGCCGCTCACCCAGCTCCTCCACCTGTACATGGAGAACACCGGCCGCCTCTACGCCCAGAGCAACGGGTTCCTGGGCCTCGACGTGGCCCGCACCCCCTTCGTCATCGCCGTCGCTGGCTCCGTCGCCGTCGGGAAGTCGACGGTGTCGCGGCTGCTGCAGGAGCTCCTGCGGCGCGCCCCCGGCAGCCCCCGTGTGGACCTCATCACCACCGACGGCTTCCTGTACCCCAACGCGGAGCTTGAGCGTCGCGGCCTGCTGACCCGCAAGGGCTTCCCGGAGTCCTACAACCGCCGCGCCCTGCTGGACTTCGTCGTCGACGTGAAGTCGGGCGCGCCCCGCGTCCTGGCCCCGGTGTACAGCCACCTCAGCTACGACATCCACGCCGACGAGCACATCGTCGTCGAGAGCCCGGACATCCTGATCATCGAGGGCCTCAACGTGCTGCAGCCCGCGCGGGTGGAGGCAGACGGCCATCCCGGCCTGGCGGTCAGCGACTTCTTCGACTTCTCGGTGTTCGTCGACGCGGACGAGGACCATATCCGCCAATGGTTCATCGAGCGGTTCCTGACGCTGCGCCGGACCGCCTTCACCGACGAGCGCAGCTACTTCCGCCGCTACTCGCAGCTCTCCGAGGCCGACGCCACGCGCTTCGGCGAGCAGGTCTGGGAGGAGATCAACGGCCCCAACCTCCGCCAGAACATCGCGCCCACGCGGGACCGGGCCACCGCGATCCTCGTCAAGGGCGAGTCCCACTCGGTGGACTCGATCCTGATCCGGAAGGTCTGAGGCGCCCACGTAGAGTGGGCCGCATGACCAAGGGACGAGACAGCAACGAGAGCCGCCGGGACCCCTACTCCGAGGAGTTCAAGGCCTTCATCGTGAGCGGCTGGGCCCCCTACCCCGATGCGCTCCCCGAGCGGCTGCCCGCCGCCGGGCCCGCCGCGAACCGACGGGCCCGGCTGGCCCAGGAGTTCCCGGACGCCATCCTGGTCATCCCGGCGGGCCCGCTCAAGGCCCGCGCCAACGACACCGACTACCGGTTCCGCCCGCACAGCGCGTTCGCGTACTACACGGCCCTGGGCGAGGACCGTGAGCCCGACGCGGCCCTCGTGCTCGACGGGGAGGACGCCACCCTGTTCTTCCGCCCCCGCGCCCCGCGCACGGACCGCGAGTTCTACGCCGACGCGCGCTACGGGGAGATGTGGGTGGGCCGGCGCGACTCGCTCGACGAGATGTCGGCGGCCACCGGCCTGCCTTGCCGCGACATCCGCGAGCTGGAGGACGTCATCAACCATGCCCCCCGGCCGCTGGCCGTGATCCGCGAGGCAGACCCGTCGGTCACCGAGCTGGTGGACGGTGCCCGAGCCGACGAGGATCCCGCCCGGGACGCGGAGCTGGCCCGGGCCACCTCCGAGGCCCGATTCGTGAAGGACGACTTCGAGGTGGGCGAGCTCCGCCGCGCGTGCGCCGCGACCGCAGTCGGCTTCGAGGCCGTGGCCCGCGAGCTCCCCCGCGCCGTCGAGAACGGCCGCGGCGAGCGCTGGGTGGAGGGCGTCTTCGAGCTGCACGCGCGGCACCTCGGCAACGCCGTCGGCTACGACACCATCTCCGCCGGCGGCGATCACGCCAACACCCTGCACTGGATCCGCAACGACGGGGACCTGCGCGACGGGGACCTGCTCCTGCTGGACGCCGGCGTGGAGGTGGACACCCTCTACACCGCGGACGTGACGCGCACGCTGCCGGTCAACGGCCGCTTCACGGGCCCGCAGCGCCGGGTCTACGACGCCGTCCTCGCCGCCCAGACCGCGGGCATCGAGGCCTGCCGCGCTGGGGCCCTCTTCGCCGACGTCCACCGCGCGGCCATCACGGTGCTCGCCGGCTTCTTCGAGGAGCTGGGCATCCTCCCGGTCAGCGCGGCGGAGTCGATCGAGGTCTCCGGCGGGCAGCACCGGCGCTGGATGGTGCACGGCACCAGCCACCACCTGGGCCTGGACGTCCACGACTGCGCCCACGCCCGCGCCGAGACCTACCGGCAGGGAACGCTGCGCGCCGGCATGGTGATCACCGTCGAGCCGGGCGTCTACTTCAAGTCCACGGACCTGCTGGTCCCCGAGGAGTACCGCGGCATCGGGGTGCGCATCGAGGACGACATCCTCATCACCGACGGGGACCCGGTCAACCTGTCCGCGGCCCTGCCCCGCGCGGCCGACGACGTGGAGGCGTGGCTGGCGCAGGCCAGGGCCTGAGCGTCAGTCCGCGGACTCCGAGACCACCTTCGAGGTCTGCCCGCGGGTCAGCAGCCCACGGATGATGTCGGCCACGTCCGCCGGGCGCGCCACCGTCACCTGATGGGCCGCCTCGGGCACCACGTGCAGCTCGCCCCGCTGGACGGTCTCGGCCACCAGCTCCACGTTGGCGATCGGGGTGGAGGTGTCGCGCTCGCCGGCGATCATGACCACGGGCGT
The DNA here is from genome assembly GCF_054483935.1 of Tessaracoccus yangjingae. The sequence continues at coordinate 1,670,627 of NZ_CM137014.1, read as the reverse complement.
GGTGATGTAGGGCAGGTCGTCGCGCACGTCGTGCGCGGCCAGCGCCCGGCACAGCTGGGCGTAGGAGTGGTCGTCGGCCACGGACAGGCCCTCCATGACGACGTCCACGACGGCGGGCTGCTGCGCCCGGAACATCGGGGTGAACCAGCGCTTGGTGGTCTCCTCCACGAGCTGCTGCGTGCCGGTGGCCTCCACCTGTTCCGCGCGCTCCAGCCAGCGGGCGGGCTCGCCGACGGTGGCCGCCGAGGCCACCACCACGACGCCGGAGAACGTCTTGTCGTAGTCGCGGGCCAGATGCAGGGCCGTGGCGCCGGAGATGGAGAGCCCCGCGAAGTACACGGGCACGTCAGCACCCTCCTCCTCGCGGACCTCCGCCGCGACCTTCGCGATGCCCGCCGCCACGGCGTCGAGCGTGGGCTCGTCCGCGTCGTCCCAGACCGCCCCCAGGCCGGTGCCGGGCAGGTCCACGAAGACGACGCGCGCGTCGTCGATCAGGTGGGCGGCCACGCCGGTCCACTGGTGCGCGGCGTTGCCGCCGAGGCTGGGCCCGACGAGCAGCACGCGCTCCGCGGGGGTGCCGGGGTTGTAGGCGGTCCAGTTCAGATCCATCGGAGTTCTCCTTGACGGCGGTGGTGCTGGTAAACCTACCGGAGGCCTCAGGCCCGCAGGCCGAGGACCTGGACAACGGAGGCGAGGCCCTGGTGCGCCATGCCCTCGAAGAGCCGCCGCTCGATCAGGCGGACGTCGGGGCGCCATCCGGCCCACTCATGGGCGGCGTCGGCGCGGGTGAGGAGCAGGTCCGGGTCAGTCGGCCCGCCGCTGCCCAGCCCGGGCTGGGCGGGGGTGAAGGCCTCCAGGAGGAGGACGGCGCCGGGCGCCGCCTGCCGGGTCACCGTGGCGGCCACGGCGCGGCGCAGTGCCGAGGGCAGATGGGCGAAGATCACCACCACGGCGTCCCAGGGACGCTCCGGATCGGGGTGGTGTACCCAGTCGGCCAGGTCCACCTGCCAGGTCTCGACGGCCACGCCCCGCTCGGCCGCCAGCCGGCGCCCCTTCTCGAGCGCCACGGCCGAGAAGTCGAGGCTGACCACCTCGTGGCCCTGCTCGGCCAGCCAGACGCCGTTGCGGCCCTCACCGTCGCACAGGCAGAGGATCCGCGACGCGGGGCGCAGCAGGCGGGACTGGCTCTTGAGGAACTCGTTGGGGCGGTAGCCGTAGACGTGGTTGGGGTGCGAGAACAGCTGGTCCCAGTCCTCCGCGGTGACCGGAGCGCTCACTCGAACAGGGCCGCGCGGGCGCCCGGGCGGGCCGCCAGCATGTCGCGGGCCTGCTGAGCCACCTTGTGCTCGGAGAGCACCTCGTAGCTGGTGGCGACGGTGATCCGGGCCGAGTTGAAGTCCCGCTTACCGCCGGTCAGGGTGTGCGCCAGCGCGCGCGCCAGCACCCCGAACACCACGCCCATGGCCAGGCCCACGTAGAGCATGGCGAAGTTGCCGTTGCCGACGAACAGCATGAGCATCACGCCCACGAACAGGCCCGTGGTGAGCCCCGACAGGGCCCCCTCCCCGAGCACCGTGGCCCACGTCCGCCGTCCGGTGACGCGCTCCAGCAGCTTGAGGTTGGTCCCCACGATGAGCAGGTTCTGCACGGGGAACTTCTCGTCGGCCAGGAAGTCGACGGCGGCCTGCGCCTCCTCGTACGTGCCGAACTGCGCGATGTGCTGGGGATAGTTCAACTGCATCAGCTTGTTGCTCATCGGCTCCGTCATGTGGTCCTCCGTACGCGGGCCAAGGTGGCCCGTGCCAAGTTTACGCCCGCCTCGTCGACCATCTCCGCGCCGAGCATGACGGCCCCCACCCGGCGCTCGGCCCCCTCGGCGGCGGCCGCGACCATGGCCTCGGCGCGCGCGACGGCCTCCGCCGACGGCGTGAACACCTCCGTCCCCGCCTCGATCTGGTCCGGGTGCAGGACCCACTTCCCGTCGTAGCCGAGGGCGGCCGAGCGACGCGCCGACTCCCGGAACCCCGCCTCGTCGCGCACCGCCGTGTACGGGCCGTCGACCGCCTGCAGCCCCCTGGCCCGGGAGGCGACGAGGATCCGCGCGTAGGCGTGGTGGAGCGGGTCCCCCGGGTAGCCGTCGCCCAACGCGCCCACCTGCAGGCTCGGCAGGCCGAGCGAGGCCATCAGGTCCCCCGGGCCCACGTGCAGCGCCTCGAGCCTCCGGCTGGCGGCGGCGATGTCCTCGACGCGGGTGAGCGCCGCGGCGTCCTCGATGAGCGCCTCGATGGCGATCCGGCCCACGGGCAGGCCGTGGAGGCGCTCGAGCTGGGTCAGCAGCAGGTCCAGGGCCTCCACATGGCCGGCCGAGGCGACCTTGGGCAGGACCAGGCTGTGGAGCTGGGCGCCCGCCCCCGCCACCACGTCGATCACGTCTCGATGGGTCCAGGGGGTCGCCCAGCCGTTGACCCGCACAGACACCGTCGGCGCCCGCCACCGCCGGGCGCGCAGGGCCTCGACGACGGCGGCCCTCGCCCCGTCCTTCGCCGTCACCGCCACGCCGTCCTCAAGGTCGAGGAGCACCTGGTCCACGTCAAGGTCGACGGAGCGGGTGAGGAAGCGGTCGCTCGATCCCGGGACGGACAGGACGGTGCGGCGGGCGCGGGCGGGGCGTTGGGTCATCGTCGGGTCCCTTGCGGATAGATTGGCCCTATGGTCGCAAAAGATTCGGCTGTCTTCATCTCGCGCGTCATCGGCCTCCCCCTCGTCGACTCGGCCGGTGACCAGGTGGGGCGCGTCAAGGACGTGGTGTGCTACCTGCGCACGGACGGCCGGGCCCCCCGGGTGAAGGGCTTCGTCGCCGAGCTGTTCGCCCGGGCAAGGATCTTCGTGCCCATGGTCCGCGTCCACGACATCACCCCCAACCAGGTGGCCATCACCGGGCAGGTCGACGCCCGCAGGTTCCAGCGGCGCGAGGCGGAGGTGCTCGTGGCCGGGGACCTGTTCGACCGCAGCATCGAGCGCGCCCGTCCCACCAGGATCCTCGACGTGTCGATGCACATGGTCCGCAACCGGGAGTGGGAGCTGGAGTCGGTCGCCCTGCGCGCCGGCGGCGGCGCCGGCAGGTTCGGCTTCGGCAGCCGCAGCGCACCCCAGCTGGTGTCGTGGCGCGAGATCCCGGACCTGATCCTCACCAGCGGCCGCACGGCCGCCCACCTCATCGCGGAGTTCTCCGAGATGAAGCCCGCGGACGTGGCGCGGGAGCTGCACGACCTGGAGCCGGAGTCCCTGGCCGCCGTGGTCGACGCGCTCGACGACGAGACGCTGGCCGAGGCCATCGAGGAGCTGCCCGAGGACGAGCAGATCGACATCATCTCCGCCCTCGACGCGGAGCGCGCGGCGGACGTGCTGGGCGAGATGGACCCCGACGACGCCGCAGACCTCATCCGCGACCTTCCCACGGACGTGGCGGAGGAGCTCCTGCAGCGGATGGAGCCCGAGGAGTCCGCCGACGTCCGCCGCCTGCTCGTCTACGAGGAGTTCACCGCCGGCGGCATGATGACGCCCGAGCCCATCGTCCTGGACACCGACGCCACGGTGGCGCAGGCGCTGGCGCACGCCCGTGAGGGGTCGCTGACTCCGGCCCTGGCGTCCATGGTGTTCGTCGCCCGGCCGCCGTTGGAGACGCCCACCGGACGCTACGTGGGCGCCGCCCACCTGCAGCGCCTTCTGCGCGAGCCCCCCACCACGCTGGTGGCCACCCTGCTGGATCAGGACCTGGAGCCGCTGTCCCCCGCGGACCCCCTGGCCCAGGTCAGCCGCTTCTTCGCCACCTACAACCTCGTCGTGGCGCCGGTGGTCGACGCCCTGGGCCACCTGGTGGGGGCGGTGACAGTCGACGACGTGCTGGACCACATGCTGCCCGACGACTGGCGCGGCGAGCAGATGGACGAGGTGGAGGTCACGGATCTGGCGGGGGCCGAGGTGAGCCATGGCTGAGCGCAACCCGCTGTCCCAGCCGGGGACGCGGAGCTGGTTGCCGAAGGTCTCGGTGGACTCGGAGACCTTCGGCACGTTCGCGGAGAGCTTCGCCCGGTTCATGGGCACCGCCAAGTTCCTCGTCTACATGACGGTGTTCGTCATCGTGTGGGTGACGATCAACCTGGTGGGCCTGTTCGGCCTGAAGTGGGATCCCTACCCGTTCATCCTGCTCAACCTGTTCTTCTCCACCCAGGCCTCCTACTCCGCCCCCCTGATCCTGCTGGCGCAGAACCGGCAGGAGGTCCGCGACAAGCTGAGCCTCGACGAGGACCGCCGCATCGCCGGGCAGGCGCGGGCGGACATGGACTTCCTGGCCCGGGAGATCGCCGCCATCCGCATGCACCTGGGCGAGCTGGCCACGCGCGACTTCGTCCGCGGCGAGCTCCGCTCTGAGCTGCGGGAACTCACAGACCGGCTCGACAGGGCCGCCGCAGACCGCGCCGCCACGGACCAGGAGACGCCGCTGTGAGCGGCGCCGCGCAGCCGCGCGCGGAGGTGCGCTGGTTCGGGGTGGTGCTCTTCGTGGGGCATGTGGCGCTCACCGTGCTCGGCGCGGTGTCCCTGTGGCGTATCGCCGGCGGATGGTGGCTCGGCGCTGTCGCCGCCGGCCTGTTCGCGCTGGGCTACGTGGCCCTGTGGCGCTTCCTCCTTGCCCCCGGGTCCCCCGGCCGCCTCGGCTACCGCGAGCGGTTCACCCTGGCGCTGGTGTCGGGTCCCGTCGTCGTCGTGCTGGGCAGCCTGGCGGGCCTGTGGCTCCCGGCCCTCATGGCCACCAGCGTCGTGATCCTCGGCGACGCCCTGGACGAGCGCTCGGGATAGACCCTCCACCGGTATCCGTAGACTAGGGGCGCCAGAGCCCATCGAAAGTCAAGGACATCGTGACCGAACACCCCCTGCTCCCCCACGTCCGCGCCGCCCTGCACACCGTGGAGGACCCGGAGATCCGACGGCCGATCACCGACCTCGGCATGGTGGACGAGATCCTCGTCTCCGACGACGGCGCCGTGCAGGTCCGCGTGCTGCTGACGGTGTCCGGCTGCCCCATGCGCTCCGAGATCACCACCCGCGTCACGGCGGCCGTGGCCGCGGTCGAGGGCGTGAGCGCGGTGGGCGTGGAGTTGGGCGTCATGAGCGACGAGCAGCGCGAGGCGATGCGCACCATGCTGCGCGGCGGCCAGCAGCAGCGCGTGATCCCGTTCGCGCAGCCCGGCAACCTCACGCGCGTGCTGGCCATCGCCTCCGGGAAGGGGGGCGTGGGCAAGTCGTCGGTGACCGTCAACCTCGCGCTGGCCCTGGCCGCGCAGGGACGCTCCGTCGGCATCCTGGACGCCGACATCTACGGCCACTCCATCCCGGACCTCCTCGGCCTGGGGGATGCGCGCCCCACCGTCGTCGACGACATGATCCTGCCGGTCCCCGCCATCGGCGGCCTCAAGGTGATCTCGATCGGCATGCTCAAGCCCTCCCGGGACCAGGTGGTCGCGTGGCGTGGACCCATCCTGGACCGCGCCCTCACCCAGCTCCTGGCAGACGTGTACTGGGGCGACCTGGACTACCTGCTGCTCGACCTGCCTCCCGGCACGGGCGACGTGGCGATGTCGCTGGGCCAGAAGATCCCCACCTCCGAGGTGATCGTGGTCACCACCCCGCAGTCGGCCGCGTCCGAGGTGGCCGAGCGCGCCGGCACCATGGCGCACATCATGGAGCAGCGGGTGCTGGGCGTGGTGGAGAACATGAGCTGGATGGAGACGGTGTGCCCGCACTGCGCCGGGTCCCACAGGCTGGAGCTGTTCGGCTCCGGCGGCGGGGTCCTGGTCGCTGAGGCGCTCACGGACCGCCTGGTCTACGAGGTGCCGCTGCTGGCGCAGATCCCGTTCGACGCGACCCTCCTGGCCGGCGGCGACACGGGCCGCCCGCTGGTGGAGACCCACCCGGAGCATCCGGCCGCGCAGGCCATGGTGCGGCTCGCCGACGAGGTGGCCGCGCGGAAGAGGGGCCTGGTCGGCACCCGCCTGCCGCTCTCCACCTGAGCGCTCAGGTGGCCTCGGCGTCGAACGGGGAGCTCTCGATCGGCGCCGGGAGCGCGGTCTTGGCGTTGGCCGCCTCGATGGCCTCGCCGGCCTGCTCCTCCACCTCGCGCGTGGACTGCTTGAGCGACGCCTGGGCGTCCTGAAGCTCGCGCTTGGCCTCGTCGATGAGGGCGACCTCTTCGCGCAGCTGCTTGGCGATGAACGCCTTGGGGTGCAGGTCCCGCAGCTCGAGGTCCGAGTACTCGGGCCCCAGCTCGGTGCGCAGCGTCCCCTTGGCGCTGTTGGCGATGTCGCGCAGGTACACGAAGACCCGTGCGGCCTTCCGCGAGTACTCGGGCAGCCTCTCGGGCCCGAACATGACGACGGCCAGCACGAGGATGATGACGAGGTCTATCGCGTCGATGCCGAACACAGGGCTAGGGTACCGTCTCTGGTTCCGCGGTCAGTTCACGCCGGCGAGCCTGGCGAAGCCGGCCTTGGCGCGGTCCAGCAGCGACGGGGCCCAGGCCTCCTCGCCTGGCAGCTCGCGCGCGATGGCGGCGAGAAGCTCTGGAGTGCCGTTCGTGGCCACCGACACCACCGCAGGGCCGGACTGCCACACGCTCACGGTGGGGAGCCCCGCGGCGCTGTCGGTGCGCGAGGTGACGTCGTCGCCGAGGACGCCCTGGGCCCAGCCCACCACGGCCGTCTCGATCCCGTCCGAGTAGACCAGGTTCATCGACGTGGCGCCGTCGCGCTCGGACGAGGAGTAGGCCACCAGCGGCAGGCCGCCCATCTCCTGCGGACAGGCCGGCAGGCCCACGCACCACCCCGAGGTCCCGCTCGAGGTGGCCGGCTGCAGCGCGATCAGCTGGGTGAACGCGTCCTCGCGGAACTGGGCGGTGCCCAGGGTGAGCTGTGTGTAGCCGACGGCGATCACCACCTCGCCCGCGGTGTCGTAGCGTTCGGCCCACAACAGCAGGCCGTCGGCCGCGTCGATCCACCAGCTGGCCACGGGGCCGTTGTCATCAGAGGCCACGAGGCGGACCGCTGCCCGGCCCGCGACCTGCTCGGGGAGATGACCCTGCGTGAAGCTCCACCTGCTCGGCGCGTCGACGGGGCGGGCCGCGAACTCGGGGAGGAAGCTCGAGCTGAACCGGTCCCCGCGGGCGTCCATCACCTCGAGCTGTGCGCCCTGCCCCTCCACCTTGGTGGTCCGCACATCCGCCGTGTGGAAGGCTCCCTCACCGTCGGAGACCCATACCCGCTGGATCCCGGTGAGCGTCCGGTCCGACTCGGTGGAGGCGCGGAGCAGGTCCGCCGCCGCCTCGGTGCTGATCACGGTTCCACCGTGCGGGGAGGCGCGTCGCTCGTAGCCCACGGACTCGCCGAAGTCCGCGCCCCGCTCGTACGCCAGGAGCACCGCCCCCACCGCCTCGGTGGCGTTGATGGCCGAGCTGGACATGGAGTACTGCATGCGCGAGGACTTGACCGGGTCGGAGAGCCGCGCCGGCTCGGGGGCGATGAGCACCGCGAGCACGACGGCGGAGACCATCACGGCCAGCAGCGCCGCCCCGGACCGGGCCGCCATGCGCGCCCGACGGCGGCGCGCGGAGGGGAGGTCCCCCGGACCCGAGGCCATGTAGAGCGGGGCCTCGGCGTGCTCGCCCGCGATCGACTCCAGCTTGGCGGTCAGCGACTCCGGGGCCGAGGACCTGCTGCAGCTGCTGAGCGTGGTGCACACCTTGGAGATGGCCGCCACGTCGTCGCGGCAGCTCTGGCAGCCCGCGAGGTGGTAGCTGACCTGCTCCCAGCGCCGGGGCGGGAGCGTTCCGTCGGCGAAGGCCGACAGGTCCGGGCGGAAGCGTTCACAGTGGCGCACGGGGCTCAGGAGACTCCGAGGTACCTGCTGCGGCCTTCGCTGGGGGCACGGTGGGCGAGGGAGTCACGCAGCGCCGCACGCCCCCGGGCGATGCGGCTGCGGACGGTGCCGAGCTTGATGTCGAGCACCTTGGCGATCTCCTCGTAGCTCATGCCCTCGATGTCACAGAGCACGACGGCCACGCGCTGCTCCGGGCTGAGCGAGCGCAACGCCGCGGACACGTCGGCGTCCAACTCGGAATCGTCGCGCAACTCGGCCGGGCCCGTGGCCGCGCCCCACACATGCTCGGGCGCCACGCTGAGGGCGTCCATCTTGATGCGCTGGCGGCGGCGCGCCTGGTCAAGGAACAGGTTGGTGGTGATGCGGTGCAGCCACCCCTCGAGGGTGCCCGGCTGGAACGTGTGGATGGACTTGAACACCCGGACGAAGACGTCCTGCGTCAGGTCCTCGGCGTCGTACTGGTTTCCCGTGAGCCGGTAGGCCAGGCGGTACACCTGCGCCGAATGGTCCCGCACGAGCTCCTGCCAGGTGGGCGCGATCCACTGGGGCTCCTGGCCGGCCTTGGCCGCCTTGGTGCCTCTGAACATCGAACGCCTTTCCATGGGACAAGCATCGCAGGTCAACCTGTGGGCAACCTGTGAGTCGGTCGTGCGGCCGACTCTTTCAGAGTCAAACGTGCGGGAGAGCCGGTTTGTTCCGCCAGGCGTGCTGGCCTACGCCTCGAAGCCGAGATCCGTCAGGAGCGTGAGGTAGCGCTGCAGCACGTCGTCCGCGACCCGCCCCATCGGAGCGCGGCAGGGGCCGGCGTCGAAGCCCCGCGCCTCCAGTGCGGCCTTGACCATCATGCAGCCCTGCGTGGCGAAGACGCCCTGGAACGCGGGGAGCGCGTTCCGGTTGGCCTGGATGGCCTCGTCGACCCGCCCCGCCAGGAAGTGCTCGATGATCTCGCGCATGGCCGGCGCGGTGAAGTGCGACGACGTGCCCACCACGCCCGCGCCGCCCACGGAGAGCAGCGGCAGCAGGAACGCGTCGTCGCCGGCGTAGTAGGCGAGGTTGGTGCGCGACAGCACCGTCGACGACGACACCACGTTGCCCTTGGCGTCCTTCACGGCGCGGATGCGCGGGTGGGCGTCCAGCCGGATCAGCATGTCCTCCGGGATGGGGATGCCGGCGCGGTGCGGGATGTCGTAGAGCATGACGGGCAGGTCCGTCGAGTCCGCCACCGCGATGAAGTGCGCCTCGAGCGCGTCCGCCGGAGGCCGGGAGTAGTACGGCGTGACCACGAGCAGGCCGTCGACGCCGACGGACGCGGCCTGTTCGGCCAGCTCGATGGAGTGGGCGGTGGAGAAGGTCCCCACGCCCGCGATGACGCTGGCGCGGTCCCCCACTGCGGTGACGACGGCGTCCAGCACCGCGCGCTTCTCCTTGTCCGTGGTGGTGGGCGACTCCCCGGTCGTCCCGTTCACCACGAGGCCGTCGTTGCCGAGGTCGTCGACGAGGTGCGCCGCCAGGCGCGCGACCTGCGCGTAGTCCACCTCCGAGCCATCCGCCGTGAAGGGGGTCACCATCGCGGTCAGGACGCGCCCGAAGACGGGCTGCATGTCGTCGTCTGTCATCAGTCCTCCGCGATGATCACGAGCGGGTCGTCCTCGTGGACGGCGTCTCCCACCGCGACGACGACCTCTGTGACGGTCCCGGACACCCCGGCAAGCACCGGGATCTCCATCTTCAGGGTTTCGAGCATGACGACCGCGTCCTCGGCCTGCACCTTCTGCCCTGCCTCGACCGAGACCGAGAGGACAGTGGCGGCGACCTCCGCGTTGACGACGTGACTCATGCGCGTCATCCTACTGGCCACTAGGCTGAGCGTGTGAACACGCCTGCCAGCCACCCCGAACCGCCCACCGCCGCCAGCTGGGAGTACGCGGAGGACCACGTGCCGCCCACCGCGGAGATCTCCGAGGCCAGGGACGAGGCCACCATCGCCGGGCTGGTGCCGGTGTCGCAGGGCGTCCTCGCCACGCTGCGGGTGCTCACCCGGGCCATCGACGCGCGCGCCGTCGTCGAGATCGGCACCGTGATGGGGGGCTCGGGGCTCGCCTTCCTCAGCGCCATGGGCCCCGACGGGGTGCTGACGTCCATCGACGTGGAGGCCGACAACCAGCTTCCCGCGCGCAAGTTCTTCAACGCCGCGGGCTTCTCGTCGTCGCGGTTCCGGCTCATCGCCGGCTCGCCCATCGAGATCATGCCGAAGCTGCGCGACGGCGCCTACGACGTGGTGTTCATCAACGGGGACAAGCTGGAGTACGTGGAGTACGTGGCCGGGGCGCTGCGGCTGCTGCGCCACGGCGGGATGCTCATCGTCAACGACGCGCTGTGGCACAACGAGGTGGCAGACGAGGACAACGAGTCCGACGAGTCGATCATCATCCGTGAGGCCCTGGACGCGGTGACGGCCAGCGAGTCCTACACGCAGACCCTGCTGGCCGTCGGCAACGGCCTCCTGGTGGCCGTCAAGGACTGACCAGGAGGCCCCCCGCTCTCAGTCCCGGGGGACCACCACGTCCTTGCCGACCACGGTGATCCCGGTGTCGGAGACCGCCAGCCCGCGGGCGCGGTCGTGGTCCTGGTCGACGCCGATCTGAACACCGTCGGGCACGACGGCGTGCTTGTCCAGGATGGCCCGGCGCACCACGGCGTTCTTGCCGATCTGCACCGAGTCCATCAGCACGGACTCCGAGACCTGGGCCCACTTGTCCACCTTGACGTTGGGGCTCAGCACCGTGCGGTCCACCTCGCCACCGGAGATGATGCAGCCGGCGTTGACGATCGAGTCCTCGGCGCGGCCCCGGATCACGAACTTGGCTCCCGGCGCCTGGACCTGATCCGTCCAGATGGGCCAGTCGTAGTTGTACAGGTTGAACTCGGGCTCCACGCTCACGAGGTCCATGTGGGCCTCGTGGAACGCGTCGATGGTCCCCACGTCCCGCCAGTAGTTGATGTCCTTCTCGGTGGCGCCCGGCACCACGTTGTCCTTGAAGTCGTAGACCTGGGACTGGCCCTGGGCCGTGAACCAGGGGATGATGTCGCCGCCCATGTCGTGGCGCGCCGTCGGATCCTCAGCGTCGGCGCGCAGCGCCTCGACGAGGGCCGAGCGGGTGAACACGTAGTTGCCCATGGACGCGAACGACTCGTCCGGCGAGTCGGGAAGCCCGGGAGGATCGGCGGGCTTCTCGAGGAAGCTCTTGATCTTCTTGTCCGCCGCCGCGTCGATGATGCCGAAGGCCGACGCCTCGCTGCGCGGCACCCGGATGCCCGCGACGGTGGCGGAGAGCCCCGAGTCGATGTGGGCGTCGATCATCTGCCCGATGTCCATGCGGTAGATGTTGTCCGCGCCGAACACCACGACGTAGTCCGGATCGTCGTCCCTGATCAGGTTGAGCGACTGGTAGATGGCGTCCGCGCTGCCCTGGTACCACCGGGGTCCGAGCCGCTGCTGCGCCGGCACCGGGGCCACGTAGTTGCCGAGCATCGTCGAGAACCGCCAGGTCTTCGAGATGTGGCGGTCCAGCGAGTGCGACTTGTACTGCGTCAGCACCGCGATCTGCCGAAGGTTGGAGTTGGCGAGGTTCGAGAGGACGAAGTCGATGAGCCGGTAGGTGCCCCCGAAGGGCACGGCCGGCTTGGCCCGGTCCGCAGTGAGCGGCATCAGCCGCTTACCCTCGCCGCCGGCAAGGACTATGGACAGGACTTTGGGACGAGCAGCCATGGCTTGAACCTATTGCCAAACCGAGGTCGCCGACAAGGAAATCCACCAAATGACCACCACGTGTCCCAACCTGGTGTGACACGATGCGGTCATGACCATGAAGCTGTCCCTCCTGACCCGCGAATATCCCCCGACGATCTACGGCGGAGCCGGCGTCCACGTGGCCCAACTGGTGCCCCAGCTGCGCAAGCTGATCGACGTCGAGGTGCACTGCATGGGCGAGCCGCGCGACGGCGCGACGGCGCACGCCGAGGACTTCCCGCCCGGCGCCAACGCGGCGCTGCGCGTGCTGGGTGCCGACCTGTCGATGGCGGCCGCCATCGGCGAGGTGGACATCATCCACTCCCACACGTGGTACGCCAACATGGCCGGCCACCTCGGCGGCCTGATGCGTGACATCCCGCACGTGGTGACCTCGCACTCGCTCGAGCCGCACCGCCCCTGGAAGGCCGAGCAGCTCGGCGGCGGGTACCGCGTCTCGTCCTGGGCGGAGAAGACCGCCTACGAGGCGGCGGACGCCGTGATCTCGGTCAGCGAGGGCATGCGCCGCGACGTGCTCGAGAGCTACCCCGCCCTGGACCCAGCCAAGGTGCACGTGGTGAAGAACGGCATAGACCCCGAGGAGTTCAAGCCTGACCGCGCCACCGACGTGGTGACCGGCCTGGGCGTGGATCCGGCCCGGCCCTCGGTGGTGTTCGTCGGCAGGATCACCCGCCAGAAGGGCCTCGTGCACCTCGTCCGCGCGGCGGCCGAGTTCGACCCGGACACGCAGGTCGTGCTGCTGGCCGGCGCCCCGGACACCCCCGAGATCGCGGCGGAGTTCGAGGGCGCGTTCGCGGCCCTGCAGGCTCAGCGCAGCGCCCCCGTCATCTGGGTGCAGGAGATGCTCCCCCGCGCGTCGGTGCGGCAGGTGCTCACCCACGCCACCGTGTTCGCCTGCCCGTCGGTCTACGAGCCGCTGGGCATCGTCAACCTGGAGGCGATGGCCTGCGAGACCCCCGTGGTGGCCAGCGCCGTCGGCGGGATCCCCGAGGTGGTCAACGACGGCGAGACCGGCCTGCTGGTGGCCTACGACCCCGCGCAGGCCGGCGATCCCGCGTTCGTCAGGGCGTTCGAGTCGGACTTCGCTGAGAAGGTCAACAGGCTGACCCGGGACCCCCAGCTCGCCGAGCGGTTCGGCCTCGCCGGGCGGCAGCGCTGCATCGACGAGTTCTCCTGGGCCAAGATCGCGCAGGAGACCGTGGCGGTCTACGAGAGGGCCATCGGCGCCCGCGGGTGATCACGGACGCAAGAGGAGGGCCGCCCCGGTGGGGCGGCCCTCCTCTTTCACGTGGTGCGCTGGTGGATTCAGCCGACGACGCCCTTGAGGGCGTTCAGCAGGTCTGTGGCCTCGGTTGCATTCATCTCGACGACGAGGCGTCCGCCCCCGTCGACGGGGACGCGCATCACGATGCCGCGTCCCTCCTTCGTGACCTCCATCGGGCCGTCGCCCGTGCGGGGCTTCATCGCTGCCATCTGCCACCCTCATTCTCTGTGCTCGAACTGTGGACTGGCCCTATTATTCCGCATCGCACCAAGCAGTTGCCCGCATGGGTGCGAATCGGCGCCGATCAGAGCGGGCTTGACAACTCCTCGGGCGGGGCCTCCGCGGCCTTGGGGCGCTCGTACCCGGGCCGGAGCAGCAGCTCGTCGACCACCTGCATGTCATACCCGCGCCGCACCACGTCGAACAGCGTCTCCGACGGCGGCGCGGCCTCCCCGTCCGCCACCGCCGCCAGATACCGGTCGACCTGGTCTCGGGCATAGCCACTCCACGCCGTCGGCAGCACGGCCCGGGCGAGGAACTCACGGGTGACGGGGCCCTCGGGCACCCGCCCGCGAGGGCGGTCGATCACCGGATCCGCGGGCATCTCCCCCAGCCTGCCCATCCCGGCGAAGGCGGCCAGGCCCAACACCACGATGGCGACGGCGACGATGGCGATCCACATGGCTCAGCTCTCGAACTGGCCTGGGAGGCCCATGACGTCCAGCGCCTCGTCGACGTCGTCGGTGACCGTGACCAGGCTCAGGTCCGCCTTGGAGATGAAGTTGTGCTCGGCCATGGTGTCGCGCACCCAGTCCATGAGCGGGCCCCAGTGGTGGGCGCCGAACAGCACCATCGGGAAGTTCTTCACCTTGCCCGTCTGGATCAGCGTGAGCGCCTCGAAGAGTTCGTCGAGCGTCCCGAACCCGCCCGGCATGGTGATGAAGCCCTGGCTGTACTTGAGGAACATCGTCTTGCGGGCGAAGAAATAGCGGAAGTTGACGCCCAGCGAGATGTGCTCGTTCATGCCCTGCTCGTGCGGCAGCTCGATGCCGAGGCCCACCGACAGGCCGCCCGCCTCGGTGGCCCCCTTGTTCGCGGCCTCCATGATGCCTGGGCCGCCGCCGGTGATCACCGCGAACCCGCGGTGCACCAATCCCCGCCCCAGCTCGACGGCCGCCTCGTACATCGGGTGGTCCGACGGCGTCCGGGCGGAGCCGAAGACGCTCACGGCCGGCGGGAGTTCCTTGAGCGCGTCGAACCCCTCGACGAACTCCGACTGGATCCTCAGGACGCGCCAGGGATCCAGATGGCTCCACGGCCGGCGGGTGTGCTGCAGTAGCGCCTCGTCGGCCATCGGCTGGCGGGTGCGTTCCGCGCCGCCGAGCTCGACGGCGCCGGCGCGCCGCTTGGGTTGGGTCACGAGGTGGCTCCTTCGGGGGTCAGCCAGCGACGGAGGCCGGCGGCGCACTTGTCGAGGTCCGAGACGCGACAGTACTCGTCGTCGCGGTGGGCCACGGAGGGGTCTCCGGGGCCGTAGTTGACGGCGGGGATCCCCAGCTCGCTGAAGCGGGCCACGTCGGTCCAGCCGTACTTCGGCCTGGCGGGCTCGCCGATGGCGGCCACGAACTGCTCCGCCGCGGGGCGGTCGAGGCCGGGACGGGCCGCCGGCGACGCGTCCGCCACCACGAGGTCGTGGCCGGGGAACCATCCGCGCAGCCTGTCGAGCGCCTGGTCGACGGACTTGTCCGGGGCGAAGCGGTAGTTGATCTGCATCGTCGCCGACGGGGGGATGACGTTGCCCGCCATGCCCCCGCTGATCGCGACGGCGTTGAGCCCCTCGCGGTAGACCAGCCCCTCCACCTCGATCTCCTCGGAGCGGTAGTCCGCGAGCGTGGCGAGCACGGGAGCGAGGTCGTGGACGGCGTTGTGACCCATCCAGGCGCGCGCGCTGTGGGCGGCGGTGCCGGTGGTGGTGAGGTCGATGCGGATGGTCCCCTGGCAGCCGCCCTCGATCTGCGCGTTGGTGGGCTCCATGAGCACGGCGAAGTCCGCCACGACCAGGTCCGGCCTGTTCCGGGAGAGCCTGCCCAGCCCGTTGGCGGCGGCCTCCACCTCCTCGTGGTCGTAGAAGATCCACGTGATGTCGCGGGTGGGCGCGGACAGCTCGGCGGCGAGGGTGAGCATCACCGCGACACCGCCCTTCATGTCGCTGGCCCCGCGCCCCCAGACGACGTCGCCGTCCGGGCGGCCGATCAGGCGTGAGGGCAGGTTGCCCGCCACGGGGACGGTGTCGAGATGGCCGGCGATGACCACCCGCTCGGCGCGACCCAGGGTGGTGCGGGCGACCACGCAGTCCCCGTCGCGGTGGAGCTCGAGGTGCGGCCGCCCCGCGAGCATGGACTCCACCAGGTCCGCCAGCGCGCGCTCATTGCCCGAGACCGACTCGATGTCCATGATCTCCTGCATCAACCGCGCCAACCCGCTCATGCCCCGAGCCTAGTGCGCCCTCACGGCTGCTCCGGTCAGGTGAGGCGGGTCATCTCGACGGAGACGAACATCTCGGAGCCGCCTGAGCCGGTGTAGATGCCCATGAGGGGGGCCACGTCGGAGTAGTCGCGGCCGAAGCCCACCTCCACGTGCGAGCCGCGCGGCTCCGTCTGGTTGGTGGGGTCGAAGCCCAGCCATTCGCCGTCGTAGTACTGGATCCAGGCGTGGGACTCCCCCACCATCGGCACGCCGATCTCGGGGTCCGGCAGCTGGATCACGTAGCCGGAGACGTAGCGGGCGGGGATCCCGATGCAGCGCAGGGCGCCGAGCGTCAGGTGCGCGATGTCCTGGCAGACGCCGGCGCCGTGCTCCCAGACCTCGCTGGCCAGCGTGTGCACCTGGGTGACCCCGGGCACGTACGAGACGTGCTCGCGCAGCCTGCGGGTGAGCTCCACCACCGCCTCCCCCGGCGTGGCCGAGGTCCGCCGCACCTGCTCCGCGATCCGCACCACGTCGCGGTGGGGCCGCACGTAGCTGGTCTGGGTGAGCAGCTCCACGTAGCGGTCCCGCAGGTCCGGATCCTCGAGCCCGGCCCACCCCAGCGGTTCCGCGTCGCGGGAGACGTCGTGGATCTCGACGGTGGAGGTCGCCACCACCTTGAGGTCCGAGTGCCGCTCGTGGATCTCGAACGCGACGACGGAGGTGCGCCAGTAGTCGCGGTAGGCGTGCGTCCATGCCACCGGCGTGATGTCGAGCCGCGACGACAGCACCAGCTGACGTCGGCTGGTGAGCGGGGTCATGCGCGCCTCGTTGAACGAGTCCGACGCGCCGCCGCCGTAGTTGTAGCCCGTGGTGTGCACGATGCGGTACTGGCTCATCGGAGGCCACCTCTCTGCTGGGTCGTCACCATGCTCCACCCACCCACTCGGCTGCCGCCGAGCCCTCGAAGTAGCGCGCCGAGATGGCCTGGGTGGCCTCGGAGCACACCACCTGGAGGCGGGCCATCTGATCCGTGAGGTCGAGGAGGATCTCCTCCGCGGGCAGGTACTCGAGGGTGGCGCGCGCCGCCCCCAGCAGCCTCGTCGCCGGGTCGTCGGGCCGGATGCGCTGGTTGCCCGGGCCGAGCAGGGCGAGCGAGTCCACCGCCGTGTTGAGGGTGTAGATGAGGGAGCGGGGGAAGAGCCGGTCCAGGATGAGGAACTCGGCGGCGTCGCGATCGGAGGCCAGGGCCCCGTAGCGCTGCACGAACGCGTGGTGCGCGCCGCAGCCGCTCAGCACGTGGTCCCAGGCGCGCGGGGAGTTGCCCACCAGCGACGGCGTGGCGAGGAGCCGCGACGTCATGTCGATGCGCTCGATGCTGCGGCCGAGCGTGAGGAACAGCCAGCCCTCGTCGTGGCTCATCGTGCCGTCGGCCAGGCCGGCGATGACGGCGCAGCGCTCGCGCACGAACTTGAACATCGACGCGGGCCGCATCCGCTGCAGGCGCCCCCCTCGCATGGCCAGCCAAGTGGTGTTGATCGACTCCCAGACCTCCGTCGACACCGTCTCACGCGCCCGACGGGCGGACTCGCGGGCGCTGCCGAGGGCGGCGAGGAAGCTGACTGGGGACTTCTCGTCGTAGCAGAGCTCCTGCAACACGTCCGGGTCGTCGCTCGCGGGCTCCTGCCCCATCAGCAGGATCAGGTCCCTGGCCGCCTGCGCCGGGTAGGCCCCGGGATCGTCGAGCCGCTGGTGGAGGTGGACCTCGACGATGCGGCAGGTGTCCTCGGCGCGCTCCAGGTAGCGGCCGATCCAGAACAGCGAATCCGCGATGCGGCTCAGCATGATGCCCCCTCCCCGCCCTGCTGTTGCTGCTGCTCGTGCTGATGCCGGATGACCCGGTTGAGGACCGGCTCCGACATCGGCACCGAGGTGGGCCGGGGTGGGGGCGCCGGGGGCATGGCCGGCGCGACGGGCCTGCCCGAGGTGAGCACCCAGGTGTCCTTGGACCCGCCGCCCTGGGACGAGTTGACGATGAGCTCGCCCTCGGGGAGCGCGACGCGGGTGAGCCCCCCGGGGAGCACGAAGATGTTGTCGTTTCCGGAGTTGACCACGAAGGGGCGCAGGTCGACGTGGCGGGGCTTGAGCGCGCCGTCGATCATGGTGGGCACGGTCGACAGCTGCACCACCGGCTGCGCGATCCAGCCGCGCGCGTCCTTGAGGATGAGGCGGCGCAGCTTGTCGAGCTCCTCCTGCGAGGCGCGGGGGCCGATCACGATCCCCTTGCCGCCCGAGCCGTCGACCGGCTTGACGACGAGCTCGGCGAGCCGGTCCAGCACCTCCTCGCGGGCCTCGGGCTCCTCGAGCCGCCAGGTGTCCACGCTGGCGAGGATGGGCTGCTCCCCGAGGTAGAAGCGGATGAGGTCCGGGATGTAGGTGTAGACCAGCTTGTCGTCCGCCACCCCGTTGCCCACGGAGTTGGCGATGGTCACGTTGCCGGCCCTGGCCGCGTTGAGGAGCCCGGCGCAGCCGATGAGGGAGTCCGCCCGGAACACCGCCGGGTCGAGGAACTCGTCGTCGATCCGGCGGTAGATCACGTGCACAGGACGCAGCCCGCGGGTGGTGCGCAGCGACACGTGGCCGCCGTGCGCCACGAGGTCACGGCCCTCGACCAGCTCCACGCCCATCATCCGCGCCAGCATGGCGTGCTCGAAGTAGGCCGAGTTGTAGACCCCGGGGGTGAGGACCACCACCGTGGGATCGGCGATGCTCGACGGCGCCGCCGCCCGCAGCGCCTTGAGCAGCTGCGAGGGGTAGTCCTCGACGGGCCGGATGCGGTGCTTGCCCGCGATCTCGGGCAGCGCGGCGTTGAGGGCGCGACGGTTGGTCATCACGTACGACACGCCCGAGGGGCTGCGCACGTTGTCCTCCAGCACCCTGAACGCGCCGTCGTTGCCGCGCACCAGGTCGATGCCGGCGATGTGCACGCGCACCCCGTTGGGGGTGGTGAAGCCCGCCATGGCGCGGTGGAAGTGCGGCGACGACGCCACGACGTGCCGCGGGATCACGCCCTCGGCGAAGCAGCGGCCCTCGGTGTAGACGTCGTCGAGGAACGCGTCCATGGCGCGCACCCGCTGCTTGCTGCCGGCCTCCACGTGGGCGAACTCGTCGGCCTGCATGATCCGCGGCACGATGTCCAGCGGAAAGGGCCGCTCCTCACCGCCGATGTCGAACGTGACGCCCTGGTCGATGTAGATGGTGCGCAGATACTCCGCCCGCGCCCGGACCTCGTCGATCCCCAACCGCTCCAGGCCCTCGGCGACGCTCCGCGCCGAGGCCCGGATCCCCTCGGGCCCGACCATCTCGTCGAAAGCCTCCCCCGGCGGGTAATCGTCGAACAGCGCACTCATGCGCACAGGCTATTGGGTCTCGGGGGCGGGAAGCGCACCTGGCACCGATCTGTAACGCGACCCTTACCTGGGCCGCCACTAGACTGGCCGCCATGACCAACGAGACCCGCACCGCCTGGGCCTGGGGCCTGGCCACCGTCCACACCACGGGCGCCGTGCTCGACACCTGGTATCCCGAGCCGCGGCTCGGCTCGGACGTGACCGACGAGCCGCCGTCGCTGCTGGTGGAGGCCCAGCAGGTCGACGAGATCCGGCAGGTGGAGTCCAAGGTGGTGCGCGTCGAGATCGATCTCGACGAGGCGCCTGAGTCGGTCGAGGACGCCTTCCTGCGCCTGCACCTGCTCAGCGCCCGGCTGGTCGCCCCGCACGGGCTGAACCTGACCGGCATCTTCGGGGTGCTGCCCAACAACGCGTGGACCACGCGCGGGCCCGTCAGGGTGGCAGACGTCAACCGTGTGCGGATGCTGCTGCACGCCCGCGGCGAGCAGCTCACCGTCTACGGGGTGGATAAGTTCCCCCGCATGGTAGACTACGTCACCCCCACCGGCGTGCGGATCGCGGACGCGGACCGGGTCCGGCTCGGCGCCCACCTCGCCGAGGGCACCACCGTCATGCACGAGGGTTTCGTCAACTTCAACGCCGGCACGCTCGGCACGTCGATGGTCGAGGGCCGCATCTCCTCCGGCGTCGTGGTCGCCGACGGCACTGACGTGGGCGGCGGCGCCTCGATCATGGGCACCCTCTCCGGCGGCGGCCAGGAGGTGATCAGCCTCGGGGAGCGGTGCCTGCTGGGCGCCAACTCCGGCGTGGGCATCTCGCTGGGCCACGACTGCGTGGTGGAGGCTGGCCTGTACATCACGGCCGGCACCAAGGTCACCCTGTCGGACGGCTCGGTGGTCAAGGCGCGGGAGCTGTCCGGCCAGGACGACCTGCTGTTCATGCGGGACTCGGTGAGCGGGGCGGTCCTCGCGCGCCACCGTCGGGGCTCGAAGGTCTCGCTCAACTCAGCGCTGCACGCCAACTGATGCGCCGAGGCCTCATCGCGGCCCTCCTCACGCTGGCGCTGCTCGCCGGCCTCGCGTTCGCCGGGTGGAAGGCGTACGAGTACGTGTACCAGCGCGTCACGCCCGAGCAGTGCACCGTCGTGATCGAGGGCGGCTCCACCGCGCTCTCGCCCGAGCAGGCTCGCAACGCCTCCATCATCGTGGCGGCCTCCGTCGAGCTGGGCCTCCCCGAGCGGGCGGCCGTGATCGCGCTCGCCACGGCCTACCAGGAGTCGGACCTGCGCAACCTCGACTACGGGGACCGGGACTCGCTGGGCCTCTTCCAGCAGCGGCCCTCCTACGGCTGGGGCACCGAGGAGGAGATCATGGACCCGTGGTACTCCTCAGCCAGGTTCTACGAGGAACTGGTCAAGTTCTCCGGCTGGGAGACCGGCGACATCAACGACGTGGCCCAGCAGGTGCAGCGCAGCGGGTTCCCGGAGGCGTACCGGCAGCACGTGGCGAAGGCGACGGGGGTGGCCGGCGCGCTGCGCGGGTCGCGGCCCGAGGGCATCGCCTGCCTGAGCTTCGAGGACTCCCCCACGCCGGATCCGACGGCGTTCGAGCGGGTCCTGGGGGCCCTGGGCGAAGCGGTGACCGTCTCGGGTGAGGGCGCCTCCTGGTCGGTCGCGGCCGCCGACGAGACCCAGCTGTGGTCCGCCGCTCAGCTGGCGATCGCCAACAGCTACGCCGCCGGCCTCACCTCCGTGGTCGTCGGGGACCGGGAGTGGACCGCCGCCGCCGGCGCCTGGCGCGATGCCGCGGAACCGGCCGCAGCCGGCTCCGCGGTCCTCACGCTCGGCTGAGCCGCACCGTCGGCGGAGTCAGTTCCGCCAGGTGCGCCACAGGTCGGCGTACTGCCCGTCGAGCTCGAGGAGCTCGTGGTGGGACCCGATCTCGACGATGCGCCCGCCCTCGACCACCGCGATCCGGTCCGCGTCGTGGGCGGTGTGCAGGCGGTGGGCGATCGCGATGACCGCCCTCCCGTCGAGCAGCGCCGCCATCGACCCCTCCAGGTGCCTGGCCGAGGACGGGTCGATCAGGGAGGTGGCCTCGTCGAGGACGAGGGTGTGCGGGTCGGCCACGATGAGCCGGGCCAGCGCCACCTGCTGCGCCTGGGCGGGCGTGAGCGGCGTCTTGCCGTGACCGAGCTCCGCGTGCAGCCCGCCCGGAAGCCGCGACACCCACCCCCACGCGTCGACCGCGCGCAGGGCCTGCTCCACCTCGTCGTCGGAGGCGGTGGTCTCGCGCGCGAGCACCACGTTGTCGCGGACCGAGCCGACGAACACGTGATGCTCCTGCGTGACCAGCGCCACCTCGGTGCGGAGCCGGTCCAGCGGGAGGTCCATGACGTCGACGCCACCGACGGTGACCTCGCCCACCCGGGGCCGGTTGATGCCGGCGACGAGCCGCCCGAGGGTCGACTTGCCGGACCCGGACGGGCCGACGATGGCCAGGCGCTCCCCGGGCACGAGGTCCACGTCCACCCCGTGGAGCACGTCGACGCCCTCCCGGTAGCCGAACCGCAGGCCGCTGCCCGTGAGCTTGGCGCCCTCCGGCTGCCCGTCGCCCGGGGTGCGGTCGTCCTCCACCTGGGCCACGCCGATGAGGCGCGCGGTCGAGACGATGCCGAGCTGCAGGTGATCCAGCACCGCGATCACGCGGTCCAGCGGCCCCTGCAGCTGCGAGACGTAGAGCGCCGCCGTCGTGATCTGGCCGATGGTGACCAACCCCTCCGCATGGCCCCAGGTGCCGAGCAGCACCACCCCCACCAGGGGCAGCTGGAACGACGAGTCGACCATGGCGAAGAGCATGTTGCGCAGCGTCATGGTGTAGCGCTCGGCCTGGGCGGACACCTCGGTGTCCTCGTCCAGCTGCGCCACCCGGAGGTCGCCGAGCGCGAGCGCCTCGACGGTGCGGGCGCCCTCCACGGTCTCCGTGGTGGTGGCGTTGATGACGGAGTAGGACCGCGACTCGGTGATGTAGCCCGCCGTCGCCCGCGACAGGTAGTAGCGCCCGCCCAGCCACATGACCACCGCAGTCAGGAGCATGGGCAGCGTCAGGAGCCACGAGTTGAGGACCATGGCCACCAGGGTGGCGCCGATGAGGACGATGGAGACGATGAGCGTCGGGAACGCCCAGCGCGCCGCCGTGGCCATCTTCGACACGTCCGAGGTGATCCGGGTGAGCAGGTCACCCGATCCGGACGACTCCACGTGCCCGAGCGGCAGCCGGAGCACGATCCGCACCACCTCCTCACGCGCGGCGGCGAGCAGGTCGTAGCCGAGCACGGCCGAGGCGCGCCGCGCGGCGAACGTGAGGAGCGCCTGCGCGAGGATCACGCCGGCGATGATCGCCACCAGAGCGGTGACCCCGGAGAGGTCCAACTGCCCGCCGGTGACCCGGTCGATCAGCCGGCCCAGCATGAACGGCGCGACGAGCCCCGCGCCGGCCGCGCCGACGTTGAGCACCACGGCCCACGCCAGCAGGGCGCGGCGATGCCCCTCGAGCATCCGGCCCAGGAACCCGACCGCCTGGCCCGAGGTGGCCACGGGGAACCCGTGCTCGGGCGAGCGCGCGTCGGCGATCACGGCCCGGGCGGTCGCGGTGCGGATGTGGTGCCGCCTGGCCAGCGCGGCCAACCGGGCGCGCGGTCCCCCTCCGCGGGGCACGTCCAGGCCCTCCTGGAGCCGGGGCTCGGGGGGCTCGGTGCGCCAGGTGGAGGCGGAGGACTCCGCCAGCAGGTGTTCACTCATCGTCATCCTCCATGCCGCGCGCGATGACGCGGTGGTAGTCGGGGTGGGTGCGCAGCTCGTCGTGGCTGCCCCGGGCGACCTCCCGGCCCCCGGCCAGCACCGCGATCTCGTCGCAGTGGCGCAGCATCAGCGGTGACGCCGTCACCACGACGGTGGTCCGGCCGCGCCGATGGGCGGCCAGACGCTCGGCGATCCGGGCCTCGGTGTGCGCGTCGACCGCGGACGTGGGCTCGACCAGGATCAGGGTCTCGGGATCGAGCACCAGGGTGCGGGCCAGGACGAGGCGCTGCCGCTGCCCTCCGGACAGGCCCCGGCCCTTCTCGTCGATCCTGCCCTGCCATCCGCCGGGCATGGCGTCGTAGATGTCCTCGCCGGAGGCGACCACCAGCGCCCGCTCGGCCTGGTCGCGGGTATGGGTCCCCCACGGGTCGACGGCGGTCTGCAGCGTGCCGGAGAACAGGCCCGAGCCCGTGTGGGACACCACGACGCGGCGACGCAGCTCGGCCATGTCGAGCTCGGAGTAGTCCACCCCGTCGGCGGTGACGCCCCACGGCCGGGACGCCAGCTCGGCGTCGGCCGCGGCCTTGCGCGCCCGCTCGGCGATCCGTTCCCGGCGCGCGGCCTTCCGCGCCCGGCCGGTGAGCTCCTCGTCGTCGTCCGTCTCGACGGCGGACTCCGGCAGGTAGCGCCCCAGCCGGTCGGCCAGCGCCGCGGAGGCGTCCGGATCCGGCGACACGATGCCGAGCATCCGCCCGGGCCGCACCACCACCCCCGATGCCTCGTCGCGCAGGACGGGCGCGTCCCCGAGGGGCGCCCCGGTGGGCCTCCAGGGCACGTCCGCGCCCAGGAAGGAGAGCGTCTTCTGCGCCGCCACAAGGCCCTGAACCCACTTCTGTGCGAAGTCGAAGAAGGTCTGCATGGGCGTGGTGAGGAACACCGCGTAGCCGAAGAAGCTGATCAGCTGGCCCACGCTGAGGGTGCCCTCGTACATCTGGCGCGAGCCCAGGTACACGAGCGCGACCAGCAGCAGGCCCGAGAGCAGGATGCTGGTGGCCTCGACGACCGCCTGCCAGGTGCCGAGCCGCACGCCGAGGGCGCGCACCTTCTGGGACTGCCGCTCGTAGTTGCGGGCGAACGTCCGCTCCCCGCCGATCCCTCGCAGGATCCGCAGGCCGGTGGCGATGTCGGTGGCCATGGTGGTCAGCGACGAGCTCTCCGTGCGCTCGGCCGACTGCGCCCGGGTGAGCGGGCCCAGCACCGGCGTCGAGGCCAGTAGCAGCACCGGAGTGGCGACGAGCACCACGAGCCCCAGCGACGGGGAGGTGGTCATCATGAGGACCGACGCCAGCAGGAAGCTGACGGCAGACGCGATGACGTGCCCGAAGGAGTCGACGGTGGCGCCGAACTGGTCGCTGTCCGAGGACGCGACGCTCAGCACCTCGCCGGTGGGGACGCGCCGGTTGAGCACGTGACCGAGGTGGACCGCCTGCCGCGATACCCGGCGCTGGACGCCGTAGATACCGAGCAGCCACATCCGCACCGCGAAGGTGTGGAACATGATTCCGCCGACCACGCCGACGACGATGACCAGCAGGAGCAGCGCGACCCACCCGAGGGTGGCCGCGGGGTCTCCGCTGACCACGCCGGCGTCGATCGCCCGGCCAAGGAGCCAGGGGGTCAGCGCGGCGGGGATCATCCACGACGAGGCGGCGAGCGTCATCGCGGGCACGACCCAGCCGTACGACCGCATCAGCCAGAACAGGAACCGGCTGGGCGAACGCACGTCGGGGCGCGAGTCGGCGGGGATTGCGGGCGGGAAGTCGTACCGGCCGCGGGGCGATGCATGCATGGGGAGGTCCTGGAGGGACGGCGTCGTGACGTCGACGCGGAAGATCAGAGGAGGGGGGACGCTCAGGCGTCACGGGTGGGGCGGGGCCCCGGCGCGGCTCCGGTCAGGCGACGGCGAGAGCGCGCAGCCGACCGGTGGCAGCAGTGGTGATCAACATCTGCATGCACCTCCTCACGGTCGACGACAACCCGATTACCTTAGGCACGCC
The DNA here is from genome assembly GCF_054483935.1 of Tessaracoccus yangjingae. The sequence continues at coordinate 1,645,891 of NZ_CM137014.1, read as the reverse complement.
GTTCGGGCCGTGTCAACCCGGCCCCGTCGCCCCTCCCTGCGGGAGGGAGTTGAGCCTGACACGCATCTCATTGCCCACACTTGAGCCTGACACGCATGTCATGACCCCCACTTGAGCCTGAAATCGACCTCAACCACCGAAAACAGCGTTGGAACGTTCAATTCCGCGACAAGGTCGATATCAGGCTCAACGCACCACACCGAGAGCCGTGTCAGGCTCAACGCACGGCGGCGGAGCCGCGCGACGGGGGGCTAGGCGGGGTGCGACAGGCGGGCGGCGGCCGCGGCGACGCGTTCGTCGGTGGCGGTCAGCGCGACGCGCACGTGGCGGGCGGCGGCCGCGCCGTAGAAGTCACCCGGAGCGGCGAGGATGCCGCGCTCAGCCAGCCAGGCGACGGTGTCGCGGCAGTCCTCGCCGCGCGTGGCCCACAGGTACAGGGAGCCCTCCGAGTGCTCGATCCGGAAGCCTGCCGCCTCGAGGGCGGGCTTGAGGAGGGCGCGGCGGGCGAGGTAGCGCTGACGCTGCTCCTCGACGTGGGCCTGGTCCCCCAGCATGGCCACCATCGCGGCCTGGATGGGCGCCGGCACGATCATGCCGAGATGCTTGCGGGCCGCCACCAGGCGCTGGACGACGGCGGGATCCCCGGCGACGAACCCTCCACGGTAGCCGGCGGCGTTGGAGCGCTTGGACAGCGAGCCCACGACCAGCAGGCCCGTGGCGTCGCCGTCGTTGACCCTGGGGTCCAGCACGGAGAAGGGCTCGGCCTCCCAGGCGAACTCGCCGTAGCACTCGTCGCTGGCCAGCACCGCGCCCCGCGTCCGCGCGGCGGCCACGAAGGCGCGCATCTCCTCCAGCCCGAGGATCCGGCCGGTGGGGTTGGCCGGGGAGTTGATCCAGATCAACCGGGCATCGGCCGGGACCCGGGAGGGGTCGTCGAGGGGCACGGCCCGAGCCTTCGCCGTCAGGGCGCCCACCTCATAGGTGGGGTATGCGCATTCCGGGAACACGACGGCGTCCGAGGGCCCGAGGTCGAGCAGGGTGGGCAGCCACGCCACCAGTTCCTTCGTGCCGATCACCGGCATGACGCCCTCGTCCGGCAGGGCGACGGCGGCCCAGCGGCGCTCCAGATAACCCAGGATGGCGCGCCTGGTGGCGGAGACGCCCCACACCGTCGGGTAGCCGTGGGCGTCCGCCGCGGCGGCCAGCGCGTCGCGCGCCAACTGAGGCGTGGGGTCGACGGGCGTGCCGACAGAGAGATCGACGATGCCGTCGGGGTGGGCGGTGGCGACGCGCTTGGCGTCGCTCAGCGTGTCCCAGGGGAAGTCAGGCAGGCGGGCCCCGAGGCCCATCACTCGCCCTGGGGCGGGAGCGCCTCGACGATGGGGTGGTCCTTGTCGATCACGCCGAGCTTCGCCGCGCCACCGGGGGAGCCGATCTCGTCGAAGAACTGGACGTTGACGTCGTAGAACTTGGCCTGCTCCTCGGGCACGTCGTCCTCGTAGTAGATGGCCTCGACGGGGCACACCGGCTCACATGCGCCGCAGTCCACGCACTCCTCGGGGTGGATGTAGAGCATGCGATTGCCCTCGTAGATGCAGTCAACCGGGCACTCCTCGACGCAGGCGCGGTCCTTCACATCGACACAGGGCAAACCGATGATGTACGTCACTTTTCACTCCTTCAAGGGCGGACGATGACAGCTTAGCGTGCCACGGCCCGCCGGGGCCCCGCCCGCGCGACCGGCTGGGCGGGGGGATTCAGCCCGTGGCGATCAGCCGCCCGCGGCCGCGCACGTGATGGCGTCACCCGCGCTGTACTTCCAGCTGTAGTTCTCGCGCTTGACCACCTCGGAGCCCTGGTAGAAGAGCCGCTGCCAGGTGACCGTGAAGCCCCGGATGGGGGCCTGCGGCTCGCACGGGGTGTCTGTGACCACGCGTTCGGCGCCGGTGTAGAAGCCGGACTTCACCGGCTCCGTCGACGTGACCTTGGTGTAGGTGCGCTGGGACCAGATCTTGAAGGTGAGGCTGCCCCGGCTGCCGGGTGAGGACTTCGTGATGATGCCCTGGATGATGGCCGGGTACTCGGTGTCGTTCCTGAACCGCATGTCCAGCGAGCCGTAGTAGATGGTGGCCTCGCGGCCCGCCGGGTACCGGTCGAAGTAGAGGCTGTGGGGCTTGTGCTCGATGTCCTCGTAGCCGGCGAAGAACCCTGCGTTGTACAGCGTCGTGGCGGCCTGCGAGATGCCGCCGCCCGCCTCCTTGACGAGCCGGCCGCCGTTGATGACGTAGCCGTCGACGTACCCGTTGGCGGCGGTGCGCGGGCCGAGCGTGTCGTTGAGGGAGAAGATCTCGCCCGGCAGGAGCACGGTGCCGTTGACCGACGACGCGGCCCGGCCGAGGTTCGTGTTGCGGTAGGCGGCGTGCGGGAAGCGGGTGGTGAACTCCCCGATCACCTCCTTCGGCGCGGCCGCCTGGGCCTCGGCGGTGGTGAACTCGGGCTCCTGGGTGGTCACCGTCACGGGGACGGTGCGGGCAGCGCCAGTGGCGGTGGCCGCCGTCTTCACGGTCTCGACGAAGGCCTCCGGATCCAGCACCTCGCCGGTCACCGAGGGAACCACGACCGGGACCCCGGTGGCGAAGCTGTAGCCCGCGTCCTTCGGGGGGTTGAGGCCGAGGGCCTCCTGCGCGCCTTCCGCGACGGCGGACAGCGCGTCGGCGTCGATGACGGGCGCGAGCTTTCCGTCGGTCACCGAGAAGGTGGTCACCCCCGCGATGGTGGCTGGCGCGATGTCCATGCTGGCGGTCTTGTAGGTGAGCGTGACCGGCCCGCTGAGGATGGGGGTGGCGTACGCGGTGACGGCCTCGTCCACCATGGCGTCGGTCACCGCGGGCGGCTCGTTCCGGGTGGCGGCCTGGGCGGAGTCCTCCCCCGCCAGGAAGGCCGTCTCGACCGCGTCCACCGTGGCGTCCACGTTCAGTTGCTGGGCGTCCACCGCCGCGGTGCGAGCGATCTGGCCGTCCGTGAACGCGAGCGTGGCGTCCACGCCCTCCACGGCGAAGTTGTCCGCCACCGCCTCGACGGCGTCCGTCAGGGCGGCCTCGTCGACCGTGCGCACCAGCGCCACGTCCTCACCCCCGACGAGGTTGCGGGCGATGTCAGCGGGATTCCAGCTGTAGCCGCCGCCCGCCGCGCGGACGGTGGCCTCGAAGTCCGTGCTGAGGCCGCTCTCGGCGGCCGGCAGCGGGACGGCGACCGACCCGGAGCTCAGCATGAGGGGTGCGGCGGCCTCGTCCGCGAACTGGGTGCGGAGCGTCTCGACGGCCTCATCCGGGGACAGGCCGCCGATCGCGAACCCCTCCACCGAGGCCTGAGCCGGCAGTTGGCTGCCCGCGACGAAGTAGGAGGCGACGTAGCCGCCCCCCACCAGCACCACGGCCCCGACTCCGACGCCGATCGCGATCTTCGCAGACTTCTTCACATTCACCCCTCAGCGGCCAACGCCGCACAGCGACCTCAATGGTACGAAACGCCGACGACGCCCCCAAATGCCGGCGCTCAGCGCACCCGCAGCGACCAGGGCAGGCTGAGCACGCCGTGGCCGCGCAGGCCCACCCGTGCCGCGAGCCCCGCCAGGACGGACTCGCCGTCCGGCAGACCGACGCCGCCCGCGGCCGTCTCGCTGGAGGTGGCCGGCCTGATCAGCGCAAGCACCCCCGAATCCCCCTGGTGGGCCAGCTTGACGTCCTTGGGATCCAGCCCCGCGAGCGCGCACGCGCGCTCCACCGCGACCCGCCGGCCCCCGATGTGGTCCACGAGCCCGCGGTCCCTTGCGTCGGCGCCCGTCCAGACCCGCCCCCGGGCGAGAGCCTCCAGCTGCGCATACTCCATGCCCCGGTCCTGCGCGGCGAAGGTGGTGAAGTCCAGGTAGACCCGGTCCAGCCAGGCGTCGAGGCGCGCCCAGTCCTCGTCGGAGAACCGCGAGGCGTCGGAGAGGAAGGATGCGCTCTCCCCGATGGGGATGGCCTCGCGGATGAGTCCGAGCTTGTCGTAGAGCCCCTGGGTGACCATCTTGCCGCCCAGGACGCCGATGGAGCCGGTGAGTGTGGCGGCGTGGGCGACGATCTCATCGGCCGGCATGGCCACGTAGTAGCCGCCCGAGGCCGCGACATGGCCCATCTGCGCCACCACCGGCTTGCCTGACTCACGCAGCCGCAGGACGGAGCGCCTGATGAAGTCCGAGGCGACGGCGGACCCGCCGGGCGACTCGACGTCGAGGATCACGGCCCTCACGTCGTCGTCGCGCAGCGCGGCGCGGAGGTGCTCGTCGACGACGTCCGCCCCGGCCTGCTCGCCGCCCATGGGGCTGCGCTGACCGCGACCTGTCACGATGGCGCCGCGGACGGAGACCACCGCGACCTTCGCCTGCCCCCGCTGCAGCTTCCGCTTCAGCGCGGCCTTCGAGGTATAGCGCTGCGCGAACAGCAGATGCTCGGGCCGCGCGCCCCATGCCTCCAGGGTCTCGGCGTAGGCCTCGTCGCGGTAGCCGATCCTGTCGATCAGTCCGAGCTCGAGCGCGCGCTCGGGCGTGACCGGCGCCCCGTTGACGCCCTCCCACACCTGCTCGGCCGACAGCCCTCGACGGCGGGCGACGGCCTCGACGATCCCGTCCACCAGCGATTGGCCCAGGCGCGTCATCATCTCGCGGTTGGCCTCGGTGACGTGATCTGCCGCATAGCTGTCCGCGGCGGTCTTGTACTCGTGGCGCTGCCCGAACTGCGGCTCCACGCCCACCTTCTCCAGCAGCCCACGCAGCAGCGTGATGCTGAGCTCCACTCCCCCGATGCTCAACATGCCCGTGGGCTGCACCCAGATCTGGTCCGCCGCGACGGCGAGACGGTAGGCCGCGAGGCCACCGGACAACTCCCCGAAGGACTCGGCCCAGGCCATGGTCTGCTTCTTCTGCCCGAACGTCTCGACCAGGCCGGCGATCTCCTCGATGTGGGCCAGGAGGGTCTGCGACGGTACGGAGTGCACGATGAGGCCGACGACGCGCGGGTCATCGGCCGCGTCCGCCAGGTGCTGGCGGAGCGCCCCGAGGGTGGCGCTGTTGATCAGCTGGATCGCCTGGACGGGGTTGGTGGGCCTGGCCACGAGCACCCCGCGGGCCATGTCGAGTTCCAGCACGATCGGCTTGTCACCGACGAGATTGCCCACCACATCCTTGATGCCCATGCCGCCCAGCATAGACGCCGCCGGCGGCGTCCCCTCGGATGAGGAAACGCCGCCGGCAAGCGGTGGAGGTGCGGCTCAGAGGACCGACTTGGCGGTGGCCACGACGTTGGCCACGGTGAAGCCGAACTCCTCGAAGCACTTGTTGCCCGAGGCGGAGGCCCCGAAGTGCTCGATGCTGACCGAGGCACCCTTGGCGCCGAGGTACTTCGACCACCCCATGGCGATGCCGGCCTCGATGCTCACGCGGGCCGTGACGGCCGCGGGCAGGACGGACTCCTTGTACTCGGCCGTCTGCTCGTCGAACCACTCCTGGCAGGGCACGGAGACCACGCGGGTGGCGATGCCCTCGGCCTGCAGCGCCTCCTGCGAGGCCAGCGCCAGCTCCACCTCGGAGCCGGAGGCCAGCAGGATCACGGCCACCTCACCGTCGGCCTCGCTCACCACGTACGCGCCGTTGGCGACGCCCTCCGCGGAGGCGAACTTCTCGCCGCGCGGGATGGTGCGCAGGTCCTGGCGGGACAGGATGATGCCGGCCGGGCGGTCCGAGCGGCGCAGGATCTCGCCCCACGCGACGGAGGTCTCGTTGGCGTCCGACGGGCGGACGACGTCGAGGCCGGGGATGGCGCGCAGCGAGGCGAGGTGCTCGATGGGCTGGTGGGTGGGGCCGTCCTCGCCGACGCCGACCGAGTCGTGGCTCCACACGAACACCGTGGGCACGCCCATGATGGAGGCGAGGCGCACGGCCGGGCGCATGTAGTCGGCGAAGACCAGGAAGGTGCCGCCGTAGGCGCGGGTGAGGCCGGAGAGGTTGATGCCGTTGAGGATGCCGCCCATGGCGTGCTCGCGGATGCCGAAGTGCAGCGTGCGGCCGTAGGGGTTGCCGGGCCAGTCGTGCGTGACGCGCTCCTCGGGGAGGAAGCTGGGCTCGCCCTTCATCGTCGTGTTGTTGGAGCCGGCGAGGTCCGCGGACCCGCCCCACAGCTCGGGGAGCTGGGACGCGAGCGCGGAGAGCACCTCACCGGAGGCGGCGCGGGTGGACTTCTTGCCCTCCTCGAACACCGGCAGGCTCAGGTCCTCGGGAAGCTTGCGGGCCGCGGCGCGCTCCAGCAGCGCCACGCGCTCCGGGTTGGCGGCCGCCCAGGCGGCGTACTTCTCGTCCCAGGCGGCGCGGGCCGCGCGGCCGCGCTCGGCAGCGTTGGCACGGGCGTGGTCCACGACGGCCTGGTCCACAGCGAAGGGCTCCTGCGGGAACTTCAGGGCGTCCTTGAGGGCGGCGATCTCGTCGGCGCCGATCTTGGAGCCGTGCACGGCGTGCATGCCCTGCTTGTTGGGCAGCGGCCAGCCGATGACGGTGGTGAGCTTGATGAAGCTGGGCTTGTCCGTGACGGCCTTCGCGGCCTCGATGGCCGCGTACAGGGCGTCCATGTCCTCGCGGTACTCGGTGCCGCCGTTGGTCCAGTCCACGCTCTGCACGTGCCAGCCGTAGGCCTCGTAGCGGGCGTTGACGTCCTCGGTGAACGAGATGTCGGTCTCACCCTCGATGGTGATGCGGTTGTCGTCGTAGATGAGGGTCAGGTTGCCCAGGTTCTGCGTGGCGGCCAGGGAGGAGGCCTCGGACGAGACGCCCTCCTGCAGGCAGCCGTCGCCCGCGATCACGTAGATCTGGCGGTCGAACACCGACTCGCCGACGGGGGCCTCCGGGTCGAAGAGGCCGCGCTCGCGGCGGGCGGCCATGGCCATGCCGACGGCGTTCGAGATGCCGGCGCCGAGGGGGCCGGTGGTGCACTCCACGAACTTCGTGTGGTGGTACTCGGGGTGGCCGGGGGTCTTGGAGCCCCACGTGCGCAGCGCCTTCAGGTCCTCGAGCTCCAGCCCGAGGCCGCCCAGGTAGAGCTGCGTGTACTGCGTCAGCGACGCGTGACCCGCCGACAGCACGAACCTGTCGCGGCCGAGCCAGAGGTCGTCGGTGGGATCGATGTTCATCACCTTCTGGTACAGAAGGTAGGCCACCGGCGCGAGCGAGATGGGCGTACCGGGGTGTCCGTTGCCAACCTTCTCGACTGCGTCGGCGGCGAGGATGCGGGCGGTGTCGACGGCTCGGGAGTCCTGTTCGGTCCACTCAAGGGTCACGTTTTCAGTTCCTAACTGTGATCTGCGACGAGCGGGCATGGCCGCGGCGCCGATGTGCAGGATCACAATATCCTGTGCCCTTCCCCGGATCGCGGCGGTTCCCACCTGTTGCCGTGGGTCCACGCCGAGGTTGGGCAGATGCTCAGCGCTGGGCGGCCGTGAGGGGCGGATCGGCGGACCAGGGGAAGACGATCCACTCGTCGGTGCGCTTCCAGACGAAGTCGGGATCGACGAGGGTGCGCGACTTCGCGAAGAGCACGGCGCTGCGCACGTCCGCCCCGAAGCCGCGCAGCAGCTTGATCACCAGCCCCAGGGTGCGGCCGGAGTCCGCCACGTCGTCGACGACGAGGATCCGCTTGCCGGCGATGGACTCGGTGTCCATCATCGGCGCCAGCAGGATGGGGTCCGGCAGTGTCTGCTCCACGTCGGTGTAGAACTCCACGTTGATGACGTCGGTGAGCTTCACGCCCAGCGCGTAGGTGAGGCCGCCCGCAACGGGCATGCCGCCCCGCGCCACCGCCACGATGATCGACGGCTCGAACCCGGACTCCGCGACGAGGCCGGCCAGCTCCCGCTGCGCCGCCCCGAACCCCTCCCACGTCAGAATCTCCTTGTGGGTCAGATCGCTCGCGTCAGCGTGGAAAGCCATGACGACATGCTAGTGGCCGCGCGGTGCGCGGTCACAGCAGCTGGGTCATGAACACCACGTCGAGCCACCGGTCGAACTTCCGGCCCACCTCCGGCAGGCGCCCCGACTCGACGAAGCCCAGCTTGCGGTGGAACGCCAGCGAGTCCTCGTTGGCACCGTCGACGACGCCCACCATCACGTGCACGCCCCTTCCCCTCGCGTAGTCCAGGAGGGCCAGCATGAGCATCCGCCCGCCGCCCGCGGCGCGGCGGCCCGATCGGATGTAGACGCTGTGCTCGACCGTGTGCGCGTAGCCGGCCAGGGGGCGGAACGGGCCGTAGCTGGCGTAGCCGATGACCTCGCCGTCGTCCTCGAGCACGAGGACCGGAAAGTCCGCGCCGGTGAGCCGCTCGAACCACGCCCGTCGGTCGGCCACGGTCACGGGTTCCAGCGCGTAGGAGGCCGTGGTGCCCACGCCTGCCTCGTTGAAGATGTCGGTGATGGCCGGCAGGTCTCGGCTCTGGGCGGGACGGATGGTCGGCATGGTGCCATCGTATGGGCTGCTGGGCGGGTGTCGCGGGGGTAGCGTGACGGGCATGACCATTCACGAGCTGCACGGCACCTGGGGGCGGGGCCGCGTCGCGGAGCTGGGCGCCTGCGTGCTGTCCTGGGAGCCGGCCGGCCACGGCGAGGTGCTGTGGATGTCCGGGGAGGCCCGGTTGAGTGTCGGGCACATGTGGCACGGCGGGATCCCGGTGTGCGCGCCGTGGTTCGGGACGGGCCGCGCGGGGGCCGACGTGCCGTTCAGCCACGGCCTGGTGGCAAGGGTGCCCTGGGCTCTGGACCTGCTGGAGCAGAGCGACGACGGGGCCCGGGTGGTGCTCACCCTGGACTCCCCCGGCGTCGCGCACCTGCCCGGGGCCGAGCTCTACCCGCCGGATCTCGCGTACCGCCTGGACGTGCGGATGAGCCGGGAGCGGCTCACCGTCGAGCTCACCGTGGCCAGCCCGACCAGCGAGGTCGTCGTGGACTGCGCGCTGCACCCGTACTTCGCGGTCGACGCCCGCGGCGCGTCGGTGACGGGCCTGGAGGGAGTGCCGTTCCGCGACTTCGCAGTCGACGCGGCCGTGGCGGTGGAGGACGTGCCCGTCGCGGTCGGGCGGCACCTGGACCGCGTCTACTCGGGCGCTCCTGACCTGACCCTGCGGGACCCGGTGCGCAGCATCGCGCTCTCCGCCGACGGCGCGGCCAGCGTGATCGTGTGGAACCCGGGTCCCGGTGGCCGCGAGGTCGCCAGCGGGGAGTGGACGGCGTTCGCCTGCGTGGAGTACGGCTGCGTGCAGGACAACGCGGTGACCATCCCCGCGGGCGGTACCCACACGGTCGCGATGCACGTCGAGGTGTGAGCAGAGCCAGACAGGTTCGGGGTCTTCGTCGTCCAGTTCCACGTCAGCTACAGCAGCGGCGCGATCTCCCCCGTGTAGAGCGGGGCGAGCGTCGGATCCGTTCCCCCGAGTGCCTCGGCGGCCGATGACCAGCGCACGGCGTCGATCTCGGCCGCGGGATGCACGGGGCCGACGACGGCCTCGGGCCAGGCGAAGACGTGCGCCACAACGGTGTGGTCCGGCTCGTTGGCCGCGTCCGCCTCGAACAGCCCCAACGGCACCAGAAGCCGGTGATCCAGGTCGAGGCCCAGCTCCTCGCGGACCTCGCGGGCGCCGCACTGCTCAGGCGTCTCCCCCTCCTCGGGCTTGCCCCCGGGGTTCATCCACCTCGTCGTGCCGCGCTTGCGCACGAGCAACACGTTGCCGGAGGGGTCGCGGAGCACCACCGCCGTCACGTGGATGCGTCGCTCCATGGGCGCGAGGGTACCGCGTTAGGCTGGCTGGACCGAAGCGGGAGGGATCGACGTGACCAGGGCTCTGATCGTTGTGGACGTGCAGGTGGACTTCTGTGAGGGGGGCGCGCTCGGGGTGGAGGGCGGCAACGCGGTGGCCGAGGCGGTGGCGGCGCTGCTGGCCGGGGATCACGGCTACCGGCGGGTGGTGGCCACGCGCGACCACCACATCGATCCTGGGGCGCACTTCTCCGACACCCCCGACTTCGTGGACAGCTGGCCGCCCCACTGCGTGGTGGGCACCCCCGGGCAGGAGCTCCACCCGGCGCTGCGGGAGTTCGGCTTCGACGCCGTGTTCGACAAGGGCTCCTTCGCCGCCGCGTACTCAGGGTTCGAGGGCACCGTGGGGGGTGGGGACGACGGGACCGGTCTGGCGCAGTGGCTGGGCGAGCACGGCATCACGCACGTGGACGTGTGCGGCATCGCCACCGACTACTGCGTGCGGGCCACCGCGATCGACGCGGCGCGCGAGGGCTTCGAGACCCGCGTGCTCGGCGGCCTGGTGGCCGCCGTGCACCCGGCGGGCACCTCTCGGGTCGTCGAGGAGCTCACCGGGGAACGCGTCGCCTGGGTGGGCGGCGGTCAGGGCTGAGCGGGGATCAGCCCTGGACGTACTTGATCAGGTGCTCCTGCTCCGTCTGCAGCTGGTCGATGCGGCTCTTGACGATGTCGCCGATGCTGACGATGGCCACGAAGTGACCCTCCTGCACCACCGGCATGTGGCGGGTCCGGTACTCGGTCATGGCCGCCGCGACACTGGCGATGTCGTCGTCGGGGACGCACACGTGGACGTCGCGGTCAAGAATCTCGCCGATGGTGGCCTCCAGCGCCGCCGCCCCGCGCTCGCCCAGGGCGCGCACCACGTCGCGCTCCCCCGCGATGCCGGTGACCGTCTCACCGTCGTCGGTGATGACGACGGCGCCGATGCGGTGGTGGGTCATGAGTTTCACGAGGTCCGCGACGCTCTGGTCAGAGCGGGCGGTGATGACAGTGGAGCCCTTGCTGGCGATGACGTCGTTGATGCGCATGGCTCACGGTATCGCCGCAGGTGGGGGGCGCGGTAGAGATCCCGCCGAATGTGGCGGGTCGTCTACCAGTCCTGCGCCACCTTGGCCCGTCGCGCCTCGTCCTCGTCGTCGATGCTCTGGTCCATGTCGAAGGCGGGCAGCGCCGACGCCGGCACGTTGACGATCTTCGCCGGCACGCCCGCGACGGTGGTGTGGGGCGGCACCTCGTGCAGGACCACCGAACCGGCGCCGATCTTCGCGCCCTCGCCGACACGGATGTTGCCCAGCACCTTGGCGCCGGCGCCGATCATCACGCCGCGGCCGATCTTGGGATGCCGGTCTCCCCCCTCCTTGCCGGAGCCGCCGAGGGTGACCTCATGGAGCATGGAGAAGTCGTCCTCGACCACCGCCGTCTCGCCGATCACCACGCTGGTGGCGTGGTCGAACATGATCCCCTTCCCGATCCGGGCGCCGGGGTGGATGTCGACGGCGAACACCTCAGAGATCCGGCTCTGCAGGTAGAGCGCCAGCGGCTTGCGGTCGTGCATCCAGTAGAAGTGCGCCACCCGGTAGGCCTGGATGGACTGGAAGCCCTTGAAGTAGAGCAGCGGGTTCGCGTAGCCGGGGCACGCGGGATCCCTGGAGACCACGGCCTGAAGGTCCGCGCGAATGGCGCGCTGGATGCACTCGTCGTCGAGGATCACGTCGTGGATGATGTCGCGGAGGCTGAGCGCCGGGAGGGTGGTGTTGTCGAGCTTCGCGGCCAGGATCAGGCTGAGCGCGTCCTCCAGGTCCGGCTGGCTGAGGACGACGGTGTGCAGGAACCCGGCGAGCAGCGGCTCGTGGGCCGCGGCCTCCGCGCATTCGCGCTTGATCGCGTCCCAGATCTGGTCGTCGGGGACGATGCGGCTCGGATCCATGCGGAACTCCTTGAGTGGTGTGACGCCTGCAACGGTACCCACCGTCGGTTCAGACGACGCATCAGTCCGCTGACGGCGAACCCTCCGCCGGCGGCAACGTGATCACGACCGAGCCGGACTCGAGGTCGAGCGGCTTGGGGCCCGGAGCTCCCTGGTCCTCCTCGACGACGAGGATCTTGTCCAGGTCGCGCTGCCGCCGGACGTACTCCAGCCCCGGCTGGAAGATCGACATGAAGTCCGACACCCGCACACCTCCCTGTGGTTCATCCCACTGTAGGCGTCACAGGCTCAGATCACGCGCACCGACAGGACGCCCTCGATGGCTCGGATCTCGGCGGCGAGGCACTCGGGGACGGCGCCCTCGACGTCGATGACGGTGTAGGCCAGCTCGCCACGCGACTTGTTGAGGAGGTCCGCGATGTTGAGCCCGGCATCGGCCAGCAGCGTGGAGATGCGGCCCACCATGTTGGGCACGTTCGCGTTGGCGATCGCCAGGCGCATCGTCGACTCTGAGCGGGCGAGCACGGCATCCGGGAAGTTCACCGAGTTGGTGATGTCGCCGTTGGCGAGGTAGGCGTGCAGCTGCGCGGCGGCCATCACGGCGCAGTTGTCCTCGGCCTCGCCGGTGGACGCCCCGAGGTGGGGCGTGGCGACCACGGCCGGGTGGTGGTTGAGCAGCGGGGAGGGGAAGTCGCAGATGTAGCCGCGCAGCCTGTGCCGGTCCAGCGCCTCCACCACGGCCTCCTCGTCGACGATCGCCGCGCGGGAGAAGTTGAGCAGCAGCGCCTTGGCCTTCATGAGGGCCAGGCGGTCGGCGTTGATGAGCCCGCGTGTGCCCGCCACCAGGGGGACGTGCAGCGACACGGCGTCGGAACGCTTGAGGACCTCCTCGATGGAGGTGGCCTGCTCGACGGTGGCCGACAGCTTCCAGGCGTGGCCCACCGTGATCTGCGGGTCGTAGCCCAGCACGCGCATGCCCAGGGCGGCGGCCGCGTTGGCCACCTGGACGCCGATGGCGCCGAGTCCGACCACGCCGAAGACGCGGCCCGGGAGCTCGAACCCCACGAATGCCTTCTTGCCCTTCTCCACGAGCTCCTCGACCTCGTCGGGGGTCCCGTCGAGCGACCGGCTGAACTCGACCGCCTGCACGATGTTGCGGGCGCCGACCAGCAGTCCGGCCAGCACCAGCTCCTTGACCGCGTTGGCGTTCGCTCCGGGGGTGTTGAAGACCGGGACTCCCCGGGCGCTCAGCTCCGCAACCGGCACGTTGTTGGTGCCGGCCCCGGCGCGGGCGACCGCCAGCACGGACGCGGGGATCTCCCGGTTGTTGAGGTTGGCGGACCGGACCAGCAACGCGTCCGGGTCCGCGATGTCCGAGGCGACCACGTAGGACTCCGCCGGGAGCTGCGCCAGCCCGTGGGCGCTGATGGCGTTGAGGGTCTGGACCCGGTAGGTCACGTCAGGCGTTCCGGCGCTCGTAGTCGGCCATGAAGTCGATCAGCGCGTCGACGCCCTCCATGGGCATGGCGTTGTAGATGGAGGCGCGCATGCCGCCGACGCTGCGGTGGCCGGCGAGGTTCGTCAGCCCGGCGGCGGCCGCCTCCGCCACGAACGCCTTGTCCCCCTCGGGCTTGGCGGTGACGAACGGCACGTTCATCCAGGACCGCGAATCGGCGGCGACGGGGTTGGAGTAGAACTCCGAGGCGTCGATGAAGGAGTAGAGCTTCTCGGCCTTCGCCGAGTTCCGGGCGGCCATGGCCTCGAGCCCGCCGAGGGACTGGACCCATTCGAGGATCAGCCCGAGCAGGTAGACGCTGAAGGTGGGAGGCGTGTTGAGCATCGAGTCGCTCGCGGCCATCTGGGCGTAGTCGAAGATCGACGGCGTGGTGGCGCGGGCGTGGCCCACGAGGTCGTCGCGCACGATGACCACGCACAGGCCGGCCGGGCCCATGTTCTTCTGGGCGCCGGCGAAGATCAGGCCGAACCGCTCGACGTCGACCGGCCGCGACAGGATGGTGGAGCTCATGTCCGCCACCAGGGGCACCGCGCCGCCGTCGGGGACGTAGGAGTACTCGACGCCACCGATGGTCTCGTTGGGCGTGTAGTAGAAGTACCGGGCCCGCGGATCCACCTCGTAGCTGCCGGCGGCGGGCGTGGTGGTGTAGTTCGACGCGGCCTCGTCGGCGATGACGTCGACGGTGAGCCCCTGCCGCTTCGCCTCCGAGATCGCCTTCTTGGTCCACTGCCCGGTGTGGAGCACGTTGATGAGGTCACCGGGCGCGGTGAGGTTCATGGGGATGCCGGCGAACTGCCCCATGGCGCCGCCCTGGAGGAAGAGGACGCGGTAGTTGGCGGGAACGCCCATGACCTCCCGCAGGCGCTCCTCGGCGGCCGCCGCGCAGGCCACGAAGTCCTTGCCGCGGTGGCTGACCTCCAGCACGGACATGCCCGACCCGAGCCAGTCGGTGAGCTCGGATTGGGCCCGCTCCAGGACGGCGAGCGGCAGCATGGCAGGACCTGCGGAGAAGTTGTAGACGCGCACGGGCCCAGTGTGTCAGTGCGCCCGACGGAGATCGCACCGGGTCCAGCGGATGGATCGACGGCGGCCACGCGCCGGATCAAGTATGTTCTGCCGCGTGACGAACTTTTCTCAGGCGGACGAGGCAGGCTACTTCGGGCGGTTCGGCGGCGCCTACCTCCCGCCCCACCTCGTCGAGCCCATCGCCGAGGTGAAGGCCGCCTACGACGAGGCCCGCAACGACCCCGCCTTCATGGAGGAGTACGCCCACCTCCTCAAGGCCTACGTCGGGCGCCCGTCGCTGCTGCACTTCGCCGAGAACCTGACCGAGCACCTGGGCGGCGCCAAGGTCTACCTCAAGCGCGAGGACCTCAACCACACCGGGTCGCACAAGATCAACCACTGCCTCGGCGAGGGCCTGCTGGCCCGCCGCATGGGCAAGAAGAAGCTGATCGCCGAGACCGGCGCCGGCCAGCACGGCGTGGCGCTGGCCACCGCGGCCGCGCTGCTCGGCCTGGAGTGCGAGATCCACATGGGCGCCATCGACGTGGCCAAGCAGCACCCGAACGTGGTGCGCATGCAGCTGCTCGGTGCCAAGGTGGTGGAGGTCACCGAGGGCGGCGCGTCGCTGAAGGAGGCCGTCGACTCCGCGTTCTCCACCTACGCGCGCGACTTCGAGGACACGTTCTTCGGCATCGGCTCGGTGGTGGGTCCTGACCCCTACCCGTCGATGGTGCGCGACTTCCAGGCCATCGTCGGACGGGAGGCCCGCGCCCAGATGCTGGAGGCGGAGGGGCGCCTGCCTGATGCTGTCGCGGCCTGCGTGGGCGGCGGCTCCAACGCGATGGGCCTGTTCACGGCGTTCCTCGACGACGAGGACGTGGCCCTGTACGGCGTCGAGCCGGCGGGTCGCGGCGTGGAGGTGCTCGGCGAGCACGCGGCCACCATGACCACCGGCACCGACGGCGTCCTGCACGGCATGGCCACCAAGGTGATCCAGACGGCCGAGGGTGACCCGGCACCGGTGCACTCCATCGCCTCTGGCCTGGACTACCCCGGCGTGGGCCCGCAGCACGCGTTCCTGCAGGAGTCGGGACGCGTCACCTACGTGTCCGCCACCGACGCCGAGTGCCTCGACGCGTTCCAGCTACTGTGCCGCACCGAGGGCATCATCCCCGCACTGGAGAGCTCCCACGCGGTGGCCCACGCCATGCGCCTGGCGCCGTCGATGCCGAAGGACGCGATCGTGCTGATCAACCTGTCGGGTCGCGGCGACAAGGACGTGGACTACGTCGCCGAGGTGCTCGCCGCCCGCTAGCCGCCCAGTCTCGACGGCACGAGGGACTCCCCCGGCGATCACGACCTGCTCTTCATAGAAGGCGACCGCAGGTCCACTCGATGTTGAATCTCAGCAAGCCGCTCCGTCGGCGTGAAGACGTGCCACAGCGTCCATCCATCGTTGCCGAACGCGGGCTGCAGAACCGTCAGGATCTGCTCCATGCCCATCGACTCCTGCCACGCAGTCACCATGACTCGGGAACTGCCCTCGGTGTGGATCGCGTATCCGTCACGGACCCAGCCGTCGTAGACCTGCTGTGCCGCGTGAGTGGTCACTGGACTGTCGAAGGTGGTCCACGTGGCATGGAACTCCGCGACGCGCACCACCTCGACCATGCGCCAGCCACCCTCGGGGTCTCGGGCAACGCGCAACGTGTCGGTGACCACCAACGGAACCTCGATCGCGTTGTTCTGGGCGACGACGAGCCCGGTCTTTCGATCCAGCCACCGTCCCCACAGCCACTCACCCGCCATCGCAGCGTCTTCCAAGGGGCGGTACTTCAGTCGGAACTTGAGGAGGTCAGGATGCTGCTCATTTCTCATTCACCCAGCATGGTTGGCGCCACTGACAATTCCAGCCGCGCCGACCGCGTGCACGCAGGGCTGCCGTCGGCGACTACTAGGTGGCGGTTCTGGTGTCGTAGTCGGCACCAGATCCGCCAGCCAGCCAAGCCGGTCGCGCAGACCGTCCACCGCGGCACACTGGTGGCCATGATCGAACTGCGCACCACCATCGTCGCCTTCGGGCCTGCCGGGGCCATCGAGTTGACGGACGAGGAGTCCGCGGCGGTGTCGCCGTCGAAGACGCCGCCGGTCGTCGTGACGATCGGCGACGCGTCCGCGCGGCTCCGGATCACCCGCATGGGCGGGGCGGCGTGCATCGGGCTGAGCAGGGCGGCGAGGGCCGCACTCGGGGTGGAGATCGGCGACGAGGTGGACGTGACGATCGCCGCGGATGAGGCGGAGCGGACCGTCGACGTGCCCCACCAGTTGGCCGATGCGCTGGCCGCCGACGCTGCGCTCCAACGGGCCTGGGACGCCCTCAGCTACACGCGGCGCAAGGAACTGGCCCGCGGGATCGCGGAGGCGAAGCAGGAGGCCACGAGAGAGCGTCGCCTGGCCAAGGCTCTGGAGGAGCTCGGGAACCTCTCCTGACGCGGAACCCGATGGGCGTCGCGCAGCCATCACCGTGGTTCGCCGCACCTCGGCTACGGTGGGCGAGCGCAGACGCGTCGCAGGCCGAGGCCGATGCCACGGAGGTCCCGGCCCCGGCCGGGGCGTCCAGCTGAACCACGGGCGTACCGCTCGACACACAGGACAGGTGAACCAATGCGCATCACGATCATCGGCGGATCTCAGGGAACCGGAGCGCTCCTCGCGAGGCTCGCGCTGGCGGCAGGACACAGCGTCACGGTCGTCTCGCGCGGCGGAAACGGGCCCGACGGCGCGCGGATCATCGCCGGCAACGCGACGGAGCCCGAGGTGTGCGCCGAGGCGGTGACCGGCGCGGACGCCGTCGTGATCACCGTCGGCGCCGCGAAGGGCATCCGCCACCAGCGCGCGGCCGTGACGCGAACCGTCATCGACGCCATGCGGCGGGCCGGGGTCCGCAGGCTGGTCGTCCAGTCCTCCGTGGGCGCCGGAGGATCCGCGTCACAGCTGCCGGGCGTGTTGCGCTACATCACCCCGGTGGTGCTGGGCGGCCCGCTGGCCGACCACAACGAGCAGGAGGCGGCTGTCACCGGCTCCGGCCTGGACTGGACGGTGGTGCGCCCGACCGGACTCACGGACAAGGCGCCGCAGGGCTCGTGGCTCGCGCTGGAAACCACCAGCGGCCAGAAGCTGCTCGGCACCGTCCCCCGGGCGGATTTGGCGGCCTTCATGCTCGAGGTCCTCGGCGACGACGCCACGATCGGGAAGGCCATCGGCATCAGCAGCCCCCCACCGACGGGGTGACGGCCCCGCTCGAGGTGGGAGCGATCACCTCGAGTCCCGCCGCCCTCGCCGCGTTGCTGAGCCGTTGGTCGTAGGTGAGGACAGCCTGGCCGACGTACATCAGCCCTCCTGGGTCTCCCATGTCGAGCACTCCCGATGTCGACTCAAGAGAACCCGGTTCCCATCGAGCGTGAGCACCAATGCATAGACACAGTGGGGAGCCGCCCCCACCGGATGAACGGCGGTCGCGACGCCACCCACGTCAGGAGGCCTGGGCGAGCGGCTGGATCGCCGCGACCTTGTCGCGTAGCGCCCGGCGCTCGATCCGCAACTCGTAGTGCGACTGCAGATTCATCCAGAACTCCTCCGAGGTGCCGAAGTAGCGGGCCAGACGGATCGCAGTGTCAGCGGTGATGCCCCGCTTGCCGTGCACGATCTCGTTGATCCGTCGCGGCGGGACGCCGATGGCGACAGCCAGCTTGTTCTGCGTGATCCCGAAGCCCTCGATGAAGTCCTCCATCAGGATCTCTCCCGGGTGGATCGGTTCGATCAGGTCAGCCTCAGTGGTAGTCGACGAGTTCGACATCTTCTGCACCTCCTTCTCTCCAGACGAAGCAGAGACGCCACTTCGCGTTCACGCGGACGCTGTGTTGCCCACGACGATCGCCGACCAGTCGCTCGAGCCTGTTCCCTGGCGGGATCCTGAGATCCTCGACGTCGTGCGCCGCATGGATCAGCTCGAGCTTCCGGAGAGTCGACCGCTGCACGGCCCGTCGACGCCCTTGACGTACTGCTCATGCCAGATGCGCTCGGTGTCCTTGCTGCCGAACGACCTGATCACTCGACCAGAGTATAACGACGTTCGTCAATAACGCTAGACGTTAAAGCGGAACTCGACCACGTCGCCGTCGGCCATCACGTAGTCCTTGCCCTCGAGGCGCATCTTGCCGGCGGCCTTCGCGGCGGCCTCGGAGCCCGCGGCCATCAGGTCGTCGAAGCCGATCACCTGGGCCTTGATGAAGCCCTTCTGGAAGTCTGTGTGGATGACGCCGGCAGCCTCCGGGGCGGTCGCGCCCTTCGGGATGGTCCACCCGCGCGACTCCTTGGGGCCGGCAGTGAGGTAGGTCTGCAGGCCGAGGGTGTCGAAGCCGACGCGGGCCAGCACGTCGAGCCCGGGCTCCTCGACGCCCATCTCGGCGAGGAACTCGCGCGCCTCGTCCTCCTCCATCTCGACGAGCTCGGACTCGAACTTGGCGTCGAGGAAGATGGCCTCCGAGGGCGCCACGAGCTCCCGCATCCGGGCCTTGAGGTCCTCGTCGCCCAGCTCGTCCTGGTCGCAGTTGAAGACGTAGAGATAGGGCTTGGCGGTGAGCAGGAAAAGGTCGCGCAGCTCCTCGACGTCGAGGCCGGCCGCGCGGACGCCCTTGCCGGACTCCAGCGCGTCCTTGGCTGCCTGGTAGGCGGCGAGCTTCGGCTGCGACTCCTTTTTGATGCGCGCCTCCTTCTCGACGCGCGGCAGCGCCTTCTCGACGGTGGCGAGATCGGCGAGGATCAACTCCGTGGCGATGGTGTCGATGTCGTTGGCGGGATCCACCTTGCCGTCGACGTGCGTGACGTCCTCGTCGTCGAAGACCCGGGTGACCTGGCAGATGGCGTCAGCCTCGCGGATGTTGGCCAGGAAGGCGTTGCCCATGCCCTCGCCTTGCGAGGCTCCCTTCACGATGCCGGCGATGTCGACGAAGCTCACGGTGGCCGGGATGATCCGCTCGGAGCCGTAGAGCTTGGCCAGCTGCGCAAGGCGCGGGTCCGGCACGCCGACGACGCCGACGTTGGGCTCGATCGTCGCGAACGGGTAGTTCGCCGCGAGCACGTTGTTGCGGGTGAGCGCGTTGAACAGGGTCGACTTGCCGGCGTTGGGGAGACCGACGATCCCGATGGTGAGTGCCACGAGGGACGAGCTTACCGGCCCCGGCGTCGCGGTCCGAACGGGTGGGCCGCCGTCGCCGGCGCCGGCCCGACGAGAAGGGTCAGGCGCCCGCCCAGTAGGCGTGCATCGCCCGGGCGAGGTGCCACGGGTCCTCGACGCCGCACATCTCCCGCGCCGAGTGCATGCTGAGCAGGCCGGCACCGACGTCGACGGTGGTGATCCCGAGCCGGGTGGCCGTGATCGGGCCGATGGTAGAGCCGCACGGCACCGCGTTGTTGGACACGAACGGCTGGGTGGGCACCCCCGCCTCGGCACAGGCCCGCAGCCAGATCGCGGCGCCGACGGCGTCGGTGGCGTAGCGCTGGTTCGCGTTGATCTTCAGCAGGGGCCCGCGGTTGGGCAGCGGGCGGTTGACGGGGTCGTGCTGGCCCGCATAGTTCGGGTGGACCAGGTGGCCGCAGTCGGCGGAGACGCAGCTGGAGCGGGCGAGCATGGCGCGGGTGGCGTCGAGGCCGAGCCCGTACCCGGCTGCGATGCGCTCCAGGACGTCCTGCAGCAGTGGCCCACCCGCGCCCGTCGCGGTGTCGGAGCCGACCTCCTCGTGATCGAAGGCGGCGAACACGGCGATGTCGCGGCCGGGCGCCAGGCCGTCGACCGCGGTCAGCGCGGCATGCGTGGACAGCAGGTTGTCGAGGCGGGCCGAGGCGAGGAACTCGCGCTCGAGGCCGATGACGGCGGGCGGCTGGGTGTCGAAGGCGAAGAGGTCGTGGAACGCCACCTGGCCCGGCTCGACGCCGGCGAGCCCGCACAGATGGTCCAGCAGCGACCCGCGCAGCTCGACGGCGAGCACCGGCTGGGTGTGCGCCTGACGGTCGAGCTTCAACCCGTCGTTGGCGCTGCGGTCGAGGTGGATGGCGAGCTGCGGGATCCGCGCGATCGGGCCGGTCCGGACCAGGTGCACCGAGCCGTCGAGCGTGACGAGCGTCCCGGCGATGCCGAGGTCGCGGTCCAGCCACGAGTTCAGCAGCGGCCCGCCATAGACCTCGACGCCGAGCTGCGTCCAGCCGACGCTCTGGATCAGGGCACCCGGCTTGACCTTGAACCCGGGGGAATCAGTGTGGGTGCCGACGATCCGGAACCCGGCGTCGCCGGCCAGCTCCTCCGGGGCCACCCAGGCCACGACGGCGCCGTCGCGGGCCACGAACCGCCTGCCCGTCACGCCGCCCCACGGGCGCCGGGCGTCCACCTGCTCGAACCCGGCGGCCCTGAGCCTGTCCGCGATCTGCTCCGCGGCGTGGAACGAGGTGGGTGACGCGGTGACGAAGCCGGAGAGGTGGTCGATGTGGTCCTGGGCGCTGGTGAGCATGGCCCCTACGGTAGCCCGACCGCTCGGGGCGCCCGCTCCGGGCCGCTGCCGGAGTGGCGCCGGGGAATTGTCGGTGGCCCCTGATTGAGTGGACGCATGGACGTTCTCGCCATCGTGCTCAGCCTTCTCGCCCTCCTGGCCGGCGCCGTCGGCGGCTACCTGCTCGGGCGCCGCCAGTCCTCCGCGGACGCCGGCCGGCACGCCCGGACGGAGGAACTGCTGGCCGTGTCGTCGGCCCGGCAGGAGACGTCCCGGGCGCTCGAGGAGGCCAGCCGCGCGCGCGCCGAGGCGGCAGCGGTGAAGGCCGAGGTGGCTCAGCACCTTGCGGAGAAGGCCGAGTTGCGCACCGTGGCGGTGGACGCGCAGCGTCTGGTGGCCGAGGCCCGGAGCGAGACCGCGGGTGTCGCGGCCCAGGTGGCCGGGCTCACCGCACAGCGGGACGCGGCGGTGCAGAAGGCTGCCGAGCAGGCCGCCGACAGGGAGGTCCTCCTGGCGCAGTTCAAGGCCTTCTCGGCGGACACCCTGGAGCGCCAGGGGAAGCAGGCCGACGAGGTGGCCGCGCACCGGCTCAAGGCCACCGAGCAGCTCGTCGGGCCGTTGACCGACGGTCTCCGCCAGCTGCAGGACAGGCTGCAGGCCGTCGAGAAGGACCGGGTGCGGATGGCCGCCGAGCTTGGCGAGCAGGTGCAGGCGGTGCGCCTCTCCGGAGACGCCATCCGCCGCGAGACGCTCAGCCTGAGCAACGCGCTGCGCACGCCGCAGGTGCGCGGCGCCTGGGGCGAGCGGAGCCTCAAGCGGATCGTCGAGATCTCCGGCCTCACGGAGCGGTGCGACTTCGACGCGCAGGCCACCTACACCTCCGACGACGGCCGGTTCAGGCCGGACATGCGGATCAACCTCCCGGCAGGCAAGGTGATCTTCGTGGACTCCAAGGTGCCGCTCAGCGCGGTCCTCGAGGCCTACAACACGGAGGACGAGTCCGCGCAGAAGGCGCACTTCAAGACGTTCGCGGCCCACGTGCGCAAGCACATCGACGACCTCTCCGGCAAGCACTACTGGCAGCTGGACCTCGGCTCACCCGAGTTCGTGGTGCTCTACCTGCCCTCGGACGAGTTCTACCGGCTGGCGCTCGAGCAGGAGCCCGAGCTGCACGACTACGCCACCCGGCGCCAGATCGTCCTCGCCTCCCCCGGCCTGCTCATCCCGCAGCTGCAGATCGTCGCCAACGGGTGGCAGCAGGTCGCGCTGGCCGAGACGGCCGGGCAGGTGTCGAAGCTGGGTCGCGAGCTGTACGAGCGCCTCGCCACGCTGGGCCAGCACTTCGACAAGCTCGGCCGCTCGCTCGGCAGCGCGGTGTCGCACTACAACAAGGCAGTCGGCGCGGTGGAGACGCGGGTCATGGTGTCGGCCCGCCGCTTCAAGGACCTCGGCGTCACCGGAGGAGAGCTCCCCGGGCTGGCGCCGGTGACGGAGACTGCACGGGAGATCGCCGTGCCGGAGATGCTGGAGTTCGAGGACCTGCGCACCCTGGAGTTGGCCGCGGTCACCGAGGAGAAGGACCTGCTGGACCAGCCCCCGGTCCGTCAGCTCCGCCGTCGCACCGGCACGGCCGACGGCTGACCCGCTGCCTCAGCCGGATGGGCCACGCGTCATCGCCGTGTCGGCTCAGGGGAGCCGGCCGGGGCGCCCACGCTCGTCTCGGCGGGCGTCGGGGGCGGGTCGTCCCTGGGGGACCACGGTCTGGACAGCAGGATCCCGGCGCACACACCGGCGGCCACCAGCGCCAACGACCGGGTCAGGATGCGGGCCCAGTCCGGCCCGTCGCCGCCCACGCTGTCCGGGACGATCGGCTCGGGGTTCGGGTCCCAGGAGGCGCGGACCACGTGCTGCTCTCGAGGGGCCGACACGGCCGCCGGCCGGGTCGCCGTCATCGGGGTGGGGGTCCCCTCGTCGGGTCCCAGCCCCCAGGTCCACGGCTCGGCCCGTGTCTCCTGGGGGGAGGCAGCGCTGCCGGGGCGCCTGAAGGCGGCGTCGTCGTGGGGCGCGTGGGGACCCATCCAGCCATGGTGCCACCCGCGCGTCCCACGATCCAGGGGCCGGCGGGGCGCGGTTGACGCGTCCGGCGGCAGACCGGCGACAATGGGCGGGTGAGCGCATTGTCAGACCTGGCCGCCCAGATTCCCCCTGCCGTCGACCGGCTCGGAGGGATCGCGGACCGCACGCCCGTCCAACTGAACGCCCGGCTCTCGAAGGCGACGGGGTCCCAGATCTGGCTCAAGCGCGAGGACCTTCAGCCCGTCCGCTCGTACAAGCTTCGCGGCGCCTACAACCTCATGGCCCAGCTCACAGACGAAGAGAAGCGCGCGGGCGTGGTGTGCGCGTCGGCCGGCAACCACGGGCAGGGCGTGGCGTTCTCCGCCGCGGCGCTGGGCATCCAGGCCACCGTCGTGGTCCCCCACACCACCCCCCGGCAGAAGCGGCAACGGATCCTCGAGATCGGCCACGGCTTCGTGGACCTGGTGCTCCACGGGGCCAGCTACGACGACGCGTCCGAGGAGGCCGCCCGCCTGGCCGGTCACGGCAAGATTCTGGTGCCTGCGTTCAACGACCCGCGGACCGCCGCGGGCCAGGCCACCGTCGTGGTGGAGGCCTTCGACCAGCTGGGCTTCGTGCCCGACGTGGTGGTGCTCCCCGTCGGCGGAGGCGGGCTGCTCGCGGGGGCCGCCGCGTGGCTGCGCACCACCCACCCCGAGGTGAGGATCATCGGGGTGGAGCCCGAGGGCGCGCCCTGTGTCGCGGCCGCCATCTCGGCCGGCCGTCCCGTGGTGCTGCACGACATCGACACCTTCGTCGACGGCGCCGCCGTCAAGCGGGTGGGAGACTTCACGTTCGAGGTCATCCGCGAGGCGCGCGTGGAGCTGACCAGGGTGCCCGAGGGCCAGGTGTGCTCGGAGATGTTGGACTTCTACCAGACCGACGGCATCATCGCCGAGCCCGCCGGCGCACTCGCCGCCGCCGCGCTGCCCACCGGCGGCGTCGGCCCGCGGGTGCAGATCCCGACCGGTTCACGCGTGCTGGTCCTGGTCTCCGGCGGCAACAACGACGTGTCCCGCTACGCCGAGGTGGTGGAGCGCTCGCTCATCCACGAGGGCCGGAAGCGCTACTTCCTCGTCGACTTCCCGCAGCAACCCGGCGCCCTGCGCATGTTCCTGGACTCGGTGCTGGGCCCGGAGGACGACATCACGTACTTCGAGTACGTCAAGCGCAACAACCGCGACACCGGGCCCGCCCTGGTGGGCGTGGAGCTCGGCAATCCCGGCGACTACCCGTTCCTGCTCCAACGCATCGACGAGTGCGGCATGACCGCAGAAGAGGTGGCCTACGACAGCCCCTTCTTCCGCTTCCTCACCTGAGGCGTCAGTGCTTGACGGCGCGGCGCAGGTCCTTGCGGAGCTCCGGCGGCAGCGCGAACTGCAGCGTCTCCTCGGTCAGCCGCTCCTCCACCGCGGGCGGGAAGCCGCGACCCTCAAGGTAGTCCAGGACCCCCTGCACCAGCACGTCCGGCACGGACGCGCCCGAGGTGACGCCCACGCTGTTGACGCCCTCGAGCCAGGCCGGGTCGATCTCGTCGGCGTTGTCCACGCGGTAGGAGGCCTTGGCGCCGGCCTCCAGCGCCACCTCCACCAGGCGCACGGAGTTCGACGAGTTCTGTGACCCCACCACGATCATCAGGTCACACCCGGGGGAGATCTGCTTGACGGCCAGCTGGCGGTTCTGCGTGGCGTAGCAGATGTCGTCCGACGGGGGGTCCATGAGCAGCGGGAACTTCTCCCGCAGCCGGCCGACGGTCTCCATGGTCTCGTCCACCGAGAGCGTGGTCTGGCTGAGCCATGCCAGGCTGCCGTGCTCCGGCAGCTCGAGGGAGTCCACGTCCGACGGCGACTGCACGAGGATGGTCTGCTCCGGGGCCTCGCCCATGGTGCCCTCGACCTCCTCATGGCCGGCGTGGCCGATGAGCAGGATCTGGGTGCCCTCCGAGGCGAACCGACGGGCCTCGTGGTGCACCTTCGTGACCAGCGGGCAGGTGGCGTCGATGGTCTTGAGGCCACGGTCGGCGGCCTCGGTGTGCACGGCGGGAGAGACGCCGTGCGCGGAGAACACGACGGTTGCACCGGTGGGCACCTCGTCGAGCTCCTCCACGAAGATCGCCCCGCGGGCCTCCAACGTCTCGACGACGTGCTTGTTGTGCACGATCTGCTTGCGGACGTAGACCGGCGGACCGTACAGGTCCAGGGCCTTCTCCACCGTGACGACGGCGCGGTCCACGCCGGCGCAGTATCCGCGGGGGGCTGCGACGACGACGCGCTTGATGGCGGGGGCTTCAGTGGTCATGGCGCCCAGTCTAGGTGGTGCCTCGCCGGTACCCTAGCCGCATGCACTCCCCCCAGCTCCACGCCGTCGGCTTCGACGTCGACTCCATGGACACCCTCGTCAAGTCAGCGTTCGACGCCGGCGTCCGCGGAATAGACACCGCCCCGGGCTTCGACCTGGTGGGCACCTACACCGATCCCAGCGGCGCCCGGCTCAGCTTCGTCAAGCGGGAGGGGCAGGGCGTCAGCACCACCGGCGCCCTCGTGGCCGACACGACCTACCGCGCCCAGGTGGTGCGCTTCACGGACCTGCTGGCCCGCGTCGCCGTCTACGGGCCGGATGCGCCGGGGCCGCTGCTCGCGCAGTTCGTGGCCCTCGTCGACGACCCGGTGGCCTACCCGCAGCACGAGCTGCGCGCCGGCGGTCAGTACAGCGTCGTGGACGCGCTGCGGGTGGGGGCGCTGGCCATCGAGGTCACCGTCTACGAGGACGCGGCCGCGTTCGACGCCTCACCCGAGGCCACGCCCGGAGGCGACCTGCGCATCCCCGCGCACGCGCTGATCTCCCCGAGCCTCATCGCGCTGCAGGCCGCGGCCATCCCGGCCTCCGAGGCCTCCCCCGCCCTCCTCATGGGCGTGGAGGTGCTGGGAGTGGAGACCAGGCGCAACGTCCTCACGGGCGTCGACTTCCAGTACGTCACCGGGAGGAGCGCCATGCCGATCTCCTGCGCGGTGCCCGCCGAGCTGGGCGTGGCCGTCGGCAACGTGATCCACGGCACCTGGTACGCCACCTGCTCGTCCGGCATCTGGGACTGAGCGGCCCCGCATGGCGCTGGAGAGTTCCTCGGAGAAGCCGCAGCCGCTCGGCCGGGTGATCATGGCCACCAAGGACTGGGTGGGCCGCCTCGGCGAGGTGTGGGTGGACGCCCAGGTGGTGGAGATCAAGCGCCGCAACGCCCCGACGCAGTTCCTCACCTTCCGCGACCGCGTGGCCGACATGTCGGCGCAGGTCACGGTCTCCACCGTGGTGCTCGACGCGGCGGGACCCCTCCCCGAGGGGTCCAGGGTCACCGCCCGGGTCAAGCCCAGGGTCTGGGAGCGCAACGCGTCGCTGAGCCTGGAGTGCCTGGAGATCCAGGTGGCGGGCGAGGGACGGCTGCTGGCTCAACTGGAGCAGCTCAAGCGCAAGCTGCAGGCCGAGGGGCTCTTCGACCCTGCCCGGAAGCGCCGCCTGCCGCTCCTGCCGAGGATGATCGGCCTGGTCACGGGCAAGGACTCGGACGCCGAGCGGGACGTGGTCACCACCGTCGGCGGGCGCTGGCCCGCCGCCCGCATCCGGACGCGGCACGCCCTCGTCCAGGGCCCCAACTCCGCCGAGTCCATCATGCTGGCCCTAGCCGCGCTCGACGCCGATCCCGAGGTGGACGTCATCATCCTCGCCCGCGGCGGCGGGTCGCTGGAGGACCTGCTGTCCTTCTCCGACGAGGGCGTGGTGCGCGCCGTCGCAGCCGCCCGGACCCCGGTCGTCACGGCCATCGGGCACGAGCGCGACGCCCCCATCGTGGACCTCGTGGCCGACGTCCGCGCCTCCACCCCCACCGACGCGGCGAAACGGGTGGTGCCGGACCACGCCGCCGAGACCGACGCCCTGGCGGAGGCCCGCGCCCGCCTGGGTCGCGCCGTCGCCACCCGCATCCTGGAGGCGCAGCGGGAGCTCGACCAGCTCAGGTCGCGGCCCGTCATGGTCGACCCCACCAGCGCCTTCGCCGCCCACTACGACCGGCTGAGCCTGCAGCGGCACAAGCTGACCGCGGCGATCGAGCGGCGGCTGAGGGACGAGGAGTCGCACCTCCGCTCGGCGGTGAGCTCCATCCGGGCCCTCTCGCCCAAGCGCACCCTGGAGCGTGGGTACGCCGTCCTGGTCGACGACGCGCACCGGTCGGTGTCGGCCGTCACGGACACCGCGCCCGGCGCCCGCATCCACGCTTACCTGGCCGACGGGTCACTCGCCCTGGACGTCGTCGCCACCACCCCCGAGGGAGAACGACCGTGACAGACCAGCAGCTCACCTACGAGGCCGCCCGCGACGAACTGGTCGAGGTGGTGCGCCGGCTCGAGTCCGGGGGCGCCTCGCTCGCCGAGTCCATGGAGCTGTGGCAGCGCGGCGAGAAGCTCGCCGAGATCTGCCAGGGCTTCCTCGACGGCGCGAAGGACCAGGTGGCGAAGGCGCGGCCCGCCGCCCAGTGACCTACGCCTCGACGAGGACCTTACGCCTCGACGAGGCCCTACGCCTCGACGAGGGTGGCCGCGAAGGCCTCGAGTTGCGTGAAGTCCGTATCCGCCGTGACGATCGAGGTCACCTCGTCGTCGGCGTGCACCAGGCTGCGGGTGCGCCCGTCGCTGCTCTCGTAGCGTTCCCACGTCCGCCCCGCGAGCTCGACGGTGCCTCCGACGGCCCGCCCGTCGCGGGTGGTGGTGGAGACGAACGAGCCGATGGCGCCGTCGCGCTGCTGCACGCCGAAGTAGATCTCGTCCGGGGAGAGGTAGCCCACCTGCCACCAGTTGCCGGCCGCGGGCTCGCTGGTGATCCACGGGTCGCCCTCCTTGGCCCAGGCCACCCGGGCCGCGATCCAACCATCGCCCGGCTCGTCGGCCCTCAGGAGGGGGTAGGGGGTCTCGGCCAGTGCCCTGGTGAGGGTCCCGGTGACGTCGACCGGCTCGGGCCTGGGCTCCGGGGTGCTGGTGAACCACCACACGATGAGCGCGATCGGCACCAGCAGCACGGACATCGAGATCACCATGTCGCGCGAGCGGGTGTTGCGGTTGCGGCCTGCCATGCGCGCCATCGTCCCACGGCCCCGCCGCGGGGACAAAGCGGCCGTCAGCGGCCGAAGCGGCGCTCGCGCTGCGAGTAGGCGCGAAGCGCGCGCACGAAGTCCACGCGCCGGAAGTCCGGCCAGAGCGCCTCGCAGAAGTAGTATTCGCTGTGCGCGGACTGCCACAGCAGGAAGCCGGAGAGGCGCTGCTCGCCCGAGGTGCGGATGATGAGATCGGGGTCCGGCTGGCCCTTGGTGTAGAGGTGCGCCGAGATCTCGTCGATCTCGAGGGTCTCCGCCACCTCGGCGAGCGTCGCCCCCTCTGCCGCCCGTTCGGCCAGGAGGGAGCGCACCGCGTCGCGCAGCTCGTGCCGGCCACCATAGGCCACCGCGACGTTGACGTGCATGCCCCTGACCCACGCCGTCGAGTCCGACGCCGCCTGCAGGCTCGCCGCGACATCCTCGGGCAGCAGGTCCAGGGCGCCGACGGCCTGGACCCGCCAGCGCTTCGTGGCGGCCAGGTCCTTCACCAGCTGGCTGATCACCTCCAGCAGCGGCGTGAGCTCGTCCTCCTCGGCGCGCTCGAGGTTGTCGGTGCTCAGCACCCACAACGTGATGACGGGGATCCGCGTCTCGTCGCACCACTCCACGAACTCCAGCAGCTTCGCCGCGCCGGCCCGGTACCCGGCGACGAGGGGCTGGCCGGGGGCGTTCATCCGCGCCCAGCGCCGGTTGCCGTCCGCCAGGACCGCCACGTGCCGGGGCAGGGTCTCCTTGTCCAGGTACCGGAGGACCTGGCGCTCGTAGCTGGCGTACAGCCAGCGAGGCGGCCACCAGCGTTCGACGAGGGGGCGTACCGCTGACATGCGAAATACAGTAGTGCCAAGTTGGCTTCACGACGCCGTAGGAGTAACCTACGGAACCGTAAGTTACTCAACCGTAGGTAAGTGCATGAGCGACATCGCAGAGCCCCCGTTCACCCCCAGCCCCTCCCCCGCGAAGCCGAAGCTCCGCGGGTGGCTCCACCTCGGCATGGCGCCGGTGGCCTTCATCATCGGGTTGGTGTTCACGGTGTTCGCGCCCACGCTCACCGCCCGGATCGGCTGCGGCATCTACACCCTGGCCGCCGTCCAGCTGTTCGGCACGAGCGCCGCCTACCACCGTGGCACCTGGTCCCCGCGGGCCAACGCCCTGTTCAGGCGGATCGACCACTCCAACATCTTCGTGTTCATCGCCGGCAGCTACACACCGCTCGCCCTCACCCTGCTGGAGGGGTCCTCGCGCGTGACGCTCCTGGTGCTCATCTGGAGCATCGCGATCCTGGGCGTGCTCTTCCGGATCCTGTGGCTGGGTGCGCCCCGCTGGTTGTACACGTTCCTGTACCTGGCCATGGGCTGGGCGGCGGTCGGCTGGCTGGACCAGTTCTGGGCGGCCGGCGGCCCGGCCGTTGTGCTGCTGATCGGGGCGGGCGGCCTGGTCTACTCGCTCGGCGCCATCGCGTACGCCACCAAGCGGCCGCAGCTCTCGCCCACCTGGTTCGGCTTTCACGAGGTGTTCCACGCCTGCACCATCGTCGCGGCCCTGCTCCACGCGATCGCGATCGGGCTGGCCGTCTTCGCCGTCTGACCCGCGCCGGGTGAACAGTAAGTTACAACCGTGTGATTTACCTGGTCGCGGGCGGCCCCTGGGGCTATTGTCGGGCCATGGAGAACCACTCCATCACTGCCAGACCGGTCCCTTGACCCACCATCGGGACCGACGCGGTGAGCGCGGCCCCGGCGAAGGGAGCATCGTGCTCAACGCGTCACACCAGCAGGCTTCCCCCACCGTTGCACAGCCAGACACGGCGATCAAGACCTACGTCGTCGATACCTCCGTCCTCCTCTCCGACCCCAAGGCGATGCTGCGGTTCGCCGAACACAACGTGATCCTCCCCATCGTGGTGATCACCGAGCTGGAGTCGAAGCGCCATCACCCGGAGCTCGGGTACTTCGCCCGCTCCGCGCTGCGGCTCCTCGATGACCTGCGCATCCAGCACGGCAGGCTGGACACCCCGATGGTGACCAACGACCAGGGCGGCAACCTGCGCGTGGAGCTCAACCACAGCGACCAGGACTCGCTCCCGGTGGGGTTCCGCCTGGGGGACAACGACACCCGGATCCTCGCCGTCGCCCTCAACTACGCCAACGAGGGCCACGACGTCGTGCTGGTCTCGAAGGACGTGCCGCTCAGGGTCAAGGCCGCCGCCGTCGGGCTGGCCGCGGAGGAGTACCGCAATGAGCTTCCGCTGCAGGCCGGGTTCACCGGGATGGCCAGCGTGGACGTGACCACCGACGAGGTATCCGCGCTCTACGAGGACGGCCACGCCGTCATCGGGCAGGCTGCCGCGCTGCCCACCCACACCGGCGTGGTGCTGCACGCCCCCGGGTCGAGCGCGCTGGGGCGCCGGATGCCCGACGGCTCGGTCAAGCTGATCAAGCACGACCGCGAGGTGTTCGGCATCCACGGCCGCTCGGCCGAGCAGCGGGTGGCACTCGATCTGCTCATGGATGAGTCGATCGGCATCGTGTCCATGGGCGGCCGCGCGGGCACCGGCAAGTCCGCGCTCGCGCTGTGCGCGGGGCTCGACGCGGTGCTGGAGCAGCGCAGGTACAGCAAGGTGATGGTGTTCCGGCCGCTCTACCCCGTCGGCGGGCAGGACCTCGGCTTCCTCCCCGGCACCGCCGGGGAGAAGATGGCGCCGTGGGGCCAGGCGGTGTTCGACACGCTCTCGTCGGTCACCAACAAGTACGTCATCGACGAGCTGCTCGAGCAGGAGATGATCGAGGTGCTGCCGCTCACCCACATCCGGGGGCGGTCGCTGCACGACGCGTTCATCATCGTCGACGAGGCCCAGTCGCTGGAGCGCAACGTCCTGCTCACCGTGCTGTCACGGGTGGGCCAGAACTCCCGGGTGGTGCTCACCCACGACGTGGCTCAGCGGGACAACCTCCGCGTCGGCAGGCACGACGGCATCGTCGCGGTGATCGAGAAGCTGAAGGGCAACCCGCTGTTCGCCCACGTGACGCTGACCCGCTCGGAACGCTCGCCCATCGCCGCCCTGGTGACCGACATGCTGGAGGTCGACGAGCTCGCCTGAGCGCCAGAAAAAAAAAGAAAAAAGATTGGATCCGGTGCATCCGTGGGCGGGGGTCCGTTCGAAGTACTCAGTGTCAAGGCGATGGTCGCCTGAACAGCACTTCGAAAGGACCACTCCCATGAAGCTCTCCCGCCTCTTCGTCGCCGGCTCCCTCGCCCTGGCCGCCACCGTCGGCTCCGCCGCCCTCGCCCACGCTGACGACCACACCTCCACCATCTCCATCCTGCACGGCGTCCCCGACGCCACCGTCGACGTCTACGCCAACGGCGCCGCGCTGCTGACCAACTTCGCCCCGGGCACCCTGACCGATCCGCAGGAGCTGCCGGAGGGCACCTACGACCTGAAGGTCGTCGCGGCCGGCGCAGGCGCCGACGGCGCCGCGGTGATCGAGGCCAACGACGTGGCGGTCCCCGCCGGCGCGAACATCACCATCGTGGCCCACCTCAAGGCCGACGGAACCCCCACCCTCACCCCCTTCGTCAACGACACCTCCGCCTCGGACAAGGGCGCCCGCCTGACGGTGCGTCACGTGGCCGCGGCCCCCGCCGTCGACGTCCGCGCGGGTGGCGCTGTCGCGGTCCCGGGCCTGGAGAACCCGAAGGAGGCCAAGCTCAACATCGCCGCCGGCACGATCGCCGCCGACGTGGTGGCCGCCGGCACCGACACCGTCGTCCTCGGCCCCGCCGACCTCGACATCAAGGCCGGCATGAACACCATCGTCTACGCCTGGGGCTCGCTTGAGGGCGAGAATCTCGCCCTCGCCACGCAGACAGTCAAGCTGACCACTGGCATGCCGAGCACCGGCGCGGAGGGTCCCGCGGACACCTCGTTCCTGGCCCTCACCGCGGCGTCGCTCATGATCGCCGGAGTGGCCACCACCGTCGTGGCGGCTCAGCGCTCGCGGGCCCGCAGCAACTCCTGACCCCCCCATCAGCGGCTCCCGCCCCCTCCACATGGTTCCCAGGGGCGGGAGCCGCGCCCCGTGTGACCCGTCCAGGGCGGGCGGTGTGCAAGACTGGGCCCGTGATCGTCGAAGCTCCCACCACCCCCATCGGGGTCCTGGCCACACGCTTCGCGGCCGGTGACGAGTCGGCGCTCCAGGAGGCGTACGCGCGGTGGTCCCGGCTCATCCACACCATCGCACGCAGCTCCCTCGGCTCCGCGGATGACGCCGACGACGTGACCCAGCAGGTCTTCATCGCAGCCTGGAGCTCCAGGGCCAGCCTCAGGGCGAGCGACGAGTCCCTCCCGGCATGGCTCATCGGCATCTGCCGGCTCAAGGTCATCGACGCCCTCCGTGCCAGGACCCGCGCGTTCCGCAAGGACGAGGCGATGACGCAGGAGGCGCTGGCCGGGGATCCGCCCATCGAGGCGGCACGGGTGGACGAGGTGATCGACTCGGTCATCATCCACGACGCCCTCGCCGCGCTGGGAGACCCACGGGCAACCATCCTCCGCCTGGTCTACCTCGAGGACCGCACCCACGACGAGGTCGCCAGGCGGCTGGACCTCCCGCTGGGAACCGTCAAGAGCCACGTCCGCCGTGGTCTGGAAAGATTGAGAGCAGTGTTCGAGGAGGTGGATGCAGCATGACCGGGCGCGACGAGTACCCACTGGCCGATGTCGCGGACCGCTTCCGCCGCGCCGCCAGGTCCGAACCCGTGTGGTCAGATCCCGCCCCCGGCACCTGGGACGCCATTGCGGCGGCCACCGGGGTCGCGCCGGCGCCCGCCGCTGCTTCCCCTGCACCCGAACCCGCCACCACCACCCCGCCCACCGGCGGCATCGGCCGCCGAGCCTGGCTGTTCGGGGTCGGAGGCCTGCTCGTCGGCGCCGGCGCCGGTCTGGCCACCGGCTGGCTGACCGGTGGCGACGACGTCGGCGAGGCGGTCCGGCGCGCCGTGCTCACCCCGCTCGACGCGCCGGACGAGGAGCTCGGCCGCGCCGAACTGCTCCGCCGCAGCGTCGGCTACAGCCTGGCCGTCGAGGTGCCCGGCGGCGTGGCCAACCCGGACGGCTACGTCGAAGTCTGGCTGATCAACACGGACCTTGCGCGCATGGTGTCGGTGGGCGTGTTCGCCGCCGACGAGGTGGGCCGCTTCGCCATCGACGAGTCGCTCATCGAGTCCGGGTACCTCATCGTCGACCTCTCCAACGAGCTGTTCGACGACGAGCCCCGGCACTCGGGTGACACCATCATGCGCGGCGAGCTGCTCACCTGACCGCTCAGACGCGGGTCCAGAGGGGCGTCTTCAGCTCGTTGTAGTCGGTCACAGGGTCGAAGCACACGGTGCCGCGGCACACGTAGACCGCGCCGTCGGCCCGGTTCTCCAAGTGGGTTCCCCACCCGTCCGCCCCCTCGGGGGCGGTGAGCACGGCCGATCCGGGTGGTGCCAGGCGCCACGCGGCGCGGGCGAGCTCGGCGAACGGGTCCGCGCTCACCACCACCGCGACACCGGGCTTCAGGCCCCGGCGCGCCTCGTCCGAGACCAGCAGGTCCGCCAGGGCCGCGCCCGCGAAGCGCGGCGTCTCGGCCACGGCCGCCCAGGTGGTGCGGGCCGCGCGGTCCGCCCGCTCCACGAGCTCCGGGCGCTCGGCCAGCAGGCCCACCAGGCGCAGCGCCGCGATCAGCGAGGACGTCCCGCTCGGGGTGACGTTGTCCGTCAGCGACCGCGGCCGGTCGAACAGGCCGGAGTCCGCGGCGTCGTAGAAGCCTCCGTCCTCGTGCCCGAACAGTTCCACGGCCCGGCTCACCAGTGCCTCGGCGCGGCGCAGCCACACCGGGTCACCGGTGGCACCGGCCAGCAGGGCGAACGCCTCCGCCACCGCGCCGAAGTCCTCCGCGACCCCGAGGCCAGGGCCGGCGACCCCGTCGCGCGAGGACCTCCGCAGGTCCCCGTCGGCGTGGTGCACGGCCACCAGGTGCTCGGCCGCGCGCAGGGCCAGCTCGAGCCAGCCCTTCTCGTCGAAGATCAGTGCGCCGGTCACCAGCGAGGAGATCATCCACCCGTTCCAGGCGGCGACCACCAGCGTGTCGGAGCCCGGCCGGAAGCGCGTCGAGCGTTCCTCGAGCAGCAGCCGGCTGACCTCGTCGAGCTTGGCGAAGTCCGGCCTGCCGCGCAGCTGGAGCGTCGACAGCCCGTCCTCGAAGGTTCCTCCCCTGGTGACGTGGAAGACCTCGGCCGCCCACTCGCCCAGCTCGGCGCCGAGCACGTCGTCGAGCAGGTCGGGGTTCCACAGGTAGAAGATGCCCTCGTGGACCGCGCCGCGGATGTCGCACGAGTCGGCGTCGAGCCCGCTGATGAAGCCCCCGTGGTCGGTGACCATCTCCCGCTCGAGCCATTCGACGATGCCGTAGGCCGTGCGCTCGAACAGTGCCCTGAGCCCCGAGTCGTGGTCTGCCGTGCGGCGCCAGCCGCGCACGTAGGCGCCCAGCAGCAGGGCGTTGTCGTAGAGCATCTTCTCGAAGTGCGGGATCACCCAGCCCGGGTCGACGGCGTAGCGGTGGAACCCGCCACCCACCTGGTCGTGGATGCCGCCGCGCGCCATCGCCTCCAGCGTGCGCTGCGCCA
The DNA here is from genome assembly GCF_054483935.1 of Tessaracoccus yangjingae. The sequence continues at coordinate 1,611,096 of NZ_CM137014.1, read as the reverse complement.
GCTCCAGCGTGCGCGGGTCCCCCTTGACCAGGAGCGCGTCGATCAGGGTGGGCGCCGGGAACTTCGGCTGGGACCCGAACCCGCCGTGGATGAGGTCGAAGGAGGCCTCCACGTCGTCGACGGCCTTGCGGAGGTCCGGCGCGGCCTCCGGCGCCGGGATCTCGTGCCCCGTCAGCGACTCGACGATGTAGCGGGCAGACCCCAGCACCTTGTCGCGGCGGGAGTGCCAGGCGTCCGCCATCGCCTCGAGCACCTGGCGGAACGACGGCTGGCCGCCCTGGGCCTCGGGCGGGAAGTAGGTTCCGGTGAAGAAGGGCTCGCCCGCCGGGGTGAGGAAGGCCGTCATCGGCCAGCCGCCGGCGCCCCCGTTCATCGCCTGCGTGGCCACCATGTAGAGCGCGTCCACGTCCGGGTGCTGCTGGCGGTCCACCTTGATGGCCACGAAGTGGTCGTTGATGAGGCGCGCGATCTCCGGGTTCTCGAAGGACTCGTGGCTCATCACATGGCACCAGTGGCACGACGCGTACCCCACCGACAGGAGGATGGGCCGGTCCAGCTCGACGGCGGAGGCCAGCGCCTCGGGTGACCATTCCCACCAGTCGACGGCCTGGTGGGCGTGCTGGAGCAGGTAGTCGCTGGCGGACTGGGAGAGGCGGTTGACCATGCGCCCAGCCTAACGGCCGCCTGGCGGCCGGGCCGACGGGGTACCCGCCCCCGGTATGCACGGCTCCTTGGGCGGGTCGGTCACACTGGGAGCATGAGCGTCGAACCGGCCCAGAAGCCCAGTCTCTCCCGCGCCCTCGTCGTCGTCGGAGGCCTCCTGGCCGCGATGTGGGCCATCGAGGTGGTCGACGTGCTGACCCTCAACAGCCTGGACTACTGGGGCATCGAGCCGCGCCAGACGGGGGACCTTCCGAACATCCTGGTGGCGCCGTTCCTGCACTTCGGATGGGGGCACCTCATCGGCAACTCGCTCCCGTTCCTGGTCCTGGGCGTGCTCACCTACCTCGCGGGGGTGGTGCGGTGGGCGGTGACGAGCGTCACCACCGTGCTGAGTTCCGGGCTCGCCGCCTGGCTGCTGTCGCCCATCGGCACCATCACCGCCGGCGCGTCGGGCGTGATCTTCGGCTGGCTGGCCTACCTGCTGGTCCGCGGCATCTTCACCGGCAAGCCTGGGCAGATCGCCATCGCGGTGGTGGTGTTCCTGCTCTACGGCTCCGTCCTCTGGGGCGTGTTCCCGACGGCGCCCGGCGTCAGCTGGCAGGCGCACCTCGGCGGCGCCGTCGGCGGCGTGTTCGCCGCCTGGTACCTCCACAAGCGCTCGCGTCGCGCGGCTAGATGAAGAACTCCGGCACGGTGGGGATCTGCCGGAGGCCGGCGAACAGGTCGTTCTCGGGGATCATGGTGGGCACCTTGGAGATCACCAGCTGGTAGTCCTCCGTCGGCCACCCCGCCTGCTGGATGGCCAGCGGCACCGCGAACCACGGCCCGTCGGGGTCGATCTGGGTGGCGTGGGCGCGCAGCGCCTCGTCGCGGACGGGGAAGTACTTCGAGCACTCGATGAATGTGGTCAGCCGCCCGAACGAGTACGGGTCCTCGTCGCGCGCCGGCACCTGGTAGTCCAGGCCGTGCTCGTGCATGGCCAGCTCGAGCATCTCGTAGCGGCGCCGGTGGAAGCTCATGTGGTAGTACAGCTTGGCCGCCTGCCACGGCTCCCCGTGCTCCGGCCACGCCGCCGGATCCGCGGCTGCGCGGAAGGCCTCCACGGTGATGCGGTTGCACATGATGTGATCCGCGTGCGGGTAGCCGCCCCGCTCGTCGTAGGTGGTCACGACGTGGGGCCGGAACTCCCGGATCACCTTGACCAGGCGCCCCGCCGCGACCTCGGGGTCCACCAGCCCGAAGCATCCCTCGGGCAGCGGCGGCGGGGGGTCGCCCTCAGGGAAGCCCGAGTCGACGAACCCCAGCCACACCTGCCGGATGCCGAGGATCTCGCGGGCCCGCTCCATCTCGCGGCGCCGGATCCGGAAGATGTCGGCCTCCACCTCCGGGTCCCCGGCCAGCTTGGGGTTGAGGACGGAGCCCCGCTCGCCGCCGGTGCAGGTGGCCACCATCACCTCGACCCCCTCGTCGACGTACTTCGCCGTCGTGGCGGCGCCCTTGCTGGACTCGTCGTCCGGGTGCGCGTGGACGTGGAGCAACCGCAGTTGTGTGGGCTCAGGCGCGGGCATGCCCCGTATTCTGGCAGGCCGTCCCGGGGCCGACGGCGGGGGCAGGGCACAATGGACCCGTGACCAGCCAGGACGAAGCCCGCATCGCCGCCCGCTACCCGCGGCGCTCCCCCGCCGACTACCTGCTCGCCGGCATCGCGGGGCTCGCGGTGCTCGGGGCGATCGTCCTGGTCATCGTCACCGGCGTGGTGCGCGCCAACCCGCCCGTGGCCGCAATGGTCCGAGGGTTCGACGTGATCAGCCCCACCAAGGTCACCGCGGAGCTCGTGATCCAGCGCAAGGACCCGGCCACCCCAGTCGAGTGCGAGATCTACGCGCAGGCCACCTCGTACGAGAAGGTGGCCGAGCAGAGGGTGGACATCCCGGCGGGCACCGAGACCCTCACCGACGTCCTGGTCAACCTCACCACGGTGAAGGAGGCAACCAGCGTCAGCATCGAACAGTGCCGCACAGTGGGCTGATAGGGTTGCTGAATGTCTGAAACTTCTACCGACGTGATCTGGCTCACGCAGGAGGCCCACGACAAGCTCGAGGCCGAACTCAACGAGCTGAAGACCGTGGGGCGCCCCGAAGTGAGCGCCCGCATCGCCTCCGCCCGCGAAGAGGGCGACCTCAGCGAGAACGGCGGCTACCACGCCGCCCGCGAGGAGCAGGGCCAGATGGAGGGCCGCATCCGCCAACTGGAGGACCTCCTCCGCCGAGCCCAGGTGGGTGAGCCCGAGGGCGCCCACGACGAGGTGGCGCCCGGCAAGGTCATCACCGTCGCCTACGACGGCGACGAGTCGGACACGGAGACCTTCCTGCTGGGATCACGCGAGATCCTCGGCACGGACTCCTCCGTCGACCACGCAGTCTCGCCGCAGGCCCCCCTGGGCGCCGCGGTGCTGGGCAAGAAGCTCGGCGACGAGGTGCGCTACGAGGCCCCCAACGGCCGCGAGATCATGGTGGTCGTCACCAAGATCGAAGTCCTCTAGCTCAAAGACGACGATGGCCGCCGCCCGGTGTGGGGCGGCGGCCATCGTCGTCGTCGGGCTCAGGCGCCCAGCAGCCTCGCCGCCACCTCGGCGCTCAACTCCCCGCGCGCCACGCGGGCCAGGATCTGGTCCTGGGCCGAACCGGTCGGGGGCACCTCTTCGCCGTACTCCCCCGCCTGGTCGCTCTCGGGGGGCAGGTCGGGCTCGGGCTGGGCCTCGGCTTCGCCGCTGGGGGTCAGCCCAAGCTTGGCCAGCACGGCGTCGAGCCGCACGCGGGCCGTGGGGTAGGACACCTGGAGGTGCTTCTCGACCTCGCGAAGGTTGCCGCGGGAGCCGAGGAACACCCGCAGCAGGCTGAGGTCCGCCTCGGTGAGGGCGCAGAAGTCGCACCCGGCGAACTCCCCCGCGATCTCCGTGCCGCACTGGAGGCAGCCCTTGCGGATGGTGATCAGCGACTCGCCGCAGACGGGGCAGTCCGCGGGCGCGTGGTACAGGTGACGTCCGGTCATCTCACTCCTCCGACTTGATGGTGGCCATGCCCATGACGACGGCGACGTCGAGCCGCGCGGAGCCGTTGCCGATGACGTACTCGTCCACGCCCTCACCGCCGCCGGGCCAGGTGATCCGCCCCAGCCGCGCCTCGCCCCGGATGGTCACGTTGGCGCCCTTGGTGAGATGCACGGTGAGGGTGCCTGACTCCACCCGCAGCCGCGAGCGTCCCATGCTGATGGGCCCGCTGACGCTGATGCCGCCGGCCTGGCTGAGCAGGTCCTCAACCTCGTGCACGTCGTCGAGGCTGGAGCCGCCGGCCGTGACCCGGATCCGGCCCAACCGGGGGACGCCGATGGTGCGTAGGCCGCCGGTGGTGACCTCCGCGTCGACGATGAGCGAGGGGTTGACCCTGATCGTCAGCTCCTTCCCGAGGCCGATGTCGCGCAGGTCGTCCAGATTCCGCGGCGGCCGGATGAGCGAGAAGCCCTGGAAACTGGGGCCGAACTCGCCGGTGGAGTTGACCTCCATGACGGTCCCGACGCGGCGCAGCACGTGGGGGCCGTCGATGGTCAGCGTCGAGACCGTGGGATCGCCCTCGATGCGCACGCGACGGCCGACGGCGGTGACGGCGACACGCGCCAGGCCGCCCGCCTTGGGTCCGCCGCTCGCTGCGGTGTCGTGCACGGGGCCTGGTTGGGCGCTCGCCGCGGCCTTGGCCGCCTCGATGCGGCGGCTCGCCTCTGCGGCATCGATGCGGCCGGCGGCGAGATCGTCCAGGATCGGACCGATATCGGGGTTCGTCATGCGTCAATGGTAAGCCTCCTTTCCATTCCGGAAAACCCCGCTTTCCATTCGCAGGGGTGGGAACAGGTGTTTCCCTGGCCGTTCCGTGCGGCGGGCGCGTGTGTCAGAGTGTGGCCATGCCGAAGCCCCTGACAGAACTCATCGCGCCGGACTGGGCACAGGCCCTGGCCCCCGTCGAGGATCGGATCTCCGCCATTGGCGCCTTCCTCCGCGACGAGATCGCGGCCGGGCGCGGCTACCTTCCCGCCGGCCCACACATCCTGCGCGCCTTCAGCCGCCCCCTGGCCGACGTGCGGGTCCTGATCCTCGGCCAGGACCCATACCCGACGCCGGGCCACCCCGTCGGGCTGTCCTTCTCCGTGGCGCCGGACGTGCGGCCCCTCCCCGGGAGCCTCGTCAACATCTACCGCGAGCTCGCCTCGGACCTGGGCATCCCTGCCGCCACGCACGGCGACCTCTCCTCCTGGTTCGATCAGGGAGTCCTGCTGCTGAACCGGGTGCTCACCGTGCGCCCGGGCGCGCCCGCCTCACACCGCGGCAAGGGCTGGGAGGAGGTGACGGGCCGCGCCGTCGAGGCGTTGGCGGAGCGCGGGGGCCCGTTGGTGGCCATCCTGTGGGGCAAGGACGCCCAGACCGCCCGGCCCCTCCTGGGGGGCGTGCCGGTCATCGCGAGCGCCCACCCGTCGCCGCTGTCCGCCCGCACGGGCTTCTACGGGTCGCGGCCGTTCAGCCAGGCCAACCGCCTGCTCGAGGAACAGGGCGGCATCCCCGTCGACTGGCGCCTCCCCGATCCCGTCCCGGCGGGGTGAGGTTGCCCTCCCCGGTTAGCATCGAGTGCATGGAGATCGACGTCCTCGCCTGGCTCAACGCCCGCCTCGGCAAGCCCGAGATGGTGGATGAGTCCGCGGCCCTTCCCGGCCGAAGCACCCCCGTCCTCAGCCCCATGCCCACCCACGAGGTCCTGGGCCTCCCGCTCGACGAGGTGCCGGACGGCTGCCAGGTGGCCTACTTCGCGCTCGGCTGCTACTGGGGCGAGGAACGCCTCTTCTGGGAGACCGACGGGGTGGTCAACACCGCCGTCGGGTTCATGGGCGGGTTCACCCCCAACCCCACCTACAAGGAGACCTGCACCGGCCGCACCGGCCACACCGAGACCGTCCAGGTGGTGTTCGATCCGGCCCGCGTCTCCTACGACGAGCTCCTGCGGCTGTTCTGGGAGAACCACGACCCCACGCAGCTCAACCGCCAGGGCAACGACGTGGGCACGCAGTACCGGTCCGCCGTGTTCCCCGTCGACGACGCGCAGCGGGAGGCCGCGGAGCGCACGCGCGCGGAATTCCAGGAGCGGCTCACGGCCGCCGGCTACGGGCAGGTCACCACAGAGATCACGCCCGGGCAGCGCTTCTTCTACGCCGAGCTGGAGCATCAGCAGTACCTCCACAAGAACCCGAACGGCTACTGCCCCAACCACGCCACCGGCGTGAGGTGCGGCCCGCGGGACTGACCGACGGCGTCTCCTACACTGGCGCAGTGAGAACGTGGCGGATCGGGATGGTGGCGCTTGTCGCCGTCGTCGCGGGCTGCACTGCACCCGCCCCAGGCCTCACGGGCAGCGCCACCGCGACGCCGGCCACGCCGTCGGCCAGTGCGAGCCCCAGCCCCACTCCCTCCTTCACGAACAGCCCCGTCCCTGACGCGGACCTCCCCCTGGACTTCGCGGTCTCGCAGCCTCTGGTCGACGGCGCGGCCCGGGCCGTGGTCGAGGAGCTGCACCTCGTCGCCGGCGGCCTGCCCGTCCTCAAGGTGGACGTGACCGCCGAGGCCGCCACCCTGAGCGCCCTGCTCCCCGACAGGTCGGTCGCCACGTACCAGTGGCGCGACGGCGTGATCGACCGGGTGGACTCGGACGTGCAGTACTTCGAGCAGGCCACCTTCGACCCGCACGACTTTCCCCTGGAGTCGGTGGGCCGCATGTTCGACGTGGCGGACCTGCGCGGGGTCAGGGGGGATCTGGTCCTCCAGATCGTCGACTACCGCGAGGGCCAGGTCCTGATGACCGTCACCTCGCGCCCCGAATCCGAGGCGGTCTTCTTCAGGCAGGACGGCTCGGCCGTCGCGGTGCTCGGCGTGACGGGCGTGGCGGACATCACCGAGGGGATCGCGGAGGTGATCGGCGGGTCGACGCAGGCCTACGCCGTCGGCTTCGCGCTGACCCGCGGGTACTGGGCCGACGTTCCCGACGCCGAGGAGGGCGTGGTGCTGAACCGGGCGCGCGTGGGGGCGGTTCCGGTGTTCGAGACGCGGCGCTCCGAGACGCCCACGCTGGCCACCTTCGACCCGGCCCTCATCGATCCGCCCTCGCTGGCCAAGGCCGTGGCCCAGTTCCAGGACTCCCCCGAGCAGCAGTGCGACGTGCTGATCGACATGAGCCTGCAGCGCTCCGCCCCCGTCGCGCGCGTGGACTGCGAGGGCGATGTCCACTTCGCGGACCTCGAGGGCCGCGACATGACCGCACTGGTGGGCTGAGCCCCTACTGGCCCAGGTCGTCGGTGGAGAACGTGTCGCACACGTTCGGGTCGCCGCTGTTGAAGCCCTTGGCCACCCACAGCTGGCGCATCTCGGAGGACCCGTGCGTCCAGCTCTCGGGGACCACGCGGCCGCCCTGCTGCTGCTGGATGTGGTCGTCGCCGACGGCGCGGGCCGCGTCGACGATGCGGTTGAGGTCGTCCTGGGTCACGGACTCGATCACCGAATCCGGATCCTTCAGCGTGTTGGCGAACCAGACGCCGGCGTAGCAGTCGGCCTGCAGTTCGAGCCGCACCTGGCCGGAGGTGGGGCCGGTGTCGTTGCCCATCGAGCGGGCCCGCTGCATGGTGCCGGTGAGGTTGGAGATGTGGTGGCCGTACTCGTGCGCCACGATGTACGCCTCCGCGGCGTAGCCGCCGGCGGCGCCGAGCTGGTTGAGCAGCACGCCCATGAACTCGGTGTCGATGTAGACGGTCTGGTCCCCGGGGCAGTAGAACGGACCCATCTCGGAGGAGCCTGTGCCGCATGCCGTGGCCACCTGGCCGCTGAACAGCTGGGTGGTGGCAGGCGTGTAGCCCTCGACCACCTCGCCCCAGTAGTTGTTGATGGCGGTCACGTAGGCGGGCCACCGGCAGTTGGGGTCACGGTCGACGTCGGCACCGGTCTGGCAGTTGGGGTTCTGCTCAACCTGCTCCGGTTGCGCCTGCCCACCGCTCAGGATGTCGTCCGGGTTGATCCCGAGGTTGCCGCCGCCGAAGACGAGCATCAGCAGCATGATGATGAGGCCGCCGATGCCCCCGCCGACGGCGATGCCCCGGCCTCCACGACGACCACCGCCCCCGCCGCCGTAACGGACGTTGGCGTTGTCGATTCGGGCGTTGTCCCGGAACTCCATGGCGCTCCCCTTCGTCGGTCCAGCCATACTAACCGCGCAGCCCAGGTCGCGGCGGCCGAACGGGCCCGCGGCCAGCGTCTAGACTTGTCCAATGCGCGTCGTGGGGGTCACCAGTCCTGTGGGGGCCCCGGTGATCAGCTACCACGTGGAGCACGGGCAGCACCCGAGGGTCACCATGTTCGACCACGGGTACGTGCCCATCCGGCCACTGGCCGCCACCATGCACGACGGCGAGATCATGTTCACCTGGCTGGTGCGCGAGGTGTGCGCCGCGGATCACCGGCCCCCTGAGCGTCATACGGTCTACGTGGCCCCCTCGCGGGAGACGCCGCGCCAGTACCAGCGGGTGGGCGCGTACGCGCTGGTCATGTCCGACCGCGGCATCCTGGGCACGATCAACTCCGCGGTGACGGCCGCGCCGGGCACCTGGGCGCTGCCAGGAGGCGGGGTGGATCCCGGCGAGTCGCCGTCGGACGCGGTGCTGCGCGAGATCTACGAGGAGACGGGCCAGGAGGTCGTCATCGACCGCGTCCTGACCCTGGAGTCCGAGCACTGGGTGGGGCGTTCCCTGGCGGGCCGGCTGGAGGACTTCCACGCCCTGCGCGTCATCTACGGCGCCACATGCACAACACCCAGCGACCCCGTCGTCCACGATGTGGGTGGATCGACCGAAGGGGCCGGCTGGGTGCCGACGCGCACGTGGCGCTCACTGCATTGGACGAACAGCTCGCGGACGCTGCTGTCGCAGTTCGCCCGCAAACTGAGCCGCCCGGTCAGTTCCTGAAGTAGCTCATGATCCGCAGGATCTCGGTGTACAGCCACACCATGGTGACCGTGATGCCGAGGGCCGCGCGCCACGACTCCTGAGCCGGGGCCTGTGCGGCGATGCCGCGCTCGACCGAGTCGAAGTCCACGACGAGGCTGAGGACCGCCAGGATGACCGCGAGCACGGAGATGCCGATGGACAGGAGTCCGGCGCCGGAGCCGATGTCGCGCATGCCGAGGTCGATGCCGAACAGCGCCAGGACCAGGTTGAGCAGGAACACGCCCGCCAACGACGCCGTGGCGATGAAGACCACCTTGCGGAACTTCGCGGTGACCCGGATGTTGAAGAACTTGTACGCCGCCAGGGTGGCGCCGGCCGTCACGAACGTGGCGAGCACGGCGGAGACCACGATGCCGGGGTACATCATCTCGAACAGCAACGAGAAGGCGCCGACGAAGACACCCTCGATCACCGCGTAGAACAGCACGCCCCCGATGGGGAGCTTCGCGCGCCCCGCCACCATCAGCACCGTGACGAAGCCGACGAGCGCCGAGACGATGACCGCCGGGTACAGCAGCTCGAGGGGGAGGAACATGAAGGTGGCGATGGCGGTCACGAGGACCACGCCGAGCATGATGGCCGTCTTGGCGATCACGTCGTCAAGGGTCATCACGCCGCCGGTGCGGACCGGCTGCTGGTAGGGGGCCGTGGTGGGCGGCGGGTACTGGGAGTACTGCGCCTGCGGGTCATAGCCGTACGTGGGCTGCTGCGGGGCAGCGTTGCGGGTGAACGCATCGGGGCGACCGATGATCGGATTTGCCATGTCACTTGCTCTTTCTGGGTGCAACCCAAGGAGGAGGCTGTTGTCATCCATGGTAGCGAGCGCCGCAACCATCCCCGCGGTTCGCCCACTGGGGCACGCCGATCCGCCGCGCGTGCCACCATCGGAGCATGGGCACCCCGCACACCGCGACACTCACCTTCCTCGGCGCGGCCGGCACCGTCACCGGCTCGAAGTACCTGCTCAACCTGGACGGGCGGCGGATCCTCGTCGACGCCGGCCTCTACCAGGGCGAGAAGCAGTGGCGGCTGCAGAACTGGGCCGGGCTGCCGGTCGACCCGGCCACCATCAGCGACGTGCTTCTCACGCACGCGCACGCGGACCACTCGGCCTACCTCCCCGCGCTGGTCAAGCACGGCTTCCGGGGACCGATCTGGGGCACGGAGGCGACGATCCGGCTGGCGGAGATCGTCCTACGGGACTCCGGCAAGCTGCAGGAGCAGGCCACGAGGGACGCCGTCGCCGGGGGCTACTCGAAGCACGAGAACCCGAAGGCGCTCTACACCTCCGCCGACGTGGAGGCCACGCTGCCGCTGTTGCGCCGCGTCGGGTTCGACGAGGACCTGGACCTGGGCGGGGTGGTGGCCCGCTGGGTGAGGGCTGGGCACATCCTCGGCTCGGCCAGCGTGCACGTGAGCTTCGGGGACCGCAGCGTGCTGTTCTCCGGGGACCTCGGCCGCCACGACCACCCCGTCCTCAAGGGGCGCGAGACGCCGCCCGCCGCCGACGTGGTGCTGTGCGAGTCCACCTACGGAGACCGGGAGCACCTCGAGCCAGAGCTGCCGCACGAGCCGTTCGCCGCCGCCATCCGCCGCACCATCGGGCGCGGGGGTCAGGTGGTGGTGCCCGCCTTCGCGATCGACCGCACCGAGACGGTCCTGCACGCCCTGGTGCAGCTGACCCGCGCCGGGCGCATCCCGCGGGTCCCCGTCGTCGTCGACGGCCCGATGTCGATCGCGGCGCTGGCGGTCTACGCCGACCAGTCCCTGGGTGAGCTGGACGAGGACATCACGCTGGCCGACTTCACCGATCTGGACCTCAGCGAGGCGCGGGAGGGTCGCGACTCGAAGAAGCTCAACCGGCGGACCGAGCCGATGATCATCATCAGCTCCTCCGGCATGGCCGAGGGCGGGAGGGTGCTCTACCACCTGCAGCGGCTGCTCCCGGATCCCCGCAACACGGTGGTGCTGACGGGCTTCCAGGCGGAGGGCACCCGGGGCCGAGCGCTGGAGGAGGGCGCCCACTCGGTGAAGATCAACGGGCGCTACGTGCGGGTCAAGGCCGAGATCGTCCGGGACCACGAGTTCTCCGTGCACGGCGACGCCTCGGACCTGATCGACTGGCTCCGCGCCCTGGGACGGGAGCCGGAGACCGTGTTCGTCACCCACGGCGAGCCGGCCGCGGCCGCCACCTTCGCGCGCCGGATCGAGGACGAGCTGGGCTGGGTCGCGGTGGTGCCCCGCTTCGGCGAGGTGGTGAGCCTCCTGGCCGACGGCGTGGACCCCGAGGACCTGGACCTGACGGAGTGAGGTGCCCCCGGCGGGACTCGAACCCGCACTGAAGCGGGTTTAAGCCGCCTGCCTCTGCCAATTGGGCCACGAGGGCGCGACGACGAGTCTAGCCATCGCCCTCCGGGAGGCATGCTTCCCGCTGCCGCTAGGGTGGGAACCGTCCACCCATCGGAGGGAGTCGGCCTTGACTACGTTCTTGATCATCGGTGCCGTCGGTCTGGCGCTGGTGGCCGCCACCCTGCTCATCGGTGACGTGCTCGACGGCGTGCTGGGCCTCGACGCCCTCGACAACGATCTGTTCTCCCTCTCCAGCATCGCGGCCTTCGTCGGCGCGTTCGGGTTCGGCGGCGCCATCTCGCTCGCCCTGGTGCCCAACACCCTGCTGGCCGTCGTGGTCGGCGGCGCCATCGGCTCCACCGCGTCCTGGGGTGCGGTGCGGCTCACGCGCGCGCTGCGCTCCGGCGAGGACTCCTCGACCTTCCGGTCGCAGTCGATGATCGGCCACCCCGCGCGCGTCATCACCGCCATCCCGGAGACCGGCTTCGGCGAGGTGCAGCTGGCCGTCGGCGGCCACGTGCGGAAGTTCAGCGCCACCGCCGGCCGCCCCGTCGAGGCGGGCACCGAGGTGTGGATCTCGGCCATCGTCTCCCCCACCGCCGTCGAGGTCACCCCCACCGACGACTCCCCCACCGCCATCCCCTGACAGAAGGACCACCGTGCCACCACTCCTGATCCCCATCGTCGGGCTCGTCGCCCTCCTCCTCCTCGTCTTCCTCCTCATCGCCAGCCGCTACAAGGTGGCCAAGCCCAACGAGGCGTTCCTCATCACAGGCCGCAAGGGCAAGGAGGTGCGCAACCCCGAGACCGGCCTGGTGTCGACGGACCTCAGTGGCCAGAAGGTGGTCATGGGCGGGGGCGTCTTCGTCGTCCCCTTCATCCAGCGGCTGCACGTGCTGGACCTGTCGTCGCGGCGGATCATGGTGACCATCCGCAACGCCGTGTCCGGCCAGGGCATCAAGCTCAACGTCGACGGCGTCGCCATCGTCAAGGTGGGCGGCAACGAGGACTCCATCCGCGCCGCGGCGCAGCGCTTCCTCACCCAGCAGGAGGAGATCGAGACCTTCACGCAGGAGACCCTTGCGGGCTCGCTGCGCTCCATCGTCGGCTCGCTGACCGTCGAACAGATCATCCGCGACCGCGCCGCCTTCGCGCAGCGCGTCACCGACGAGTCCGAGTCCTCCCTCACCGGCCAGGGCCTGGTGCTCGACACGTTCCAGATCCAGGACATCACCGACGACGGCACGTACCTGTCGGACCTCGGCCGGCCGGAGTCCGCCAAGCTGGGCCGGATGGCCGCCGTCGCAGAGGCGGAGGCGCGCCGCGAGGCCGAACAGGCCCAGATCGCGGCGGAGCAGGAGATCGCGATCGCCAACCGGGCGCTCGTCCTCAAGCAGGCCGAGATCCAGGCTGAGACCGACGCGGCCCGCGCGCAGGCGGCCGCCGCCGGCCCGCTCGCTCAGGCGGATCGCGACCAGTCCATCCTGATGGAACAGGAGAAGGTGGCCACGGCCCAGGCCGCGCTCAAGGAGCGGCAGCTCGACTCCGAGGTCCGGCGCCCCGCGGACGCCGAGCGGTACCGCATCGAGACGGCGGCCGAGGCCCAGCGCAACGCGGCCATCTTCGAGGCGGAGGCCCGCAAGGCGGCCTCGATCGCCAACGCCGAGGCCGAGGCGGAGAAGGCCCGCCTCAGCGGCGTGGGCGAGAAGTCGCGCCGCTCGGCGCTCGCCGAGGCGGAGGCCATCGAGGGCGCCCGACGGGGCGAGGCAGAGAAGGCCCGTCGCGTGGCGGAGGCGGACGCCGTCCGCGCCGAGGGCGAGGCGCAGGCCGCCGCGGTGCTCGCCGTGGGCCAGGCGGAGGCCGAGGCCATGGACAAGCGCGCGGAGGCGTTCGCGCACTACAACGACGCCGCGGTCCTGCAGATGCTGATCGAGGTGCTGCCGCAGATCGCGGAGAAGGTCGCGGCCCCGATGGGCAACATCGAGACGCTCACCGTGGTCTCCACCGAGGGTGCCTCCGCCGTGCCGAAGGCGGTGGCCAGCAACATGATGCAGACCCTGCAGCTGGTCAAGGACACCACGGGCTACGACCTCACCACTGTGCTGGATCGCTTCGCCCAGAAGGAGCAGAGCACACGCACCCTAGAGGGCTAGCCGACAGGTCAAACGGCTCTTCACAGAAGGCGGTTGGATTGGGGTCTGAACCCGCCTGCGTCGAGTAGGCAGAGGGCGATGTCGTTGACAATGCTTCTGAAGCCTCTGGCGGTGCCTCGGAGGTGTTCGAGGATACCGTTTGATCGCTTCGGCGGAGCCGTTGGATGTGCGGGGGTGGTCGAAGGACGCGAGGATGTCGTCGCCGCGTCGATGAAGGGTTTGGCCCAGGACACGAGGTTCGTCGAGGCAGGCGGGGACTCCGGTCTTGATGGTGTCGATGAGTCGGGTCATGATCTTCTTCCCCTCGGCGGGGTCGGCGGCTTGGTAAGCGTCGATCACGTCCTGGTCGGCGAGCACTTTGGCGAGCCGGTGCTGTTGCTTCTCGGTGAGCAGCCCAGCGCGGGTCCGGGCGACCCGACGGATCCCGTAGAGCGAGTCCCCGAAGCGGCCCCGATGCCTCAGGGTCTCTTGTTGGACGTGTTGTCGGCAGCACCCCGCTCACGCTGCTGCACACCTGCGCGATGAGCCTGCACGCACGCCGGGATCGACACCGCGAGCATCGCGCTCTGGCTCGGGCACGCGAATATCACCACCCGAGCTACCTCCACGCCGACCTCGAACTCAAACGCCGGACCCTGGAACGCGTCACAGCGCGTTCCTCAAGAACCGCTGAACCCGCACGGTTATGTTGACCGACTCGGGCCCCAACCCGCGCTGGAGAAGGCTCCCCACGGCGCCGGTCAACATAAACCGGAGGTCGACATACCATCGCCAGATCGCTGCTCGAGACCGGCGGATTCAGACCTCGACTACACTCTGGATTGAGATGAGCCTATCATCGAGGCATGGTCAGGACACCCCCTGGATTCACCCCACGTCGAAGTGCGGTCGCAGGCATACTGGTCTCGGCTCTCCTAGCTTTCGCTCTCGCGGCAACTCCTTCGGGTGCGGACGCTACAGAAGCTCAACACACCTTCACGAACGCGACTCCCAGCTACGCGATCACCGATGGGAACGGAACGTTCAGCGCGCAAGGCAGGCCCTCAGCGCCCGCGGGCAACACCATGACATGGAGTCACCGAGTGTCGCCCTATTTGCAGAGCATCGCGACCAGCAATAAGAACTGCAGCGCGGGGCACATGCAACTTCCCTACCACGATAGTCACAACGTGCCCATCAGCTATCTTTGGCACTCACCCGTCCCTGGGAATCGGGTCAACACGAACTACACACTCTGGGGTTCATGCACATTCCGTGTCGCGGTGAATGGTCGGCCCGGCACGGCAACATTGGGTTTCAACTTCCGCTATAAGTTCTACAACAATCAGATGCAGCGCGTTGGTGAAACAGATGGGAGCTCGGCTCGCAGCGACACCGGCTATTCCGCGCTAGAAATCCAATGGGACAACTAGCCTCTGGCCATATTTCGAGTTGGGACGACGACCGAGGCACCGGTGAGATCACAGCGTCGGACGGGACGATCGCATGGGTGCATTTCAGTGAAACGGGATGCGCGTCATGGGATCTGCCTGTGGGCACCAGAGTGAATTTCGAACTGTGGCCCTGTGATCACGAGGCGGGCTATTCCTATCACGCCCGCAATGTGGCGGCCGTGGACCAGCCCTCGCCCATTCGATCCGAGTTCGACCCTGATGCATTCATGTCCACCCTGTCCATCGAGTGGGACCGCTAGTGGCCTGTCGTTGAGGCATGTTTACGGGCTCTTCACAGAAGGCAGTGGATTGATGGGCCGCGTTTGAGCGGCGGCTGACCCGGGTCAAGGATCCCGTCCCGGGTGCCCTGGGTCGAGGAGGGGGCCCTCGGGTTGGCAGGATGAAGGTGTCTACGCCTCATCTGAAACCCAAGGGCCCTTGTGCGAAACGCTACCCCACCCTGCCTCGATACGTTCTGCCGGCTCGATCGTCTCGGGCTGACCGTGACCGCCCAGCGCGTCGAACCCGACCACACAGTGCTGCGCTGCCGCCCCACCACACCGCCGTCGCCGTGTCCGGGGTGCGCCGGGCCAGGGGTGCGGCACGACGCGGTGCTGCGTCGTCTGGCGCATGTGCCCTACGGCTGGAAACCCACGATCCTCGAGGTGATCGTGCCTCGATATCGCTGTGTCCCGTGCCGAAGGGTGTGGCGCCATGACATCCGGGCCGCGGCTCCGTCGAAGGGGAAACTGTCGCGTGACGCGATCATGCAGGCCGTCAAGTCCATCGTGATCGACCGAATGTCGATCGCACGGGTCGCGGCCAACCTCGGCGTCGCCTGGAACACCGCCTGCGACGCGATCCTCGCCGCCGGCGCCGACCTGCTCATCGACCATCCGCAGCGCCTCGACGGGGTCACCACGGTCGGGGTCGATGAGCACGTCTGGCGACATACCCGCCACGGCGACAAGTACGTCACCGTGATCATCGATCTCACTCCGACCAGGACCAGAAGCGGCCCGTCGAGGTTGTTGGCGGTGGTCGAGGGCAGATCGAAACAGGCCTTCAAATCCTGGCTCGAAGCCCAAACTGAGGCCTTCAGGGACACGGTCGAGATCGTCGCGATGGACGGCTTCACCGGCTACAAATCCGCCGCCGTCGAAGCGATCGACACCGTCACCACCGTGATGGACCCCTTTCATGTCGTGGCCCTGGTCGGGGACAAGCTCGACCGCTGCCGGCAACGCGTCCAGCAAGAGACCCTCGGGCATCGGGGCCGCTCCGGGGACCCGCTCTACGGGATCCGTCGGGTCGCCCGGACCCGCGCTGGGCTGCTCACCGAGAAGCAACAGCGCCGGCTCGCCAAAGTGCTCGCCGACCAGCGTCACGTCGCGTTCGAGACCACCTGGAGCGTCTACCAGGACGTGATCGACGCCTACCAAGCCGACGACCCCTCCGAGGGGAAGAAGATCATGACCCGACTCATCGACACCATCAAGACAGGAGTCCCCGCCGGCCTCGACGAACTCCGCGTCCTGGGCCAAACCCTTCATCGACGCCGCGACGACATCCTCGCGTTCTTCGACCACCCCCGCACATCCAACGGCCCCACCGAAGCGATCAACGGCCTCCTCGAACACCTCCGAGGCACCGCCAGAGGCTTCAGAAGCATCGTCAACTACATCGCCCGCTGCCTACTCGACGCAGGCGGGTTCAGACCCCAAATCCACCGCCTTCTGTGAAGAGCCTGTTTACGTTTCCGGTTGATTCGGTCGAGGATCTGGTCGGGCGTCTTGGTCCACATGAATGGGTGTTTGCGTCGGTTCCATCCGTTGATGAAGGTGCGGATCTTGCCTGTGAGGTCTCTGACCGAGGTGAAGGTCCCGCGTCGGATGGCTTGGCGTTCGATGATGCCGAACCAGACCTCGACGAGGTTGAGCCACGAGCCGGAGGTCGGGGTGAAGTGGACCGTGATCCGGGGGTTGCCGGCGAGCCAGTCGCGGACCTCGGCCTTCTTGTAGGTGGCGTAGTTGTCCATGACGAGGTGCAGTTCCTGGTCGGGGTAGGCGCGGGCCACGTGTTTGAGGAAGCCGAGGAACTCCTGATGCCGGTGCCGGCCTTTACACAACCCGGTGACTTTCCCGGTGGCGATCTCCAACGCTGCGAACAGGGTGGTGGTGCCGTGGCGGACGTAGTCATGGGTGCGTTGCTCGGCGTGGCCCGGCGCCATGGGCAGTGTCTTCTGGGTCCGGTTCAAGGCCTGGATCTGGGACTTCTCATCCACGCACAGCACGATCGCGTTGTCGGGGGGTGCGAGGTACAGGCCGACGACGTCGGTGATCTTGGCCACCAGCTCCCACCCAACCGTAAAGTTATATCACCGACACACCACTAGCTTGGCTTATGTGCTAACCGCCCAGCAGGCCCAGCGCGATGCCGTCGAGGATGTCGGTCTCGCTGACCAGCACCGCACCGCCGGGCACCCGACGGGAGATCTCGTCGAGGATCAGGCCGCCGGCGCCGAGCACGGCCGCGCGCAGCGGGTGCATGCAGGGCTCCGCGGCGGTCTCGGCCGCGGTCTGGCCCAGCCAGCGGCCCACCGTCGCCTTGATGTCGGCGCGGGCGAGCCTCGTCTCGTGCACGGCCTGCCGGGAGTAGCTCTGCAACCCGAGGACCGAGGCCGCGACACTGGTCACCGTGCCCGCGACACCGATGGCCGACGCGAGCCCCGAGAAGTCCACTCCGGCGCCGTCGAGCAAGCCGCCCACGTAGGCGCGCGCGGCGGCCACCTCGTCGATGGTGGCCGGATCAGACGGCATCATGCGCTCCTTGACGCGCACGGCGCCGATGTCGAGGCTGATGGCAGACCGGATCGTCGGCCCCTCCTCGACGACGATCAGCTCCGTGGAGCCCCCGCCGATGTCGAACACCAACGCTGGAGTGTCGGCGTGGACCCCGCTCAGCACCCCCCGGGTCGAGAGCAGCGCCTCCTCGTCTCCGGAGATCACGTCCACCTCCACGCCCAGCCTCCCCCTGACCAGCGCTTCGAAGGCGTCCCGGTTGGACACGTCCCGGGCGGCCGAGGTGGCCACGAACCGCAGGTCCGTGGCGCCGTGGCGGGCGATGAGTCCGGCGTACTCCTCGAAGATCACGTCGGCGCGGGCGAGGGCGTCCGGATGGAACTCGCCCGTGGCGTCCACGCCTTGGCCGAGCCGGGCGAGCCGGACCTCGCGGGCCAGTTCGACGATGTCGCCCTGCTCCGCGCGCAGGATGAGGAGGCGGATGGAGTTGGTGCCGCAGTCGACGGCGGCGACGGTGGTCATGCGTCCTCCGGGAGGCAGGGGGTGGTCCAGAACTCGCCCAGCAGGGCCAGTGCCTCGTCGCCGAGGGGGTTGACGCCGGGCCCGGCGGCCAGCGCGTGTCCGACGAGCACATGCAGGCACTTCACGCGGGCGGGCATGCCCCCGGCGGAGATGCCGTCGATCTCCTCGACGTGGCCGAGCTCGGCGCGGTCTGCGAGGTAGGCCTCGTGGGCCGCGCGGTAGCGGGCCGCCAGGTCCTCGTCGACGGCGAGGCGCTCGGTCATCTCGGCCATCAGGCCCGACGCCTCGAGCGTCGAGCAGCCCGCGACGGCGCGCTGGCAGGTGAGGTAGTAGGTGGTGGGGAACGGGGTGCCGTTCGGCAGCCGGGGCTCCGTCTTGACCACGCCCGGCTTGCCGCAGGGGCAGCGCCAGGCCACCTCAGCGACGCCGCGCGGCTCGCGCCCGAGCTGCGCCTCGATCACCGCCAGGTCCGCGGCGCTCACCCCGCGCTCAGAGGCCTCTTGGGTGGTGGGTTCTGTCACGACTGCCTCCTTCCGACGCCCGAGCCTAGCCTGTCGCACCTCCCCCAGCCCCTGGCGGCCACCGTCGTTGAGCCGGAAACTGCCCTCGTCGACTCGCGTTGAGCCGGAAACCGCCCTCGTCGACTCGCGTTGAGCCGGAAACCGCCCTCGTCGACTCGCGTTGAGCCGGAAACTGCCCTCGACGCGAGAAAACACTCAATTCCGGCAATTTTGGGGTTTGAGATCGATTTCCGGCTCAAGCGGTCCCCACGAGAGGCGTGTCAGGCTCAAGTAGTCCCCACGAGAGCCGTGTCAGGCTCAAGTGGTCCCCACGAGAGCCGTGTCAGGCTCAACGCACTTCCCCCAGCGGGGCGAGGCGGAGGGGTCGGGAGGGTGCTATCCCTCGGGCTCTGGCTCGGGGGCGACGGTGCGGTCCGGATCCGCCGCGGGGGCGGGCTCCTCGACGGGCGCGTCGGCCGCCGCGACCGATCCCCACATCCTCTCCCACCACAGCCCGGACTCTGCGTCATCACCGGTGTCGATGGTGGCGCCGTCGAGAGGCTGCCCGTCGGCGCCGATGACCCGGTATCCCACCTCGCCGGGCATCACCCAGCCGAGCCGAACACGGGCGACGGAGCGCACGTACTGGGGGTCCTCCCACCGGTTGAGCTTGTCCTCCAGGTCTGCGATCTGCTCCTGCTTCGCCGCGATGTCCACCTTGACCGCCGCGATCTCCTGGGACTGCGCGAAGTACACGCGCAGCGAGTGGGCCAGGACCAGGGCGAGTCCGGCGATGACCACGCCGAGGACGGCCAGCCGCCAGGTCGCGGAGAGGGCCCGCTGGGCCCGCGGGACGATGCCCGGGCCGGGGTCCATGGCGGCCTGCACCTCGGGCTGGGCCAGCGGCTCGACGCGCGGGCGCTGGCCACGCTCCCCCGGACGCGCAGTGGTCCGGGTGCGCGGGGTTCCGCGACCCGGACCACTGGTGGTCGGCTTGTTCCGAGGAGTCTGAGGCACTGATCCAGTGTGCCGGATCAGGCCCTCAACTCAGCCCTTGAAACGCGGGAAGGCCGAACGGCCGGCGTAGACAGCCGCCTCGTCCAGGTCGTCCTCGATGCGAAGCAGCTGGTTGTACTTGGCCACGCGGTCCGTGCGCGCGGGGGCGCCGGACTTGATCTGGCCGCAGCCGAGTGCGACGGCGAGGTCCGCGATGGTGACGTCCTCGGTCTCGCCCGAGCGGTGCGACATCATGGTGCGGTAGCCGTTGCGGTGAGCCAGGTCGACGGCGTCGATGGTCTCCGACAGCGAGCCGATCTGGTTGACCTTCACCAGGAGCGCGTTGGCGGTGGCGGTGTCGATGCCGCGCTGCAGGCGGGTCACGTTGGTGACGAACAGGTCGTCGCCGACGATCTGCACCTTGTCGCCGAGGCGGTCCGACATGGCCTTCCAGCCGTCCCAGTCCTCCTCGTTCAGCGGGTCCTCGATGGAGACCAGCGGGTAGGCGTCGACGAGCTCGGCGTAGTAGTCGATCATCTCGTCGGCCGTCTTGGTGGCGCCCTCGAACGCGTAGCCGCCGTCCTTGTAGAACTCGGACGCCGCGACGTCGAGCGCAAGGGCCACGTCTGCGCCGGGCTCGTAGCCGGCCTTCTTGATGGCCTCGAGGATGAGGTCCAGCGCGGCGCGGTTGGACTCGAGGTTGGGGGCGAAGCCGCCCTCGTCGCCGAGGCCGGTGTTGAGGCCCTTCTCCTTGAGGACGGACTTGAGGGCGTGGTACACGCCCGCGCCCATCTCGACGGCCTGGGCGAAGCTCTCGGCGCCGATGGGGGCGATCATGAACTCCTGGATGTCGACGTTGGAGTCGGCGTGCGACCCACCGTTGAGGATGTTCATCATCGGGACGGGCAGGATGTGGGCGTTGGGGCCGCCGACGTACTTGTACAGCGGCAGGCCGGCCTCTTCGGCAGCGGCGTGCGCCACGGCGAGCGAGACGCCGAGGATGGCGTTGGCGCCGAGCTTGGCCTTGTTGTCGGTGCCGTCGAGCTCGAGCATGGCCATGTCGACCAGGCGCTGCTCGGAGGCGTCGATGCCGAGGATCTCCTCGCCGATCGCCTCGGTGACGTTCTGGACGGCCGTCAGGACGCCCTTGCCGCCGAAGCGGCCCTTGTCACCGTCGCGGAGCTCAACGGCCTCAAAGGCGCCTGTGGAGGCACCCGACGGGACGGCGGCGCGGCCGCTCGCACCCGAATCAAGCTCGACCTCGACCTCGATGGTCGGGTTGCCTCGGGAATCGAGGATCTCGCGGGCCTGGATGAATTCGATGGATGCCATGTGCTCCCTTTCAAAGAGTGGTTCTCTTTCGTCGCCCAGCCTAGCTTCCACAGGGGGTAAGGCAGCGGCGGGACGGCTTAACTCTCCGCGCTGCGGACGCGGTCCTCGAGTTCGCGCAGCGCCTGCCTGGCCGCCGCGTCGGCGTCGATGCCGTGCGCCTGCGCGCGGGCGACGAGCGCGATGATGGCGCGCCCCACGCCCTCCTCGTCGAGCGGTTCGTCCGCGAGCTCCACCGCGACGCCGTGCGACCGGCTGCGGGAGATCACCTTGTGGGCGCGGCCGAGCACGCTGAGCGACTCGGCGATGCCCTCCAGCGCGGAGGATCGGCCCTTCTCGGCGCGCTTGCGTTCCTCCCACGACTGCCACATGTCTGCCGGGACGTCCTCGTCGCCGAACACGTGCGGGTGGCGGCGGACCAGCTTGTCGGCGATGCCGCGGGCCACGTCGTCGAGGGTGAACCGGCCCTCGTCCTCGGCGATCCGGGCGTGGAAGTAGACCTGGAGCAGCAGGTCACCCAGCTCCTCCTGCAGCTCGACGTCGTCTCCGGTCTCGACGGCGTCCACCACCTCGCACGCCTCCTCGATGAGGTGGTTGAGCAGGGAGCGGTGGGTCTGCTCGGCGTCCCACGGGCACTTGACCCGCAGCTCCGCCATCACCCGGCGCAGCCGCTCCAGCTCAGAGGTCATCTGGTGGGAGGCGCTCAGGACGGGAGGACCGACATCGAGCCCGTGCCGGTGACGCCCTCGCCCGCCGGATCCCACTGGCCGTAGCGCGGGTTGAGGTCCACCTCGACCGCCTCGAACATCTCCTGGAGCTTCGCGATGTCCGCGTCCTCGCCGAGCTTGGAGACCAGGATCTGCAGCTTGGACCCGGCGGCCGCGATCCTCGCGCACTCGGGGTCGTTCAGGGCGGGGCTCTCGCCCGCGGTCTCCCGCAGGACGGCGAGCGCCTCCTCGTCGGTCACGGTCTGGTCCAGGTCTGCCGCGATCTCGACGGCGACGGCGCCGAGGATCTCCGACATCACCAGCGTGCGGCGGTCCACCTGGTCCGGGCCGATCCCGGCGGCCTCGCAGCCGGCGACGACGCGGTCCACCTGGGCCTCCGTGACGCGCGTGTCGCCCACCTGCACGGCGGTGCTCGGCATGGGGCTGCAGCCGGCGAACAGGGCCGCGGCGGCGACCAGCGGGACAACGCGCTTGAGCAACATGTGGGACCTCTCGAGAACCTGCCTGTGGTGCCGCGCGGGCACCGCGGTCAGCCTAGCGCATGCCACTGAGAGCCCCCGCGGGGGCAGCCGGGCGGGTCCGGCTCAGCCGAACAGCTGGGTCAGCAGCGTGGTGGCCCAGCCCAGGTGGTCGCCGTCGGGCTTGGGCACCAGCATCTGGTCCTGGGCCGGCTTGAGCGACGCCCCCGGGTAGAGGCGCTGGAGCCGCACCTGCCGCGACTCCGGGAGGTGCACCGGCGAGAACCGCACCACCTTGCCCTGCGGGACGATCTCCTGGATGCCGTGTGCCCGGGCCAGCATGCGGAGGCGGGCCACGCCGAGAAGCGCCTCGACGGGGGCCGGCGGCTCGCCGTAGCGGTCCGCCATCTCGGCGCGCACGGCCTCCAGGTCCACCTCCGTGCGGATCTCGGCGATCTCCTTGTACATCTCCAGCCTCAGCCGCTCCGAGGAGATGTAGTCCTCCGGCAGGTGCGCGTCGATGGGCAGCTCCACCCGCATCTGCGGCTCGGCCTCGGTGTCGTCGCCGCGGTAGCTGGCCACGGCCTCGCCCACCATGCGCAGGTACATGTCGAACCCGACGCCCTCGATGTGGCCGGACTGGTCCTCGCCCAGCAGGTTGCCGGCGCCGCGCAGTTCGAGGTCGCGCATGGCGATGGCCATGCCGGCGCCCAGGTCCGTGTTGGCCGCCATGGTGGCCAGCCGCTCGTGCGAGGTCTCCGTCAGCGTCTTGTCCGGCGGGTAGAGGAAGTAGGCGTAGCCGCGCTCCCGGGACCGGCCGACGCGGCCGCGCAGCTGGTGCAGCTGGGACAGGCCGAGCGTGTCGGCCCGGTCGATGATGAGGGTGTTGGCGGTCTGGATGTTGAGGCCGGCCTCGATGATGGTGGTGGAGACCAGTACGTCCGCCCGCCGCTCCCAGAAGTCCAGCATCACCTGCTCCAGCCGCGACTCGCTCATCTGGCCGTGCGCGGTGACCACGCGGGCCTCCGGCACGAGCTCGCGCAGGTGGGCCGCGGTCTTCTCGATGGTGCCCACGCGGTTGTGCACGAAGAACACCTGGCCCTCGCGGGCGAGCTCGCGGCGGATGGCCGCCTTCACCTGCGCGTCGTCGTGCGGGCCGGCGAAGGTCAGCACGGGGTGGCGCTCCTCGGGCGGCGTGGCGATGACGCTCATCTCGCGGATGCCGGTGATCGCGATCTCGAGCGTGCGCGGGATGGGAGTGGCGGACATCGACAGCACGTCGACGTTGACCCGCATGGCCTTGAGCCGCTCCTTGTGCTCGACGCCGAATCGCTGCTCCTCGTCGATGATCACCAGGCCGAGGTCCTTGAACTGGACCTCCTTGCCGAACAGGCGATGGGTGCCGATCACGACGTCGACGCGGCCCGTGGCCAGGCCGTCGATGACCTTCTTCGCCTCCGCGTCGCTCTGGAACCGCGAGAGCTGGGCGAGGTGGACGGGGAAGCCCGCGAACCGCGACGCGAACGTCTGGTAGTGCTGCGTCACCAGCAGCGTGGTGGGCACGAGGACGGCCACCTGCTTGCCGTCCTGCACCGCCTTGAACGCGGCCCTCACCGCGATCTCGGTCTTGCCGTAGCCCACGTCGCCGCAGATGAGCCGGTCCATGGGGACGAGCTTCTCCATGTCCGCCTTGACCTCGGTGATGGCGGAGAGCTGGTCCGGGGTCTCGACGAAGCTGAACGCGTCCTCGAGCTCGCGCTGCCACACGTTGTCCGGGGCGAAGGCGTGGCCCTTGGTGGCCTGCCGGGCCGCGTAGAGCTTGATCAGCTCCGCTGAGATCTCGCGGACGGCGCTGCGCGCCTTCGCCTTGCGCTTGGTCCAGTCCGCGCCCCCCATCTTGTCCAGGGTGGGCGACTCGGAGCCGACGTAGCGGCTGAGCTGGTCCAGCTGGTCCATCGGCACGTAGAGCCGGTCTCCCGGATGCCCGCGCTTGCTGGCGGCGTACTCGACCACGAGGTAGTCCCGCACGGCCCCCTGCACGGTGCGCTGCACCAGCTCGACGAAGCGGCCCACGCCGTGCTGCTCGTGGACGACGGGGTCCCCCGCTTTGAGCTCGAGGGGCTGGATGGTGGCCTTGCGACGGACCGGGAGCTTGCGCTCGGCCTTGTCCGTGACGCTCTGCCCGGTCAGCTCGGCGGCGGTGATGACCTCGATCCTCGCCTCGTCGGCCCGCCAGCCCTGCCTGAGCGTCGACAGCACGACGGACACGCGCCCCGGCGCCGGCGGCTGCGCGAGGTCGTCGACGGCGGCGGCGATGCCCGCCTCACCGAGCACCTCGATCATCCGGGCCGCCAGGCCGCGACCCTCGACGCAGAGGATCACGCCCCACCCGTCGGCCAGCTTCGCCGCGATGTGCCGGGTGGCCACCTCGGTGTCGCCGCGGAAGGACTCGGTGGTGGTGACCTTGACGGTGCGGGAGTGGACCGAGGCGGCGTCGTAGGCGTGCGGCTCGTCGTCTGCCGCGAACGGGGACATGGACCACCAGCGGTGCCCGATGCCCAGCGCATGGTGCCGGACGTCGGCGAGGTTCCAGTAGGCGGAGGCCCCCAGGTCCACCGGCGACTTCCCGCCCCCCGCGGCGGCGGCCCAACTGGCCTCCAGGAACTCCTGGCTGGTCTGCACCAGCTCCGCGGCGCGCGCGCGGATGAGCTCGGGCGAGCTCGCCAGCACCAGTGAGTCCTTCGGCAGCACGTCGACGAGGAGCTCCAGCCCGTCCACCAGCACCGGGGTGAGCGCCTCCATGCCCTCCACGGCCTGGCCCTCCGCGATGCGGCCCAGCATGTCGCCGAGCTCGGGGTGCTCGGCGGCCAGGCGCCTGGCGCGGGCCCGCACCCCCGTCGTGAGGAGGAGCTCGCGGCACGGGGGCGCCACGACGGTGTCCACCTTCTCACCGGTCGAGCGCTGGTCAGCGACGGTGAAGTACCGGATCTCGTCGATCTCGTCGCCGAAGAAGTCGATGCGCACCGGGTGCTCGGCCGTGGGCGGGAAGACGTCGACGATCCCGCCGCGCACCGCGAACTCGCCGCGACGCTCCACCAGGTCCACCCGGTTGTAGGCGGCGCCGCTGAGGTCCGCCAGCAGCGTGGACAGCGGGTACTCCTCCCCCACCGCGAGCCGCACGGGCGCCATGTCCGCCAGCCCCTTCACCTGCGGCTGCAGGACCGAGCGGATGGGCGCGACGACCACCTGCGGCGGCGGCTGCTCGCCCTTGCCGGAGAGCCGGCGGAGCACCGCGAGCCTGCGGCCGACCGTGTCCGCCCGGGGCGAGAGCCGCTCGTGGGGAAGGGTCTCCCAGGCGGGGTAGTAGGCCACGGCCTCCTCGCCGAGGAGGCCGGCGAGCTCGGCGGTCACCTGCTCGGCCTCGCGGTACGTGGAGGTGATGAGCAGGACGGTGCGCCCCGACTCCTCCGCGATGGCCGCGGTCAGGAGCGGGAAGAACGGCGGGACGGCGGTGACGTCGAGCGTGGTGACGCCTGAGCGGCGCGCGTCCGCGAGTGTCGCGGCGAGGGCATGGTCCTGTTCGAGGGCGCGCAGCAATCCGGGAAACTTCACTGGATCATCCTTCCACGAGCTCCAAGGACGCCCCGCGCGGCGGGAGCTCAGGAGTTGAAGCGGTTCTGGGTGGCCACGAGGCCCTCCCGCACCAGCAGCTCGACGGCGTCCGCCGCCACCGCGGCGTCGACGCGCATGCCCTCGAGGTCTGCGGGCTTCATCTTCGCCAGCACCCAGGCGGCGGCGTCCTGCCTGCCCGGCGGGCGTCCGATGCCGACGCGGACGCGGTGGAAGTCGCCCGTGCCCAGGTGCGCCCGGATGGACTTCAGCCCGTTGTGCCCGTTGTCCCCGCCGCCGGTCTTGACCCTCAGCCGGCCGGCGTCCAGGTCCAGCTCGTCGTGGATCGCGATGACGTGGGACGGCTTGATCTTGTGGAACGCGGCCAACGACCTCACCGCGGAGCCCGAGTCGTTCATGTACGTGGTTGGCTTCGCGAGCACCAGCCGGATCGGCTCCGGGCCCGGCAGCGTCACGGTGGCCACCTCGGCCCGGTGCCGCGAGTTAAGGGAGAACGACGAGCCGTAGCGGTCCGCGAGGTCCGCTACGGCCCAGAACCCGACGTTGTGCCGGGTGAACTCGTAGGCCGGGCCCGGGTTCCCGAGCCCGACCACGAGGAAGGTGGAATCGGTCACTCGGCCGCGGCGGCGCCCTCGGCCTCAGCCTCGGCGGAGCCCTCACCGAGGTCCTGGACCGGGGCCTGCGTGACGCTGACCACCACGACGTCGCCCTCAACTGCGGCCTCGACACCCTCGGGGAGGGTGATGTCGGCGACGCTCAGGTGCGAGCCGATGGCCAGGTCGTCGATGGAGACGTGGAGCTCGTTGGGGATGTCGGTGGCCGGGGCCAGGACGGTCAGGCTGTTGAGCTCGTGGTTGACCAGCGCGCCGCGGACGGCCTCACCGGAGAACACGATCGGCACGTCGACGGTGACCTTCTCGCCGGCCTTCACCAGCACCAGGTCGATGTGCTCGATGGAGTGCAGGATGGCGTGGCGCTGGACCTGCTTCGGCAGCGCGAGGAACGGCTTCTGGCCCTCGACGGTGATCTGGAGCAGCACGTTGGCCTGACGCAGCGCGAGGAAGGTCTCGCGGGCGGGCAGGGCCAGGTGGACGGGATCGGTGCCGTGGCCGTAGAGCACGGCGGGGGTGGAGCCGGCGCGACGGAGGCGGCGCGAGGCGCCCTTGCCGAACTCGGTGCGGGTGGTGGCGGTCAGGTTGACGTCTGCCATGGAAGAACTCCTCAAGCTTGGATATCTGCGCGTGCGGGCGCCCAGCGAGGATTGGCTAGTCGATCACGGACCCCTGGGGGTCCCTCGCCAGGCAGCCCGGCAAGCTTACCCCAGCCGTCGGGGCCGGGCGAATCGGCCTCAGAGCACGAACTGGGTGGGGCGCGGCGCGTCGAAGCTCCTGTCGCCGCGGTACATCTCGACCGACTCGCGCAGCGCCTTGAGGAAGTAGGGCGGGAAGTCCATGCCCTTCTCGTTCGCCCAGAGCAACTTCGCCTCGAGCCGCCCGATCTCGCGGGCGTAGATCTCGATCTCAGCGTCGATGCCCAGCTCGGCCATGACCCCGCCGAACTCCTTCTGGTAGTACTTCACGTAGTCCACCCCCACCATGGTGAACGACTTCGACCTCAGCAGCCTGGTCACCTGCACCTGCCAGGGCTTGAGCTCCCCGTCCTGGACCATCTTCTCGGCGCTCATCCGGTAGAAGGCGAAGTGGCCGGGCTCCTGCTGCTTGATGGGGTGGATGATCGTGTTGACGATCGCCGACTCCCCCATCCGGGTGAGCTCCTTGATCAGCGACGAGTAGGCCAGCACCGCCTGCCGCTCCGTCGACGCCCCGGTCAGGTAGTACAGCATCCGCGAGATGTCGTGGACCGGCTCCCAGTGCGCCAGCGCCCCGAGCAGCTTCATCCGCAGCGGAATGGTCATGAACGGTGGCTGCGGCTCCATGCCCAGGTCCCCCTGGAGCTGGTCCAGCAGGTAGCCGTGGGCCATCTCCTGGTCGTACCAGACGTCCTGGTAGAAGATCCGGTCCACCTCGCTGACGTTGGGCAGGAGGGTGAGCAGCTCCAGGACGTTGCGGTCCACCTCGAGCTCCACGCGGGCGAGGTAGTCGATGACGTGGGCGAAACGCGCCCGCACCGCCTCGGGGTTGCGCACGGTCCGGTCCACAGATCCCAGCCCGATCGGCGGGTGCTTGTCCCCCAGCTGGAGCACGAAGCTCCTCAGCGAGGC
The DNA here is from genome assembly GCF_054483935.1 of Tessaracoccus yangjingae. The sequence goes on along the minus strand of NZ_CM137014.1, from coordinate 1,583,228 downwards.
TTCGGTGATCGTCGCGGCCATGGCACTCCTCCCAGGGACTGGCTCCAGCATGGCGGATCACCCCATGCCCGGGCCACCTCGTCCACCCTCCGGGCCCGTCGTCAGCGGGCGACGCCCGCGGTGGAGGAGCGCTCGATCAGCTCGGGCCTGATCACATGCCGGGTGATGGGGCGGGTGGGGTCGGCCAGCTCGTCGAGGAGGATCCGGGCCCCGGAGGCGCCCATCTCGTCGCCGTGCTGCGCGACGGTGGTGAGCGTGACCGGCCCGCCCCAGGCGTTGATGTTGGCGTCGCAGCCCATCACCATCACGTCTGCGGGGACGCGGATCCCTCTGTTGGCCAGCACCTGGACGATGGCCATCCCGGTGAGGTCCGCGACGCAGATGACCCCGTCGGGGCGCTGGTCCGCCGGTGTCGCGGCGAGCGCCAGCCCGGCGGCGATCCCGCCCTGGACCTGCAGGTCGTCGACGAACAGCTCGGTCAGCTCGACGCCCGGGGCCTCCGCCACGGCCCGGCCCACGCCCCGGCGCCGCTCATCGGCGGGCTGGAGCGACTCGCGCACGTTCACGAACGCGAGCCGACGGCAGCCGCGGGCGATCAGGTGGGTGGCCGCCAGGTAGCCCACGTGTTCGTTGTCCACCAGGACGCAGGACCAGGTGGCGCCGGGGGTGTCGTGGTTGAGCACCACCACGCGGCGGCCGTGCGAGGCTAACCGCCCGATGTCCGCCCAGGGGTCGAACTGCGGGGCCAGCAGCACGCCCGCCACCCGGGTCTCGTCGAAGTAGTCGAGGTGCTCGCGCTGCTGCGCCTCGTCGGTGTCGGAGTCGGTGATCACCAGCTGGTGGCCCCGACGACGCACCTCGGACTGCGCGCCGCGCGCGATGTCGACGAAGAGGCTGTTGCTCAGGTCGAACACGTTGAGCCCGATGGTGTGCGACGTGGCCCCGACGAGGGCGCGGGCGTTGAGGTTGCGCACGAAGCCCAGGCGGTCGATGGCGGCCTGGACCCGCTCGACGGTCTCGGGCCGGCACCCCTGAGGACGGTTGAGCACATTGGACACCGTGCCGAGAGAGACGCCGGCCTCGCGGGCCACGTCGTTCATGCTCGGGAGCCTGCCCGGCCCCTTCCCTGTCATGGCAGAACCCTAGACCCTGAGGCCCCCCGATGAAACGCTTCACGACTTTTGGGAATCTGCTTGACGCGGGTGGACGGCGGGGTCCACCATGGACATGAAACGTTTCATGGCGAAACGTCCGTCTCTCACCGTCGAGGATCACAACCATGAGTAGAACCACGCGGCTCCGAATCGAGAACCGCCCCATCTCCGCCGCCGTCCTCGGGCTCGGCGACCCGGCCCCGCGCCTGTCCTGGCAGGTCGTCGACGCGCCGGACGGCTGGGTCCAGTCCGCCTACGCCGTCGAGATCGACCGTGACGGCGCCGTCGTCACCCACGAGGAGGAGTCGGCGGACCAGCTGTTCGTGCCCTGGCCGCAGGCGCCGCTGGCGTCGCGGGAGCGCGCCGTCGTGCGCGTCCGGGCGCGCGGTGCGGACGGGCAGTGGGCCGCGTGGAGCGAGCCGGTGGCCGTCGAGGCCGGCCTGCTGGCCCCCGAGGACTGGCAGGCGCGCTTCGTCTCCCCGGTCACGCTGGGCGGCATCCTCACCCCGGCCCCCCTGCTGACCACGGCCTGGCAGCTCCCCGCGGGCATCGTCAGCGCGCGGCTGCACGTCACCGCCCACGGCCTGTACGAGATGAGCCTCAACGGCACCCGCGTCGGCGACGAGTATCTCGCCCCGGGATGGACCACCTACGGCCATCGCCTGCGCTACCAGACCCACGACGTCACGGACCTCCTGCGCGAGGGCGCCAACGACGTGAGCGCCCTGCTGGGCAACGGGTGGTACCGCGGCCGCCTCACGTGGGGCAACCGCCGCGCCCTCTACGGCGACCGCCTGGCCCTGCTCGCCCAGCTCGAGGTCCTCACCGAGGACGGCACCCGCCACGTGTTGGGCACCGACGCCACCTGGCGCGCGCACACCTGGCGCGTCCTCGCCGACGACATCTACGACGGCTGCACCACCGACCTGCGCATCACCGGGCCGCAGGGCGACGACGCCGTCGAGGTGGTCGACGCCGACCTCAGCCTCCTGGTCTCCCCCGACGGCCCGCCGGTGCGCATCACGCAGACCGTGCCGTCGAAGACGATGTGGCGCTCCCCCTCGGGCGCGCTGTTGATCGACTTCGGCCAGAACGTGGTGGGCTGGGTGCGCCTGACCGTGCGCGCCGAGTCCGGCCGCGAGGTCGTCGTGACCCAGGCCGAGGTGCTCGAGCACGACGAGCTCGGCATCCGCCCGCTCCGCACCGCCAAGGCCACCGACACCTACTACCTGGCCGGTACGGGCGACGAGGTCCTCGAGCCCACCTTCACGTTCCACGGCTTCCGCTTCGCCCGCGTCGACGGCGTGGCTGAGTCCGAGATCGTCTCGGTCGAGGCGGTGGTCATCCACAGCGACATGGAGCGCACCGGCTGGTTCGAGTCCTCCCACGAGCAGCTCAACCAGCTCCACCAGAACGTGGTGTGGGGCATGCGCGGCAACTTCCTCGACGTGCCCACCGACTGCCCGCAGCGCGACGAGCGCCTCGGCTGGACAGGCGACATCCAGGTGTTCACGCCCACGGCCGAATTCCTCTACGACGCCACCGGATTCCTGCGCTCCTGGCTCCGCGACCTGGAGGCCGACCAGTTCGACGACGGCGGCGTCCCCATCGTGGTGCCGAACGTGCTCGGCAACATGGTGGCGACGGCCTGGGGCGACGCGGCGGCCATCGTGCCCACCGTCCTGCACGAGCGCACCTCCGACGAGGCGGTCCTTGCCCGACAGCTGCCCAGCATGCGCCGGTGGGTGGAGTTCCTCGACAAGGCCGCCGGCGACGACGGCGTGTGGTCCGGCGGCTTCCAGTTCGGCGACTGGCTGGACCCCACCGCGCCGCCGCACGAGCCCGCCAAGGCCAAGGCGGACCCCGACGTGGTGGCCACCGGCCACGTCTACCGCAGCGCCGACTTCACGGCGAAGGCCGCCGCCATCGTCGGCGACGCAGACACCGAGGCGTACGCCCGCTCCGTGGCGGACAGGGCCCTGGCCGGGTTCCGCCGGGAGTTCGTCACCCCCGGCGGCCGCATCCTCAGCGACGCGCAGACCGTCTACGCCATGGCCCTGGCGTTCGGCCTCCTCGACGGCGACGACCAGCGCGCCGCCGCGGCCTCCCGGTTGGCAGACCTGGTGCGGATCTCGGGCTTCCGGATCTCCACGGGCTTCGTCGGCACCCCCCTGGTGACCGACGCGCTGGCCGACAACGGCCACGTGGAGACCGCCTACCGGCTGCTGCTGCAGACCGGGTGCCCCTCGTGGCTCTACCCGGTGACCATGGGCGCCACCACCATCTGGGAGCGCTGGGACTCGATGCTGCCCGACGGCACCATCAACCCCGGCGAGATGACCTCGTTCAACCACTACGCGCTGGGCGCCGTCGCCGACTGGCTGCACCGCACCGTCGCCGGCCTCGCGCCCGTCGAGCCGGGGTACCGGCGGATCAGGATCGCGCCCAGACCTGGCGGCGGGCTGACCCACGCCCGGGCCCGCCACCTGTCGCCCTTCGGGGAGATCTCTGTGGGGTGGCGCCGCGAGGGCGACGAGGTGGTGGTCTCCGCCACTGTTCCTGCCGGCGTGACCGCGGAGGTGGACCTGCCCGGGACCGCCGTCGAGGTGGGCTCCGGGACGCACGAGTGGCGCGTGTCGCTGCCCGAGCCGGTCTACGGCCCGCCCGCCACGGTGCGCGAGCTCATGGACGATCCAGCCCGGTGGGACCGCTTCGTGGAGGGCACCATCGCGGCGCCGCTGAGGGGCATGGTGCACTTCACCGACGAGGCCTCGGTGGCCGACCGCATGGCGGCCCATCTCGACGACTCCGTCGAGGTGCTGGTGGACGCCTTCACCCTGGGCGGCAGTGACGGCGGCCGGGACGAGATCCTGGCCGTGGTGCGCGAGAGCCTCACCTGACGAACCGCAGTTGGCTACGGCCGACGCTCCCCGGCGTCGGCCGTGACCAAACTGATACCTACAAAAGCTTGACAGGCCCAGGGCCGACATTTTAACCTTTCAACATGCAGATGAAACGTTTCATCTGATTGAGTCCAACGGAGGGCACTACATGAATCTCAAGAAGACCGGAATCGCCAGCATGGCGATCGTCGCGGCCGCCGCGCTGGCCGCCTGCAGCCCCGGATCGCTCGGCTCCACAGACGACCCCACCACCTCGGGAAGCGGCGCCCCCGCCGCTGAGGCCGTCGAGATCACCCTGCTCGTCGACAACTCCGAGACCTCGCTCAACACGGCGCAGGCCATCGCCGACGGCTTCAACGCCGCGCAGGCCGAGGTGGTCGTCGAGGTCGAGACCCGCCCGCAGGGCACGGACGGCGACAACGTCGTCAAGACCCGGCTCGCCACCGACGAGATGAGCGACGTCTTCTGGTACAACTCCGGATCACTGCTCCAGGCGCTCGACCCCAACACCACTCTGGTGGACCTGTCGGGCGAGGCCCTCATGGACCGGGTGGACGACGCCTTCAAGCCCGCGGTCAGCAGCGGCGACGCCATGTTCGGCGTGCCCGTCGGCCAGGCCATGGGAGGCGGCATCCTCTACAACAAGGCCGTCTACGCCGACCTCGGCCTCGAGGTGCCCACCACGTGGGACGAGTTCATGGCCAACAACGAGAAGATCAAGGCCGCCGGCATCGACCCGGTCATCCAGAGCTACGGCGACACCTGGACCTCCCAGCTGTTCATCCTGGCCGACTTCCACAACGTGACGGCCGTCCAGCCCGACTGGGCCGAGAAGTACACCGCCAACCAGGCCAAGTACGTCGACGAGCCTGCCATCAAGGGCTTCCAGCGCCTCGAGGAGGTCTACAAGGCCGGGTACATGAACGAGGACTTCGCCACCGCGAAGCTGGACCAGGCACTCAACCAGCTCGTCACCGGGTCCGGCGCGCACTACCCGATGCTGTCCTTCGTCATCAACACCTACGTGGGCCTGTCCGACGACGCGGCCGAGAACATCGGCTTCTTCGCCCAGCCCGGTGACGACGCGGCAGACAACGGCCTCACCGCCTGGACCCCCGCCGGTCTCTACATCCCCAAGACCACCGAGGGCGACAAGCTCGAGGCCGCCAAGAAGTTCGTCGACTGGGTGGCCACGCCCGAGGCCTGCGATGCGCAGACCGCAGCAGTGACGCCCACCGGCCCGTACCTGGTCAAGGGCTGCGAGCTGCCGACGGACCTCCCGGCCGCCGTGGGCGACCTGCAGGTCTACTTCGACGAGGGCAAGGCCAGCCCGGCGCTCGAGTTCCTGTCCCCCGTGAAGGGCCCGAACCTCGAGAAGATCACCGTCGAGGTGGGCTCCGGCATCCGCTCGGCCGCCGACGGCGCCGCCCTGTACGACCAGGACGTGGAGAAGCAGGCCCAGCAGCTGGGCCTCGAAGGCTGGTGATCCACCCCGGCGCGTGAGCCGGATCGCACCCGCGGAGGGTGGGGGTTGTTCGCTCCTCCCCCACCCTCCTCCCCCGTTTCACACACACTGAAACCAGCGGCGCCGACGCCGCCCACGACGACGTGACATTCAGCCAGCCAAGGAGCCTTCCGTGTCCGCCACCTCTACCTCCGCGCGCCCGGCCACCGAGCCGCGCCAAGGCGCCAAGCCGCGCATCTCGCCCGTGCACATCGACAAGAGCTACCCGCTGTGGTTCTTCCTGCCGGGCGGCATCGTCTTCATCGCCCTCTTCATCGTGCCTACGGCCCTGTCCTTCTACTTTGCGTTCACCCGCTGGACGCTCTTCAAGGCCACCTTCGTCGGGTTCGACAACTTCGTCACCTTCTTCAGCGAGCCAGGCCTGGTCGGCGCCCTGGTCAACACCCTCATCTACGCGTTCGTGACCTCCGGCTCCAAGGTGGTGCTGGGCATGCTGCTCGCCGTCGTGCTGGTGCAGCACATCTGGGCGCGCGGATACCTGCGATCGGTGACCTTCTTCCCCGTGCTGGTCTCCGCCGTGGGCGTGGGCCTGACCTTCCAGGTGCTGCTCAACCCCACCTCGGGCGTGGTCAACGCCGCCCTGGGCGTGGTGGGCATCGAGGGGCCGCGCTGGCTCGTCGACCCGAACATCGCGCTGCTCACCGTGGCCGCCATCGACGTGTGGAAGGGCATCGGCCTGGCCACCCTCATCTACATCGCCGGGCTCGTGGCCATCCCGCAGGAGTACTACGAGGCGGCCAAGGTGGACGGCGCCAGCGCCTGGGACATCTTCCGCAACATCATGCTGCCGCTGTCCTTCCCGGCCACCTCGACGGTGATCATCCTCTCCCTCATCGGCGGGCTGCGGTCCTTCGACCTCATCTGGACCACCACCCAGGGCGGACCCGGCTTCGCCTCGGACGTCATCGCCTCGGTGATCTACAAGCAGTACCAGGCCGGCTTCTACGGCCTCTCCACCGCTGGCAACGTGATCCTCTTCATCGTCGTGACCGCGATCATCTACCCGCTCTCGCGGTGGCTCAACTCCAAGGAGGTGGCCCAGTGACCAAGATGAGGCCAATCGGCTACATCATCGGCATCATCGGGATCGCCCTCACGAGCGTGATCTTCCTGCTGCCCTTCGCGTTCATCCTGCTCACCGCCATGAAGCCGCAGCAGGAGGCAAACCTGCTGCAGTTCTCCTGGCCGGAGCAGATCGTGCTGTGGGAGAACATCGTCACGGTCGTCCAGACCCGGGACTTCATGCTCATCATCGCCTTCATCAACTCCACCATCCTCACGGTGGCCAGCGTCACGCTGATGGTGATCTTCGGCGCGATGATCGCCTACGTGCTCCAGCGCCGCAAGAGCTGGCTCAACCCGTGGATCAACGGGCTGGTCCTCGCCGGCCTCATCATCCCGCCGGCCGTTGTGCCCACCATCTGGGTGATGCAGACCCTCGGCATCTTCAAGACCCTGCCCGGCCTGATCCTCATCGAGGTGGCGTTCGGCCTGTCCTTCACCGTGCTCATGATGCGGGCGTTCATCGCCGGCATCCCCAAGGAGATCGACGAGGCCGCCATCGTCGACGGCGCCGGCCCCATGCGGCTGTTCTTCCAGGTGATCCTTCCGCTGCTGCGCGGCGTCATCGTCACCGTCGTGGTGGTGCAGTCGGTGTTCGTGTTCAACGACTTCCAGAACCCGCTGTACTTCCTTCCGGGGGATCAGAACGCGACGGTGCAGCTGACGCTGTTCAACTTCCAGAGCCAGTTCAACACCTCGTACAACCTGCTGTTCACCAACATCCTGCTCATCACCATCCCGCCGCTGATCATGTACATCTTCTTCCAGCGCCAGATCGTGGCCGGCATGACGTCGGGGGCGGTGAAGGGATGACCAGCGCGGCGGGGTCGCCGTCGCGGCAACCTCGTCGCGCACGGCCCCACGGGCTCCGGCGCGTACAGTATGCGCAGCCCCCGGAGACCGATCGGAGTCAGGTGAACCCCCTTCCGCGCCTCAGCATGCGTGACGTCGCCGACAAGGCGCGGGTGTCGATAGGCACGGTCTCCAACGTGGTCAACAACCCGGAGCGGGTGCTGCCCGCCACGAGGGAGCGGGTAGAGGAGGCCATCCGCACGCTCGGCTGGGCACCCAACCAGCAGGCGCAGGCCCTGCGCGCGGGCAAGAGCCGCGTGATCGGCCTCGCCGTCATGGACGTCGCCAACCCGTTCTTCGCCGACGTCCTCCGCGGCGCCCAGGGCCGGCTGGAGGAGGCGGGCTACGCGGCCACCATCGGCGACTCGGACAACCGCCCGGAGCGCGAGGCCTCCGCTCTGCGCTCCTTCCGCGACCAGCGGGTGCGTGGCGTGATCCTCGGGCCCATCGGCGCCACGCCGCCGGAGGTCGAGTCCCTCCTCCAGACGCGGATCCCCACCGTCCTGGTGGACCGCGCGCACGGCGGGACGGGCTGCACCGTCGGCGTCGACGACGAGGCGGGCGGCCGGATCGCCGCCGAGCACCTCATCGCCCAGGGCCACACCGCGCTCGCCTTCGTCGGCGGCCCGTCGACGCTGGCCCAGGTGCGGGACCGCCGCGAGGGCGCCGAGGGCGCTGCCGCCGACGCGGGGGTGAGCCTCCTGGCGGTCTCCGTCGACGCGCTCGACTTCGCCTCGGGGAGGGCGGCAGCCGAGCAGCTGGCCCTGCTGCCCCCCGCCGAGCGCCCCACGGGCATCTTCTGCGCCAACGACATGATCGCCATCGGGCTGCTCCAGGGCCTCGTCGCGGCCAGGATCCGGGTCCCGCAGGACGTGGCCATCGTCGGCTACGACGACATCGACTTCGCCGCCGCGGCCGCCGTGCCCCTGTCGTCGGTGGCGCAGCCCCGTCGCGAGCTCGGCGCGACGGCGGCCGAGCTGCTCCTCGAGGAGATCGACGACCACGAGTCCGGGCGCGAGCACGAGCACCGCACCGTCACCTACACCCCCACCCTCGTCCCCCGCGCGTCCAGCATCTCCTCATGAGCACCACACGCGGATCGCGGGGGCGGCATTGACCTCTCACACTCATAGTTGTATCGTTTCAATAGCTCATACTGAAACGATTTAATCGCGCAAGGAGGCGCCTCATGATCAGCACCATCAGCAAGCAACTCGAGGACCAGGTGATCGAGGTCCCGTCCTGGGCCTACGGCAACTCCGGCACCCGCTTCCGCGTCTTCGGCACCCCGGGCACCCCCCGCACCATCCAGGAGAAGCTGGCCGACGCGGCCCAGGTGAACCTCTACACCGGCCTCTCGCCGAAGGTCGCCCTGCACTACCCCTGGGACAAGGTCGACGACTGGGCCGCGCTCAAGTCCTACGCTGCGGACCTCGGCGTCGAGTTGGGCACTGTCAACTCCAACACCTTCCAGGACGAGGCCTACAAGTTCGGCAGCCTCGCGCACAACGATCCGAAGGTCCGGCAGATGGCGATCGACCATCACCTCGAGTGCCTCGAGATCATGACCGAGATCGGTTCGCAGGACCTCAAGATCTGGCTCGCCGACGGCACCAACTACCCCGGCCAGGGCGACATCCGCCGTCGTCAGGACTGGCTGGCGGACTCGCTGGCCAAGATCTACAGCCAGCTCGGGGCCGACCAGCGGCTCGTGCTGGAGTACAAGTTCTTCGAGCCGGCGTTCTACCACATGGACGTCCCGGACTGGGGCACCTCGTACGCGCACGTCAACGCGCTGGGCGACCGGGCGCTCGTCTGCCTGGACACCGGCCACCACGCGCCTGGCACCAACATCGAGTTCATCGTCGCCCAGCTGCTGCGCCTCGGGAAGCTCGGCTCGTTCGACTTCAACTCGCGCTTCTACGCCGACGACGACCTCGTGGTGGGCGCTGCCGATCCGTTCCAGCTGTTCCGCATCCTGTGGGAGGTCCGCCGCGGCGGCGGCTTCGACCCGGCCACCGGCGTCGCCTTCATGCTCGACCAGTGCCACAACATCGAGGACAAGATCCCCGGCCAGATCCGCTCCGTGCTCAACGTCCAGGAGATGACGGCCCGCGCGCTGCTCGTCGACGCCGACGCGCTGCAGGCGGCCCAGGACCGCAACGACGTCCTGGGCGCGCACGCCATCCTCATGGACGCGTTCTACACCGACGTGCGGCCGATGCTTGCCGAGTGGCGTGAGGGTCGCGGCCTTGCCGCCGACCCGATGGCGGCCTTCGCGGCCTCCGGCTACCTGGCGAAGATCGCCGAGGAGCGCGTCGGCGGGGCCCAGGCCGGCTGGGGCGCCTGATGCCGAAGCAGTCCGTCATCGCTGTGGACCTGGGGGCCACCAGCGGCCGGGTGGTGCTGGCCACGTTCGTCGACGGGCGCGTCTCGCTCGACGAGGTGCACCGGTTCTCCACCGCCGCCCGGCAGACCGACGACGGGCTCCGGCTCGACGCCGTGGCCCTGTTCGCCGAGATCCAGGCGGGCATCGGCCGCGCCATGGAGGCCGCCCCGCACGGGGTGGCCGCGCTCGGCATCGACTGCTGGGCGGTCGACTACGGCCTCCTCGGCGATGACGGACTGCTCGAACTCCCCTTCAATTACCGCGACCCCCGCACCGAGCGGGGGCGCGCCCTGGTCCGCGAGCGGATCTCCGAGGCGGAGCTGTACTCGCGCGTCGGCCTGCAGGACGTGCCGTTCAACACGGTCAACCAGTTGGCCGACGACCTCGCCTCCGGCCGCCTGGAGCGCGCCACCCGCTTCCTCATGCTGCCCGACCTGCTGGGCTACTGGCTGACCGGCCGGGAGGTGGCCGAGCGCACCAACGCCTCCACCACCGCCCTGCTCGATCCGCGCACCGGCCAGTGGGACTGGAAGCTGATCGACCGCCTCGGACTCCCGGCACGGATCTTCGCCGACGTGGTGGAGCCGGGCACGGTCGTCGGCGAGATCGTCGCCGGGCCCGCCGCCGGCGTGCCGCTGGTGGCCGTCGGCTCGCACGACACCGCCTCGGCGGTCGTCGGAGCGCCCCTCGAGGCCGACGATGTGTTCATCTCCTCGGGCACCTGGTCCCTGGTGGGCATGGAGCTCGACGCCCCGATCCTCACTGAGGAGTCTCGGCGGGCGAACCTCACCAACGAGGGCGGCGTGGATTCCACGGTGCGCTACCTCAAGAACGTCATGGGGCTGTGGATCCTGTCCGAGGCCGTGCGCCACTGGGCCGCTCAGGGCCGCGAGCTGTCCGTGCCGGACCTGGTCGAGGCGGCCCGCGCGGTGACCGACGCCCCCCACTTCGACGCCACCCACCCCAGCCTGCTGCCCCCCGGCGACATGGTCGGCCGCGTCAAGGCCCTGGCCGGCGGCGACGAGCGGCTCGAGGACCCGGCGGTGTTCACCCGTGCCCTCATCGAGTCGCTGGCCGACGCCTACGCCGACGTGGTCGACGAGCTCGCCGCGATCACCGGCCGCACCCCCCGTCGCCTCGTCATCGTCGGCGGCGGCTCCCAGAACCGCCTGCTCTGCCAGCGCGCCGCGGACCGCACCGGGCTCCCCGTCTCGGCCGGCCCGGTCGAGGCGACGGCGCTCGGCAACTGCCTCATCCAGGCCCGCGCCGTCGGCATCCTCGGCGGCACCCTCACCGACCTCAGAAAGACCGTGATGGCCTCCACCACCGTGACCCAGTTCCTCCCCCGCCCCGAGAAGGAGCTCGCCGAGATCACCGCGCTCTCCAACGAGTTCGGCGCCAACCCCAGCTTCGTGCGGGCCGGCGGCGGCAACTCGTCGGCGAAGGCCGACGGCGTGCTGTGGATCAAGCCCAGCGGCGTCTCGCTGGCCTCCATCACCGCCGAGGACCTGGTGCCGCTGGACCTGCAGGTGCTGCTCGACTCGCTGGACGCGCCGGACCCCGACCCCAGCCTGGGTGATCCGGTCAACCACATCGCGGGGCTCGCCCGCCGCGACGCCGGCCCCCGCCGTCCGTCGGTGGAGATCCTGTTCCACGCGCTCATCCCGGACACCTACGTGTTCCACACCCACCCGCTGCTCATCAACGCCATCACGTGCAACGCCGACGGCGAGCGCCTCACCGCCGAGCTGTTCGGCAACGACGTGCTCTGGGTGGCCTACGTGGATCCCGGCCTGCCGCTGGCCCGCGAGATCGCGGCCCGCCGCGACGAGTTCTCGGCCCGCACCGGCCAGCCCGCGCCCAAGGCGACGTTCCTCATGAACCACGGCCTCATCGTCGCCGGGGACAACTCCGACGACGTGCGCGCCGAGAGCTACCGGATCCTGGCCCGCATCGAGGAGGCGGTCGCGGCCGCCTCCGCCGACCAGCCGTCGACTGCCGCCGGCGCAGACCTCGGAGCCGTGGCCGAGGCGTTCCGCTCCGCGCTGGGCGCCGTCGCGGTGGCCACCGACGACGGCGACATCGCGCGCGCCTTCCCCGCCACCGAGGCGGGGGCGCGGTTCCTCGTCGAGGGCCCGCTCATCCCGGATCAGATCGTCTACGCCGGCTCGTTCCCCCTCGCGGTGGGCGGCGCCGACGAGGTCCCGGCCGCGCTGGCCGCGTTCCGCGAGGCCCGCGGCGTGGACCCGGTGATCGTGGTGGTGCCGGGCTCTGGTGTTGCGGCGGCCGGCGACTCGGAGAAGTCGGCCACCACCGCCCTGCAGGTCTACGTCGACGCCCTCACCGTCGGCCGCGCCGCCAGCGCCCTGGGCCGGGTCCGCGCCCTCAACGAGGCGGAGCGCCGCTTCATCGAGACCTGGGAGGCCGAGGCGTACCGCCAGCAGGTCGCCAAGGCCTGACCGTCCCGGACGCGGCGTGAGAGCGGCCGACGCGACGCGTCGCCTGCCCTAGACTCCGCGCATGATGGGACGCCGGACGGTCGCGCTGCTGGGGCCGGCGTTCGTCGCTGCGATGGCCTACGTCGATCCCGGCAACGTCGCGGCCAACCTCACCGCGGGCGCCACGTTCGGCTACCTGCTGGTGTGGTCGCTGGTGCTCGCCTGCCTGATGGCAATGGTGGTGCAGTACCTCTCCGCGAAGCTCGGCGTGGTCACCGGGGCCAGCCTCAGCGCCCAGGTCCGCGACTCTCTGGCCAGGCGGCGCTTCGGCGGGCTGTGGCGCGTGCTCTACGCCGTCCAGGCGCTGGCCGTGGCCATCGCCACGGACGTGGCCGAGGTGGTGGGCGGCGCCATCGCCCTCAACCTGCTGTTCGGCCTGCCGCTGCCCGCCGGCGCGGTCATCGTCGGCCTCGTGGCCGTCGTCATGCTGCAGTGGCTCCGCTCACGCGGCGAGGTGTTCTTCGAGGTGCTGCTCATCGGCGTGCTGGCCATCATCGCCCTGGGGTTCCTCACCAGCCTGCTGTGGCTGCCGCCGGACCCGGCGCAGGTCGTCGGGGGGCTGGTGCCCCGGTTCGCCGGGGCCGAGTCGCTCCAGCTGGCCGCCGCGATGCTCGGCGCCACGGTGATGCCGCACGCCGTCTACCTGCACTCCGAGCTCGCCCGCGCCCGGCACCACGGCTCCGACGAGACAGCTCCCCGGCTGCTGCGCGTCCAGCGCGTGGACGTGGTGATCGCGCTGACCGTCGCGGGCGTGGTGAACGTCTCGATGCTGCTGTTCGCGGCCGCAGCCCTGCAGGGCGCCACCGTGGACTCGATCGAGGCGGCGCACGGCGAGATCGCGACCCTCGTGGGCCCCGTCGCCGCGACGGTGTTCGCCGTCGGGCTCCTCTTCTCCGGCGTGGGCTCGGCCATCGTGGGCACCGACGCGGGCGCGGGCATGGTCCGCGACCTCGTCTCCCCGCGCATCACGCCCACGCTGCGGCGGCTGATCACGCTGGTGCCCGCCGTCGCCATCCTGCTGATGGGCCTGCCGCCGACGGAGGCGTTGGTGCAGTCGCAGCTGGTGCTGAGCTTCGGCATCGGCTTCGCCGTGGTTCCGCTGGTGGCCTTCACCGCCAGCCGGAGGACCATGGGCGAGCACCGCAACCCGGTGTGGCTGACGGCGATCGCCTGGGCCGTGGTGGCGGCGGTGCTCGCCCTCAACGTCGCGGTGATCGCGACGGCGTGAGCCTTTAGGCCACGCCCCCGAACAGCGAGGTGACCGAGCCGTCGAGGAAGACGGCGTTGATGGCCTTGGCGATGAGCGGGGCGATCGACAGGACCTTGAGGTTGTTGATCGGCTGCTCGGTGTGGATGGGCAGGGTGTTGGTGACGATGATCTCGGCGAAGTTCGCGCCGTTGAGCCGCTCGGCGGCCGGGCCGGAGAAGATCGGGTGCGTGGCCGCCGCGATCACCTTGGAGGCGCCGCGCTCGTGCAGCGCCTGGGCGGCCTGGGCGATGGTGCCGGCGGTGTCGATCATGTCGTCCACGAGGAGGCAGACCTTGCCCTGCACGTCGCCCACAACCTCGTGCACGGCCACCGTGTTGGCCTTGTCGTGGTCTCGGCGCTTGTGCACGATGGCCAGCGGCGTGCCGAGCACGTCGGTCCACATGTCGGCCAGCCGCACGCGGCCCGCGTCCGGCGAGACCACGCACATCTGGGACACGTCGTAGTTGCTCTTGACGTAGTCGGACAGCACCGGCAGGCCCCACAGGTGGTCGACGGGGCCGTCGAAGAAGCCCTGGATCTGGGCGGCGTGCAGGTCCACGGACATGATCCGGTTGGCGCCCGCGGCCTTGTAGAGGTCCGCCACGAGGCGCGCGGAGATGGGCTCGCGGCCGAGGTGCTTCTTGTCCTGCCGCGCGTAGGGGTAGAACGGGGCCACCACCGTTATCCGCTTGGCCGAGGCGCGCTTGAGCGCGTCGACCATGATGAGCTGCTCCATCAGCCACTCGTTGACGGGGGCGGTGTGGGACTGGATGACGAACGCGTCGCAGCCGCGCACCGACTCCTCGAACCGCACGTAGATCTCGGAGTTGGCGTAGGTGAGCGCGCGCGTGGGCACGATCGGCTCGTCCATGAGGGTGGCCACCTCCTGCGCCAGCTCGGGGAACGCGCGCCCGCTGAAGAGCATCAGGTGCTTGTTGTTCTTGGCGATCTGGGACACAGGGATCAGGCCTTCTTCTTCTCTCGGGACTCCAGCACAGCGGGGTGGACGCTGCCGTCGTGGGCGGCCGCGGCGACGGCGCCCTTCGAGCCCGGGCGGCGCTGGTCCATCCACCCGTCGATGTTGCGCTGCCGGCCGCGGGCCAGGGCCAACGCCCCGGCGGGCACGTCGTCGGTGATCGTGGAGCCGGCGCCCACCAGGGAGCCGGCGGCGATGTCGACCGGCGCGACGAGCACCGAGTTGGAGCCGACGAAGGCGTTGCGGCCCACGTGCGTCGTGGACTTGTACACACCGTCGTAGTTGGCGAAGATCGTGCCGGCCCCGATGTTGACGCCCTCGTCGATGATGGCGTCGCCCGCGTAGGTGAGGTGCGGCACCTTGGCGCCGTCCCCGATCACCGCGTTCTTGGTCTCGACGAAGGTGCCGATCTTCCCGCCCTTACCCAGCTCCGTGCCCGGCCTGAGGTAGGCGAAGGGGCCGACGGTGGCGTTCTCGCCGATCACGGCGAACGAGCCGTGCGTGCGGATCACCTCGGCCCCCGGCCCCACCTCAACGTCCATGAGCGTGGTGTCCGGGCCGATGATGGCGCCCTCCCCCACCGTCGTGGCGCCCTGGAGGATGACGCCGGGCATGAGCACCACGTCGCGGGCGAGGTCCACGTCCACGTCGATCCAGGTGCTGGACGGGTCCACCATGGTGACCCCCGCCATCATCCAGGCGTCGCGGATGCGGCGGTTCATCTCGAGGTTGATGCGGGCCAGCTGGACGCGGTCGTTGACGCCCTCGGTCTGCCACACGTCGTCGATGAGGTGCGCGCCGACGCGCTGCGCGCGCGAGTGGGCGTAGGTGAGCACGTCTGTGAGGTACTGCTCGCCCTGCGCGTTGTCCGTGGTCAGGGAGGCCAGGCCCTCGCGGAGGGTGGCGGCGTCGAAGACGTAGATGCCCGAGTTGATCTCGTCGATGGCCCGCTGCTCGTCGGTGGCGTCCTTGTGCTCGACGATGCCGGTGACGGTGTCTCCGTCGCGCAGCACGCGCCCGTAGCCGGTGGGGTCCTCGACGCGGGCGGTGAGCACGGTCACCGAGTGGTGATGGGCCCGGTGCACGGCCACGAGCTGGCGCAGCGTGTCGCCGGTGAGCATGGGCACGTCGGCGTAGGTGACCACCACGTCGCCCTCGAGCTCACCGAGGTCCGCCAGCCCGCAGGCGACGGCGTGGCCGGTGCCCAGCTGGTCGTCCTGCACCGCCGTGGTGACGGACTCGGACAGCTTCTCGAGGTGGTCCGTGACCTGGTCACGCAGGTGACCCACCACCACCACCAGGTGCGCGGGGTTGAGCGCGGCGGCGGCCGAGACGGCGAAGCTGAGCATGGGCTTGCCCGCCACCTCGTGGAGGAGCTTGGACTTGGCCGACTTCATGCGGGTGCCGCCGCCCGCGGCGAGGACGACTACGGCCGCGACGGGCGCGAGGTCGCTGTCAGTGGTGGACACGGGTGTTTCTCCTTCGGTCGCCGACCGCGAGCTCCGCCGGGGGCTCACCCGGTCAAAATACCAGCCCCGCGCCCGGCGCCGCGCGGACCGTGTCCGGGACAGGCTTGAAACCGTTATCAGAGATGTGCTTGACTGTCCGCGACCGCGCGACAAGGGAGTGACGTGACCGAACTGACCTGGGGACACCCGGCGCTGACGCTGACCCTCTCGACCGCCCCGGACCTCCCCGTCTCGCTCACGTCGGCCACCGCCGACGGCGTGCGTCTCGCGTCGCCCGAGCCCGTGGGACTCGTCCAGATCCTCACCGCGGCCGCCGGTCACGCGCTGGCCAGCACCCGGGTGGGCATGACCGCCCTCGGCGAGCGCCTCCGCTACGTCGGGCACGAGGCGACCACCGACGGGTCCTGGCATCGCCTCAGCCTCACCGTCGAGACGTCCGGCCTCCGAGCCGACGTGAGGCTCGCCTCCCCCGACGGGGTGGCGGCGTTCTCCTCCGAGGTCACCGTCACCAACACCGGTCAGGTCCCCGTGTGCCTGAGATCGGTGGCCTCCTGGGCGGCGCCGCTCGGCGTCGGCGACCCCACCGGCTGGGCGTTCCACAGCGCGGCCAGCGACTGGCTGGCCGAGTCCCGGTGGGGCTCCAGGCCCTTCCGCCCGGACCTGTTCCCGGGCATCGCCGCCCACCTCACCGGCGTGCGCCCGAGGGGTGCCGCGACCCTCACCTCGCACGGCACCTGGTCCAGCGGCGAGCACGCCCCCGTCGCCGCCGCCACCTCGGCCACCGAGGGCGCGGCCTGGCTGTGGCAGGTGGAGCACAACGGGCCGTGGCGCATCGAGGTGGGCGAGGAGTACGAAGACTTCTCCGTCGCCCTGTCCGGCCCCACAGACCTCGACCACGCGTGGTCGCTGGACCTCCGTCCCGGCGGGTCCTTCACCTCCGTGAAGGCCGGCGTCGCGCTCGGCGCCACGCTCGACGACGCCGCCGCGGCCATGACCCGCTACCGGCGGGCCGCCCGGCGGGCGCACCCGGACAACGAGCGGCTGCCGGTGTGCTTCAACGACTACATGAACACCCTCAACGGGGACCCGACGACGGCGAAGCTGCTGCCCCTCGTCGACGCGGCCGCCGAGGCGGGCGCCGAGGTGTTCTGCGTCGACGCCGGCTGGTACGACGACTCCGGCCACTGGTGGGACAGCGTCGGAGAGTGGCTGCCGTCGGCCACCCGCTTCCCCGGCGGGCTGGGCGAGGTGATCGACCGCATCCACGAGCGCGGGATGACGCCGGGCCTCTGGCTGGAGCCCGAGGTGATCGGCGTGCGCAGCGCCATGGCCGCCCGCCTCCCGGACGAGGCGTTCCTGCAGCGCCACGGGCAGCGCCTCGTCGAGCAGGACCGCCACCACCTCGACCTGCGCCACCCGGCCGCGCGGGCGCACCTCGACGGCGTCGTCGACCGCCTGGTGCGCGACTTCGGGGTGGGCTTCTTCAAGCTGGACTACAACATCAACCCCGGCAGCGGGACCGACCACGCTGCGCCCAGCCCCGGGCACGGGCTGCTCGAGCACTCCCGCGCGGTCCTCGCGTGGCTCGACGGCGTCCTCGACCGCCATCCGGGGCTGATCCTGGAGAACTGCGGCTCGGGCGGGATGCGGGCGGACTTCGCCATGCTCAGCCGCCTGCAGCTGCAGTCCACCTCGGACCAGCAGGACTTCCGGCTCTACCCGCCGATCGCCGCGTCGGCGCCGCTGCAGATGCTCCCCGAGCAGGCCGCCAGCTGGGCCTATCCCCAGCCGGGCATGGACCCCGAGGAGATCGCCTTCTGCCTGGTCACCGGGCTGGTGGGGCGCATCTACCTGTCCGGCTACCTCAACCGGATGGCCCCGTCGGAGCTGGGCCTGGTCCGCGAGGCGGTGGCCGCCGCGAAGCGGCTCCGGGCCGACCTCCCCCACGCGGTCCCGTGCTGGCCGCTCGGCCTGCCCGGGTGGACCGACCCGTGGGTGGCGCTGGGGCTCCGCACCGGCGACGACGTACTGGTCGCCCTGTGGAAGCGGGCCGAGGCCGGCCCCGCAGCGCTCCCGTTCCCCGGGCTCGCCGGGCGCGCCATGACCGTGGTGCTGGAGTTCCCCGGGGAGGCGGACGGCTGGGACCTGAGCTGGGACGCCGGCACCGGGACGCTCCGCGCGGACACCGCGATGACCACCACCGCCCGGCTCATCCGCCTCACGCCCACCGACGGCCGTGGCTGACCCGGCGGCGCCCCCCGCCACCATCAAGGACGTGGCCGCGGCTGCCGGGGTCTCGGTGCCCACGGTGTCGCGGTTCCTGACCGGGGCGGCGCGCGTGAGCGACGACAAGCGCGAGCGCATCGCCGCCGCGATCGCGGAGCTCCGCTTCACCCCCAATCCCGCCGCCCGGGCGCTGGGCGGACGGGCGCCCGGCGTGGTCGCGGTGCTGGCCGGCAACACGTCGCGCTACGGCTACGCGGAGACCATCCGCGGCATCGAGGAGGCCGCCCGCGCCGGCGGGCACCTGGTCACCATCACCGCCCTCGACGGCACCGGCGAGGCGGACCTGGACGCCGCCCTGGCCTTGGCGCTGTCGCAGCCGGTGGCCGGGGTGATCGTGCTGGCCTTCGACCCCGCGGGTGTCGCGGCCCTGCACCGCCTCCCGTCGGGCGTCCCGGCCGTCGCGCTCTCGGGCGGCCGCTTCGACGGGCGGCCGCAGATCGTGATTGACGAGGACCAGGGCGCCTTCGCGCTCACCACCCACCTCCTCTCGCTGGGCCACCCGACGGTGCATCACGTCAGCGTCCCGGCGCCGGGCGGCGAGGGGGGCCGCACCCTCGGCTGGCGGCGTGCGCTCGTCGCGGCGGGGAGGCCGGTGCCGCCGATCATCGAGGCCGGCTGGGACCCGGCAGAGGCGCGCCCCCTCGGCGCCGCGCTCGCCGGCCGCGACGATGTCACGGCCGTGTTCTGCGGCAACGACGAGGTGGCCATGGGCGTCATCGCCGGCCTCCGCGACGAGGGCCTCGTGGTCCCCCGCGACCTCAGCGTGGCCGGCTTCGACGACCATCCGCTGGCGGCACTCTGGGACCCGGCGCTCACCACCGTCGCGCAGGACTTCGCCGAGCTCGGCCGCCGGGGCTGGCAGCTCCTCCGCGACCCCGCGTCGGGCCCGCGCCTGCTCACCCTCACCCCAGACCTCATCGTGCGTGCCAGCACCGCCGCCCCACCGGAAGGCCCACCCCGTGACCACTGACCGCGACCTCCTCGTCGACTTCGCCTCCCCCGTCGGCCCCTTCCGCGGCGGCGCCTCCGGCACGCTGTACGGGCTCGGCGACGACGGCGTGCCCACCCCCGCGCTGCTCAACGGCGCCCACCTCACCAACACGAGCCAGAAGGCGCCCTTCGGGACGCAGCACCCCAGCGGCGACGCCCTGGCGGTCGAGGACGGGTTCTTCGCCAAGCACGGCCGCGACATGTACATCTACATCCAGGACCACTACCCGGACTGGCCCTACGACGGCGGCCGGCGCCCCGGGGACGTCGACGGCCGGTGGAGCTTCCTCGACGTCGTCGAGCGGATCAGCGACGCCGTCGCCACCAGCTCCGCCCGCCCCCGCGACTACGTGCTCATCCCGTTCAACGAACCCGACGGCGGCAACTGGTACCCGGAGTGGCCCGAGCACCGGGAGCAGTTCCTGGCCGACTGGCTCGCCGTCGTCGGCGTCATCAGGGACGTGTGGACCCGGCACGGCCTCGGCGAGCCGCGGATCGGCGGCCCCGGCGACATGCAGTGGCAGCCGGAGCGCACGGCGGACTTCCTGGAGTTCGCCGTCGTGCACGGATGCCTGCCCCAGGTGTTCATCTGGCACGAGCTCGGCATCGAGAACCTCGGCACGTACCGCTCACACCTGCGGGAGTACCGGGCCATGGAGGCCGAGCGCGGCATCGCGCCCATCGAGGTGAACATCACCGAGTACGGCATGCTCCGCGACATGGCGGTCCCCGGCCAGCTGATCCAGTGGCTGGCCATGTTCGAGGACACCAAGGTGGACGCCCAGATGGCGTACTGGAACTACGCGGGCAACCTGTCCGACAACACCGCCCGCGCGCACGGCGCCAACGGCGGCTGGTGGACGCTCAAGTGGTACGGAGACCTGGAAGGGTCGACGACCGTCACGGTCACACCGCCCCAGCCGGACGTGCCGGACACGCTGCAGGCGATCGCCGCCGTCGACGCCGCCAACGCCCGGGGCATGGTGCTGTGCGGAGGAGGCGAAGGTGAGTTCGTCCTGACCATGGCGGGCCTGGATCCGGCGCTGTTCGGCGCGCTGGTGGATGTCGAGGTGCGCGAGGCCACGCTCACGGGGGTCGACGGGCTGCACCCCGCGCCGCGCGTGGTGTCCGCACTCCGCGGGGAACCTGTGGGCGACGGCGCCTTGAGCCTCCCCCTGACCTGCGACCGGTTCTCCGCCTACCAGGTGCTCATCACGCCGGCCTACGCAGCGCCGCCGACCGGCCCGGCGCCCTGGTGCGCCACGGTGGAGGCCGAGGACACGGCCCTGGACCACGCCGAGGTCACCCGTTACGACGCGAAGGCGGCGGAGGGCTGGCAGTTCCTCGCCTCGGGCGGGGCGGACGTGTCGAGATTCCGCGAGCCGGGCTCGTCGGCCACCTGGGCCGTCGACGTTCCGCGGGACGGGACCTACCGCTTCCAGGCGATCGCCGCCGCGGCGGGTGAACCCGCCCGGCACGCGCTGTCCGTCGACGGCGAGTTCGCGGCCTTCGTCGATCACCCGGCCGGCCTGGCGCTCAACGAGCGCTCCCGCGGCAGGTACCGGGGCAGCGCCGAGGCGCTGATCAGGCTCCCCGCGGGGCGGCGGGAGCTGTCGCTGCGGACGAGCGTCGACGGCGTCACCCTCCTGCCGGGCGCCGAGGTGACGCTGGACAGGTTCGTGCTCATGGACGCCTCCGACGGCGACCCCACG
The DNA here is from genome assembly GCF_054483935.1 of Tessaracoccus yangjingae. The sequence continues at coordinate 1,562,163 of NZ_CM137014.1, read as the reverse complement.
CTGCATCCCGCCGCGACCTTCAGGCTGTCCGGCGGCGCCCACCTCGACTGGGCGGCGGCAGGCGCGGCCACCTTGGCCGAGGGGGGCCGGGCCGACGTGTATGTCGCGGCCTGGGAGACGGGCTACCACGACGTGACGGTGGCGGTGGCCGACGGGGCGGCGGCCGTCGGGCTGCGGGTCAACGGCCAGGATGCGGGGACTGTGGAGGTCGCGGCGGGCGCGGACCATGCCGCGGCGAGGGTGTTCCTGGTGCAGGGTGTCAACGAGATCGAGCTCTTCGGCGCAGGGAGGACGGTGAGGGTGGCGTCGCTGCTCGTCACGCGCGCTCACGAGGGAGACGCCGCCGCGATCCGGCTGCCCTGGCACGACGGGGCTGCCATCCCCCGGACGGGGGCCCTGGCGACGACGGGCGAGTTCGTCGTGGTGGTGACGTATGCCAACGCCGAGCTGCGGGGCGAGCACGACTACAACCCGCAGGTGGTGGACCGCCTCGTCGAGGTGTGGGAGGGCGAGGGCCGCGTGGGCAGTGCCCGCTGCCGCTACACCTACTCCTGGGCCAACTTCTTCGAGCGTGCGCTCCCCGTCACCCTGGCGACGGGGGACGAGCCGCTGCGCCTGCTGAGCTCCGCCGGGGAGCCCCCGCTGATCCGCGAGGTGGTCGTCGCCGCGACGGCGCTCCGCCGCTGATCCGTCGCCGGGCAGGTGGTTGCCCGGCTTTTGGGTGGTGAGAGAACCAGCTCATCGGCGTCCGGCGCGGCGCTGCGGCATGCACTCTCGGGCCGCCCTCCATGCCTTGACACCTGCCGTTTGCGCGGATCACCGTTGAGCTCAAGGGGGCATGACAGGGGACGACGGTCAGGCTCCCCGAGCCACCGACCAGAGGGGCCTCGATGATGAAGCGCGCGCTGGCGGCTGCATCGGCCGCCCTTGTCGTCCTGGCCTCCGCCTCGACGGCCGTGGCCGCACCGCCGTGGGAGGGCCCGATGGCGCTGGCGGAGGGCCTCACCACTCCCCTGCACCTCGCCGCCGGTCCCTTTGGATCGGTCACCGTGTCCGAGGGCGTCACCAGCAGGCTCACCACCGTCGCGCAGGTCGAGATCAGGACCGTCTACGAGGCCGTCGGGTCCGACGTCGGCGGAGTCGCCTACGACGGCAGCACCCTCGTCTTCGTGGAGAGCCGCAGCGCGGGGCAGGACCCGTCGCCGCCGGTCAGTTCGCTGAAGTCCATCGACCCGGACGGCGTCGTCCGGACGATCACCGATGAGCTCGCCCGCTACGCCGTCGACGACGACCCTGCCGAAACCGTGGAATACGGCCTGACCGGCACGGATGCCTCAGACAACCTCCTCTGCGTGGCCGAACTGGAGGCGCTGGGGGTGCCCGCGCGCTACAGGGACGGAGACGTGGAGCCCGACTCGCACGTCGTGTCCGTGGCCGTCGCGCGCGCCACGGCCTACGTGGCCGACGCGGGGGCGGGCGCGGTCCTGACGGTGGACCTCCGCTCCGGCGAGATCCGCTCTATGACTGCTCTTCCCGCGATGGAGGTCCTCTTCTCCGAGGAGTCGGCGAGGGCCTGGGGGATGCCGTCCTGCGTGGGCCTGCGCTACGACTTCGAGGGGGTGCCCACGGACGTCGAGGTGGGTCCGGACGGCCGGCTGTTCGTGTCGGCCGTGCCGGGAGGCGCAGCGGAGAGGATCGCTCCCCCGTTGGGCGCGGTGTACCGGGTGGACACGGCGACGGGTGTCTCCGAGCTGTACGCCGACGACCTCGTCACGCCCACCGGCATCGCGCTCGACGACGCCGGCGGCCTGTACATCGCCTCCCTGTTCGGCCCTGGCATCCTCAAGGTCGCGCACGGGGGCGGGGAGGCGGGCCTCTACCTGCCGGCCTACCGTGCCGCCGACGTCGAGGTGAGCCGCTCCCGGCTGTTCGCGACCACCCGCGTGCTGGGCAACGGCAGGGTGATCACCGAGCGGCTGTAGTCAGGTCCAGCCGGGTCCGCCGTCAGATCGGGCGGACCCGTCCAGTAGCATCGCCTCCAGCCGCAGACGCGGCGCGCAGCACCCCGAGGAGGCGTCGTGGCATCGTCGGCCCCCACGCCACGCCGCCCCAACCTCGAGCAGGTCGCAGCCGCGGCGGGGGTCTCCCGGGCGACGGTGTCGCGCGTCGTCAACGGCGTGTCGACGGTCGACCCCGAGTTGCGGGAGCGCGTGGAGCGGGCGATCGCGGAGATGCGCTATGTACCCAACCAGGCGGCCCGGACCCTGGCGACCAGCCGGACCGATGCGGTCGCCCTGGTCGCCGCCGAGCCGGATCCACGCGTCTTCGGTGACCCGTTCTTCTCCGCCATCGTGCGCGGCGTGAGCCAGGAGCTGCTGGAGGCCGACGTCCAGCTGACCCTACTGATGGCCCAGTCCTACCCGGACCTCGACCGCATCGAGCGCTACCTGCGGAGCGCCCCGCTCGATGGGGTGCTGCTCATCTCCGAGCACGCCACCTACAACCCCATCCCCCGCGCGATGCACGACGCCGGGCTGCCCCTCGTGATCGGCGGGCGGCCGATCGAGGACGGGCTGGGCGTCGCCTACGTCGACAACGACAACGTGGGCGGCGGCCGGATCGCCGCGGAGCGTCTGCTGGAGCGGGGATGCCGGAGGATCGCCACGGTGGCGGGGCCGGCCGACATGTCCGCCGGCATCGATCGCCTCCGGGGCTTCACGGACGCGCTCGGAGAGCGGTTCGATGCCGGCCTTATCGAGCGAGGTGACTTCACCCAGTCCAGTGGCGAGCTGGCAACGGAGCGCCTGCTCAGCCGCGCGCCGGACATCGACGGAATCTTCGCGGCTTCGGACCTCATGGCTCTGGGCGCGCTGCGTGCGCTGCGCCGGGCAGGCCGGCGGGTGCCCGACGACGTGGCGGTGGTCGGCTTCGACGACATCCCGCTGGCGGCCGCCGCCGAACCGCCGCTGACCACGGTGCGCCAGGACACCGTGATGCAGGGACGCGCGATGGCGCGGATGCTCCTCGCATCGGTGCGCCCTGAGCGTGCCCTCCCGATGGACGACGACCTTCCCGAGGTGCGCGGTCTGGATCGCGTGGTGCTGCCGGTCACGTTGATCGAGCGCGATTCCGCCTGAACCCTTGCCTTCGCCGGACTTGTGTGGTTCCCTGAGAGAGCGCTCTCTGAGAGAGCGCTCTCTCGGGCGAGGGCGCCCGCGGAGAACCCTCACGAAAGGCCACCGCATGTCCGGACCGGGGTCCCGTTCCCTACCGAGAGCAGGTGGCGCCGCTCTGGCGTCGTCCCTCCTGCTCTCGCTCCTCACCATTCCCTCCGCCATGGCCAACGAGCTTCCCGTCGTGGACGACTTCGAAGCTCCGCTGGTCACCGGCGCCTCCACTGCCGCAGGCGTACCGCTGGGCTTCTTCGTCGCCACCGATCCGAAGAGCGCCACCACCTTCGAGCGCACCACCACCGCCCCGGCTCCAGTGCCGGGGGCGGCTGAGGGCAACCACGTGCTCAAGGGTGACTTCACCGTCGACTCGTTCGGCGTGATCATCCACGGCTTCGAGGACGAGACCTCGACCCAGTGGGCCTCCCAGGACTGGAGCGCATTCGAGGGCCTTCAGTTCGAGCTCTACGGCCAGAACACGGGCACCAACCTCTTCATCGACGTCGTCGACAACACGGCCCCCGGCACCACCACGGACACCGCCGAGCGATTCACCGCGGCCTTCGTCGACAACTTCTCCGGCTGGAAGACGATCCAGCTGCCGTTCGCCGCCATGACCCGCAAGGAGATCGGCAACGGCGCGCCCAACGACGGCTTCGGGCTGACCGAAGTCCACGGCTGGGCGTTCGGGACGCTCGCCACCAACGGCACGCAGACGTACTACCTCGACGACTTCGAGCTCTACGGTGTGGCGCCGGAGCGGCCGCTCACCGTCGGCTTCTCGGTGGCCGACACCAAGGTGGTCGAGGGAGCGACTGCTCAGGTCGAAGTGAGGCTGAGCAAGCCATCGGCCGAACCCGTCACCGTCGACTGGGCCACCACCACCGGCACCGCCACCCCCGATCGCGACTACGTCCCCGGCTCCGGCACGGTCACCTTCGCGCCGAACCAGACCCGCGCGACGCTTCAGGTCGAGACCATCGACGACGACGCCTACCAGGGCGAGCGCGGCGTCGTGGTCGCGCTGAGCAACCCGCAGGGCGCCGACATGGGCAGGCCCCCGCTCACCCGCGTCCTCGTCCTGGACAACGAGAGCTTCGACCCCAGCCTCATCGACGGGTTCGAGTCGGGCGCCTACTTCTGGGATGCAGGGAAGCGCGCCACCGTCACCACCCGCGAGATCGCGGCCGGGGACCGGCTTGAGGTGCCGGGTCAGGACGCGTTCGAGAACGTGCTCGACGTCGCGCTCCCCACATCGGGCAACACCGCAGTGCGGCGCGACTTCCCCGCCGCCCAGGACTGGAGCACCTCGGCGGGGCTCGAGTTCCTCTACCACGGCACGGGCTCCGGCAAGAAGGTGACCGTCGGCATCGAGAACAACGCCACGCGGAGCGGCGACGCGAACCCCGCGAACTGGACGTCGGCCTGGGCCGACGAGTTCAACACCCCCGCCGGCACCGCGCCGAACCCCGAGGTCTGGACCCACGAGATCGGCGACGGCACCATCATCGGCAAGCCCGGCTGGGGCAACGACGAGCTGCAGTACTACACCGACAGCACCGACAACGTCGCCACCGACGGCCAGGGCAACCTGGTCATCACCACGCGTGCGACCGACCCCGAAACGGCGCAGCAGTGCTACTACGGCCCCTGCCTCTACACCTCCGCCCGCCTGGTCACCCAGAACAAGGCCGAGTTCCAGTACGGCCGGATCGAAGCGCGCGCGCAGGTTCCCCGGGGTTCGGGGCTCTGGCCCGCGATCTGGGCGCTGGGCAGCGACATCAACCGCAACCCGTGGCCCGCGTCCGGTGAGATCGACATCATGGAGAACGTCGGCCGCAACCCCAACACCGTGTTCGGCACCATCCACGGCCCGGGTTACTCGGGTGGCCAGTCCTTCGGCGGGACCTACGACTTCGACGTCCCCGTCGCGGACAACTACCACACCTTCGCCGTCGAGTGGGCGCCCGGGGAGATCACCTGGACCGTCGACGGGATCGAGTTCCACGACGCCGCACCCGCGGACGTGGACCCGAACCAGTGGGTCTTCGAGCACCCGTTCTTCCTCATCATGAACACCGCTGTCGGCGGAAACTTCGGCGGCGCCGTCAGCCCGGACACCGTGTTCCCGCAGACCCTGAAGATCGACTACGTGCGCGTCTACCAGCAGGTGACCCGTCCCGTGACCTTCACGTCGATGTTCCGCGACGATGTCGCGGGATGGCAGAAGATCACTCTGCCGTTCAGCTCCTTCACCAACAACCGGGGCGCGACGCCTGACCTCACCGACGTCAGGGCAGTGACCCTCTCCGCGCAGACCAAGCGCGGCGAGTCCGTGCTGATCGACGACCTGCGGTTGGCCTGCGCCCCGACCATGGAGGTCACCACAGACGCCGACAGCGGGGCGGGGTCCCTGCGCTCCGCGCTGGGCACGGTGTGCGCCGGCGGGACGATCACCTTCTCCCCGGACCTGGCGGGCGCCACCATCCTCAGCAATGCTGAGCTCACCCTCGGGAAGAACGTCACCATCGACGCGTCAGCGGCGCCCGGCGTGGCAGTCAGCGGTCAGGGCACGAACCGCGCGCTCGTCGTCAACGCCGGCGTGACAGCCAGCGTCACCGGGCTCACGTTCCGCGACGGCTACGGCTACGAGCTGGCGGGCGCGGTCCTCAACAACGGCAACCTGACGCTCGAGAACGTCGTGGTCGCCGACAGCGACGTCAACACCGGCGGCATCGAGTTCTGGAAGGGCGGCGCCGGCATCTACAACGGGGAGAACTCCACGTTGGTGCTGCGCGACAGCACCGTGCGGGACAACTCGGTGACCGGCGGTGCCGGCGGCGGCGTCTACGGGTTCTTCGGCTCGAGCGTCACCATCGAGCGCTCGACGATCAGCGGCAACAGCGCCAACGACGTCGGCGGCGGCATCCGCTCCCTCGGCAACACGACGATCGTCAACAGCACCATCAGTGGGAACACCTCCACCGGATGGCACGGCGGCGGCGTGTTCCACACCGACGGCGCGCTGGTGATGGAGTACTCCACCGTCGCGGCGAACACCGCGCCGGACGGCACCGCGGGCGGCCTGTTCCTCGGCTCGTTCGGGGCACCGGACGGCAGGGCCTCCCTCACTGGCTCGGTCGTGTCCGGCAACTCCGGCGACGAGTGCATCGTCTTCTACGGCGGGCCGTTCACCATGGAGTCAGGCGGCCACAACGTGCTGAGCGACACCTCCTGCGGCGCGCCTGCGGGGACCGATCTGGTCGGCGAAGACGCCCTCCTCGGGGCGCTGGCCGACAACGGCGGGCCCACCCTCACGCACGCGCTCCTGGCGGGAAGCCCCGCCATCGACGCGGGCGACGGCGCCTCGGCACCGGCCACGGACCAACGCGGCGTCACCCGGCCGCAGGGCGACGGCCCCGATGCCGGCGCCTTCGAGGTGGAGGTGGCGTGATCTGACCCGTCGATGACCTGGCCGGCCCGCGTGGAGCACTCCTCCACGCGGGCCGGTCCCGTGTCAGTCCCAGCCGGGATCGGCCGGGCCGTCGCCGTGGTCCGGGATGGGGAGGCGTGCGCCGCCCTGCTTCGCGGACTCGAACGCAATCACGCCGGGCAGGGTGAACCGTGCGGCACGCCAGGCGTTGACCGGGGGCTGCGTTCCAGTGGTCACGGCCCGGACGAAGTCGTCGGCCAGGTAGTGGTGGCTGCCCTCGTGGCCGTTGTGGGCGCCGTCGAACTCCCGCGGGAGCCGCGCGCGGTCCTGGACCTTGGCGCTGCCCGAGGCGAAGCTCTGCATGAGCGCCGGGTCCACGTCGCCGAAGCCCTCCGGCAGCTCGCCGGGGCCGGTGGCCAGCAGGTCACTCACGTCGAGCGTGGCGCCCTTGGCGTAGTCCTCACCCTCGGTCTTGACGCTGAGGGTGGCGCCGTCGCCGGACTGCTCGAAGACCTCCTCGGTGCCGTAGAACCGGAAGCGCGACTCGTGGCCCTTCCAGTAGCCCACCCGGCGGAACTCGTTGGTGCGCATCGCGCCGCCGTCGGCGAGCTCGAAGAGCGCGGTCATGTTGGAGAAGTCGTTGCCCCACTGGGAGATGCTCTTGTCGAAGATGCCGTCGGCACCGGTGTCGACGATGCCGAGGCAGGACACGGAGGTGGCGTAGGTGGGCAGCGCCCCGAGCACCCCACCGATGGCGTGGGTGGGGTAGAGCATGGGAGGGAAGCTCGCCGTCGGCTTCCAGTCCTCCCCGCCGCTGAACTGGTACGCGGCGGAGAAGCCGTTGTCCATGTCGTGGACGTAGTCGCCCTCGGAGTAGAAGACGCGGCCGAACGCCCCGTCGGCCACCCGCTTGCGGGCGTAGATCACCGCGGGGTTGTAGTAGCTGGTCTCGCCCATCATGTAGATCAGCCCGGTCTCCTCAACCTTGGCGACGATGGCGGCGATCTCCTCGGCGCTGATGGCCATCGGCACCGCCGAGTAGACGTTCTTGCCGGCGCCGAGCGCCTTGAGGGCGAGCTCGCCGTGGCTCCAGCGCTGGGTCATGATGGCAACAGAGTCGACGTCCGAGGCCAGGAGCGCGTCGACGTCGGCGAAGCTCCCGGCCAGGCCGTACTGCTCGACGTGCTGGGCCGCACGCTCCGGGACGAGGTCCGTCACGTAGACCTCCTCCACGGCCGGGTGGAGCTGCCAGAGGCTGATGAAACTGCGGGCGAACTGGCCGGTTCCGATGACACCGATCTTCATGGTGATCAGTCCTTTCGACTGAGGGTGTGGAGCTGAGGGGCGTGGGCCGCTTCGACGCGGCGGACACCAAGTTACCCGGGTAACCTGTCGGAATGCAAGTGGCCTAGGATGAGGCTGCGGGGAGTCCGGAGGTCATGTCCATCGGGTCTGCCGCGAGATCAGTGAAGGAGGATCGGCCGGTGCCATCGGAGCCCACATCGCCCCGGGACAGGCCTCGCGCCGTGACCCGCACCGACGTCGCGCGCCAGGCCGGCGTCAGCACCGCCGTGGTCAGCTTCGTGGTCAACGGCGGACCGAAGACCGTCTCCGAGGCGACCAAGCAGCGCGTGCTGGACGCCGTCGAACTCCTGGGCTACCGACCGAACCGCACCGCCAGGGCCCTGTCGCTGGGTAGCACCACCACCCTGGGCCTCGTGGTCGGCGACACGACCAACCCGTTCTTCGCCGAGTACACCCGCGAGCTGCAGCAGGCGGCGGCAGACCAGGGCTACGCACTGCTGATGACCGCCGGCGGCCCGGGGCCCGACGCCCCCCTGCGCGCCATGCTCGACTTGTGCGACCGCCAGATCGACGGTCTGATCGTCGCGAGGGCGACCGCCGTGGGGCGGCTCGAGGAGTTGCGACGCCGGGGGGCGCACCAGTCAGTGGTGATCATCGACGCGGCGGCACCCCTCCCCGGCTACGCCACCGTCGGCCCTGAGTCCGCGCAGGGCATGGCGATGGCGGTGGGGCACCTCCTCGGCTCGCATCACCACCGGAGCGTCGCGCTGGTGATCGGCGACGACGTGGAGCCGGACGCCGACGGCCGGGAGGCCGGTTGGAAGCTGGCGCACGCCGAGCGCGGCCTCGTGCCGGGCCGGGTGTCGCGCACCGCCTTCACCCGCGACGGCGGCTACCGGGCGGGGCTCGAGCTCCTGAGGAGCGAGGATCCTCCCACCGCGGTGGTCACGAGCTCCGACCTGCAGGCGATCGGCCTGCTCACCGCCGCCGGCGAGCTCGGGCTAAGGGTGCCTGAGGATGTCGCCCTCGTGAGCTTCGACGGCACCGAGGAGACCCGGTTCTCGGCCCCGCCGCTCACCACGGTCCGCCAGCCCGTCGCCACCATGGCCGCCGCCGCCATTGACCTGGTGATCCACCAGCGGCCCCCCGCCCACGAGACGTTCCCGATGGAACTGGTGGTCCGCCGCTCCTGCGGATGTGCGCCCCAACCCGCGATCTCGGGCGCCGAGGCGAGGCGCCCGGGGTAGGCTCGGCCGGGTTCGACCGGGCATCCACCCACACACCGCCGCAGAGGGGATCAACGACATGGCCAAGCTCATCTCCACCCTGTTCATTTCGGCCGACGGTGTCGCGGAGATCGACCCGGCCTGGCACTTCCCCTACTTCGACGACAACATGGGCCGCGCCGTCGGCGAGGACTACGACACCTCGGACGTCCTCCTCATCGGGCGCGTGACCTACGACAGCTTCGCGGGGGCCTGGCCGGATCGGGAGGAGGCGGGCGGAGACGACGCCCCCTTCGCGAGGCAGCTGGGCGACGTCAGGAAGGTGGTGGCGACACGCCAGGCGCCGACCTTCACGTGGCGCAACTCCGAGGCGATCGGTGGGGACCTGGTCGAGGCCGTGACGAGGCTCAAGTCGGACGAGTCGGTCCGCGGCATCCTCATCCCGGGCTCGATCTCGGTCGTCCAGCAGCTCCTCGCCGCGGGCCTCGTGGACGAGCTGCGGCTGCTGGTGCACCCTGTCGCGGCGCGCCAGGGGCGGAGGCTGTTCGACGACGGCGCTGAGCCCTACCACCTCAGGCTGCTGGCTACCGAGGTGTACCCCACAGGCGTGATCCGCGTCATCTACGCGCCCCAGACCGCTCCCGCCCCCGTCGGCTACGACGAGGTGACGGACAAGGTCCCCTCGGGCTCGTAGCGACGGCGCGGCGCGGAAGGCGTGGTCACCAGCCCCTGGATCCAGGCACACCCTTGAAGGGCCCGGTCACCGACGAGGTGATCCAGCCCCCGTAGAACCCGCCCGGCTGGGGCACGACACGCTCCCCTCCCACGTAACAGGCGTCCATCGCGCCGGCGTAGAGGGCGACATGGTCCGCCAGCTCCGCGAAGGGCTCGGCCGGCGTCGGGTAGAACCATGCCGCGGCGGGCGCGTTGCGCCCACCCCCGGAGACGTCGAGGTACCGCGCCGCCCCCTTCCACTCGCAGAAGGATCCACCGGGGGCCGGGCGGAGCGATCCCTCGACGAAGCTGGACCGGGGCAGGTAGTACGTGGGCGGGTGGCTGGTCTCCAGGACCTGCCAGGACTCCGACGTACGGCAGATCACCTCGCCTCCCAACACCACCTCGACCGGCAGGGTGCACCGACGCAGCAGTGGCGGGCGGGGGTAGTCCCACACCGACTCCTGCCCCGGGCCGGTGGGATCGGGTCGTGGCCTGAACGACATGGATCGACGATAGCCGCGGCCCCAAGCCCGACTCTGCCCGCTCTTGACAGAACGTGCCCGTGTAGGTGAAACTGAAGCCCGTAACGATCACTCTCGGGCATATTCGGGCGGTCGTGTCGTCAATGTTGATGGAAAGGAGCCACTCCGTGGCCAATGAAACGTCGAGCCCTCCGGGGCCGCCCCAACTCGCAGACGAGAACGTCTCGGAGTTCGGCTACAAGCAGGAGATGAAGCGCGAGCTGGGATGGTTCACGTCCTTCTCGGTGGCGTTCGGGTTCGTGTCCATCGCCACGGGCATCTTCACCACCTACGCCGCGGTCATCCAGACCTCAGGGCCGCGGGGCATCTGGACCTGGGCCGTGGCGGCCCTCGGGCAGTTGGCGGTCGCATTCGTGTTCGGCGCACTCGCTGCCCGGATCCCCGTGAGCGGCTACTCCTACCAATGGGTCTCGCGTCTGGCGAACCCGATCCTCGGCTGGATCATGGGCTGGGTCTCCTTCACCTTCCTGGGCGTCGTGGTCGTGGCGGTCGACTACACGATCGCTTCGGCCATCACCCCGGTCCTGTTCAACTACGAGGGCAACAACTGGAACGCCTGGCTCATCACGGCAGTGGTGATCCTCGTCCAGGCGGTCCTGGTGGCATGGTCAACGCGCGCCACGCAACGGGTCAACAACGTCGCAGTCACGATCCAGATCATCGCGATGATCACGCTGACTGTGCTCCTGCTGGGCGTGGGACTCGCGACGCGCAACTTCGACGTCGACCTGCTGTTCACCACCGGTCATGTTCCGGAAGAGGGCTACTTCTCGGTGGGCTCGCTCACGTCGGCGGGGCCGTGGGCACTCGGATTCCTCCTGGGCGCGTTCACCATCGTCGGCTTCGAATCGGCCGCGAACCTGGCCGAGGAGACCCGCGACCCGGCCCGCGTGGTGCCGAAGGCGATGTGGCAAGCAGTGCTGTCGCTCGGCGTCCTCGGCATGCTCTTCCTCATCGCGGTGACCGGCAACGGCGTGAGCGCCGAGGCCCTGGCAGGTTCGGGCCAGCCTGTGGCGGAGGTGATCACCAACGTCCTTGGTCCTGTCGTCGGCAAGGCGCTGCTGGTGATGGTCGTCATCTCCATCTTCTCGTGCGGCCTGGTGATCTCCATGAGCGGGGCGCGTCTCGTGTGGGCGATGTCCCGAGACCAGCGGTTCCCCGGGTGGCAGCTCATGAACTCGATCAACCACAGCAGCGGAACGCCCCTTAACGCGATGCTGTTCATGATGGTGATCGCGCAGGCGATCCTGGCGATCTTCTCCTTCACCTCAACCGACGCGATGTTCGCCCTCTTCTCGGCCGGCACTCTCCTTCCGGCGCTGATCTACGCGGGCACGGTGCTGCTCTACATCATCAAGAGAAAGACGCTGCCGCCGTCGATGGGCTTCACTCTCGGCAAGTGGGAGATCCCGGTTCTGCTCGCCGCCTCCGCCTGGCTGATCTACGAACTGCTCATCTTCCGCGATGAAGCCTTCCGGGAGTCCTGGAGCTACCTCCTCATCATGTTCGCCGTCGGTGCCGTCTATCTCGCCTACCTGTTGCTGAGGCACGGGCGCCACGCGCTCAAGATGCCCGACATGCATGACATCGACAAGGAACTCGACACATGACACAACCGGGCAGGTCCATTGACCGAATTTGACTGTTTCATAAGTCAGACTGGGACCAATAGCCGCTGGCCGGATCGCTGGCCAGACCACCCGAGAGGACCATCATGCTGCCCACGACACGACAGGCCAGGATTCTTGCCGAGCTCACCGAGGCCGGCGAGGTGCGCACCGAGCACCTCGCCGAGGCGCTGGACTGCTCGGTCGAGACAGTGCGCAGAGACCTGGCCGTACTTGAACGGCAACGACGAATCCGCCGTGTGCATGGCGGCGCCGTCCTCTTCACGGCAGATGCGGTCCAGGAACCGACCTTCGACGAGCGCAAGGACATCGCCGCAGACGAGAAGCGCGCGATAGCCCACTACCTCGTCTCGCAGATCGACTCGACGGCCCTGGTGTTCCTTGACCTGGGCACCACCGTCGCTGCTGTGGTGGACGCCTTCCCGGCGTCCTTCCGGGGCACGGTGGTCACCACCTCGCTGCGCGTCGCCTATGAGCTGGCCCGCCTGGAGCATGCACGGGTGCTCCTCACGGGGGGGCAGTTGCGGCGAGGGGACCTGTCGCTGTCGGGCAGCAAGGCCGCCCGCTTCCTCCGGGACCTGAACCCGGATGTGGGGATCGTGTCGGCGGGGGGCGTCTCCGTCGAGAAGGGCATCACCGACTTCGAGATGGAGGAGACCGAGCTCAAGCGCATCGTCCTGGGCAACGCCCGCCGCAGCTACCTCGCCGTGGACTCCTCCAAATTCGGCCAGGTGGCACCCTACGCCGTCGCCCAGATCACTACCCCCACAAGCATCGTCACCGGCGAAGGAATCCCAGCGGCCGTAGCCGCCCGTCTCCGCTCGCTGGGCGTCGACCTCCGCATCGCCACCGGCAGCGGCGCCGATTCCAGACCAGAACCAGAAAGGTAGACCACAGACATGGCCATCCTCGCGCTCGACCAGGGCACCTCAGGATCAAAGGCGATCGTCGTCGACGAGGACGGCGTCCGCGCCGTCGTCGAGAAGCCCATCCATCCCAGCTACCTGGGTGACGGCGGTGTCGAACAGGACCCACTCGAACTCCTGGACTCGATCATCGAGGTCGGCCGCCAGGCCATCGAACAGGCCAACGCACCGATCGAGGCCGTGTGCCTTGCCAACCAGGGGGAGAGCATCCTTGCCTGGGACCCTGAGACAGGCCGGCCGCTGACGCCCATCCTGGTGTGGCAGGACTCCAGGGCGGCCTCTATCTGCGCCGAGCTGTCAATGCACGCCGACGAGGTGCACGAGTTGACCGCCCTGGTCCTGGATCCCTACTTCACGGCCCCGAAGATGGCCTGGCTCCGGAAAAACCTCACCACCGAGGGCGTGGTCACGACGACCGACACGTGGATCGTCCACCGACTCACCGGCGAGTTCGTCACCGACACCTCCACCGCCTCCCGCTCCCTCCTTCTCAACGTGGACACGCTCCAATGGGAGCCCCGCCTCCTGGAGATCTTCGGGCTGGGGGACGAGAAGCTGCCACGCCTGGTGGCATCCGACGAGATCGTCGGCACCACCTCAGTCTTCGGGCCGCAGGTACCCGTCACGGGACTCATCGTGGACCAGCAGGCCGCCCTGCTCGCGCAGAGCTGCCTGACCCCCGGATCCGCGAAGTGCACGTACGGCACGGGCGCGTTCCTCCTCGCCAACATCGGCGCGCGGCCAGTGCGCTTCGACAACGGACTCACCACATCCGTCGCTTGGACGCTACGAGGGGCCACGACCTACTGCGTGGACGGGCAGGTCTACACCGCGGCCTCCGGCGTGCGGTGGATGCAGCGCCTGGGGCTCTTCGACACGCCGGACCAGATGGACAGCATCGCGGCGCCGTCGTCCGAGGGAGTGTTCTGCGCCCCTTCGCTGGCGGGACTCGCCGCACCGTGGTGGCAGCCGAACGCGACCGGCTTCGTGTCCGGCCTCAAGCTCTCCACCGGCAAACCCCACATTATCCGGGCATTCCTGGAGGGCATCGCGGCCCAGATCGCCGAACTCTCCGACCTTGTCTTCGGCAGCATTGACGCCGATCTGGTCGCCATGCGCGCCGACGGCGGCCTGACGCGCAGTTCGGTGCTCATGCAGGCCCAGGCCGACCTGCTCCGCGTGCCCGTCGAGATCTATCCCTCCGCGCATGCCACACCCATGGGCGCCGCAGCCGCGGCGCGCATGGCACTCAATCCGCGGCTGACCCTCGCAGAGGCGCCCTTCCCCTGGAAGGCCTCTGCCACCTACCAGCCCCAGATGCCCGACAACGACGCCGAGCGCTTCCGGAAGCACTGGCGCGCGTCCGTCGACGCCCAACTCGCCCTGGACCAGGCCTGGGCCGCCTCGAACGCACCCGAGTGAGACAGGAACAAGGAACCATGACAACCACACCACACGACTCCGTCTTCGACTTCGCTGTGATCGGCGGAGGCGTGGTCGGCGCCGCCATCGCGCGAGAGCTGGCAGGAACGAGCCGATCCGTGGCGATCGTCGAGGCCCGCGACGACGTGTGCGAAGGCACCTCGAAGGCGAACACCGCGATCCTCCACACCGGCTACGACGCCAGCCCCGGCACCCTCGAATCAAGGCTCGTGGCGGAGGGCTACCACCTCACGCTCGACTACGCCCGGGCCACCGGGGTGGGGGTGGACGTTACCGGCGCCGTGCTTGTGGCATGGGACGACGAGCAGGAAGCAGCCCTGCCCATCCTAAAAGAGAAGGCCGTGCGGAACGGCTACACCCTGACCGAGATCATCGACGCCGCGCGAGTCTACGAGCTCCTACCCCACCTCGGCGAGGGCGCGCGAGGAGGCTTGACCGTACCCGACGAGTCGATCATCGACGCATGGTCGCTGCCGCTGGCACTGGCCACCGACGCCGTGAACCGCGGCGCGGTCCTGCTCCTCAACAGGGCCGTCACCGGAGTGACCCACACCCCCGAGCTCACCCTCCTCGCCACCACCGGAGGCGAGGTCCGGGCCCGTTGGGTGATCAACGCCGCCGGCCTGGGGGGTGACACCATCGACCAGCTCTTCGGGTACGACCGCATCCACATCCACCCCAGGAAGGGCGAGCTGCTGGTCTTCGACAAGCTCTCGGCTCCACTGGTCGACCGGATCGTCCTGGCCGTCCCGTCGGCCAAGGGCAAGGGTGTGCTCGTCAGCCCGACCGCCTTCGGCAACGTCATGCTCGGCCCCACCGCAGACGACATGGAGGACCGGACGGATACGTCGACCACCGAGGACGGGTTCGCCTTCCTGCGGGAGAAGGGGGCCCACATCTTCCCCGAACTGCTCAGCGAGGAGGTGACCGCCTCTTACGCCGGGCTGCGTGCCGCGCACGACCTCAAGGACTACCTCATCGACCTCGACGCCGAGCATCGATACGTCATTGCCAGCGGCATTCGGTCAACCGGGCTGACCTCCGCCATGGCGGTGGCGAAGCACATCGTGGCGATGCTGAGCGGCGCGGGTGAAGAGCTCGTGCCGCGTGCGGACCTGCCCGAGCCACCCTCCATGGCGCCGCTCGGGCAGAGCCAGCTACGCCCCTACGAGAACGACACGCTCATCCGCCGAGACCCGGAGTACGGCAAGGTCGTCTGCTTCTGTGAGCGGGTCACCAGGGGCGAGATCCGTGATGCCTTCGCCACCCCCATTCCGCCCACGGGCATCAACGGGCTCCGGCGCCGGACCCGCGTCATGAACGGACGCTGCCAGGGCTTTTTCTGCGGCGCCGAAGCCACCGCCCTGGTCGAGCAGCACAAGGAGACGAACCGATGACCACCTACTCCCGCACTGTCACCCCCAGGGTCGCGATCGTGGGCGCCGGCCCCGCAGGTCTCACCTGCGCCGCGGAGTTGGGCCGCCGCTACGGCTCGAACGTGCTCCTCATCGACCGCGAGAAGGATCTGGGCGGCATCCCGAGACACTCCGACCACCCGGGCTACGGGATCCGGGACCTGCACCGCTTCATGTCCGGACCGGCCTATGCGCGCCGATTGGCTGCCGATGCACGCGCCGCCGGCGTCACCGTCATGACCGAGACCCAGGTCACCGGCTGGACCGACGACGGCCTCGGCCTGGCCGCCACCTCCGCCTCCGGCAGGATCCTCATCAAACCGGACGCCGTCGTTCTGGCGACGGGGGCACGGGAGCGGCCCCGCACAGCCCGGCTCATCCCCGGAGACCGTCCCGCGGGCATCCTGACCACCGGCCAACTGCAGAACCTCGTCCACCTCCACCACCAGAAGGTGGGCACCAGGGCAGTGATCGTGGGCGCCGAGCTGGTCAGCTGGTCGGCTGCTCTCACACTCAAGGAGGCGGGGTGCGCCACCGTCGCCTTGGTCTCGCAGTACGCCAGTCCCGAGTCCTACGCCCTCTTCACCCACCCCGGCAAGCTCTTCTTCGGAACCAAGGTCATCACCGACTCCAAGGTCGTGCTCGTTGAGGGCCGGGGTCGGGTCCGGGCTGTCGTCATCGAGAACCAGGCAACCGGCGAGCGCCGGAGCATCGAGTGCGACACCGTCGTCTTCACCGGCGACTGGGTGCCCGACCACGAGATCGCCAGGCTCGGCGGACTCGACATGGATCCCGCCAGCAAGTCCCCAGTCGTCGACTCGTCACTTCGCACCTCGCGCGACGGGGTCTTCGCCATCGGCAATCTCCTCCACCCCGTTGAGACCGCCGACTGCGCCGCCCTGGACGGACGGCACGTCGCCGAGCAGGTCACGCGCTACATCGACGGGCAAAGGCCTCGAGAGAGCGCGGTGCGCCTGCTCGTGGACAAGCCTCTCCGCTGGGTGGCGCCGAATCTGCTGCGCGAAGGCGACCCCCTCCCCGCCCGGAATCGGCTGGTCCTCTGGACCGACGAGTTCAAGAGAAGCCCCGTCGTCGAAGTGAGGCAGGGCGGGCAACTACTCAGCAGGACGCGGCTCTCCTGGCCGGCCGCCCCGGGCCGAGCCTTCCGCATCCCCAGCAGCGTGCTCGAACATGTGGACCGTCGCGCCGACGACGTCCGCATCAGCATCGTCTGATCCGCCCAAACCGAAAGGACCACCGACCATGACCCACCGACAGAACATCCCCTCAGGCTCGCCCCGCGAGCCCGTCCTCGGCTACTCCCGCGCAGTGAGGGTGGGCAGCCTCGTGTTCGTCGCCGGGACCACCTCCGGTGGCGTCGGCGAGACAGCTGCCGACCAGACCCGTGAGATCTTCAACCGAATCGAGAAGGCGCTCGCAACCGCCGGCGCCACCTTGAACGACGTCGTGCGCACCCGGGTCTTCCTCACCGACATGGCCGACTTCGACGCCGTCGGGGCGGTGCACGGGGAACTCTTCCGCGACATTCTCCCTGTCACGTCCACCATCGGGACGACCGCGCTCGCATCGCCCGACCTCCTCGTCGAGATCGAAGTTGATGCGGTCCTCGACCCTGTGTAGCACGGATCGGCGTGCGGCCTCGGAGAAGGTGGGGTCAGGCGGCGGTGTCCACCATGACGAGCGTCATGCGGCAGGCAGTCTCCGCGACCAACGCGTGCGAGGCTCCCGGCGCAAGATAGACGATGTCGCCCTCCCCCATCGCGTGCTCGGCGCCGTCGACGGTGAACCGCATCCGGCCGCTCACGAGTTGGACCACGACAGCCCGTGGGGACGTGTGCTCCGTCAACATCTCCCCCGCGTCGAACGTGAACTGGACCACACGCATCAGGTCGTTGTTGACCAGCACGCGCGACGTCGTCGATTCAGCCACCACAGGTAGGGCGCCGGCCAGGGCCAGGTGGGCGGAGGATTCGGTGACAGGTGTCGGTTTAGCCATGCGTCGAGCCTACGCCGCTGGACTCCACCGATGAGTGGTCAGACGGCAGGCCTCACCGCTGCGGCCGGGTTCTGGTGAAGACGTTGGCGAGCAGGACGAAGACGAGAGGTCCCGCGACGCCCCAGCCGAGGATGCCGATCACGATGCCTTGGTCCGGCGAGACCGCCAGCCACGCCAGACCGGCCAGGCACAGGGCGCCGCTGAGCCCCATGACGACCCGGAGCACCCGCTGAAGCGGGTCACCGCCGAAGATCGGCGCGGCTAGCAGCATCGACACCCCGAAGAACCAGTCCCACACGAAGTTGTCCAGCACGAACGCCGGCGCAGGCCACCGATAGGGAAGGAACAGCGCACGCCACGACTCGTCGAACAACTCCGGCGAGCTGCTCACCAACAGAAGCAGAACGTTCACACACGAGGTGACCGTGACGCACGCGACCATCAGGCACAGAGCAGCGAGCCCGTAGATCCTGCGCTCCGGGTCCGCGACATCGTGCACCACCACCATCGTCAGCACGAGGGAGGGCCCCATCAGCACGACCAACAGGGCCATGACGGCCAGGAAGGGCCCACTCTCGACGACCCTTCCCCCCTGCAGAAACGCGATGCCCGACGCGACGGCATAGACCTGGTAGATCGCGAACGTCGTCCAGGCGGCCGCGGCACCGAGGACTCGCGCCCGGGGTCCTTGTCGACGTTGAGAAGCAGATCCGGGCCGTGCGGTCATGTCGCGGTCCGGCCGGCGCGCCACTCCGCATCGCTCATGGCATAGACGAGGTTGTCGTCCCAGGCCCCGCGGCACCAGTACGACCTGGGCGCGAACGACTCGACGTGCATCCCTAACCGGTCGAGCAGCTTGGCCGAGCGGACGTTGTCCGGCGAGAGCTGACCGATAACACGATGGCACCCGAGCCGCTCGATGAGGTCGGCCACCACGGCGGAGGCGGCCTCGAACGCGTACCCCTTCCGCTGGTGCTCGGCCCGCAGCGTGAAACCGATCTCCGCGACACCGCCGTGCCCATCCAGCGCGACGTACAGGTCTCCGACGAGTTCTCCGTCGTGCTCAAGTCCGATCTGACGGGGCTCGCCGGGGATGATGTCCGTCCAGGTCGACTGGGCGGCGACGAGACGCTCCACGTGTTCCCGCGACACCGGAAGGTCCCAGTCCTGCAGCGCCGCCACCTCGGGGTGGTTGCGGTAGGCGAGGATGACGTCCACGTCGTCCTCCCGCAGCGGTCGAAGAACCAGGCGCTCGGTGCGGAGGGGGTAGGGGGAGCTCACGCCTCCAGCATCGCCAACGGCGGGCGCCTGGGCAAGGGGGCTGCGGCTCCCCCGCGGACGCGCCTGGGGAATCCGGGTGTCCAACGGTGGACGGCGTGCGACGATCGGGGCATGACCATCCAGGTCGCGTTCTTCCGGAACATGAACCTCGGCCAGGCGCGGAGCCGATCGCCACGCAGTTCCGAGCTGCTGGACGCGTTCGCGGCCGCCGGCGCCACCAGCGCAGTGAACTTCCAGACCAACGGCACCGTGATCTTCTCCGGCCCCGAACCGACGGCACTCGCGCGGGCCGTCGTCACCCGACTCACCCCATCCACCGGCTACGCCGACCTCGTCGTCGTCCGTCCCGCCGACTGGCTGATTGACACGGTCAGGCACCTCGACCCCGGCCTCCCCGCCGGGGAGGTGGCCCTCTTCGACGCCCCCAGCCTCCCAGAGCTGGTCCTCCCCCACCGCGAAAGCGTCCCCACCGGCGAGCTCATCGTGCACGCACTCGCCTCCGGCCACGCGGTCACGAGCACCACCGGCAACGGAATTTCCGCCGGACCGGTGCTCACCAGGCTGATCGGCGTCCCGGTCACCTGCCGGGGGATCCCCACGATGCTGCGACTCGTCGCCCGGCTGAAGACCCTGGCCGCGCACGACGAGGAGGCCCAGCAACCACCAGAGGATGCGATGGGAATGCCGGTCCAGGACGGGTCTGCGCTCCCCGGGCAGGAGTCGAACCTGCTGCGCTAATCCTGATTCAAAGTCAGGCGGGCCCTACCGAAAGACCAACCGGGGAACGGCCCCGAAGGGCCTTGGCCGAGTCTATACAGCCGCGGCCCGAGGCGCCCACCCGTTGGGCGCCTGGCCGCCGCAGACCGGCTTCATCCTCGGAAAGACTCCTGAAGAAAGTGTTGTCCGAGGCCCTCGATCTCTCGTAATTGTCGGTCATGTGTTCTATTCTTGAGCCATGAACACAGCCGAGGCCAAGCACATGGCGGACCAGCTCCGGTCCATCCGGATGGCCAAGCGCCGCGCCGAAGCCGAAGAGCTCAGACTCATCACCCAACTCGCCGTCGGCTACCACCTCGAGGCGGAGTCGGACACACACGAAGCGCTGTACGAGCAGGATCTCCAGGTCGGCGGCGCGGGCTGCCCGCTGATCTCCGAGTGGTTCGGCCTCGAACTGGCGGGGCTGCTCGGCTGCACGTCCAGGCAGGCGGTGGGGCTGGTCGGGCGGGCGTTGAACCTCCGCTACCGGCATCCCACCTTGTGGACGGCGGTTCAACAGCTGCAGGTGGATCCCCACCGCGCCGCCGCGGCGGCCGGGCGCTGCGAGGGCCTGCCGGCCGAGACCGCCGAGACGGTGGGCACGCGCTGGCTCAAGCTTCAGCACCGGCTCAGCTGGACCGCGTCGATGAACCTCATCGACCGCCTGATCGTCGAGGTGGCGCCCCACATCGCGGCAGAGGAGGAGCGCCGCGCCCTGGAGGCCAGGCACGTGTCGATCTACGCCTACCGCGACGGGTCCATGCAGGTCTCCGCCCAGCTGGACGTGCTGGACGCGAAGTACCTCGACGCCGCCGTCGAGCAGATCTCAGACATCCTCGCAGAGAACCCGGAGGGCGCCCGGGTCACGAAGACCGAGCTCCGCGCCAGGGCCCTCGGCGTGCTGGCCCATCCCGCCTACGCGCTGGCACTCCAGCAGCGGCACGCCCAGCAGCCGGCGCTCCTCGAAGGCGGCCTCCCCGCCTGCGCCCCGGCAGACACGACGGCGGAAGCGGACGCCGAGCGGCACCGGCCGAACCCGGCCGCGTGCGCGGGCCACGTATGCGGCGCCATCACCGTGCCCCTCGACGAGCTGCGCCCCCGGACGGAGGTGTTCGTCCACATCCCGGCCGCCGCAGTGGCCGGCCTGACCGGGGCGGCGCGGGTGGAGCGGGCCGGCTCGCTCACCACCGCGACGCTCGGCCTCCTGCTGGGGGACAAGCGGCTGGCGGTCCGGCCACTCATCGACCTCCCCGAGATCCGTGCGGAGGACCAGTACCGGCCCACCGCCAAGCTGAGGGAGGCGGTCATCCAGATCTTCCCCACGGAGGCGTTCCCCTACTCCCAGACCCACTCCCGCGGCCTGGAGCAGGACCACACCGCCGCGTATCGCGCCTCCGGGCCCGGCGGCCAGACCAGGGTGGGCAACCTCGCGCCCTTGGGCACTCGAGTCCACCGGGTCAAGACGGCCGGCCACTGGCGCGGGGACCAACCCACCCCGGGTTGCCTCATCTGGCGCAGCCCGCTCGGCTACCGCTACCGAGTCACCCCCACCGGCACCTCCCCGCTCAACTAGCCGCTCGCCCAAGGCCCCGAGCCCGCCACCGCACCGGTGAGCGGGCCGGTGGAGCGCGCCTGAACGACCCTGGTTATCCCCAGCCCCGCAGGCATCTGGGAACTCGGCACCCGTCCTGCCCAGAGTGGGGGCAGACTCAACCACTGAGAAGGAGAACAACCATGGACAAGGTGCGGTGCTTCGGGGCGGCCGACGAGCTCTACCGGGCTTACCACGACGAGGAGTGGGGGCGCCCGGTCGAGGACACGCCGGATGAGCGGGCGCTGTTCGAGCGGGTCTGCCTCGAAGGCTTCCAGGCGGGCCTGTCCTGGCTCACCATCCTCCGCAAGCGCGAGGCGTTCAGGGCCGCGTTCGCGGGTTTCGCTCCCGCCGACGTGGCGGGCTTCGGAGACGAGGACGTCGAGCGGCTCATGGCGGACGCGGGGATCGTGCGCAATCGCGCCAAGATCCACGCCGCCGTCGGTAACGCCCGCTCCCTGTTGGAGCTGCACGACGAGGGCCTACGCCTGCATCAACTCATCTCCGCGCACGCCCCGGAGCCGCGGGAGCGGCCGCCGCTCAGCTTCGCCGACGTCCCTGCCCAGACGCCTGGCACCGTCGCACTGAGCAAGGAGCTCAAGAAGCGAGGCTTCCGATTCGTGGGGCCCACCACTCTCTACGCCTTGATGCAGGCGGTGGGGATGGTCGACGACCACATCCAGGGCTGCTGGCTGGCCAGGCCCACGACCTGACCCCTACCGCCGGGCCCGGACGCGCCGAAGGCCGGCCCCTTGACGGGGCCGGCCTTCACGGTGGGGTTGGAGTCACTTCTTCGACTTCTTGGACTTCTTCGACTTCTTGTCCTTCTTGGACTTCTTATCCTTCTTCGCCATGGTGTCACCTCCTGTACGTCAATGTCTCGTTGACACCAGAGTCAACCATCGCTTGACGCTTCTGTCAAGTACCCATTGACGTGTGTCGCGGGATACGATGCCACCATGGCGGAGAAGAGTCAGGGAGACGCGCGGGCCGCGGCGCTCGGCGCCCTGGACGCCGCCCGCCTCGCGAGGGAGGCCGCGGACATCGCCGAGTCCCTCGCCGTCCGCGAGGCACGCAGAGCAGGGGCGTCCTGGTCCCGGATCGGCGAGCTCTACGGCTTGACCAAGCAGGGCGCACAGCAGCGGTTCAAGCGGGCCGCAGACCCGGACTGACCCCTCGTCAAACGGCGCCCACTGGGCGGTCGTGCGAGAATGGCACCCGTGTCCACCCGCCAGCCCGCCCGCGCACGCCGATCCCGCACCCGGATGACGGCCTCCCAGCGCCGCGAGCAGCTGCTGGAGATCGCCCGCGAGCTCTTCGCCGAGCGCGGATACGAGGGCACGTCCGTCGAGGAGATCGCCGCGCGCGCCGGGGTGTCCAAGCCCGTGGTCTACGAGCACTTCGGCGGCAAGGAGGGCGCCTACGCCGTCGTGGTGGACCGCGAGACACAGGTGCTCCACACGTCCATCCGGAGCGCGCTCACCACGCCGGGCGCCGGCTCCCGCGAGCTGCTGGAGCGTGGCGCGATGGCCCTGCTGGACTACATCGACGGCTGCCCCGACGGGTTCAGGATCCTCTCGCGGGACTCGTCGACGGGGCAGCCCAGCGGCTCCTTCGCCTCCATCCTCAGCGACATCGCGGCCCAGGTCGAGGACATCCTGGCGGGCGAGTTCGAGCGCACCGGCCACGACCCCCAGTTCGCCGGGCTCTACGCCCAGGCCCTCGTCGGGCTCGTGGCGCAGACCGGTCAGCAGTGGCTGGAGAACCGTGAGCCGTCGAGGCAGGTGGTGGCGAGCCACCTCATCAACCTGGCGTGGAACGGCATGGCGCACCTCCAGACGGAACCCCGCCTCATCATGGAGGCCAAGGACCGCCGCAAGGGTGAGGCCGAGGACGGCGACGAGCGGCCTCAGGCAGAGCCGAGCAGCAGCCGCCTCAAGTAGTCGGTCATCTCCGCACGGTCCGCGGGATCCCACTCGGCCAGGAGCGCCTCCTCGAGCAGGACGAGCGAGACCAGCGCCGCGTCCACCAGCTCCAGGCCCGCCGGGGTGAGGGTGACGAGCATCCCGCGCCCGTCGTCGGGATCCGGGATCCTGGTCACCGCGCCGCGGGCCACCAGCCGGTCCACCCGGTTGGTCATGGTCCCGGACGTGACGTGCGTCTCCCGCAACAGCTGACCCGGGGAGAGCCGGTAGGGCCTGCCCGCGCGCCGGAGCGCCGCCAGCACGTCGAACTCCCACCCCTCGATGCCGTGCGCCGAGAACGCGCGCTTGCGATGCCCGGCGAGGATGCCCGCGAGCCTGTCGATCCTCGACCAGATGTGCATGGGCTCGAGCACCAGATCCCCACGCTCACGCTCCCAGGCCGCGACGACCTGATCGACCTCGTCGCTCATCCGAGCACCTGGGCGCCCGCCACGGGCCCGTAGGCGCGGCGGACCGCGCGCACCCCGCTGAACACGCTGAGCGTCTCCGCCAGTTCGTGGCTGTGGGCATCGGAGCCGGCAAGGAAGGCGCACGTGGGCCCGGACCCGCTGACGATCGCCCCCAGCGCGCCGGCCGCCAGGCCGATCTCGAGCGTACGGGCGAGGGTGGGCTGGAGGGAGACGGCCGCGGGCTCGAGGTCGTTGACCAGCGCCGCCCCCACCCCCTCGGCATCACCGGCGCGGAGCGCCTCCAGCAGCGCGACGGGGATGGCCGTGTCCTGCGGGCTGCTGATCCGGTCGAACTCCTTGAAGACAGCGGGGGTGGACAGGCCCGCGTGCGAGAGGGCGAGGGTCCAGTGGAAGGTGCCGCTGGACATCACCGGGGCCAGCAGGTCCCCCCGCCCGGTGCCGATCGCGGTCCCTCCCATGAGGAGGAACGGCACGTCCGAGCCGATCGCGGCGGCCAGCTCGTGCAGCTCCTCCCGGCTCGCCCCCACCTCCCACAGCGCGTTGCAGGCCACCAGCACGGCCGCGGCATCCGCCGAACCGCCCGCCATGCCGCCGGCCACGGGGATGCGCTTGCGGACCAGGAGGGTGACGCCGACGTCGGGCCGGCCGAACCGCTCGGCGAGCAGCTTCGCCGAACGCATGGCGAGGTTGGTGTCGTCGACGGGGAGGAAAGCGGCCCCCTCACCCTGGAAGGACAACCGGAAGACCCCGGCGGGGGCGGCCTCGGCCGTCACCTCGTCGCCGAGCGACACAGCCTGGAAGACGGTGCCCAGCGCGTGATAGCCCTGCTCGTCGGTCCCGCCGACCCGCAGGGCGAGGTTCACTTTCGCCGGCACGCGAACCCTGACCGCCGTCACGTCTTGAACCTAGCGCATCGCGCGGCGCCCCCAGACGTTGTTCAGCGCGGCCCGGCCGACAGCTGCTCCGCGATGGCCGCGAACGCGGCGACGTCCAGCATCTCCCCGCGCAGCTGCGGGTCGATGCCGGCCGCCTCGATCGCCGCCGAGGCCGCGGCCGACGACCCGGCCAGCCCCGCCAGGGCGGCCCTCAGCATCTTGCGCCGCTGCGAGAAGGCCGCGTCGATCACTGTGAACGTGTCCTCACGGGTGGCGGTGGTCGCGGGCGCCGGCCGCCGCGTGATCCGGACCAGCCCGGAGTCGACGTTCGGGACTGGCCAGAACACCTTCGGCGGCACCGTCCCGACGCGCGCGGCCTCTGCGTACCAGGCCACCTTCGCGCTGGGCACGCCGTAGACCTTGCTGCCGGGTGGCGCCACCAGGCGGTCGGCCACCTCCAGCTGCACCATCACCAGCCCGTTGCTCCATCCGGGGAACAGCTCGAGCATCCTCAGCAGCACGGGCACGGACACGTTGTACGGGAGGTTGGCCACCAGCGCCGACGGGGCCGGTCCTGGGAGGGCGTCCACCTGCAGCGCGTCGGCGCCCACCACCTCCAGGCGCGAGGCCGCCTCGTCGCCCATCCGCTCCGCCACCGTGCGCCGAAGCCTTTCGGCGAGCCGGTCCTCGATCTCGACGGCCACCACCCGCGCCCCCTGCTCGAGCAGCCCGAGCGTGAGCGACCCGAGCCCGGGCCCGATCTCCAGCACCACGTCGGCGGAGGTCACACCGGAGAGGGCCACGATCCTGCGGACCGTGTTGGGGTCGACGACGAAGTTCTGGCCCCGCTGCTTGGTGGGGCGCAGGTCCAGCTCCGCGGCGATGCGGCGCACCGAGGCCGGATCCAGCAGGCCGAGCTCAGGCATGGGTGCCCCACCGCCCGTAGGCCGCGTCGGTGTTCGCGACGATCTGATCACAGAAGGTGCCCAGCTCGACCCCGAGCAGGTCGGCCAGGAACCGGACGGCGTGCGGCAGCAGGTAGGGGGCGTTCGCCTTGCCGCGCTGGGGCGCAGGGGTGAGGTAAGGCGCGTCGGTCTCGACGAGGATCCGGTCCAGCGGCGTGGCCAGCGCGGCCTCCCGCAGCGCGCCCGCCGAGCCGAACGTGACCACCCCGGGGAAGGACAGGAACGCGCCGCGCTCCAGGCAGCGCCCGGCGAACTCCGCATCGCCGGAGAAGCAGTGCATCACCACGCGCTCCGGGAGGCCCTCGTCGTCCAGCACCCGCAGGATGTCGTCGTGCGCGTCGCGGTCGTGGATCATCAGCGTCCGGCCGTAGGCCTTCGCCCATCCGATGTGCGCCCGGAACGAGACCTCCTGCGCCTCCCGCCCCTCGGCCTCCCTGGTGCGGTAGTAGTCCAGTCCCGTCTCCCCCACGGCCACCACCTCGGGAGCCGCCACGAGCGGCTCCAGGTCGGCCAGCACGGCGAAGAGGCCCGCCGCGCCGTCGCGGAGCAGGACGCGGGCCGCGTCGTTGGGGTGCAGCGCCACCGCGGCCCGCACCGTCGGCTCCCGCTCGGCAAGCTCGATCGCCGCCCGCGACGACTCCACGTCGCAGCCCACCTCGATCAGCCGCGACACCCCCACCTGGGCGGCCAGCCGCAGGGAGTCCACAACCGGCAACCCGGAGTACTCGTGCGTGGACCACAGGTGGGTGTGATTGTCGACGACGGGGCGCGGCAGCGCCTCCGGCAGGGGTGGCAGGCCGAGCGTCTCGAGGGGACTCACCTGGGGCTCTCCTTATCGGCCAACGCCGCTGCGTACAGTTCCTTGCGGTTCGCGCCCGTGAGCTTCGCCACGTCCGCCACCGCCTCCGACAGTCTCGCACCACCCGCCCGCGCGCGCCGAACGAGCTCGAGGGCGTCGTCGGCCGAGGCGGTCGCGGCCTCGGCTCCCGCGATCACCACCGTCACCTCGCCGCGCACCCCGTCGGCCGCCCACCGCGACAGTTCGGCCAGCGGACCCCGGACCACCTCCTCGAACGGCTTGGTGAGCTCCCGGCAGACGGCCCCGCGGCGCTCGTCGCCCAGCTCGCGGGCGGCGTCGCGGAGGAAGTCCTCCAGCCGGTGGGGCGCCTCGAAGAACACCATCGTGCGCTCCTCGCCAGCCAGCGCGGCCAGCCGCCGCCCCCGCTCCCCCGCCTTCCGCGGCAGGAAACCCTCGAAACAGAACCGGTCCACCGGGAGGCCGGAGACCGCCAGGGCGGTCAGCACCGCCGACGGCCCGGGCACGGCCGTGACCCGCAGACCGGCCTCGATGCAGGCCACCACCACGCGGTAGCCGGGGTCGCTCACCGAGGGCATCCCGGCGTCGGTCACCAGCACCACGCGCTGCCCCGCCGCGACCGCGTCGACCAGCTCGACGGTGCGCGTGGCCTCGTTCCCCTCGAAGTAGCTGACCACCCGCGCCGACGGCGCAATGCCCAGGCGTTTGGTGAGCAGCACGAAGCGCCGGGTGTCCTCGGCCGCGATGACATCCGCCGAAGCCAGGGCGTCACGGAGGGTCTGGCTGGCGTCGTCGGAGGACCCGATGGGTGTCGCAGCCAGGATGAGGGCGCCGTCGGGGAGGGGGTGCATGAGGTCAGCCTATGATGCATGAGTGCTGACGACGCTCCAGGCTCTCGACGACGGCCGGTTGCGTGACCGCACAGCCGGCTGGATCGTGACGCTCAGCATCACGCTGCTGGCGTTCCTGCTGCGCTTCCACAACCTGGCGAAGCCGCACGGGATCATGTTCGACGAGACCTACTACGCCAAGGACGCGTGGGGCATCCTGCAGTCCGGCTTCGAGCGGCAGTGGGTCGACGGCGCCAACGACATGATCCTGCGCGGGGACCTGTCGGGCATGAAGGAGCAGGCCGCCTACATCGTCCACCCGCCGGTGGGCAAGCTGCTGATCGCCGCCGGCGAGGCCATGTTCGGGATGAACCCGTTCGGGTGGCGGTTCATGGCGCTGATCTTCGGCACGCTGCTGGTGTTCTTCACCATCCGGATGGCCAGGCGGCTCTCACGCTCCACGCTGATCGGCGGGGTGGCGGGGCTGCTGCTCACCTTCGACGGGCTGGCCTTCATCATGAGCCGGATCGCCCTGCTCGACATCTTCCAGGCGACGTTCGCGGTGGCGGGCGTCGCCGCGCTGGTGGCGGACCGCGACTGGTTCCGGCACAAGCTGGCGGACCACCTGCGCGCCAAGGGCCTGCCGGATCTCGACGGCTCCTTCGGCCCCCTGATGCTGTGGCGGCCCTGGCGCGTCGCCGCGGGCGTGATGTTCGCCCTGTCGGTGTCGACGAAGTGGAACTCGCTGTTTCTCATCGCGGTGTTCGGGGTCGCGGTGGTGTTCTGGGACCTGGGCGCGCGCCGCCTGGCCGGGGCGGGCCGCGCGCAGTGGTGGTCGCTGGCCGTGGACGCGCCCATGGCGTTCGTCAACCTCGTCGTCGTGGTGGTCCCCATCTACATCGGCTCCTGGTTCCGGTGGCTGGGCACAGAGGGCGGCTACTACCGCGACTGGGGCGCGGACCACCCGGACGATCCGATCGTGCAGCGCTTCGGGGAGGCCCTCGGCGCACTCTGGCACTACCACGTCGAGATGTACCGCTTCCACACCGGCGACGGGATGATGGTCGACGCCACGCACTCCTACGAGGCCCACCCCGCCGGCTGGCTCTTCCTGCAGCGCCCCATCGCGATCTGGGCCGTCAACGACATCGAGCCCGGCACCGACGGCTGCGAGGCCGTGGGCACCACCTGCGTGAGCATCGTCAACGGCATCGGCACACCCCTGCTGTGGTGGGCGGCGGCGCTGGCCCTCGGTGCCGGCCTGGTCTGGTGGCTGATGGGCCGCGACTGGCGCTTCGCGGTGCCGCTGCTGGCCGTGGCCGCCACCTACCTGCCGTGGTTCCGCTATGCGGGACGACCCCTGTTCTTCTTCTACGCCATCATGATCATCCCGTTCAGCGCCACGGTGCTCGCGATGGCCCTGGGCAAGATCCTCGGCCCGGCGCACCACCCCCGACGGCGGGTGCGGGCCATGACGGTGGGCGTGTTCCTGGCGCTGGTCATCCTGAACTTCGCGTTCTTCTACCCGGTGCTGACCGGCGAGGTGATCACCCGCCCCGCCTGGCTGATGCGGATGTGGTTCGGCAACGCCTGGATCTGAGCGGCCCGGACCTGACGCGTCCTACGGCCTGTGCGGCCTGAGCATCCGGGACCCGTAGGCCCTCATCCGGCTCAACCGGGGCAGCGCGATGGCGGAGGACCCGTCGCCGAGGAGCAGGCCGGCCAGGTAGTAGCCGCTCGCGGTCCCGTTCATCAGCTCACCGCGGCCGTTGCCGCGGGCGTAGTAGCCGCCGGGGATCGCCGAGGCGCCGACGACGGGGCGCCCGTGGTCGCTCGGATCGATGGCCATCCGGGCGGTCTCCACGTCCGTCGCGCCGAGGGTGTCGGCCGCCCACCGGCGCAGGCCGGCCGTGGCACCGTCGATGGTGGACAGGCCCGTCTTCTGGCCCACCACCAGGGCAGAGTCCCCCACCGGGCGGACCATCCAGGCCGGCCCGGTGGCATGCAGGCTGATCTCCGCCACAGGCCGCGATGGCGTGCAGCGGACGATGGGCACCCACTGCGCCGGTCCGATGCGGGCGGCCCTCCCCCAGGGGCTGACCCCCAGCGTGTCGACCACCGCCACCCCGCCCACGACGCCGACGTCGCGCACCCAGGCGAGGTTGTTGCGGAACCCGATCCGGGTGACGCCCTCCTTGCGCGTGAGGTGCGTCACGGTCACGCTGTGCACCACCTGCGCGCCGGCGGCCACCGCCGCCGACCGCAGAGACTCGGCGTAGGCCAGCGGGTCCACCGCGAGCGCGTCGGTCAGCAGCGCCGCGCCGTCGGGACCGATGAGGACCTGCGCCTCCATGCCGGCCGCCCGGAAGTGGCCGGCCACCTCGCGGGTATCCCGCTCGTCGCCGCCCGGCAGCGAGCGGTCCCGGAGCGGCAACGTGAGCGCCGCCGGATGGATCTGCCTGATCTCGGCCATCGCGGCCACGTTGCGCCGCGCATGCTCGAGCACCGCCGCCGGCCCGTACGCGTGCCCCATCGCCGCCACCGTCGACGCGTGGCCCACCGCGGCCACACCGTGACCGATGGCCGCGCTGCGGAACTCCAGGTTGGGATCGAGCACCAGGACGTCGTAGCCCTCCGCGGCGAGGCGTCTGGCGACCGTCAGACCTGCGACGCTCGCCCCCAGCACCACCACGTCGTGCGACATGGAACCACCCTAACCCGTGGGCGGGACCGGTGGCCGGGGCACGCGGCGCAGGCAGTAAAGTCTGGCCGACGAAAGGAATGCGCCCCATGTGGAAGCTGCACAACAACGGAATCCTCGCCCCGGACGCGGTGGTCAAGCCGACAGAGAGGCTCACCTGGGGCCGGACGATCGGGCTCGGCGCGCAACACGTGGTGGCCATGTTCGGCGCCACCTTCGTGTTCCCCCTGCTCATGGGCCTCAACCCGCAGCTCGCGGTGATGATGTCCGGCGTCGCGACGCTGGTGTTCCTGTTCGCCGTCAAGCACCGGGTGCCGAGCTACCTGGGTTCGTCGGCCTCCTTCGTGGGCGTCGCCACCGCCGTCTACACCGCCGGCGGTGACCCGGCGGACCTCACGGGGGCTCTGTTCGTCGTGGGCCTGACGCTGTTCATGGTGGGCCTGATCATCCACTTCGCCGGGGCACGCGTGATCCACAAGGCCCTGCCGCCGGTGGTGACCGGCGCGGTCGTCATGCTGATCGGGTTCAACCTGGCCCCCGTCGTCGCGTCGGTGTACTGGCCGGTCGACCCGTGGCTGGCGTTCACCGTGATGCTCATCGTCATCGCGCTCAGCATCGGGTTGCGGGGCTTCATGGGCCGCATCGCCATCTTCCTGTCCCTGGTCATCGGCTACCTGTTGAGCTGGGTGTTCGACGCGGTCCTCGGGCCGTTGCAGAAGGTCGCGGCAGACGGCACGGTCACCGAGCAGCTGCGGGTGGACTGGAGCGGCGTTGCCGACGCCAGCTGGTTCGGGCTCCCGCCCGTCTCGGACCTCGCCAACTGGAGCTACGGCGCCACCACCAACGTCGTCGGCTTCCACCTGCCGAGCTTCTCCTTCGCCGCGATCATCGTGGCGCTGCCCGTGGTGATCGCGCTCATCGCCGAGAACACCGGCCACGTCAAGGCCGTCGCCGAGATGACGGGTGAGGACCTCGATCCGGTCATGGGCCGGGCCATCGCGGCCGACGGCGCGGGCTCGATGATCGCCACCCTGGTCGGCGCCGGACCCACCACCACCTACGCCGAGAACATCGGCGTCATGGCGGCCACCCGCGTCTACTCCACCGCGGCCTACGTCGTCGCTGCTCTGGTGGCCATCCTGTTCGGCTTCTCCCCGAAGTTCGGCGCCGTGATCTCGGCCACCCCCGGCGCCGTCCTGGGCGGCATCACCGTGGTGCTCTACGGCATGATCGGCCTGCTCGGCGCGAAGATCTGGAAGGAGAACCGGGTGGACTTCGGCAACCCGCTCAACCTGATCCCGGCGGCCGCGGGCATCATCATCGGCGTCGGCAACGTCTCCCTGCCCTTCGGCGGCGGCTTCGAGCTCGGCGGCATCGCGCTGGGCACCATCGTCACCATCGGCATCTACCACCTGGCGCGGGTCATCGCGCCGCGCGAGATGCGCGAGTCCGCCGACGGCGCCTCCCTCATCTACGACGCCCCCGGCATCTACGTCGACGAGGACGACGCGGCGGATCCGCGCAGCTGAGCCGCACTTGCCCCGTGGCGATACGGTGGGGCCCGTGGATGACCTGCTGACCTCGTTCCGCGACGCCATGGCGCGCGTGGCGGCTCCCGTCACCGTCGTCACCACCGCCATCGGCGGTGCGCCCACGGGCACCACCGTCTCGGCGTTCGCCTCCCTGTCGATCACCCCGCCCATGGTCCTGTTCGCGCTGGACAACCGGGGCGGGATGATCGAGCGGGTGCGCGCGTCGGGCCGGATCGGGATCAACATCCTCGCCGCCGATCAGGCCGAGGTGGCCGTGAGGTTCGCGCGCCAGGACCTGCCGGACCGGTTCTCCGGCCTGGCCTGGCGCGAGGACCACGGCCTCCCCCGCATCGAGGGGGTGGCGGCCTGGGTGCGGTGCGACGAGCTGACGTTCGAGCCGGGCGGTGACCACACGATCATCCTGGGCACGGTGGCCGCGGCCGAGGTCACCGGTGACGAGTCCCTGGCCTACCACATGCGGCGGTTCCAGGGCCTCTCGCCCGCGCCCCGCGACTGACGCCCCGTCGGGGCCTCAGTGGTCGGAGACGTCCCGCGCGTCGCGGATGGGCGCGCTGTCCATGTCCGGGACGCCGTCCTCGTTCATGTCGCGGCTGCGGAGCTTCCGCGCGTCCCAGCGCAGGAAGACCGCGGCCAAGGCGGCGGCCAGGAGCGAGGCGAGGAGGATGGCCAGTTTCGCCCCTGCCGTGTGCCCGGCGTCCGGGAAGGACAGCTCGGCGATGAGCAGCGACACGGTGAACCCGATGCCGGTGAGGAACCCCACCGGCAGCAGGTCCCGCAGGCCGATGCTGTCCGGCAGGCGAAGCGGCGTGAGCCGGGTCACCAGAGCGGTCACGCCCAGCACCCCCACCAGCTTTCCCACGACCAGGCCCACGATGATGGCCGGCACCACCGGCTGCGCCAGCACGCTCGCCGGCCCGTCACCGTCGACCAGCGAGACGCCGGCCGAGAAGAACGCGAACAGCGGCAGGGCGATGCCGGAGGAGAACGGCCGCACGGCATGCTCGTAGTGATGCGTGCGGGTCTCAGTCTCCCCGTGTACGGCGATGGCGGGCACCATGAAGCCGAGAAGCACGCCGGCGATCGTGGCGTGCACGCCCGACGCGTGCATCAGCCCCCACGCAGCCAGCGCCAACGCCAGGAGGAGCCAGGGAGCCGGCTTGCGCGAGCGCACCACCACCGCGAACAGGGCGACGGCCACCAGAGAGGCGCCGAGCCAGATGAGGTCCAGGCCCGCGGTGTAGAACACGGCGATCACGATGATCGCGAGGAGGTCGTCGACGACCGCCAGTGTGAGCAGGAACGTGCGCAGGGCACGCGGCAGGCCACGCCCGAAGATGGCCAGCACCGCGATGGCGAAGGCGATGTCCGTGGCGGTGGGGATTGCCCACCCCTGCAGCGCGGCCGGGTCCCGGAGCGCGGTGACGACGGCCACATAGATGAGGGCAGGCACGATCATGCCGCCCACGGCGGCCAGGACCGGCACGGCGGCCTCCCTGGGCCTGCGCAGGCTGCCCGCGACGATCTC
The DNA here is from genome assembly GCF_054483935.1 of Tessaracoccus yangjingae. The sequence continues at coordinate 1,529,052 of NZ_CM137014.1, read as the reverse complement.
GTGCTTGAGCTCCACGCCCACGATGAAGAAAAACACGGCCAGGAGACCGTCCGCCGCCCACTTGGCGAGCGAGAGGTCGAGATGCAGGGCCTCGGGCCCGATGACGAAGTTCGAGAGCGACTGGTAGGCCTCGCGCCACGGCGAGTTCGCCCAGACGAGCGCCAGCACAGCGGCGATCAGGAGCAGTACGCCGCTCGTGGTCTCCAGCGTCACCCAGCGGCGCAGCCGGTCCCGGCGGGTCAGCTCGGACGGAGTGGTCATGGCTCTCCTTCGGTCATAGCCGTGGCGGCACGCGCCGACCACGACGTCGACCAGGCTTCCCGACACACCGAGGGCCAAACATACCCGAGAAAGAGTGGTGTGCCGAGCCGGGAGCGCCTCTCGGCGCGGGGCCGCTCTGAGCGGCTAAGTTTGGAGCCCGGGGCTACCGCGGCTCGGCACGCGACGAGAATACCCGTCGACGGCCGAGGGTCAAACACCTACTCCAATTCGCCGCTGCGCCAGAGGCGGGCGCTCCACGCCAGGTCCTCGGCGAGGTGCATGAGCCGATCGGTGGCCACGTCGTCGCCGGCCTGAAGGTTGCCGCGGCCGGCCGACACCACCCGGGCGAACGCCGCCGCCCGCTCCAACGCCAGGCCGAAGTCGCCGTCGAACACACCCCGGAGGATGTCGTCGGCCACGCGGCGCACTTCGTCGGGCCCGGTGGGATCCGCACCCGCGACGGCGTGGTTGGGCTCGGAGAGATGGGTCCCGGCGGAGTACTGGCGGGCCGCGCCGTCGGGATCACGCTGCACCCACTCCCGCAGCACGTACAGCCGGTAGAGCACCCCCGGCAGGGACCGCGCCGGGCGGGTGGACCACAGGTCTGCCAGGGTGGTGATCCCCACCTCGTCGACCACGTTGATCAGCCGACGGGTGACCTCCGGGTCCGTGCTGTGGCGGCCGGCGCCGAGCAGGGCCGCGGCGGACTCGTGGGCCGCGTGGAGGTCGGCGACGGGATCGACGCCCTCCCCCATCGCGTCGATGACCGACGGCTCCCGGAAGGCGGGGCGGCGAGGCTTGCGGGGCTCTGACACGTTCCCCAGGCTACGCGGCCGTGAAGGTGGCACTCTGGGAAGCGCCACGACCACACGGGAGCCCCCATGCACTGGATCCTCGACGCAGTCATCGTCCTGATGCTCGTCACGTACGCCGTGCGCGGGTGGCGCAGCGGCCTGGTCGCCGGCGCCTTCTCGCTCGCCGGCACCGTCCTCGGCATCCTCGGGGGCCTCTGGGCCGGCCCACGGATCGTCGCCGCCTGGGGCACCGGATGGCCGGTGCTGGCGCAGTCGCTGGCCCTCATCGGCGCGGCCTTCGTGGGCGCGGGCATCGGTGAGGGCGTCGTCGGCTCCATCGGGCGTCGGATCCGCGGCCACCGCCGGCCCCACGCCGTCGACGCCACCCTCGGCGCGGCCGGTGCGGTTCTGGTGTCCGCCCTGGTGATCGGCATCCTGGCCGCCGCCATCAAACCCATCGCCCCGCCCACCTGGGCGCGCACCATCGACGACTCGGTGGCGCTCGGCGTCATCAGACGGGCCCTTCCCGCGGAGGCGGCTCGACAGGCGTCGCGGCTGACGGAGGTGCTGCACGCCGCCGGCCTCCCCCGCGCGTTCAGCGGCCTCTTCCCCGAGCCCGAGCTCCCCGTCCCGGCCCCCGACGACGCCACCGCCCAGTCGGCCGGCGTGCAGGCCGCGGCGGGCAGCGTCCTGCTGATCTCCGCCGCGGTGCCCGAGTGTCGCGGCCCGCTCGCCGGCAACAGCGGCAGCGGCTGGGTGAGCGCCCCCGAGCGGGTGGTCACCAACGCCCACGTCGTGGCCGGCTCGGACGCGGTGGCCGTACAGGTGGCCGGCCAGGCCCTGCGGGCAACGGTGGTGGCGTTCTCCCCCGACCTGGACCTGGCGGTCCTGCACGTCCCGGGCCTCACCGCACCGCCGCTCGAACGGTCGGCGCCGTTGGCCCCCCAGGACCCGGTCGCGGTCGCGGGCTTCCCCGGGGGCGGCCCCTACACGGTCACCTCCGGCCGCGTGCGCGGCACCGTCGAGGCGCGCGGCGACGACATCTACGGGGCCTCCGTCGTGGACCGGGAGATCTACGCACTGCGCGCGCACGCTGAGCCGGGCAACTCAGGGGGCCCTGTGCTCAACGAGGCCGGCCAGGTGGCCGGGACGGTGTTCGCCATCTCGCTGGTGGACGCCGAGACCACGTACGCGCTGACCAACGCCCAGGCGGCCGCTGTCATCGACGGCGCCGCCTCGGCCACCGCCGAGGTCAGCACCCAGGGCTGCACCCCCTGACAGGGCATGAAAAAAGCCGGTCAGGTGACCGGCCCTAAGTGGAGCTAGGGGGATTCGAACCCCCGGCCTTCTCATTGCGAACGAGACGCGCTACCAACTGCGCCATAGCCCCTCAAAGCATCACGAATGCTAGCACCGAGCCGAGCCGGGGGCCAAGTCAGCCCCGTGGGAGGCGGCACCCAAGGGGCGGCGCTACTCGCCGATCGCGCGCGGGCGGAACGGGGCCTCCTCGGCCTCCGCCAACGCCGGCGCCGACGGGTTGTCCGCCGTCGGGATGACGGGCGAGGACGGGCTCAGAGGCGCCGACAGGTCGATGGTGCGGACCGTCCGCGGGAGGAGGGGCTGCTGCACGTAGGTGGGCGGCGCCACCGGGATGGGGTCCCACAGCGCGCCGAGCGTGGTGGGCATCGAGAGGTCGATGGAGATCTCGATGTTCTCGGTGGCCTCCCGGTCCGACAGGTCGATCGTGACCGTGTCCTCGTCCTCGGAGAAGCCGGCCTTGACGGCCGCGGACCGGGCGTCGAGGCTGCGGTGCATCGCCACCACCGAGATCCTGGCCACGCCGAAGAAGGCCACGATGAGGCCCGCCGGGACGAGCATGGTCCACCACGGTGCAGCACCGACCGCCGCCAGGACTCCAGCGACCGCCAACGCGGCCACGAGCACGGCCACCACCGCGAGACGACGGCGCGCCGCCTGGCGGGAGATGAGGCGGAGCTCCAGCAGGTCCGCCCGCCGGGTGAGAGGCGTGGACACCTCGACGCCGGTCTCGCTCTGCGTGTCGATCGCCTCGCGGTGGAGGATCCGGACCGAGTCCGAGAAGCGCTCCGTGGGATCCCCCTCCAGCTCCGCCTCCGCCGCCTGGGCGTTCATGACCCAGGGCAGGCCGAGAGCCAGGCCGACGACGACGACGATGGCGATGAGGATTCCGGCGAGCACGGGACCCACGTTAAACAACAACGCTGTGATTTACTCCCGCCGTCGCGGCGAGTCGGCGGATCACCCGTCAGGAAGTTCCGGGCGTCACTCCTCGTCGAAGAGCCATACCTTGACGGCTTCGCCCGCCCTGACCTGCTCCACATGCTCGTCCAGCACGATCAGGGCGTTCGACTGCGCCAACTCGGACAGCGCGTAGGTCTCGGTGACCTGCGAGACGTGGCGGATGCTCCCCTCCGTGGTGACCCGCCCTCGGAGCAGGTGCAGCTGGCCACGGTGCGAGCGCAGGCCGGTCGACGCGAGGGCCCGCACCGCACGGTGACCGGTGCGCGCTCCCATCAGCTGCATGATCAGCGGCCGTGCGAAGGCATGGAAGGAGACGTACGCGCTGACGGGATTGCCGGGGAGCATCAGCATCGGCACCCGGTCCTCACCGATGACCCCGAACGTCTGCGTGCGCCCCGGGGACATCGCGACGTTGACCGAGTCCACCATCCCCAGCTCCTCCATCACCGTCACCACTGCCTCGTAGTCCTCGCGGCGGCCGCCGGTGGTGGAGATCACCAGGTCTGCCCGGATCAGCTGATCCGTGACGGCCTCGCGAATGGCCTCGGGGTCGTTGGAGTGGACGGCGACGCGGAACACCGTCGCACCGGCGGCCTTGGCAGCGGCGGCGATCATGAAGGAGTTGGCGTCGGTCACCTCTCCGTGCTGCACGCTGCTCGTGGGATCGATGAGATGTTCGCCGGAGCTGACCACCACCACGCGGGGGCGGGGGCGCACCATCACCTTGTCGATGCCCGCGCTGGCCAGCAGCCCGATGGCGCGGTCGTCGAGCACGTCGCCCTCGCTGAGCAGCCGGGTGCCGAGGCGCAGATGCTCGCCCGCGGCCCGCACGTACTCCCCCTCGCTGACCCGTTCGATGAGCCGCACGCGCCCGTGCTCGACGGTGCCGAACGTCGCCGGCAGCACGGCGGTCGCCCCCCGCGGCAGGACGTCGCCGGGGGCAACGGAGGCCGCTCCCCCCTCGGGGAGACGCCCGACCCCGAGATCCACGATCTCGAGCGGAGGCGCCAGGTGGCCCTCGTCGTCGAGGAGTTCCTTGGCGCGCACGGCGTAGCCGGCCACCTTCGCGGTGCTGTTGGGCGGGACGGCGATCATCGAGTCGATGTCCTCGCACAGCACCTGGTCCCACGCCTCCAGCAGCGACATCCCGAAGGGGCGCAGCGGATCGACGAGGCTCAGCAGGTAGTCCGTGTGGTCCGAGACGCTGCGCAGCCCGGAGGCGTCGAGCGTTGGCGGGTCCGGAAGCCGTGGCTCCTCCACCACCACCGCTTCCTCCTCACCGGGGACGGGCTCCTGCTTCTTCCGGGCGAACCAAGCCATGGCGCCTACGATAGGCCAATGACCCTCTCGGCCCGCAAGGACGCGCTGCGCGCGAGGATCTCCGCCGCCCGGGCGCGGGTCACCCCCGAGCAGTGGCACTCTGACAACGCCCTACGCACCGCGCACCTCCTCGAGATGGCCGATCAGCTACCCACGACGACGGCGTCGGTCTACGCGTCCCGGGCCGGCGAGCCGGGCACGCGCGCGCTCATCGACGAGCTCGTCACGCGCGGTTGGGCGGTCCTGATCCCGAAGCTCACCCCCGGGGTCGCCTGGGCGAGATTCGACGGATTGGACTCGACCGTGCCGGGCTGGGGAGGCATCCCCAACCCCGTGGCAGCGCCCCTGGCACCCGAGGTGCTCGGCGAGGCTGGGCTGATCGTCGTCCCCTGCCTGGCGGTGGGCCCGGACGGGTCGCGGCTCGGGACCGGCGGCGGGTGGTACGACCGTGCGCTGCTGCACCGGGCGCCGGACACCCCTGTGGTCGCGGTGGCGCGCCACGTGGAGGTGCTCGACGACCTCGCGGCCTTGACCCTCCCCCACGACATCCCGGTGGATGGATACGTCACAGAGCGCGTTTCGGTCCGGTTGCCGCGCTGATCTACCATGGAGCGAGTCGTCTCCCACCGGAGGATCCTGTATGCCCACTTACCAGTACCGTTGCACCGATTGCGGCACCGATCACGAGGCCGTGCAGAAGTTCACCGACCCCGCGCTGACGGACTGCCCGGCGTGCGAAGGCGACCTGCGCAAGGTGTACAGCGCCGTGGGAGTGGTGTTCAAGGGGTCCGGCTTCTACGCCACGGACTCCCGGGCCGCCAAGTCCGCGGCCTCCGGCCCGGCCAAGTCCACCCCGAAGCCCGAGCCGGTCAAGGCTGCATCCGCGCCGAAGGCCGAGGCCAAGTCCGCCTGATCCTCCCGCTGTGGACAGCGGGAGATCGGCCCTGCGGCTGACGATCAAGGGGGCATGAAGCCCGTCCTCGCCCGCATCGCCGCGTTCGTCTCCTGGCACCGGCGCGCCTTCGCGGCGCTGCTCGCCGCCCTGTCCGTCGTCCTGATCGCCAACTGGCTCGCGGAGCCGGACGGCCCCGGCGTGCCCGTGCCGGTCACCGCCGTCGAGCTCGCGGCCGGCCACACGATCTCCTCCACCGACGTCACGGTGAAGGAGCTGCCCGCCCACCTCCTGCCCACTGGAACGACGCCCACGCTGGATCAGGTGGTCGGCCAGGTCACGGCCGTGGGGCTCGCGCCGGGCACGCTGCTCCAGGCCGGGCTTCTCGCCACCGGTCAGGGAGTGGCGCCCGGACGTGCCGTGGTGCCCATCTCGCTCCCGGACGATCAGCTGCGCTCGCTGCTCCGCCCCGGGGATCCGGTCACGCTGGTGGTCACCTCCGCCGAGTCGGCTGAGGTGCTGACGCGCGATGCCCGGGTGGCGGCCCTGCCCGCCGCCCCGGGCGGCTCGGCGTTGGCGGTCGCGGGCTCCGGATCGGACGGTTTGGTCCTCGTCGACGTCCCCGCCGGCGAGGCCCCCATGGTCGCGGCCCTCGGGCAGAGCGGACAGCTGAGCGTCGTGCTCGGCGCGCTCTAGGGGTATCCGGTTGCCCCTCTCCGGATGACCGGCTAGAGTTCCTCACGGCCTCTTGGCCCTGATCCGGCGCCCCCCAGCGCGGTCTGCCAACTACGGATCCCCCGTCGTCACCACCTCGTCGACGGGACATCTCCGCCCTGCGGACAACGAAGAGAAGGAGCACCTCGTGAAGGGCTTCAAGGAATTCCTGCTGCGCGGCAACCTCGTCGAGCTTGCCGTCGCATTCGTCATCGGCGCGTCGTTCGCCACCGTCGTCACCGCCTTCACCACCATGTTCATGGACGTGCTGGGCAAGCTCGGCGGAACCCCGGACTTCTCGTCCTGGAACCCCGGCGGCGTGTCCGTCGGCCCGTTCCTCACCGCCCTGGTGGCGTTCGTCATCGTGGCCGCCGTCGTCTACTTCGGCGTCGTCCTGCCCTACACCAAGGCCAAGGAGCACTTCGCCAAGGCCGAGGCTGAGGCGGCCCCGGCGCTGACCAAGTCCGAGGTACTCCTCGAGGAGATCCGCGACGCCCTGGTGACCCACCGCAGCTGAGTCACACCCTGCACGCACAGGGGCGCCGTCCGCATGGACGGCGCCCCTGTTGCATTCCCTCACCAGTGGGGCGGGCGGTCCTGGACGAGGCGGCGCTCATCGGGGTCGAGGGGGCGTCGCGCCGACGCGGACGGGGTGAGCCCAGTGAGGCCCAGCGCCCGACGGGCCTCCGCGAGGGCTGCGTCGAAGCGGGCGAACCCGAGGGCGCGCCGTGCTTCGAGGGGCACCGGGAACGGCCAGGGCTCGCGACGCTCCTGGCGCTCGGCGCGCACCGTGGCGAGCACCTCGGGGCTGTAGCCGAGGCCGGCCAGCTCGGCGGAAAGCGCGAGGGGGGAGCTCAGCTCCAGTTCCCGGCCGGTCAGCGCCAGGCCGATCGCCCGGGCAAGGGCCGCGTCACCCACCGAGCGTGGCGCCGTCAGGCACCGTCTGGGGCGATCCCTGGTCCGCCAACTCGGCGCTGCCCACCACCGTCACGCCTGCGCCGAACGTCCAGTCGCCGTCGACCTTGAGCGACGTGGCCCGGCGCAACGACGGGGCCACGGGGATCCGGGCGAGGAACTTGCCCACCTTCTTGTAGAAGCGCGAGTCGAGGCTGATCTCGGGCGAGTGCGCCGTGGTGGCCACGAGGCGGCCCTCGTCGGTGAGGTCGTAGACGTCCGATCGGAGCAGGAGCAGCTCGTTGGTGGTCTTGACCGGGAGGAAGCGGTCGCGGCCCACGCAGATGGCGGTGGCGCCCTCGAAGACCTCGATGGCCGCCCCCATGGCCGACTCCACCTGGATGACCGGCGTGGAGTCGCCGTCGGACGGGTCCACGGTCTTCTCGTTGCGGATGAGGGGCAGTCCGAGGACGGAGTTGCGCTCGGTGAGGGTGTCGCGGAGGACCTGCAGGTCGAACCAGAGGTTGTTGGTGTGGAAGAAGGGGTGGCGGTGTTCGTCGGTGAAGAAGTCCATCTCCTCCGGCGCCGTCTGGGCGGTGTCGCGGAGGATCAGCTGATTGTCCGCCTTGCGGACGGCGAGGTGGCCGCCCTTCTTGTCGTTGATGGTGCGCCGGCACACCTCGGCCGCATAGGGCGCGCCGGACCGGGCGAACCAGCCGGCGATCGTGGCGTTGGGCGCGGCGCCGAGGTTGTCGCCGTTCGACACGCAGGCGTACCGGAAGCCGTGCTCCAGCAGCTGATCCAGCACACCGGAGCCCTCGAGAGCGGGGTAGAGGTCGCCGTGCCCGGGCGGGCACCACTCGAGCGTGGGGTCGGCCGGCCACTCGACCGGGGTGAGGTCGTCGGCGCGCAGCTTCGGCTCCTGGTTCTGCATGAAGCTGAGCGGCAGGCCCTCAACCGGCAGCTCCGGGTAGCGCTCAAGATGGGCCAGGGTGTCGTCCTCGGTGCGGAAGGAGTTCATCAGCAGCAGAGGCAGCCGGGCGTGGTATCGCTCGCGGGCCGCGAGGACCTGCTGGGTGATCAGATCGAGGAAGTTGAGGCCGTCACGGACCTCGAGGAGGGTCTTGGCCTGGTCCAGGCCCATCGACGTGCCGAGGCCGCCGTTGAGCTTGATGATGACCGTCTTCCCGATGGCCTCGCGGGCCTCGGCCTCGGTGATGTCCACGTCCGCCAGCATCGGCGGGTCGAGGAGGGGCTCGATCGTGTCCTCCCGGATCACGCCGGTGGCACCCGACTCCAGGAGCTCGTAGAAGCGTGAGAATACCTCGATGGCCGGGGCAGCGACCCCTGCGTCGATCATCTTCTGGCGGGCGGCGTTGAGGCCGGCTTCGGACACAGCAGTTCCCTTCGTAGCGGTTCTCGACCACGATCCTAGGCCAGTGGCCGCGCTCAGGAGACCTCCACGATCCCGTGCGCACCGCGCTCGGCGTCGACCATCACATGGCTGACGACGGGGTAACGCCCCGGCTCGGGGAACTCCAGCTCGACGAAGCCCCCCTCGGCAGGAGCCAGCGCCAGCGCCTGGGCGCCGCCTCCGGCGCCGCCGAAGGCATCCATGCCGTCCTTGAGCAGGTAGCCGCCCTCGCGGTAGACGGTGTCGAACTGCCCGCCCACGATGTGGAAGCTGGTGGCCCGGTTGGGCCCGGCGTCCAGCACCCAGAAGCGCACCCGCTCCCCCACCCGCGCGACGAAGGGCTCTTGGTCGTACTGGTTGGCCACGCCGTTGAACACCACCCGGTCCGGCTGCTCGGCGGAGACGGCATCCGCGTCCACCTCGGTGGCGGCCTCGGCCGTGGCGGCGTCGTCGGCGACGAAGACCTCGGACTGGACCACCACGTACTCGCGATCCACCTCCGGCAGCCCGCCCTCCGGCTCGACGATGACCGCCCCGTGCATGCCGGCCGCGATGTGGGCGCTCATGGGCATCGTCGAGCAGTGGTACATCCACACGCCCGCCCGGCCGGCCGTGAACCGGTACGTGAGGCGCTCGCCGGGCGCGATGGTGCGCATCGGCCCCTCAGGGTTCAGCGCGCCCGCGTGGAAGTCGATCGAGTGGCCCATCGAGCCGTCGTTGATCAGCGTGATCTCGAAGGTGTCGCCCACCCGTCCGCGCAGCGTCGGCCCCACGCCGGAGCCGTTGAAGGTCCACCGCTTCTGCCACACGCCCGGGGCCACCTCGAGCGGCACCTCCGTGACGCGGAACTCGAAGCGACGCACGGTCTCAGCGGTCAACGGAGGGGGGACGGGGTCGACGATGGTGCCCAGCTCCGCGTCCGGGTCGCCGGCGGCCGCATGGCCGTGATCCCCCTCGGAGGGCTCGGCGGCGGGATCGATTGCCGGGGCGCCGGCCACCACCACGTCGAACGTCATCCCCATCTGCCGGTGCCCCACGACGGTGCACCACCCGGACATGGACTGGCCGACGACGCCCAGGTCCAGCTCGGCGCTCTCCCCCGGCGCGAGCCGGCCCGTGCGCGCGGAGCCGATGAGAAGGTCGTGGACCGTGGTGGGGTCCTCGTTGACGAGCTCGATGATCACCCGGTCCCCCGGCTGAGCCTCGACGCGGGAGGGCACGAACACCATGTCGCGGGCCGCGACCCTCACCCGCACCGTCTCGCCGGTGGCGGCGACGGCCGACGAAGGCGAAGCCGCCGTCCCCAGGGTGGCCACGCCCGCGGCGGCAGGGTCGAGGCCGACGCCCACGCTGAGCGCAATGGCCAACGCGGCGACCCCTGCCACGAGTCCGTCGCCGGTGAAGGCGCTGCGGCGCTCCATCAGCTCGGGGGCGGGTTCGCCGGCCGCGGCCCTGCGCCGTTCGGCGACGGAGGCCCGGATCCCGCGCACCATCAGCGGGAGGAAGGCGGCGAGGGCCACGAGCACCAGCAGCGAGACGGTCACCTTCACCCACCCGGGCAACGGCGCCACCCAGGCGAGCAGACCCCCGTTGATGACGACGAGCCGCACCGTGGCGAAGCGGTCGAACTCCGCGGCCCCCGCCCGAACCACGCGCGGGCCGCCGCCGATGACCGACGGCAGCAGGTACGACAGCGCGCCGGTGACCAGTTGGAGCAGGAAGCCCACCACCCACAGGGAGGCGAGCATCGGGTACCCGGACGCCAGCTCCACGTCGTCGGAGCGCCCGACGTGCACGGCGGTGGCGAAGATCGCCACACAGGCCCAGACGGCGCCGGCCAGGATCGAGGCGGCCGCGAATTCGCGCGGGGGCTTGGTGCGGAGAGGTCCGACGAGGCAGCGGCCCCACCAGATGAGCGCGCCCGCGTACAGCACCAGCCCTGCCACCGAGACGGCCCGGACCCCGGCCAGGGAACCAAGGATGACGATGCCGAGCGCGGCCAGCAGCACCGGCAGCACCTGCCTGGCGAGCCGCTCCGCCCGGTCGTCCATCCGGGTGCGCAGCACCGTCGGCCAGAAGGTGACGAGGGTGCCCACCACGGTCAGCCCGATCCAGCCGAGCAGCATCGTCATGGTGTGTGCCACCAGCAGGGCGGCGTGCCAGCGATCGTCAAGGCCCCAGGCCAGCGTCGCGCCGAACCCGGCGCCGACGGGAAGGCAGGCCGCGGCCGCGATGTAGTAGCGGATGCAGACCCGGAAGCGTCCAGGCAGGGCGCGCCGGAGGTCGCGCACCAGGACTGCGCCGTGCCACAGCACCGCCGCCGACACGACGGTGGCCCCGGCCGCCGCGAGCCACCACTGCGCCGTCGGCACGCCGACGAGCACCAGCAGCGAGCCGGCCGCCAACGCGCCGAGCCGAGTGTCGGCCAGGCGTCGGGCGGCGTCGTCGTCGCGGGTCTTCAGCAGCGCGGCGGTGAAGTGCGCGCTCCACACCATCACCGAGTGGGTCATAGCGCCCAGCGCCACGAGGTGCACCATCAGCCAGGTGGACTCCGGGATCCACCGGTGGGTCACGGCCACCACGACGGCGGCGAGCAGCCAGACCACCAGCAGGTAGTCCCTGAGTGACCGGCGCCGCCTCACCCCCGCACCGCCGATGCCACGACGGTCAGCGCAAAGACGAGCAGCGCCAGCACGCTCACGATTCCTCCGGTTCGATGCAGGTCACCGACGGCGAGGAGATCGCCGACGACGCGGGCGGTCATGCCCAGATGCAGCAGCCCCAGCGGCAGCCACATGCTGGGACGGTACGGCAGCGGGCGGCCGATGACCGCAGGGAAGATGGTGGGGGCATGGGCCATGATCATGGACACCCCGAACCCGAGGAAGACGCCGTGGATGGTGGCGTCGTAGTGGCCGCTCGCCAGGGGGCGCCCCACGACGAGCCAGATCAGGCCTGCCACACCCAGCCACACGTTGCCGGCCAGCAGGGCGGCGGCGTTGAAGCGGCGGAACCCGTCGGCGCGGATCATCCGGCGGCCCACGTCGTCGCGGATCAGCCAGGCGGCGACGAGCACGCAGCCCAGGCCCAGCACGCGGAAGCCGACGGGCGGAAGCGCCGTGGACAGTGCGGCGCCGGCGGCCACCACCGTCGCGAGGGCCAGGAGGGTGGGCACCGCCCGGGCGCCCATCGTGAGCTGGGCCAACTCCGCCCGCTCGGCCGCGATCGTGAGCACCACGAAGGCCACCAGGAGCGGCAGCGCGGCCGTGACGTCCGTGAGGAGCAGCGCTGTCGCGGCGAGTGGGACGAACAGGGCGCCCAGCGCCTGCGCCGCCACCAACGGCAGGGGCGCGCGGAACCACAGCGCGACCGCCACGGCCAGGAAGGCGAGGCCGCCGTCGAGGAGCAGCAGCTGGCCGAGCAGGGCCGGGGCCCCGGCGATCAGCGCCAGCGACCCGGCCCCCAAAAGGGCGGGCGCCAGGTAGGCGAGGTGGTTGCGCAGCGCCTGTGCGCGTTCGAGGGAGATGAGGGTGCCCATGAAGCCCAGCGTCATCGCGGGACCGTGGAGGTCTGCCAGCCGGTCCGAGCCCAGGGGTGCCCACACGCCGAGACGGAGCAGGCCGGCGTTGAGGCCGGTCAGCAGCGACACCCCGGCCAGCGCGATCAACGCGACGCGCAGCCTTCGCGTCGGGGCCGCCGGGTCAGTGATGGTGCGGGGTGCCGGCGGCGTGGTCGTGGTCATGCGTGGTGGTGTCGATCTCGGCCCACTCGTCGCCGTCGAGCCCGAGGGCAGCGGCTGGGAAGAGGCCGTTGTCCTCCTTGTCGATGTGCGCGCGCAGCGCGTCCTCGAAGGTGTCCATGAGCGAGTGGTCGCCGGCCGAGATGGCCGCCAGCAGCTCGTCGAGGGAGCGGTGCTCGCCACAGAGGGCATCGACGTGGCCCGCGAACTCGTCGCGGCGCTTCATCACCGTGAAGAGGCCCACCTCCTCGGACTGCGTGTGCGGCCCGAGGAGATGGGCGAGATCGCGGGCGCGCCCGGGCACGTCTCCACCGTCGGCGACGGCGCGGCGCAGCTGCCCGCACGCGTTGACGATCTCGACGTGCTCATTCATGAACCGGCCGATGACCGTGATCGAATCGCACCCGCAGTAGCTGCACATCAGACGCGCGCCAGCTTCAACTTCCAGGCCTCGGGCCCCTCCTCGACGTAGCTGACCTGGATCGCATCGCCGTGGCGGTCCGCGATCTGGTTCAGCAGCGGCACTGGGTTGTGCGGGGCCACCAGGACGAACGCCGCCCCGGGCTGAAGGCCGTCGACGACGCCGTGGATCGCGGCATGGCGCACCGCGTGCGGGATGGCGCGGGCGTCGAGCTCGGGAAGGGACTCGTCATGGCCGCCGCAACCGCAGGCTGACTTGGGGGTGAGGGAGATCTCTGTCATGAGCGACAGATTACTACAAAGAGTTTGTATCAAATAACCCGGGGCCCGCGATCCGGACCGGCCCTCAGCCCTCGAGACAGAGGCAGCCGGACAGGTAACGGTCCACCACCACCGACACCAGGCCCGGATGCGCACCCAACGGCTGCGCCACCACGTCTCCGCCCGCGCGGGCCAGCTTCCGCTGGAAGAACCCGGGCCCGATCAGATAGGAGGCCACCGCCACCGGGCCCGACGCACGAGCGGCCGCGACCGCCTCCGGCACCCTTGGCTCGGCCGCGGACAGGAAGCCGACAGTCACCGGACCTGACCAGTGCTGCTGCACCCCGCGACCCACACCGTGGCCCACCTCGGCCGCCTCGGGGCGCGACGAGCCGGCCACGGCCACCACCACGGTGGCCCCCTCCGGGGCTCCCGCCTCGCGGAGCCGGTCCACGAGCGCCGCCTCCAGACGCGGGTCCGGGCCGAGCGGACCGGTGGAGAGCACCTTGCCGGGGTGACCTGCGACCGCCTCGGCGACGTCGACCTCGGTGTGGAAGCCGAGCGTCAGCAGTACGGGCACCACCACCACGCGGTGACCCGCCGCGACGAGGCGGTCCACCACGACGTCGAGCTTCGGCTCCTGCACGTCCACGTAGGCGACCTCGACGGTGACGTCCGGCAGCCTCTGGGCTGTCGCGCCCGCGATGGCCAGCACGGCGGCCTGGCCGTCCGGGTCGTCGGTGCCGTGAGCACAGACCACGAGCGCCGGTCTCACGCGCTCACCTCCAACCGGTAACCCCGCCGCGGCACGGTGCGCACGAGCGAGCGATCCCCCATACTGTCACGCAGCCGGGCGACCGCAACCTCGGCGGCGTGCGGGTCGTTGGAGCTGCCGGGCAGAACGGCCAGGATCTCCTCCCGCGACACCACTCCCCCGTTCGCCTCCACCAGAGAGCGGAGCACCGCGAACTGCACCTGGCTGAGCGGCAGCGCGCGCCCGCCCAGGCTGGCGGCGGACCGCCGGAGCCACAGCACACCCGCCGGGGTGGACACTTCTGCCACGCCGCGGGCCGACAGCGCCGTCGTAAGCTCCCGCACCAGCGCGCCGAGCCGGAACCGGTCCGGAATCAACGGGTCCAGGCCCAGCTCGATGAGGGGCGCGGCGGTGACGGGCCCCACGGTCGCGGGAAGGACGGGCCCCGCCATCGCCGCGATCGCGGCATCCCTCAACCCCTCCCGCTCGCAGGCGGCGAGGAACTCCACCACGCCGTGCGCGGACGTGAAGGCCACCGCGTCGACCTCGGCGGCCGCCACCATCCCGACTGCCCGGCTCACGGCCTCTGGGTCCGGGGAGGGCCCCCACCGGTACACCACCAGGGACGTGACGCGGGCGCCCAACTCGACGAGGAGCTCGTCGATGCCGTCGCTGCCCGCGCCGTGATGCTGGACGGCCACGTGCAGGCCCGCGACGCCCTCGGCCTCGAAGAGCTCCTTGATCTCGGCGGCCGTCTCCGAGTCCGCCACCCAGTCGGCCGTCAGGCCCGCGCCGTGGACCGCGCCCTGCGCCTTGGGTCCACGCGCGATGATCCGCGCTCCACGCAGCACCGACAGCAGCTCTTCGGCACACCCGGCGGCGTCGGCGGCCTCCATCCAGCCTCGGAAACCCACACCGGTGGTGGCCACGACCGCGTCCGGGGGGTCGGCGATCAGCGCCCTGGTGTGCGCGATCAGCTGCTCGTCGTCTGCGTGGGGCACGATCGACAGGATCGGCGCCCTGATGATCTCCACCCCCCGGCGCTCGAGCGCCGCGGCCAGTTCGGAGGCCCGCCGTTTCGCCGTCAGCACGACGCGGCAGCCGGCGAGCGAGTGCGCGCCGGCTGTCGCAGTGGAACCGATGGCGGTCACCGTGGCGTCCATTCAGCCCGCCCTGGCCAGGCCCTCTTCGGGCCGACGGAGCGGGGCCTCGTCGGTGACCTGCGAGCCGACGAACACCCGGCCGTCGAGCACCGCCACCGCCCATGTGCCGAGCGCCTTCGCGGGGTCCGACAGGCACACGCCGGTGCGGAGGTCGAAGGCCTGCTTGTACATGGGAGAGAAGAGTACGGGCACGTCCTCCCCGTCCACCAGGGACGACCCCACCAGTCCACGGGCCATCACGTTGGCGCGGGCGAAGGGGTCCCACATGCCGACGGCGACGACGCGGTCGTCGTGGAGCCTCACGATGGCCACCTGCCGGCCGTCGATCAGGGCGGCGACAGGCCGTTCCGGGAGCAGGTCGTCAAGGCGACATACGGGTTCGGTGGTGGTGATCATCGCGCTCCTCCAATGGGGATGGTGGGTCCGGCGACCAGGACCGGCCGCCGCTCGGAATCGACCAGTTCGACGCCGGACTCGCGGTCGGCGTCCGTGGCGGGGCGGACCTGGCCGCGCTCCCCCACGTACTGGAGGTTGTCGTCGACGGCGTCTGCCGCGTTGACGAAGCCCGCGAACCGGGCCAGCTTGACCGGGTCCTCCAGCACGTCACGCCATTCGTCGCGGTAGCCGTCGACGTGGCCGGCCATGGCGGCATCGAGGTCCGCGGCGATGCCGAGCGAGTCCTCCATGATGACCGTGCGGACGTGGTCCAGCCCGCCCTCGATCGATTCCAACCACACGGCGGTGCGCTGAAGCCTGTCGGCGGTGCGCACGTAGTACATGAGGAAGCGGTCGATGGTGCGCACGAGCTCCTCGGTGGAGAGGTCCTCCGCCAGGAGGACGGCGTGGCGAGGGGTGAAGCCGCCGTTGCCGCCCACATAGACGTTCCAGCCCTTGTCCGTCGCGATGATGCCGACGTCCTTGCCGCGGGCCTCCGCGCACTCACGCGCGCAGCCGGAGACGCCGAGCTTGAGCTTGTGCGGCGAGCGTAGCCCGCGGTAGCGCAGCTCCAGGTCGATCGCGAGGCCGACGGAGTCCTGCACGCCGTAGCGGCACCAGGTGGACCCGACGCAGGACTTCACGGTGCGCAGCGACTTGCCGTAGGCGTGGCCGGACTCGAACCCGGCGTCGACGAGCCGCCTCCAGATGTCGGGCAGCTGGTCGATCCGTGCGCCGAACATGTCGATGCGCTGACCGCCGGTGATCTTGGTGTACAGCCCGAAGTCGCGGGCGATCTGGCCGATCACGATGAGCCCGTCCGGGGTGATCTCGCCGCCGGGCACGCGGGGCACGACCGAGTAGGTGCCGTCCTTCTGGATGTTGGCCAGCACGTGGTCGTTGGTGTCCTGGATGGCCGCCTGCTCACCGGACAGGATGTGCCCGTTGCCGAGGCTGGCCAGGATGGAGGCGACGACGGGCTTGCAGATGTCACACCCGC
Source organism: Tessaracoccus yangjingae (assembly GCF_054483935.1). Next base: position 1,512,711 of record NZ_CM137014.1, on the reverse strand, counting down.
GGCCGCGGCCGTGCCGGCCGATGATCTCCGAGAACGTGGTGAGGCCGGTGATCCGGACCACGTCGAACAGCTGGGCCCGGGAGAGCTCGAAGTGCTCGCAGAGGGCGTTGCTGACCACGGTCCCGGACTTCTCGAGCTCGGCCACCATCAGCTTGCGCACCAGCGGCAGGCAGGAGCCACAGCTGGTGCCTGCCTTCGTGCACGCCTTCACCCCCGCGAGGTCGGTGCAGCCACCCTCCGTGACCGAGCAGCGGATCGCTCCCGCCGTCACGTTGTTGCAAGAACACACGGGGGCGTCGTCGGGCAGCTCGCCCTGGACGGGGGCGCCCTCCGCGCCGGCGGGCACCAGGTACGCGGCGGGGTCCACGCCGAGCGGCCGCCCCAGCAGGGGCCGGAGGCCGGCGTAGGCCGAGGCGTCCCCCACCAGGATGCCGCCGAGCAGGGTGCGGGCGTCGTCGGAGAGGACGAGTTTCTTGTAGACGCCGGCGATCGGGTCGGTGTAGACCACCGACAGGGCGCCGTCGGTGGTGCCGAAGGCGTCGCCGAAGCTGGCCACGTCGACGCCGAGGAGCTTGAGCTTGGTTGAGAGGTCGCCGCCGGTGAAGGTGCCGGAGCGGCCGAGCATCTGGTCCACCGCCACCTCGGCCATCGTGTAGCCGGGGCCGACGAGGCCCCACACGCGGCCCTGGATGCAGGCCACCTCGCCGATGGCGAAGATGTCCGGGTCTGCGGTGCGGCAGGAGTCGTCGACGACGATGCCGCCGCGCTCCCCCACCTCGAGGCCGGCGTCGCGGGCGAGCTCGTCGCGGGGGCGGACGCCAGTGGCGAAGATCACCACGTCCACGTCGATGGAGGAGCCGTCGTTGAAGACCATCTTCTCCACGGCGATCCGGCCCTTGATGGCCGAGGTGGCGGTGCCGACGCGCACGTCGACGTCCATGGCCTCGATCAGGCGTTTGAGCGACTCGCCGCCGCCCTCGTCCACCTGGAGGGGCATCAGCCTGGGCGCGAACTCGACCACCGTGGTGTCGGCGCCGAGCTTCTTCAGCGCTCCGGCGGCCTCGAGGCCGAGCAGTCCGCCGCCGATGACGGCGCCACGGACGCGGCGCTTCGGGTTGCGCTCCTGCAGCGTCTCGACGTAGCCGCGCAGGGCCGCCACGTCGTCGATGGTGCGGTAGACGAAGCAGCCGGGCAACTCCCGGCCGGGCACCGGGGGCATGAACGCGTAGGAGCCGGTGGCCAGCACCAGGGAGTCGTAGGCGTGCGACATGCCGTTCTCGGTGATGACGGTGTGCGCCGCCGGGTCCACGGAGACCACCTTGGCGCCGCGCCGCAGCTTGACGTTCGGGTCCTGCCAGAGGTGCGCCTCGCCGAGGTTCAGCAGCTCGGGGTCGCGGTTCTCGAAGTAGCTGGTCAGGGCCACCCGGTCGTAGGGCGGGCGAGGCTCCTCGGCCAGCACGGTCACGCGCCACTCGCCGGCCTCGTCGCGCGAACGCAGCGCCTCGACGAATCGGTGGGCGACCATGCCACCCCCGACCACCACACACAGCTTGCTCATATCGGCCTCCTGGGGATCTGTTGGGTTGGCGTCCTCGGTGTCTACGACGGTAGGTGTCGCATTTTCCGGGGCTGGATCAGTCACGTTTCGGCTGTGCAACAAGCCACTCACGCGACGGCGTGGGCATCCGTGAGATCCGAGTGCTGCCTCCGTCCGTGCGGCCGTTCCGCTTCCGTTGGAGGCGCGGGTGCCCGCTACCTGGCGGTGAACACCTTCTGTGCGATCAGACTGTTAGTCGACTATGTCGTCGCATGTGCTCAGGCCAAGAACCCCTATGTGCTTGGTATCCAAGCCGTCATTACTCAGCCAGATTCATGCCGACTAGATCCAGCGTCAAGGGCCAGGACCGCCTGAGGCGAGGGGGTGACCCTACCCCACTGCTAGCCTGCAACCACGCTTGAATGGGATGGAAGGAGAGGCAGCGGTGCCCACAAATCGAGCTATCTGGCGACTATCGGCTTGGGGATGGGTTTCCCTATTATCGTTGATGTTGGCTGCCGGTCCGGCCTGGGCGGAGCCGGCGCCGTCTCCGACCCCAAGTGAAAGCGGTGCTATCCAGGCGTCAAATGCGCCGACGGATGCGGACGCCTCCACGTACATCGCGGTCCCGCCTCCTCGCATCTTCTACTACTACAACTCAAATCTTGCTGGCGCCTACCGATTCTTCACCGCCGATGTCTCCAATCTGGCGGGCTACAAGTATGACAACGCTGGGACGACGTCCGCTGGCCTGGGCCAATACGTCAAGAACAACGCCGCGTCGATCCGTCACTACAGCTACTCCCCAAACGGCATGCCGGTGGTGGTGTTCTTCTACAGCGGATACGGCTTCCCCGCTGATGCCTGTGTGCCCAATTGCGCCGGGAACCTCTCGCCAGGGCTGAAGAACAACAACGCTTCGCACCGCTGGCAATGGTGAGAGTTCTTCGAGCAGCCCTCGGCTGCGCGCTGGCAGGCTGCATTGCGTGGGGGGCCGGCTGCACCCCGGAACCGGCTACTCCACTGTCGCCGTCCTCGCAGTCCGTCACGTCGGGGGAAGCAGGAACCGCGTCTGCCTCGCCTGCATCAACTTCAACTTCCGCGGACTCGGCCGTCGCCCCCGAGCCTCCTGTCGCCGGGGATCCCACGTCCTCACCTGAGATACCGACGCCATTCGCACAGTTCATGCTGGGTCCCGAGGAGGAAGCTACGCTCAACTTCGCACGAGAGCTGTTGCTCGATGAATGCATGAAGCAGTTCGGTTTGACCTCCAGTATCAATTCATACGACTCATGGCTTGCGCTTGAGCATCAAGTGCGAATCAGCGGCGTAGCGTACCGCTTCGGGCCCACCGTCATGGACTTCGCCGCTCAATACGGTTACGGCCCCCTGCCGTCACCACAGCTGGTCGCGGTCTCCCCCCAAGGCGCCTCGAACTTCGAGGTGCTCCACGGTGCGAGATCGCTGGACGAGTTGGCCAGTGCGGGGATGAACCCGGAATCCCCTGGCGACTTTATCGGAATCCCCATCCCCCCTGGCGGTTGTATCGGTAAGGCGTTCCGAGACCTGGAGGACGACGGCGGGCTCGGATGGGGATCGATCGCCATGGGTTCTTGGGCTGCGTCGATGGGGGAAATGTTCGAGTCTGAGCGCTACGAGATGCTCGTCGCCACGTGGGTGGAATGTCTGAGCGAGACCGGATACCAGGTCACTGATCCCATCAATGATGCGGGCGACATCGCGCGCCTGCGCGGAAGCCGCAGCGGTTCGACGCCCAGCGAAGAGGAGGTTGCTCTCGCCCTTGAGGATGTCGCGTGCAAAGACCGGCTCGGGTTCACTGAAGATCTGACCGAGTTAGACGCGGAGTTCGCCGAGGCGGGTATCGCGCAGAACCTTCAGGCACTGCAGGACAACAGGTCGGAGCTGGATTCCAAGGTCGAACTGGCAGAGGGTCACATCGAGCGGTTGGGTGGCTACAGGTAGCTGCGGTCACGCGACGGTGACCCGCCCGAGTGAGGTGCGCGGGGTGCCCGGGGCGCAGAGAGCGGCGACCAGGCTGCAGACGTCCGAGGTGCAGCTGCCGCAACCGGTGGAGGCGCGGGTCGCCGTCGCGACGGCCTCGGGCGTGTCTGCACCGGCCCTGACGGCGTCGGTGATGGCGGCCTTGGTCACCGCGTTGCAGCGGCACACGAGCGCGGCATCGGGCAGGTCGGCCACGGACATCGCCGGGGCCGCGCCGGCGAGCGGGCGGGCCAGCAGTGCGGCCGGGTCGTCGGGGACGGGTGTGCGGGAGTCGAACGCCACGGTCAGGTCCGCCGCGACCTGGGGATCTCCGACGCACGTGGCGCCCACCAGGAGTCCGTCCGCGACGGCGACCCGCACGCGTCGCCGCCCGACCGGGTCTGTGAGGGAGAGCACCCGCGGCGCGCCGGGCGCGAACTCGTCGGCCGGGAACTCGCCCATGGTGACCGCCTCGAGGCCCTCGGCCTTGACCCGGAACACGCCGGAGTCGGCGCCCAGCACTGGGCGGGGCCCGGACCGTCCGCTGATCTTCTCGGCGAGGTGGTGCGCGAGGACGCGCGCCTGCTCCCAACCGGGGCCGACCAGACCCGGGCAGCCCTGCGGGGTGCGGGCGCAGTCGCCGATGGCGTAGATGGCGGGGTCGTCGGTGCGGCAGGTGTCGTTGACGAGGATGCCGTTGCGCACCCACAGCTCGGCCGCCTCCGCCAGGCGGGTGCGAGGCCTGACCCCGATCGCCACCAGCAGGAGGTCGGCGGGGATGTGCTTGCCGCTGGTCAGCCTGACCGAGGCGAGGCTGTGGTCGCGGCGGCGCTCCATCCCGGCGACGCGCACGTCGACCAGGGTGGTGATCCCACGGTCCGTCAGCCCGGCGCGGACGACGGCGCCGCTGGCGGGGTCGAACTGGCGGTCCAGCGGGGCCGAGCCGCGGTGCACGATGGTGGCGTCGCTGCCGGCCTCGGCGAGCGCGACGGCGGCCTCGATGCCGAGGACGCCTCCCCCCATGACCACCACCCTGGCGCCGGCGGCCGCCGCCGAGCGGACCCGGTCCGCATCGTCCCAGGTGCGGAGCGCCGCCACGCCCGGCATGGGGGTGCCGTCGGCGCGGACCACGCCGTCGACGGTGGGAAAGACGGGCTCGGCGCCGGTGGCCAGCACCAGCGTGTCGAAGTGGTGCTCCTCCCCCGCGGAGTCGGTGACTGTGCGGTTGCGGCGGTCGATCCCGGTGGCCTTGCGGGCGCGCAGAATCCGCACGCCCCGACTCTCGGGCAGAGTCAGCCCGGGCAGGTCTGCCCGGCCCATGATCACATCGGGCAGGAGGATCCGGTTGTAGGCCGCGTGCCCCTCCTCGCCCAGGACGGTGACCTCGACGTCGTCGAGGCGGTGGGAGGCCAGGTCGGCGAGGAAGCGGTGCCCCACCATGCCGTGGCCGACGACGACGATCCGGTGACTCATGCCGCCTCTCCGATCCGTGTCAGCCGCACTGCCGCGACCTTCAACTCGGGCATGCCCGAGATGGGGTCGGTGGCGGCGTTGGTGACCCGGTTCACCGCGCCGGCGTCCGGGTAGTGGAAGGGCATGAACACCGTGTCGTGCCGGATGCCTTCGGTGAGCCGGGCCACGGCCTCGCAGCTGCCGCGGCGGGAGTGCACGGCCACGCGGTCACCCGCCGCGACACCCAACCTCTGCGCCAGCAGCGGGTGCAGCTCGACGTAGGCCTCCGGCTCCACGCTGTTGAGCGCGGGCACGCGCCGAGTCTGGGCGCCGGACTGGTAGTGCTGCAGGACTCGGCCGGTCACCAGGTACAGCGGCAGCTCCGGGGTCAGCTCGTCGTCGGGCGGGGTCTGGTCCACCGGGTGGAGGACCGCACGCCCGTCAGGGGTCTCGAAGCGGTCGAGGAACACCCGCGGGGTGCCCTCGTGGTCCGGGGCGGGGCAGGGCCAGTAGAGGGCGTCGCCGTCGCGGAGGCGCTGGTGGCTGAAGCCGGCGTAGTCCGCCACTCCGCCGGCGCTGGCGCGGGTCAGTTCCTCGAACACGACGGCGGGGTCCGGGCTGAACGGCACCGGGCTGCCCAGGCGCTCGGCCAGCTCGCTCCACACCTCCAGCTCGGTGCGCACGCCGACGGGGGGCAGGGCTGCCCGGGCCCGGAGCAGCAGCCGCCCCTCGAGGTTGGTCATGGTGCCGGTCTCCTCCGCCCACTGCGTGACGGGCAGCACCACGTCGGCCAGCGCCGCGGTCTCGGAGAGCACGAAGTCGCTCACCACCAGCAGGTCCAGGTCGCCCAGCCGCTCGGTGAGGCGGAGCACGTCGGGCAGGCTGACGACGGGGTTGGCGCCGTGGATGAGCATGGCGCGCGGGCCACCGGGGGTGGCGAGGGACTCGAACAGGGCGACGGCGGGCTTCCCAGGGCCCGGCAGGGAGTCGGGGTCCACGCCCCAGACGGCCGCGACGTGCGCGCGGGCCGCCGGGTCGGCGATCGAGCGGTACCCGGGCAGCTGGTCCGCCTTGAGCCCGTGCTCGCGGCCGCCCTGGCCGTTGCCCTGGCCGGTGAGGCAGCCGTAGCCGGAGCCAACCCGTCCGGGCAGCCCGAGGCACAGCGCGAGGTTGACCGCGGCGGTCACGGTGTCGGTGCCGTGGGCGTGCTGCTCGGCGCCGCGGCCGGTGAGCACGTAGGCGCCGCGGCCTCCCCTCGCGGGGCTGGCGGCGGCGAGAAGGCGGGCCGCGCGCCGCAGCTCGGGGACGGGCACGCCGGTGACGCGCTCCACGCGCTCCGGCCACCACGCGGCCAGGCTGGCGCGCAGCTCGTCGACGCCGTTGACCCGCTCCTCCAGGTAGTCCCGGTCGACGAGCCCCTCGGTCCAGAGGATCTGGGTGAGGCCCAGCAGCAGCACGAGGTCCGTGCCGGGGAGCGGGCTGAGGTGGAGGCCGCGGCCGTCCCCGGTGAGCGCCGCCGTCGGGGTGCGACGGGGGTCCACGACGATCAGCCCGCCCGCCTCCTGCGCCCCGGACAGGTGGGTGCAGAACGGCGGCATCGTCTCGGCGGGGTTGGACCCCACCAGCAGGATGGCGCCCGCCCCGTCGAGATCGGCGAGCGGGAACGGCAGCCCGCGGTCCAGGCCGAACGCCCGGCGCCCGCCGGCCGCGGCCGAGGACATGCAGAAGCGGCCGTTGTAGTCGATGTTCGGCGTGGCGAGCGCCACCCGGGCGAACTTGCCGAGGGTGTAGGCCTTCTCATTGGTGAGACCGCCACCCCCGAACACCGCCACCGACTCCGGGCCGTGCTCGGCCCGCAGGCGCAGCAGCGTGTCGGCGACCAGGGTCAGGGCGGTGTCCCAGTCCGTGGGCACCAGCTCCCCGTCGCGGCGCACCAGGGGGCTGGTGAGCCGGTCGGAGGTGGTGAGCACCTCGGCGGACGTCCACCCCTTCTGGCAGAGCCGTCCCCGGTTGGTGGGGAACTCCAGCGGGGTCACCGTGGGGGTGATCCCGGCCTCGGCCGGCGCCACGTTCATGGCGCACTGGAGCGCGCAGTAGGGGCAGTGGGTGGCGGTCATGCGTCAGACCTTCAGCGCGGCCAGGCGTGACCCCCGGCGGAGGTAGGTGAACCACGTGACGCCCAGCATGAGGAGGTACACGGCCACCATCACCCCGAGGGCCGCCTGCAGGTCGCCGGTGATCGTGCGGGAGAGGGCGAAGCCCTGCGGGATGAGGAAGCCGCCGAACGCGCCCACCGCGCCGGCGATGCCGATGCAGCCTGCGGCGGCGCGACCGGCCGCGGTCAGCGACTCGGGGTCCCCGGCCGACGTGCCGGAGAAGACCGCCGGGATCATCCGGTAGACCGATCCGTTGCCGATGCCCGTGAACACGAACAGCCACAGGAAGGACACGAAGAAGATCGGGAAGGACTCGGCCTGCAGGCCGACGATGGCGCCAACGGCCCCGATCGCCATGGCGACGAAGGAGGCGCAGGTGACCACGGCGCCGCCGATGCGGTCGGAGAGGAAGCCGCCGAACGGACGGGCCAGCGAGCCCACGAGGGCACCCATGAAGGCCAGCGAGATGGTCACGGCCGGGAACAGGTTCTTCAGCAGCGTCGGGAAGGTCGCGGAGTAGCCGATGAAGGAGCCGAACGTGCCGATGTAGATGAAGGACAGGATCCAGGTGTGCGGGTGGCGCAGGGCCGCGGCGTAGGCGCGGGGGTCGGACTTGGCGCTGGACAGGTTGTCCATGCTTCGCCAGGCGAGCACGGCTGCCAGGAGGGCCAGCGGGATGAACATCAGACCGGCGCGGTCCAGGCTGACCCCGGCGCCGATGGTGATGACGATCGGGACGGCGAACTGGACGGCCGCGGTGCCGAGGTTGCCTCCGGCCGCGTTGAGGCCGAGCGCGGCGCCCTTCTCCTTCGCGGGGAAGAAGAAGGAGATGTTGGCCATCGACGAGGCGAAGTTCCCGCCGCCGACACCGGCCAGCGCGGCGATGCCCACGAGCGCCACGAACGGCAGCTCCGGGTGGTTGACGGCCCAGGCGAGCGCCGCGGTGGGCAGCAGCAGGAGCAGCGCCGAGACGACCGTCCAGTTACGGCCGCCGAAGCGCGGGACGGCGAAGGTGTAGGGGATCCGGAGCGTGGCGCCGACGAGCGCCGGCGTCGACACCAGCCAGAACATCTCGTTGACGCTGAGGTCGAAGCCCACGCCGTTGAGCTGCGGGACGACGATGCTCCACAGGGCCCAGACCGCGAAGCCGAGGAACTCGGCGAAGATGGACAGCCACAGGTTGCGCCGCGCGATGGGCCGGCCCACGCTCCCCCACTGCTCGGGGTTCTCCGGGTCCCAGCCGTCGATCCAGCGGCCGGGACGGTGGGTCAGTCCACCGACGGTGGTCTGCGCCCGGGCGGCGGCCTCGGCGGCGAGGACGTCGACGGCCGAGTCCGGCTCGCTCGACGGTGGGATGCGAGTGGTGGTCATGGTCGCTCCTTCGGGTCTTGGGTGTACATGTCCGTGAGCGACGCTGCTCACGCATGAACCTAAGTTCCGGGTGTTGCGACCGGTCACCCGTCGGGTAACGGACCTGTCAACACTTCCTCACGCACAGCGCGCGGTCCGTGTGAGGGGCGGGGATGCAGAGGGGCGCGGTCTGCAGCATCGGCCGCGGCCCGGTATCCTGTCCGTTGGCCCGGCAGTTCAGGGCCGTGGCCCCGTAGCTCAGGGGATAGAGCAGAGGTTTCCTAAACCTTGTGTCGGAAGTTCGAATCTTCCCGGGGTCGCCACCGTCGGCTCAGCCGACGCGCTCCAGCCGGCCGGCCGACCCTCGCCGCAGCTGGACCTCCTGCCACACCGTGACGGCCCCCACGACGAGCAGCAGCGGCAGCACGAACGCCACCATCACCAGCGAGAACCCACGCAGCGCGTCGTGCTCCGCGGAGGCGAGCACCATGTAGCCCAGGTACGCCACGTAGAGGGCGAGGAACACCCCGCCCTCGAGCCGCGCCACCTGATGGCCGGTGAACGCGACGGTGCCCAGCGCGAGCGCCGCGGCGATCATCAGCGGCAGATCGAGGGCCACCGACGATGGGGGCACGGGCAACCCGTCGGCCGACATCACGGCGGGCAGGCCCAGCACGAGGCCCATGTTCGCCACGTTGCTGCCCACCACGTTGCCCACCGCGATGTCCACCTCGCCGCGACGCACGGCCGCGACCGTGGCGGCCAGCTCGGGCAGCGAGGTGCCGAGGGCCACGATGGTCAGGCCGATGATCAGCTCCGAGACTCCCAGCCCGGACGCGATCGACACCGCGCCGCTGACCAGCAGTTGCGCGCCGATGACCAGCGCCGCGACACCCACGGCCACGAACGCCACCGACACCCACACCGGTGCCGGGGCCTCCTCCCCGTCCCCCTCTGCGTCGGCGGCGTCCTCACGCGCGGCGGCCCGCCTGCCGAGCGCCACCGTCGACACCATGAAGGCGACGAACGCCGCCAGCAGGATCACACCGTCGAGGAGGCTGAGGGACCCGTCGAGGCTGAGCAGGAGCAGGACGACAGACAGACCGATCATCACCGGGAGGTCGAAGCGCAGCAGCTGGCGCTGGACGCTGAGCGCCGCCATGAGGGCGCCGGCGCCGATGATCAGGAGCACGTTGGCGGTGTTGCTGCCGATCACGTTGCCCACCGCGAGCTCGGGCGCGCCCGCCAGCACGGAATCGACGGTGACCGCCAGCTCCGGCGCCGACGTGGCCACTGAGACCACGGTCAGCCCCACCACCAGCGGCGACATCCCCAGCCTGCGCGCCAGCGACCCCGCCCCCCGGACCATGAGTTCGCCGCCGAGGACGAGCAGCACCAGGCCGCCGAGGATCAGGAGGACGTCTGTCAGCACGCGCCCATCGTAGGAGTCAGCGCAGCGAGCCGTAGGTGCTCTTCGCCTTTTCCAGGGCGGACACGTAGCCCTCGCGCTCGTAGGCGTCCGGCGCTGCCTGCGCGGGCACCGCCAGCAGGCCGCGCGCCTTCGCCAGCGGCAGGCCCTTGGTGGTCAGCCACTGGCCCAGGCCCTCGACGAGCACCTGCGCGTAAGCGGGCCCACGGCGGATCAGCGAGGAGGTGGTCATCACCACGTCCGCCCCGGCGAGGATGTACTTGACCACGTCGTCGGCGGTGTCGACGCCCGTGGTGGCCGCCAGCGACGCCTCCACCCTGCCCCTGAGGACCGAGATCCAGGTGCGCGGCAGCCGCGCGTCCACCGGCGACGACAGAGTCACACCGGACTCCACCGTCATCCGGTCCAGGTCGATGTCCGGCTGCAGGAAGCGGTTGAACAGCACCAGGCCGTCTGCCCCCGACGCGTCCAGGCGCACCGCCATGTTGCCCACCGACGAGAAGAAGGGGCTGAGCTTGACGGCCACCGGGATGCCGACGGCGCCCTTGACGGCCGCCAGGATGGCCAGGTGCCGCTCCTCGACCGCGTGCCCCGACATCATCACGTCGCCGGGCACGAAGTAGATGTTGAGCTCGATCGCGGAGGCGCCGGCCTCCTCGAGCCGGCGCGCGGTGTGCGTCCAGCCGCCCACCGACGCACCGTTGAGGGAGGCGATGATGGGCACGTCGACGGCGCCCGAGGCCTGCTCAACGAGCCTGAGATAGCTGTGGCTGGCGTCGTGGTTGGCCCGCGGCACCGTCGGGAAGTACGACAGTGCCTCCGCGTGGGACTCCTCGTACATGTCCTCCAGCGCCGCCGTCGCCTCCGCCTCCCGGCGGAGCTGCTCCTCGAAGAGGGAGTACAGCACCACGGCGCCCACCCCGCCGTCGGCGAGCGACTTCACGCCGGCGACGGTCTGGGACAGGGGCCCGGCCGACGCGACGACAGGGTTGCGCAGGGTGAGCCCCAGGTAGCTGGTGGTGAGGTCTGTCATGTCCGGCTCCTCGGATCTGCTGCGAACTGTTCGGCGCCGCGGCCGGCGAGTTCCTCGTACTCGGCCCACTTGCGGTCGACCTGCTCCTGGGCCAGCGCGACGAGGCGGTCCGCCTCCGCCGGGTCGGCGGCGCGCAGCACCTTGTAGCGGAGTTCGGCGGACTGGTACTTCTGGAGCGACAGCCGCGGGCGCGGCGAGTCGAGCAGGAACGGGTTGCCGCCCTCGTCGCGGATGACGGGGTTGTACCGCACCAGCGGCCAGTGCCCGGAGTTCACCGCGCGGTACTGCTGCTCGAGCCCCTTGCGGATGTCGTAGCCGTGAGCGATGCAGTGGCTGTAGGCGATGATCAGGCTGGGACCGTCGTAGGCCTCGGCCTCGCGGAACGCCTTGAGCGTCTGCTGCGGGTCCGCCCCCATGGCGACGCGCGCCACGTACACCGAGCCGTAGGCCATCGCCTGCATGGCGAGGTCCTTCTTGTTGGTCAGCTTGCCGCCGGAGGCGAACTTGGCGACGGCGCCCAGCGGCGTCGACTTCGACGCCTGACCGCCGGTGTTGGAGTACACCTCGGTGTCCAGCACCAGGATGTTGACGTTGCGGCCGGAGGCGAGCACGTGGTCCACCCCGGAGGAGCCGATGTCGTAGGCCCAGCCGTCGCCGCCGACGATCCACACCGACCGGCGCACCAGGTGGTCCGCGACGCTGCGCAGGTCCTCGACAGCCGAACCGGACAGGCCCCCGATCTTCTCCTTGAGCCGGGTGACGCGGTCCATCTGCTCGTTGAGCTCCGAGCCGTGCCGCTGGGCAGCCCCGAGGATGGCGTCGACGAGGGCGTCGTCGCCGATCTCCGGCCGGAGCTCGGCCAGCCGGGCCCTGGCCAGGCGTTCGTGCAGGTCGGCGGCGAGGCGGATCCCGAGGCCGAACTCCGCGTTGTCCTCGAACAGCGAGTTGGACCAGGCCGGGCCACGGCCGGCGGCGTTCTTGGCCCACGGCGTCGTCGGCAGGTTGCCGCCGTAGATCGAGGAGCAGCCTGTGGCGTTGGCGATGGTGGCGCGATCCCCGAACAGCTGGCTCAGCAGCTTGAGGTACGGCGTCTCGCCGCAGCCGGAGCATGCGCCGGAGAACTCGAACAGCGGCTCCAGGAACTGGGTGCCGCGGATGGTGCCGAAGTCGACGCGGGAGCGGTCGTTCTGCGGGATCGACTCGAAGAACTCGACCGCGGTCTTCTCCTTCTCCCGGTCCAGCAGGGGTACGAGGTTGATCGCGCGCCGCGAGGGCTGGTCGATGGGCTTGACCGGGCAGGCCTCGACGCACAGCCCGCAGCCGGTGCAGTCCTCAACGTAGACCTGCAGCGTGTAGTGGGTCTGCGGGAGGCCGGCCGCGTTGAGCGGCGCGGACAGGAAGCCCTCAGGCGCGTCGCCGACGGTGTCGGCGGGGTAGCTCTTGGCCCGCAGCACCGAGTGGGGGCACACAAAGGCGCAGTTGCCGCACTGGATGCAGGCTTCGGCGTCCCACTCGGCGACGATCTCCGAGATGTTGCGCTTCTCGAACTTGGTGGTCCCCGAGGGATAGGTGCCGTCCACCGGCAGCGAGGAGACCGGAAGGTCGTCGCCGCGACCCTTGAGCATGCTGGCGGTGACCGTGCGGACGAACCTGGGCGCGTTCTCCGGCACCGGCGGGATGAACCCGTGGTCCGACGTCGCGGTCTCGGGCACCCGCACCTCGTGCAGCTCCGCGAGCGCCGAGTCGACCGCCTCGTGGTTCTTGCGCACCACCTCGGCCGACTTGCGGGCATAGGTCTTGGTGATGGCGGCCTTGATCTTCTCGATCGCCTGCTCGCGGGGCAGCACGCCGGAGATGGCGAAGAAACAGGTCTGCAGGATGGTGTTGGTGCGGCTGCCGAGCCCGGCGGCGCGCGCCACCTTGCCGGCGTCGATGACGTAGACCTTGAGGCCCAGCTCGATGATCCGGCGCTGCACCGGCTGCGGCAACTGGTCCCACGTGCCCTCCGGGCCGTAGGGGGCGTTGAGCAGGAGCACGGTGCCGGGGCGGGCGAACTCCAGCACGTCCACCCGCTCCAGGATGGACCAGTGGTGGCAGCCGATGAACCCCGCCTGGTTGACCAGGTACGGCGCCTTGATCGGGTGGGGCCCGAAGCGTAGGTGCGACACCGTGCGCGACCCGGACTTCTTGGAGTCGTAGACGAAGTATCCCTGCGCGAACGTGTCCTCGGAGGAGCCGAGGATCTTGATGGTGTTCTTGTTGGCGCCGACGGTGCCGTCCGAGCCGAGGCCGTAGAACACGGCGCGCAGAGTCTCCGGGTGTTCCAGGTCCAGCGTCGGGTCGTAGTCGAGGGAGAGGTTGGTGACGTCGTCGTGGATGCCGACGGTGAACCTGGGCTTGGGTGCCTCCGCGGCCAGCTCGTCGAAGACCGCCTGCGCCATGGCGGGCGTGAACTCCTTCGACGACAGCCCGTAGCGCCCGCCGATCGCGACCGGCAGCGTGTCCCGCAGCCCGCCCGCGACGGCCTCGGCCAGCACGGAGGTGACGTCGAGGAACATCGGCTCGCCGGAGGCGCCCGGCTCCTTGGTGCGGTCCAGGACGGCCACCCGGGTGGCGGTGGCCGGCAGGGCGGCGAGGAAGGCGTCGGTGGGGAACGGGCGGTAGAGCCGGATCTGGATCACACCCACCCGGCCGCCGGCCTCGTTGATCCGGTCCACCACTGGGGTCACGGCCTCGATGCCGGAGCCCATGATCACGACGACTCGGTCCGCGTCGGGCGCGCCGTGGTACTCGACGAGCCGGTAGCGGCGCCCGGTCAGCTCGGCGAACTTGTCCATTTCGTTGGCGATGACCTTCGGCGCCCACTGGTAGTAGAGGTTGGAGGTCTCGCGGGACTGGAAGTAGGTGTCCGGGTTCTGTGCTGTGCCGCGGATGAACGGGTTGGCCGGGCTGAGCGCCCGCGCGCGGTGCTCGAGCACGAGCTCGCGCGGAACGAACCGGCGCAGCTCGTCGTCGGTGAGCAGCGAGAGCGTGTTGAGCTCGTGCGAGGTGCGGAAGCCGTCGAAGAAGTGCACGATCGGCAGCCGGGTGCGCAGGGTGGCCGAGTGGGCCACCGCCGCCATGTCGTGGGCCTCCTGCACCGACGCCGAGCTGAGCAGGCACACCCCGGTCTGCCGGACCGCCATGACGTCCTGGTGGTCGCCGAAGATGGACAGGCCCTGCGTGGCCAGCGAGCGCGCCGCGACGTGGAACACCGTCGAGGTCAGCTCGCCGGCGATCCGGTACATGTTCGGGATCATCAGGAGCAGGCCCTGCGAGGCGGTGAACGTCGTGGACAGCGCGCCCCCCTGCAGCGCGCCGTGCATGGCACCGGCGGCACCGCCCTCGGACTGCATCTCGATGACCGTGGGCACCTGGCCGTAGATGTTGGTGCGGCCGTGGGCGGCCCATTCGTCGGCGAGCTCCGCCATGGTCGACGACGGCGTGATCGGGTAGATCGAGCACAGCTCACTGACCCGGTAGGCGACGTCGGCCGCCGCCTCGTTGCCGTCGATGATGGCCTTGGTGCTCATCGGTTGCCCTCCTGGATCATCTCGATGGCGTGGACGGGACACTGCTCGTAGCAGGTGGCGCAGCCCGTGCATTTCTCGTAGTCGAAGCGGTAGCGGTTGCCCTTGCCGAGCTTGATCACCGCGTCCTCGGGGCAGGCGCCGAAGCACCCGTCGCACTCGAAGCAGTTGCCACAGCTGAGGCAGCGGTTGGCCTCATAGGTGGCCTCGGCGTCGGTGAGCCCTGCGACCACCTCCCCGAAGCCCTCGAGCCGCTCCTCGACGTCGGTCTCCTCCTGGATGCGGCGCAGGTGGTCCCCGAAGTACCACACGTTCATCATCGGCAGCGTGACGACGGGGTGCTTCTCGGCGGGCACCCACTCCTCCTTGTTGAGCCAGGCGTCGATCCGCTTGGCCGCCTTCTTGCCGTGGCCGACCCCGATGGTGACGGTGCGGTCGGACGGCACGGCGTCGCCGCCGGCGAAGATGCCGGGGACGGCCGTCATGAGGCTGTGCGGGTCCACCTCCACCACGTCGTCCTTGAAGCTCATGCCGGGGATGGCGCGCAGGAAGTGCGTGTCGGCGCGCTGGCCGAGGGCCAGAATGACCGTGTCTGCCTCCAGCTTCTCGAACCGGCCGGTGCCGCGGGCCTTGCCGTGCTCGTCGAGCTCCATGATCTCGACGGTGAGGTCCTCCTCGTCCACGGAGGTGATGGTGCGCAGCCAGTTCATCTTCACGCCCTCGGCCTGCGCGTCCTCGAGCTCCTCGGCGTGAGCGGGCATCTCGGCCAGGGTGCGGCGGTAGACGATGACGGACTCCTCGGCGCCGAGGCGGCGGGCGACTCGGGCCGCGTCCATCGCGGTGTTACCGCCGCCGTAGACCGCCACCTTGCGGCCGATCACGGGGCGCTCACCGGAGGCGACGTCGCGCAGGAAGCTGACGGCATCCACCACCCGGGTGGCGTCGGCGGCGGGGATGTCCACCCGCTTGGAGATGTGGGCGCCGACGGCGACGAAGACGGCGTCGAACGCGCCCTCGCGCTGCGTGGCGAGCAGGTCCTTGATGGGGCTGTTCTGCCGGAACACCACTCCCATCGCGACGAGGCGCTGCAGCTCGGCGTCGAGCACGTCGCGCGGGAGCCGGTACTCGGGGATGCCGTAGCGCATCATGCCGCCGGGCTGGTCACCGGCGTCGAAGATCTCGACGCTGTGCCCGAGGCGCGTGAGATGGTAGGCGGCCGACAGGCCGGCGGGGCCGGAGCCGACCACCATGACGCGGCGCCCGGAGCGGCGGCGAGGGGTGGGGAACTGCCAGCCCTTCTCGATGGCCAGGTCTCCCAGGTAGCGCTCGACGGAGTGGATCGAGACCGCCTCGTCGAGGTCCTTGCGGTTGCAGTCCGTCTCGCAGGGGTGGTAGCAGACGCGCCCGTGGATGGCGGGGAACGGGTTGTCGGAGACGAGCTGCCGCCACGCGGCCTGGGCCTCGCCGGCCTTGATCAGGCGCAGCCACTCCTGGATGTTCTCTCCCGCGGGACAGCCCGCGTTGCACGGCGGGAGCATGTCCAGGTAGATCGGCTTGCGGGACCGGACGGGGGCCACGCGGCCCGCGGTGTGACTCAGGTCCGGCTGGACGGTCATGTCCCTGCGCTCGGCGGCCATCGTTGCCCCTTCTCGTAGCTACTACCCAGCATCGTAGGGGGGCGGGGTATGCCGCAGAGGCCCGGGGGCAGACAAAAGGCCCGCCTGTGAAAGCGGGCCTCCTGTTCGTCAACTCACTGGGAGCTCACTGCTTGGCCTGTGCCTCCTTGACGAGCTCATCGATGTCGAGGGCCTTGACCTGCTCGATGAGCGAGTCCACCTGCTTGCCGTTGAGCAGGCCGGCCTGGCGGAACACCAGGTTGCCGCGGCGGAACGCCATGATGGTGGGGATGGACTGAATCTCCCAGGCGGCGGCCACGTCACGCGCGTCCTCGGTGTCGAGCTTGCCGAACACGACGTCCTCATGGCGGGTGGAGGCGTCCTCGTAGATGGGCGCGAAACGCTTGCAGGGGCCGCACCAGTCCGCCCAGAAGTCGACGAGGACCACCTCGTTGTCGTTGACGGTGGCGTTGAAGTTCTCCGTGGTCAGGGTTGTGGTCGCCATGCGCGATCCCCTTTCTTCCTGTGTGTCGATCGTCGCGGGGTACAACACGCGACCCCTGCGGGGTATTCCCGCGACACCCTGTGGGGTATCCCAGGGTATCCGACGATCCCCCCGTGCTACTTGATGGCGATGAGCCGGCGCATGGGCAGCGGCACCTTGACCGGGCCCGACTCGGCGGCGCGCGCGGCCAGGAAGTCGACGGCGGCCATCGTGCGGGCGCGGTCCGTTGCGCCGCGCAACCCGGCGAACAGGCGCTCGGCGTCGTCCCGGCCCGCGACCTCCACGTAGTACTTGGCGCGCCGGTCCTCCGCCTTGGTCAGCCCTGCCGCCAGCAGCGCGTCACGGGCCCGGAACTCCGTGATCCCCGGCAGCAGCGGCGACACCCTCAGGAGATGGGCCAGCCGGGTGATCAGGCGCAGGTCCGCGGTGTTGGCCGGCCTCAGCGACGGCGTGAGCGCCGCGAAGACGCCTCCCGGCCGAAGCACCCGCGAGACCTCGGACAGCAGCCTCGGCCGGTCCGCCACGACCGCGATGCCCAGCGACGAGACCACCGCGTCGAAGCTGTTGTCCGCGAACGGCAGGTACGAGGCGTGACCCAGCACCAGCGGGCCGCGCTGCCGGTGCTGCGCCTCCACCAACTCCGCCTCCGAGCGGTCCAGGCCGATCACGGTGCGCCCGGGCCGGGCCAGCCTCTCGATCATGGCCCCGGCGCCGCAGGCCAGGTCCAGCACGGTGGTCGCCGACGCCGAGACCGAACGGGCCAGCCACTCGTACGGGGTGCGGTCGCCGCCGAAGGCGCGGCTGAGCACATCCTCTACGGCGCCCGGGCCGCGGCTGCCGAACCACTTCAGCGCCTCGTGATTCTCACTCATCGCGGCTCACGAACAACAGCTCGGAGGCGAACAGTCCCACCTCCGACGACACGCCGTCGACGGTGACGCGGACCACGTCCACGTCGCGGTGCGCCTCGAAGCCCACTCCCGGACGCAGTCCCGCCGCCGCCAGCAGGGGCAGCATGGCCGGGTCCGCCTGCAGGTTCTCGCTCATCCGCTGCAGCACGAAGCGCTGCGGGGCGTCCGAGACCAGGTCCGCCAGCGGATCCGCGCGCTCCCGGAACGGCGTGTGCTCCACGTCCACGCCGAGTTCCTTGAGGCCGGGGATGGGGTTGCCGTAGGGCGACCGCGTGGGCGAGTCCAGGATGGCGACGAGCCGCTTCTCCACGTCCACCGAGATGACGTGCTCCCAGCGGCACGCCTCGTCGTGCACCTTCTCCCACTCCAGCCCGATCACCTCGGTGAGCAGGCACTCGGCGAGCCGGTGCTTGCGCATCACGTCGCGGGCCAGCGTGGCGCCGGTGCGGGTGAGGCGGATGGTGCGGTCCGTGTCCACGTGGAGGAGGCCGTCGCGCTCCATGCGTGCGACGGTCTGGGACACGGTGGGCCCGGACTGGTGCAGGCGCTCGGCGATCCGTGCGCGGAGGGGTTGCACCCCCTCCTCCAACAGCTCGTAGACGGTGCGGAGGTACATCTCCGTGGTGTCGATCAGGTCGCTCATACCAACTACCCCCTTCGCGATCCATCCTAGTGTCGCGGCGGGGGGCCGCATCAGGGCTGGACGGGGACCATCCACTGGCCGCGGCGCATGACTCCGTGCAGGCGGCCGTCGTCGTCGACGAGGCAGATGTCGGCCCAGCGGCCGGCCTCGAGGCGGCCCACCTCGTCGAGCCCGTGCCAGGCGGCGGGCGTGGTCGCGGCCATGAGCGCCGCGTCCGGGATGCTCACGCCCACCTCCTGCACCACGAACTCGAAGGCCTTGTCCATGGTGAGGGTGGACCCCGCGATGGCGCCCGGGGACCCGTCGGCGGTGACCAGGCGGGCCGTGCCGTCGGCCACCTCCACCTCCAGTTCGCCCAGGATGTAGCGACCGTCGCCCTTGCCTGTGGCGGACATGGCGTCGGTGACCAGGGCGACCCGACGGGGGGTCGCGGCGTCGATGCTCATGGCGGCGATCACCGGCTTGTGGTGGACGCCGTCGCAGATCAGCTCCACCATGACGCGACTGTCCGCCAGCAGGACGGGCACGGGGCCCGGCTCGCGGTGGTGGATGGATCGCATGGCGGAGAACAGGTGGGTGGCGACCGTGGCGCCCCACTCGATCGACTCGGCCGTGGCGATGTCGTCGGCGTCGGAGTGACCGAACGCCACCGCGACTCCCGCCTCCACGAAACGCCGGGTGGCTCCCTCGGCGCCGTCGCGTTCGACGGCCATCGTGATCATCTTGAGCGCCGGGCCCCCCGCGGCGATGAGGCGCTCGACGGATTCCGGGTCGGGGTCGCGAAGCAGCGCCTCGTCGTGGGCGCCCTTCCGCTCGGGGGCCAGGAACGGGCCCTCAAGGTGGATGCCGTCAAGGTGGCCCTCCTCGTGGAGAGCGCGGAGCACCCCGAGCTGCGCCTCCAGCTTCCCGAGTGGCTCGGTGACGGTGCTGGCGAAGATCGTGGTGGTGCCGTGGCTGCGGTGGTGCTCGATCGCGGCGAGGTTGCGGGCGGGGTCGGGGTCGCCGAAGCTGACGCCGACCGCGCCGTGACAGTGGGTGTCGACGAATCCCGGCACGGCCCACAGCCGGCCCCCTCCGCCTCCGGGGAGGACGGAGACGATCCGCCCGTCCTCGATCAGGATGGTGGCGTCGTCGACGACTCCCTCAGGGGTGACGGCGTGGGCGACGAAGAGCTGCTCGGTGGCCATGCCCATCATCCAAGCACCCGCCCACCGGACGGGTCACCTGCCGAGCAACCCGGCTGCTCAGGTGCGGACGAGGAAGGTGACCGCGCCCGCGATCAGGGCGACGGCCCCGGCCAGGACCAGCGCGATCGTCGTGCCCGTGCGCGCAGGCGCATCCTCTGACGCCGGGGCCTCGGGCTCAGCGCTGGCCGACGCCGACGGATCAGGCGAGGCCTCGGCAGACGCCGACGCGTCAGGCGAGGGAGAGGCCGAGGGCTCCACCGTCGGGGACACGGTCGTCGTGACGTCCGACGACGGCACGCCCACCTCGCGGATCAACGGGTTGCCCCCCACGAGGATCTGATCGTTGGGCCCCACCGCGAGCGACTCGCCCTCAGGGGCGCCGACGATGGTGTCCGTGGCCAGGGGCTCCCAGGTGAGCGCGTCGATGTACTCGATGCCGACGGCGCTGCGCAGCGCCATCGTGGTGCCGTCCGACAGGAAGGCGCCGTCCGTCACCCCCTCGGGGGCGTCCGCGACCCGGGTGAGCGTGTTCATCTCCTGCCGCGACGGCTCCAGCTCCGCGCGGTAGATGCCCGGGTCCGCCCCGGTGGTGACCACGTAGATCCGCCCTCGGCCCGAGATCATCATGGCCTGCGCATCGCGCGGCCCGTCCTCGTAGACGAAGTCGTAGGCGTGGTAGGTGAGGTTGCTGTCGCTGAAGGACCCGAGCCGGTAGACGACGATGAACTCCCGCGAGGAGGACGCGTCGCCGACGTCGCCGACCCACAGCCGGTCGCCCCGCCAGGCCAGCGCCTGGACCGAGACCGGGTCCCCGCCGAACGCCACCTCGGTGCCGTCCTCCGCGTTGACCACCACCCCGTCGTCGGCACCCGGCCCGGCGAGCCACAGCGTCGAGGAACCGGAGCCGTAGGCCATGCCGACGACGGGTGTGGACCCCTCGGGCGGCGTGCGATCCTCCGCGAACGCGGGCGCGATGGCGCCGAAAACCGCCAGGATGACGAGGGCCACCAGGACGCCCGTGACGATGAAACGGCGAGTTCTCGGATTCACGGTGCTGATGCTACGCCCCCGGTTACCGTAGGTCTCATGCACCAGCTCGTCGCGTGTGCCATCGCGATCGACGATGTCCGCGACATCTTCGGCGCCTCCCCCGCCCTCGCCGAGCGGCTGCGTGCCTCGGCAGCCGCGCACTTCGCGCACCCGGCGCCGGAGCGGCGCACCTGGCTGAGGCCCCTCATGCGGCGGGATCCGGCCTTCGCCGTGGACCCGGCGGCGCCGTCGACACCGGACGTCGACGCCCTGCTCGCCGGCGGCTACATCGCACCCGACAGGGTGGCGCCGTCCTGGAGGATCCTCGTGGCGTGGCTCGAGGAGCTGGCCGCAACCACCCGCCGCGTGGTCTGGGACGCGGCGGCGTTCGAGCGCATCGAGTGGAACCTGGCCCGGGCCGGCCTGAACAGCGACTACTCGCTGCGCAGCCTCACGGACAGGGACCTCGGCATCCCCCTGCGTCCCCTGCCCGGGCACGTGGCCGGGTACGCCAAGCACGTGCACGCCGTGGAGACCCTCGCCGGGCTCCGGGCCGCCTTCAGCCATCCGGAGCTGACGGACGAGGATCGCGCCTTCCTCGCCCCCATCGTCGAGGTGCTGGAGGTGGCGGCAGGGCAGCCGCACCTCGACGTGGTGGTTGTGGGCGCGGCCGCCTGACGGATCACTCCGGGGCGATCACCAGCACCAGGTCGCCGCCCTCGAGCTGCGTGGTGCCAGGAAGCACCACCCGCGTGACCACTCCGGCGACGGGGGCGTTGATGGCCGCCTCCATCTTCATGGCCTCGATGGTGGCCACCTGGTCCCCCACCGCGACCCGCGCGCCCTCGACGGCGGTCGGGGTCACGGCGCCGCTGAAGGGGGCCGCGACGTGCCCCTTGTTCTTCGCGTCGGCGCGCTCCGCGGCCGCCACCTCGGACTTGATCCCCAGGTCGCGCACGCGGACCGGGCGGATCTGGCCGTTGAGCAGGCACATGACGGAGCGCTTGCCGCGCTTGTCCGGCTCGGAGATGGCCTCGATGCCGGCCAGGAGCGTGACGCCCTTCTCCAGCGTGATGGCGTACTCCCGGCCGCGCTCCATGCCGTACAGGTACGGCACCGTGGGCAGGACGGAGATGTCGCCGAAGTCCTCGCGCTGCTGCTCGAAGTCCTTCGTGGGGCCGGGGAACAGCAGCCTGTTGAGCGTCTCCTGGCGGGTCCGGCCCGGCTGGCCGAGGAGGGCGAGGTCCGCCTCCGCCACCTCCGTGACGCGCGACGGCGTGCGCCGCCCCTCGATGGCCCTGCTGCGGAACGGCTCGGGCCAGCCGCCTGCGGGCTCGCCGAGCTCCCCGTTGAGGAAGCCGATGACCGAGTCCGGGATGTCGAAGCGCTGCGGGTCCGCCTCGAAGTCCGCCGGGTCCGCGCCCACCGCGACGAGGTGCAGGGCGAGGTCGCCCACCACCTTCGACGACGGGGTCACCTTCGTGGGCCGGCCCAGGATCTTGTCCGCGGCCTCGTACATGTCCTCGATGGCCTCGAACTTCTCACCCAGGCCCAGAGCGATCGCCTGCTGCCGCAGGTTCGAGAGCTGACCGCCGGGGATCTCGTGGCTGTACACGCGGCCGGTGGGCGCCGGGAGCCCGGACTCGAACGGCCGGTACATCTTGCGCACGGCCTCCCAGTAGGGCTCCAGGTTCAGCACGGCCTCCGGGTCCAGCTCGGACTGGCGCTCGGTCTGGTCCAGCGCCGCCACCAGCGCCGACATCGGCGGCTGCGACGTGGTGGAGCTCATCGCTGAGTTGGCCACGTCGACGGCGTCGACGCCCGCGTCGATGGCGGCCATGAGGGTGGCCAGCTGACCGCCGGTGGTGTCGTGCGTGTGGAGGTGCACGGGCAGGTCGAAGCGTTCACGCAGCGCCGTGACCAGCCGTCGGGCGGCCTCGGGCCGGATCAGGCCGGCCATGTCCTTGATGGCCAGGATGTGCGCGCCCGCGTCGACGATGCGTTCCGCGAGGCGCAGGTAGTAGTCCAGCGTGTAGATCTTCTCGGCGGGGTCCAGGAGGTTGGAGGTGTAGCAGAGCGCCACCTCCGCCACAGACGGGGTGCCGCGCACGGCGTCGATCGCCGGGCGCATCTGCTCGACGTCGTTGAGCGCGTCGAAGATCCTGAAGATGTCGACGCCGGTGGCGGCGGCCTCTGACACGAACGCCTCGGTCACCGCGGTGGGGTACGGGGTGTAGCCGACGGTGTTGCGCCCGCGCAGCAGCATCTGCAGGTTCTGGTTGGGCATGGCCTCGCGGAGCGACGCGAGCCGCTCCCACGGGTCCTCGCCGAGGAACCGCAGCGCCACGTCGTAGGTGGCGCCGCCCCAGCACTCCACGGACAGCATCTGCGGCAGCAACCTTGCCTGAACAGGCGCGACGGCGAGCAGGTCCCGCGTGCGGACGCGGGTGGCGAGCAGCGACTGGTGGGCGTCGCGGTAGGTGGTGTCGGTGATGCCCACCGGCACCGCGTCCCGCAGCGCGCGGGCGAATCCCTCAGCGCCGAGCGCCTGGAGCCGCTGGCGCGACCCGTCCGGCGCGGCGGACAGGAGGTCCACCGTCGGCAGCTTGACCGCCGGGTCCAGCGTGGTGGGCGCCTCGCCGTTGGGCCGGTTCACCGTCACCTCCGCGAGGTGGCGCAGCAGCTTGGTGGCCCGGTCCGCCGGCGTGCGGGCGTGCAGGAGGTAGGGCCGCTGGTCGATGAACGCCGTGGTCACCTCGCCCTCGGCGAAGTCCGGGTCGTCCAGGACCGCGCGCAGGAACGGGATGTTGGTGGCGACGCCACGGACCCGGAACTCCGCCAGCGCGCGGCGGGCGCGGGCCACCGCCATCGGGAAGTCGCGGCCTCGGGCGGTGAGCTTGACCAGCAGGGAGTCGAAGTGGGGGCTGATCTCGACGCCGGTGCCGGTCGTGCCGCCGTCGAGGCGGATGCCCGCGCCGGAGGCGGAGCGGTAGGCCGTGATGAGGCCGGTGTCCGGGCGGAACGAGTTCTGCGGATCCTCGGTGGTGATCCGGCACTGCAGGGCGGCGCCCCTGATCTGCAGCTCGTCCTGGCGCACGCCGATGTCCTCGAGGGACTCCCCGGCGGCGATGCGCATCTGCGCCTGCACGAGGTCGACGTCGGTGATCTCCTCCGTGACGGTGTGCTCCACCTGGATGCGCGGGTTCATCTCGATGAACACGTGGCTTCCGGCGCGCTCCCCTTCGGTCTCGACGAGGAACTCGACCGTGCCGGCGCAGGTGTAGTTGATGGCCTTGGCGAACTTCACCGCGTCGGCGGTGAGCGCGTCGCGCAGCTCCTGCGAGATGTGCGGCGCCGGGGCGATCTCGATGACCTTCTGGTGGCGGCGCTGGATGGAGCAGTCGCGCTCGAACAGGTGGACCACGTTGCCCTGCGTGTCTGCCAGGATCTGGACCTCGATGTGCCGGGGCGCGCCCACGGCCTGCTCGATGAACACGGTGGGGTCGCCGAAGGCGGCCTCGGCCTCGCGCATGGCGGCGCCCAGCTCGTCGGCCAGCCTCGCGGGATCGTCGACGCGGCGCATGCCGCGGCCGCCGCCGCCGGCGACCGCCTTGACGAACACGGGGAACCCGATCTCATGGGCGGCCCTGATCAGCTCCTCCGGGTCCGTCGACGGGGGGCACGACGCCAGCGTCGGCACGCCCACCCGCCTGGCCTCGTTGAGCGCCCGCACCTTGTTGCCAGCCAGCGTGAGCACGTCCGAGGAGGGTCCGATGAAGGTGATGCCGTTCGCGGCGCAGGCGGCCGCCAGATCGGGGTTCTCCGAGAGGAACCCGTAGCCGGGGTAGATGGCGTCCGAGCCCGACTCCTTCGCGGCCCTGATGATCTCGTCGATGTCCAGGTAGGCGCGGACGGGGTGGCCCTCCTCGCCGATCAGGTAGGACTCCTGCGCCTTGATCCGGTGGTCCGCGTTGCGGTCCTCGTACGGGAAGACGGCGACGGTGCGGAAGCCGAGTTCGTAGGCGGCGCGGAAAGCGCGGACGGCGATCTCGCCTCGGTTGGCGACCAATACCTTCTGGAACATGGTCGACAGACTACCGGCCGCGTCGGACGCGCCCTGACTCTTCCATCCCCGGCCCTCGCCCCTTGACTGAACGGGCGGAGATGTGTGCGCCGGGCACGACGGAGGGCCGGGCGGTTCCCGCCCGGCCCTCCGAGGACGGTGTCAGTTGATGAGGCCGATGAGCGCGCCCTGCACGAAGTAGATGACGAACAGCGCCGCCACCACGTACATCAGCGGGTGCACCTGCTTGGCGTGCCCCTTGACGATCTTGATGAAGACGTAGGCCAGGAAGCCCGCGCCGATGCCGGTGGTGATCGAGTAGGAGAACGGCATCAGGATGATGGTGAGGAAGGCCGGGATGCCCACCTCCGGGTCGTTCCAGTCGACGTCAACCACCTGGGCGATCATGAGGAAACCGACGAAGACCAGCACCGGGGCCGCGGCCTCGGAGGGCACCATGTTGATCAGCGGGGCCAGGAAGATCGCCAGCAGGAACGCAGCCCCGGTGACCACCGACGCGAGGCCGGTGCGTGCGCCCTCGCCGACGCCCGCCGTCGACTCGATGTAGCAGGTGTTCGAGGAGACCGAACCGAGGCCACCCGCGGCGGCGGCGACGGAGTCCACCAGCAGGATCTCCGTGGTGCGCGGCGGCATGCCGTGCTCGTCGAGCAGGCCACCCTCGCTGCCGACGGCCACGACGGTGCCCATGGTGTCGAAGAAGTCCGCCAGCAGCAGGGAGAACACCAGCACCGCGAGGGCGAGGAAGTTGGTGATCGAGAACGCGCCGTCCGGGAAGAACGCGCCCACCATGTCCACGCGGCCGATGAGGCCGAGGTCCGGCAGGGTGAAGTTGGTCAGCGCGGGCACGTTGAGCGCCCAGCCGAGCGGGTTGGAGCCGTCGGGGATCTGCGCGCCGATGCCGCCGATGGCCTCGATGATCACCGCGGCGACGGTGGCCACGAGGATCGAGATCAGCATGGCGCCCCGGACCTTGAGCACGTGGAGCGTGATCAGCACCATGATGCCCAGGAAGAACACGGCGATGGGCCAGCCCATCAGGGAGCCGTTGACGCCCAGCTCCACCGGCGGGGCGCCGGCGGGCTTGCGCACGATGCCCGCGTTGATCAGACCCACGAAGGCGATGAACAGGCCGATGCCCACGGAGATCGCGGTGCGCAGCGTCTTCGGGATGGCGCGGAACACGGCCGTCCGGAACCCGGTCAGCACCAGGATGAAGATGAGGATGCCCTCCCAGACCACCAGGCCCATGGCCTGCGGCCAGGTCATCTGGGGCGCCAGCACGTAGGCGACCAGCGCGTTGAGGCCCAGCCCGGTGGCCAGGCCCATCGGGAACCGCCCGATGATGCCCATGGCGAGGGTGAGGAGGCCCGCGATCAGGGCGGTAGCCGCGGCCACCATGCCGATCGACTGGCCCACGGCCGCGTCGTTGACGATGGTCATCGCCGCGTCGGTGAACTTCGGCTGGCCCGAGACGAGGTTGCCGTCACGGTCCGCGGCCGTGCCGATGATGAGGGGGTTGAGGGCGATGATGTAGGCCATCGCGAAGAACGTCACCAGGCCGCCACGGATCTCCCGCCCGACGGTGGAGTGGCGCTTGGTGATCTCGAAGAAGCCATCGAGTCCGGACGCTTGACGCTCCGACTCTGGGTGCAGCCGTGCTGCCTTGGGAGTATTGGTAACCACGGACCGTTATCGTACGGCCACCCGACGCGGCGGAACCAGCGGGGTCCACACGCGCTAGGCGCCGACACTCCGAAGTGTCAGTCGAACAGGCCCTCGTCGAGCGCGATGGTGTCGAAGGCAGGCGCCGGAAGATCCCGCGCGCGCTCGGCATCCACCACGTCCGAGTGACCGCCGCAGCCGTGATCGAGCGAGACCACCCGCCCGTCCCAGGGCGAGTACTGGTTGGTGCATGCGCCGAAGAGGGTGCCGAGCGAGCCGCGCAGCGCCACGAAGTAGCCGCAGGTCTTGCATGGGGCCGGCGCCTCGCGCGAGCCGTCGTCGGCCGGTCCGGGCGGGCCCTCCAGCCACCGTTCGGCAGCCTCGTCCCGGCCGAACCTGCTCAACACGCGGGGGCGGCCGAGGCCCAGCTCGGCGACGGTGGTGCGCAGCTGCACCCACTCGGAGGTGTCCGCGTCCGCGGGCAGGTCCGTGGCGGAGAAGCCCGGCTCCAGCCGCGGATCGTCGTCCGGGGTGGGCATGAGCGTGCCGGGAGCGATGTCTCCGGGGCCGATGCGCTCTGCCCACGGCACCCAGGGGGGCGCCATGAGTGCCCCGGGAAGGGGGAGCAGCACGGCCTCGTTGACCGTGGGCTCCTTCGCGCGGGACGCCCGGACGAGCGTGACCGCCCAGTGCCAGTCCTGGTAGCCGGGGCGCACGCTCGCGAACGAGTGCGTGACCACCCTGTCGCCGTCCTCCGCCACGACGCCCAGGTGCTCACCGACCGAGTCCTCGCCGCCCATCTCGACGGCGGCGGCACGGGCCAGATCGACGGCGGCCGCCGTGACGGTGTCCAGCTTGGGTTTGGCCATTCACAGCTCCAGTTCGTCGGCGACCCGGCGCAGCAGCTCGGCCACCCGCGTGGCGTGCTTGCCGTCAGGGTGCCTGCGGTGGCGGTAGTCGTTGCCGATGCCGTCGAGCATCTTGATCAGGTCCTCGACGATCACGGCCATCTGCTCGGGGTCCTTGCGGGACGCCTTCGACAGCGACGGCGGAGTCTCGAGCACGTGCAGGCTCAGGGCCTGCTCCCCGCGGCGGCCCTCGATGACGCCGAACTCGACGCGCTGCCCCGCCTTCAGCGCCGCAACGCCCGCGGGAAGCGCGTTTGAGCGCACGTAGACATCGCCGCCGTCGTCCTTGGTGATGAACCCAAAGCCCTTCTCCGCGTCGAAGAACCGCACTTTTCCGGTAGGCACGTCGCCCTCGCTTGCACTAGTAGTCAGTCTGACTGGGCAGTCTATCCGCTCCGGAGCGCCGACCCCAATAAGCGCGACGACGTCACCGCACGGCGAGCCCGGGCAGGCTCCGCTCGGTCTCGGCGATCTCCCGGAAGTACTCGGCGTAGGCGAGCTTGGAGCCCGCCGCCTCGTCGACGATGATCACGGCGCGCGGGTGGAACTGCAGGATCGAGGCCGGGCAGGACGCGGCCACCGGACCCTCGACCATCGCGGCGACGGCGTCGGCCTTGTGCTCACCGGTCACCACCATGAGCGCCACTCGGGCCTCCATGATGGTGCCCAGGCCCTGCGTGACGCAGTGGGACGGGACCACCTCGCCGTCGCCGAAGAAGCGGGCGTTGTCGCGGCGGGTCTCGGGGGTGAGCGTCTTGATCCGCGTGCGGGACGCGAACGAGGAGAACGGCTCGTTGAACCCGATGTGGCCGTTGGTGCCGATGCCCAGCACCTGGACGTCCACGCCGCCGACCGCGGCGATGGCCTCGTCGTAGCGGTCGGCCGCCGCCTGCAGGTCCGCGGCCGTGCCGTCGGGCACGCTGACGCGCGCCGGGTCCATCCCCAGCGGCTCGACGACGGTGCGGGTGATCACGCTGCGGTAGCTCTCCGGGTGGCGCGGATCGAGGCCCACGTACTCGTCAAGGGCGAAGCCCAGGCCGTGCGAGACATCAAGGACGCCCGCCGCGACCCGCCTGGAGAGCTCCTCATACAGGCGCAGCGGGGAGCTGCCGGTGGCGAGCCCGAGGACCGGGGTCGGGATGCCCCGCAGGTACTCGGTCACCCGATCCGCAGCCAGTTCCCCCACGGCCTGCGCATCCGCGCACAGCACCACTTCCATCGCCCTTACCTCCATGACCTCACATCGGCGACCCGGCGGCCGCTCGTGCCTCGACACTAAGGTTCGGCCTCGCGAAAGCGCGCATTTTCTGATCATGTGACCCGAAAGTGAGCAGCGTCTCTGCGCATTGCGCGTCACGCGGCGGGCGTGGGGGCGTCGGTAGCATGGGGGCATGGCGAGTTGGAAGGACGGCGCGGCCTACGCGCCGACGGAGCGGCCCGACGGCTTCGCGACCCCGCGGGCCGAACCGCTGTCCGGCGGCGAGCCGTGGCGCGCCCCCACGCCTGGCCCGATCGCCGCGCCCGACGGGTTCGACGCCGCCGCGCAGCCCCCGCTCGCCCAGCTGGCCACGGGTGGCAAGCAGGGTCGCGACCCACGCGAATCCTTCGCCGTGACCGGCTCGGCGCTCACCCCCGGCCCCGTCGCCGGTGCCAAACGCGACCCCAGGGCACCCATCCTGACCTCGGCCCCCCAGCCGGTCGGGCGCGAGTGGGTGAGCGAGGCCGGCAGCCAGCTGCCCGCCCCCACAGGCCGCCCGCTGCCCCCTCCGCCTGGCGAGTTGCTCGGCTCGGCCCCCACACCGGTGACACCGGCGCCCGCACCCGTCACGGGTCCCCCGCCCTCCGTCGGTGGTCCCCCGCAGGGACTCCCGCCGGCCCGCCGCGCCCAGGCGCCTGGCACCCCGCCGTCCCAGTGGCCCCAGCCCCCCGGACTCCCCCAGTGGCCCCAGCCCCCCGGACTCCCCGAACGCCCCCCCGCACAGCAGAGGCAGTTGGTCCTCATCGCGGGCGGGTTGTGCTTCCTGGGGCTCATCCTGACGCCGTTGTCCCCGTTCGTCCTCACCGCCGCCGGCGCCTTGGGGATGCGCACCGAGGCGTTGACCGGCCGGGCCGGGAGATCGGCATTGGCGATCGGCTTGGCCCTCCTCGGGTGGCAACTGATCACGGACACGCTCGGCCGCGATTCGGCCGTGGGCATGATCGCGTCGCTGGTGTTCACCATCGTGTTCGTTGCGGGCGGGCTGCGCTCACGCTAGTGGTGATCGCTCCCCACGCGCGCGGGGAGCTCCCGCTGCCGCAGTCATCGACGACGCGCCGCCCCACATCGCCTCGAGGTGGTTCGCCCTGCGGGCAGAGCGAGTCCCTGGCACGGCCGGAAATTGCCTCAAGAAATTCTTGCCGGGAGGGCTTTCCGGGCCCGTTTCTGTCAGTGGTCGTTGACAGAATGATTCACATGAGCGAAACGGTGGTGGACCTGGGGCAGCGGTATCTCGCCGCGCTGTGGGACGCCGCCGCCGCCCTCGGCACCGACGCCGCCGCGGTGCAGCGTCTGGCCGGGTTGGTCGACTCGATCGGCGAGTTCGAGGCCCAACTCGCCGGGCTGCGGCTCCACCTACTCCACGAAGCCCGCCTGTCCGCCGCGGATGCCGTCATCGATCGCGTGCGGCAATCGGTGCGCACCACCCCAGCGCAGGCCACCGCCACGCTGCGCCTCGCCTCCGATCTCGGTGACCGATTCCCCCTCATCGGCACCGCCCTCAACGACGGCGAGATCTCGGTGGCGCAGGCCGACGCGATCATCACCGGGCTCCGGAAACTGCCTGTGCACCTCACCCGTGCGCAGTTGGTGGAGTGCCAGGAGTTGATCCTGGCCCACGCCACCACCCTCGGGCCGTCCGAACTACGAATCCTCGCGGCCCGGTTGACGGAGGTCGTCGACCCCGACCACGCCGACGCCGACGACGCCCGCCGCCTGGCCAGGGAGGAGGCCGCGGCGCGGCGGAACCGGTACCTGCGACTGGCCCCCGATCACCACGGCTCGATCCGCATCACCGGCCAGCTCCCCGTCGCCGACGCCGCATTGTTGTCGGCGCAGCTCGACGCCCTGATGCCCGCGAAATCGACCTACACCCACACCGGAGAAGCAGCAGGCCCAGACACCCGCCGCGCCGACGCCTTGGTCCTGCTGGTCCAGCACGCCGCCTCCGGCGGCACCCTCCCCTCCCACGGCGTCGACCGCCCCCACGTCCACATCACCCTCAACTACGACACCCTCGTGTCAGGTCTCGGCCCGGTCCAGGTCCTTGGTGTGGGCGGGATCGACGGCCTCACCGCCGGAGACGCGCGACGCATGGCCTGCGACGCCCGCCTCACCCCCCTGGTCCTCGGCGGCGCATCCCGGCCCCTCGACGTCGGCCGCACCCACCGCCACTTCACCCCCGCCCTCCGCGCAGCGATCACCCAACGCGACCAAGGCTGCGTGTTCCCCGGCTGCACCGCCACCCCCGCCGCCTGCCAATGCCACCACATCATCCCCTGGTGGACAGGCGGCCCAACCTGCCTGGCCAACGGGGTGCTGTTGTGTCCGCACCATCACCGCCTCGTCGAACCCGACCCGCTGCAGTCCGCCGAATCCCAGTGGCAGGTACACCTCGACCAGATGACCGGCCTGCCATGGTTCACCCCACCCCGCCACATCGACCCCACCCGCAAACCTCGGCAGCACCAACGCCACCGCCTCCAACACCTCACACCCCAGGCAGGGGCACCACACCGCCCACCGGAGGACGACGACCTCACCCTGGCCAGCTCCCCCGCCTGGGCGCAGTGACCCGCCTACGCGACAGCTGGGTGTGCAGGCCAAGCCGCGAAACGGTGCCGCCCGCGCCGAAAACACCCCCCTCGCACCGGTTCAGGGACTCCACCGTCGCTAAATGTCATGCTCAGTGTCGTACTCGACACTCAGCATGACAATTAGTGGGTCGTCGAGGACGACGGGAATCGCCAGGCGGCGCTTCCGACTGGGTACGCGACGTGATCGCGGAGCGGTGGATGAGGGGGACCGGTCGCGGTGGGTCGGGCGTTGGGCGAGGCACGCCGGCGGTTTTTGGCGTGCCGAGGGCGCCCATGGGCGAGGCCGGTCCCCCTCAGCCGCCGCGGAACCCGACCCACACCCCTAGCCAACGTCGGTTTCGACACACGCTGAGCCGCAGGCGGCTCGGCGTGGCTCAACCAGCGGGAGGGGCAGCCCGGCTCAACCAGCGGGAAAGCGTCGGCCCGACTCAACCAGCCCAAGGGCGCCCATGGGCGAGGCCGGTCCCCCTCAGCCGCCGCGGAACCCAACCGACACCCCTAGCCAGTGCCCGTTTCTGCGGCCCCAACGAGGGGATGCACGTCCCGCTCTAGAGGTCGCCGTCGACGATGGGGACGGTGGACTCCTCCACGTGACCAAGGTCGACGGGGTGAGCGCCCTGCCAGCGGGCAAGGGCCGCCATTTCGCCCGGCCACGTGTTCTCGGGCAGGTCGTCCAGGTTGAACCACCGGCTGGCCACGTGGCGGCTGCGCTCGCGCTCCGTGAGGCCCGCCACCACGGGCTCGAAGCGCAGAGTGTGGAGGCGGTAGAACGTCTCGTCCTGCACCAGGATGCGGTCCGAGTAGCCGCGGAACAGGCGGCGCACGGCGACCGGGCCGGTCAGGAGTTCCTCGTCGAGCACGAGGCCGGTCTCCTCCTCGAGCTCGCGGGCGGCTGCCGAGCGGATGCCCTCGTCGGCCTCCACTCCCCCACCGGGCGCCTGCCAGAACCGCGACCCTGGCACCCCCGGGTCGACGTCGCCCATCAGCAGCACCTCGTCTCCGGCCAGCACGATCACGCGGGCGGCGAGCCGTCGATGGACCGGGCGGTCACCCATGGGGATGCCTGGTGTGGGCCACCTCGTCGTCGATGAGGTCGCGCCAGCTGGCCACCAGCTCCGAGTCGACGTAGGCCTTGAACGAGCGCCCCGGGCGGGCGGGCGAGCCGATGTGGAATGCGCGTACCCCCGCGCGCACCAGCCAGGGCACATGTTCCGGGGCGAGGCCCCCGCCGGCCATGATGAGGCGCGCCACGTCCGCGTCGGCACGGGCGCGGCGGACCAGGTCGTCGAGGCCCTGCTCGACGCCGCGGGCTGAGCCGGCGGTCAGCACCTGATCAATGCGGGGCAGCGTGCGCACGTCCGCCCATGCGCGGTCGAGGTCAAGACAGTGGTCGATGGCGCGATGGAAGGTCCATGGGAACGACCCGTCCCCGACGAGCTCGCCCACCACCTCCCTGTCGATCCGGTTGAGCCCGTTGAGGAAGCCCAGCACCACGCCGTCGGCCCCGGCATCGAGGTAGCCGGCGATGAGGCCCTTGAGCCGGGTTGCCTCCCCGCCGTCGGTGCCGAAGCCGGCGCGGAGACGCACCATAGGCCGGATCTGGATCGAGGTGGCCCGGCGCACCTTCTCGACGACGCGGGGCTCCGGCGAGAGACCGTCGTCGTCCATGGTGCCGAGGAGCTCGATCCTGTCCGCGCCCCCGGCCTCGGCGCGCTCGGCGTCCGCCGCATGCAGTGCGATGACCTCCAGCAGACTCATGCCCCCATCTTGCCAACGCCCGACGCCCGGAGCGCGGAGGCGCGCAGCGCGGCGTGGGCGTGCGCGCGCGGGATGCGCTCCTGCTCGAGGCGGAGGTCCCCCTCGCGGAGCGCGGAGAGCGTGCGATGCTCGTCGGCGGTGAGGAATCCGATCTCACCGCGGAACGGGCTGGGCTCGGGCCCCGCCCACTGCCGGTGCTCCTGCAGGGTCGCGGGATCCATCAGGATCGAACGGACCGTCGGCAGGGCCGCCCTCACCTGGCCGAGGATGAGCAGGCCGTAGGTGTCCACGTCACCCCAGTACCAGACCTCCTCCGCTCCTCGGATCCACGGCACCTGTGCCAGCGAAGGCGCCGCGAAACCCATACCGTGCACCGCGACGGTGCCCCGCAGCTCGGGCAGCGCCAGCAGCGAGGTGAGGTTCTCGACCAGCAGGACGCGGCCGGCGGCCACGGGCAGGGCCGCCACCGCGGAGATCCCGACGGCGAACTCGCGCGGCCCTTCCGCCAGCGTGGGGTCCAGGTACCGAACGTGGAACACCGGCCCGTGCCTGCGGAGCCCTGCGGCGCCGCCGACGATCCCTGCGTGCAGCGCGTCAACCAGCCCCCGGTGACGCTCGAGCCACTTGGAGTCGACCCCGGTCACCGGCAGCTCGCGTTCCCACAGCCCCGAATCCGGGTGCGCCTCCAGCCAGCCGAGCACCGCCAGCAGGCGGGTCACATCCTCCTCGCCGAGCTTCCCGAGCCTCGTGGCGGCCGACCGGACCGGCGCCCCCAGGTCCAGGTCCGGCCACGCGCGGCGCAGCATCCCCGCGGCCTGGACGGCCCGCGCCCAGGTGTGCCCCTCGCCGGCCAGCAGGGCCATCGCGGCCGGCTCCACCGTCACCCTGGCCGGCAGCCGCTGCGTGCCGAAGGCCCCCGACCGGCGCTCCACCCACTGGACCTCCACCCCGGCCTCGGCCTCCGCCGCCACCCAGCGGCCCACCTCCCGCGCAACGCCGTCGGGGTCCGCCGCGATCTCCCGCGAGGCGGGTGGGTGCAGCGGCCAGGACGGCGCCGGCTGGTCCGGGTCGGCCAGCCACCCCGGCCAGTTGGCGCGCCACTGGCGTGCCGCCCATGCCGCCAGGTCGTCGACCGTCCTCACAGGAGAACCTCCTGCGCGCCCTCGGGCGAGCCCGCCGAGGGGGCGCCGACGGTGTCGTAGTGCAGTTCCTGCAGCGCGGAGCCTCGCCCCGCCTCGTTGGTGACCATGACGACGCCGCCGACGTAGTCGTCGATGGTCTGCAGCATCTTCATGGGGGTGGCGAGGAGGAGTTGGAAGCCGAAGGACCGGAACACCTCCAGGCCCGCCTGCGTGAAGGTGTGGTCCGCCTTGTCGAAGGCCTCGTCGATGACCACGAGGGCGTAGGTGGGCTCGGTCCTGCCCGGCGGGGCGAGCTGGAAGCGCAGCGCGGCGGCCAGGCAGAACGTCACGAGCTTCTGCCGCTCGCCGCCCGACCTGCCTCCGGAGCCGGTGAACACATCGAGCTGAACGCCGTCGGCGTCCACCACCCGGGCCTGGAACTGCACGTGCTGACGCGTGTCGAGGCAACGCTCGCGCCAGGCCTTGTCTGCCGCGTCGGCCGACCCGAGCCTCGCGAGCAACTCCTGCATGAGCACGAACCTCCCCTCGGAGGCCTGCCGCTCCTCCTCGGTCCCGGCCGCCACCGCGTCCATCACCGATCCCGTCGTGATCGCGTTGAGCGTGGCCAGGAACCTGTCGACGTCCGGCAGCGACCGGTCCCTCACCTCGATCTGGAGGAATCCGGAGGGCGAGAACGGGGTCAGCAGGAGCGATCTGTTCACCTCGTCGACGCGGCTGCGGATCTCCCTGCGGGCGCCGCGGATCATCATGGAGAGCTGGCTCACGTTGTTGCGGGCCTGGCTCTGCAGCAGTGAGAAGAAGCGCTCCTCGAACTCCGGAAGGCGATCCGTCTCCAGGTCCACGAGGCGTTGGAGGTACTCCGGCAGGTACTCGACGGTGTCGCCCCAGTCCGCGGCCTGTCCCGGCCACTCGCGTCCGTACTCGCCCATGGACGCGGCCGCAGCACGCTCCGCCCGGGCCGTGCGCTTCTGAATGGTCTCCGCCACCTCCCGGAACTGGCCCCGCAGCGCGCCCTCCGCCTTCTGGTCGGACACCGCCAACTGTTCAAGGCGTCGATGAAGGGCCGATGCCACCTCGTCGGCCACCGGCGGGGCCTCCGCCAGTTCCGCCGCCCACCTGTCGACGTTGGCCCTGAGATCCTCGACGACTGCCGCCTTGGAGTCGTGCTGGGCCGCGAGCGTGCGGCGGTGCTGCTCGGCGCGCCGCAGCGCCTCCGCCGCCCGGTCCCGCTCCGCCTCGCGCTGACGCAGGTCGCTGTTGGCGTCGCGCAGCTGTTCCAGCTCGCGCTCGACGGAGCGCAACTTCGCGTCCACCGGGCCGACGTCGACCATCTCCCAGGCGAAACCAGACAACCGGTCCAGGGCCGAGTCCTGCCGGCGGAGGTCCCGGTCCACCTCGTCGAGGTCCGTCAGCCGGCGCTCAATGTCCTCCAGCTCACCGCTGAGCCCCTCGAGCCGCTCCACCAGCGCGGCCTCCTTAGCCTCCGTGGAGAACCCCAGCACCCAGCGGGAGCGGTCCCCGACGCCGCGCCTGTCGTCCTTCTCGTGCAGCACCGCGGAGTGCTTGACCTGCCCCCTGCGGGTCACTGCGCGGTCATGGCGCGCGAAGTCCGCCGCCGACTCCACACAGGCGTACGCGTAGCGCTGCAGGAGCCTGTCAGCCAGCCACCCGGCATAGGGGCCGGCGGCGACGTCCAACTTCGCGACGAGGGAACCGCCGGGCGCCTGCACGTGGGCCGGGCCGGCCTCGCCGCTCGGCACCCGCTCGTAGACCAGCCTCGCGCCGAGGAACTCGGCGTCGATGAACTCGGCCGCGGCCAGGTAGTACTCCTCCGGCACCACCAGGGTTCGGGCCAGGGAACCGAGCACGCGCTCGATCGCCCCCGACCACCCCGACTCCTCAGACTTGACCTGCAGGAGCTCCCCGACGAACGGCAGCCTCGCCTCGTCGACGTTCAACAGCCCGGCAAGACGCTCCCTCACGCCCAGCAGACGGGCGTCCAGGTTGGACCGGTGCCTGCGCAGGGCCTCCAGCTCGCCGTCGAGCGCCGCACGGAGCTTCGTCAGCTCCGCCTTCCGCGGCAGCAGCTGCAGTTGTCCCTCGCGCTGGCGCACGCGATCCTGGTCGAGGAGCCGGGCCCGCTCGTCGATCTGGGCGGCGAAGCGCGCGGCGTCCCCCGCGCCCGCAGGGAAGTGGAGGCCGAGCACGTCGGCGGCCTCGGCGAGGACGTGCGTGCGCTGCTCCAGCTCCGCCCGGCCGGCCCTCAGCAGTCCGAGCATGTCCTCGAGCGCCCCGACGCGCTCACCGCCAGACTGTTCGACCGCCCGCTCGGCCCGGAGCAGCTCGCCGGAGGCCTCCTCGTGGGCCTGCTCGGCCGTCGCCAACTCGGCCGCCAGCCTCTCCAGGAGCGGAACCTCGCGCCCCAGCGAGGCCCGCGCGGCCTCCAGCCGACGCCCGAGGAGCCAGGCGTCGAGGTGTGCCTCCTCGGCGGCCAGCGCCGCCCGCTCGCCCGCCAGGCCCCGCAGCGTCACGTCCAGCCCGCGCAGCGGCGACAGCGCCTCCACCTGCCGCCGGGCGTCCACCACCGACGCGTGCGCCAGCCGCAGCTCCTCGAACTGCTCGACGGTGGCGTCGCTCAGTCTGAAGGTCTCCGGCACGTTGAGCATGAAGTCGCGGAAGAGGTTGTCCAGGTTGGTGAGGTTCTTGGCCGACTGCGTCTTGTGCAGCAGGATCTGCGCCTGCGGGCTGCCCACGCCGAGCACCCTGCGGAACTTCGTGGAGAACGCGGTGTATGCGTCCGCGCTGTACACGTCCCAGTGCGGGAACGCGGCGCTCACGCGCCTGTTCTCGATGCCGCTCTCGACGAAACCCTTGAGCGTGAGCACGTCCACCGGCTCCGGCGCGAGGATGTACATGGTCTTGAGGTCGCGGGCGTCAGTGGACGAGCCGCGGATATGGAACAGCCGCACCAGGGTGGAGATCGAGCCCGCCCCGTCGGTGTAGGTGAGGGCGACGGCGCTCCAGGTGGGGCCCTTGCGCAGGAAGGCGGTGCCCACCTCGCCCGTTTCCTCGTCCGTCTCCCGCTTGTGCGCGCCGCGGACGTAGGTGACCAGGCTCCGCTCCCGGTCCCCCGTGTCCGTGCCCTGGGCCGCGGCGTTGAAGCGCATCCTGCCCGGAGGCACCAGCAGGGCGGCCATGGCGTCGAGCAGCGACGACTTGCCCGCCCCCGACGGTCCGGTGAGCAGCATGCCCTTCCACGGCACGGCGAAGCTCCACTCGCCGTCGAATGTGCCCCAGTTGACCACCTG
This sequence comes from Tessaracoccus yangjingae, assembly GCF_054483935.1. Next base: position 1,475,579 of record NZ_CM137014.1, on the reverse strand, counting down.
GACGCCGGAGAGCCTGTGCTGCGTCACGACTCCACCATCCGGGTGAGGTCCGCGGTGACCGCCGCGACCTCGTCGGCGCCGAACACCAGCCCCAGGACGGGCGAGATCTCCCACCGGTCCTCCGCGCCCGCGGACAGCAGCACCGAGTTCTTCGTCATCTTGTTGATCGACGCAGTGATGCGGTCCGCGAAGCCCTTCCTGTCCGTGGTGGTGAGCCGCTGGTAGGAGCGGAGCTGGTCCTCGATCTCGTCGCGGCCCACGAACGTGCGCGCCGAGGAGGCCTGCCCCGCGAGGAGCCGCCTGCGGAGGAACAGCACCAGCGCCGTGTCCAGCACCGTGAGCCGGTGGGCGCGGACCACCTTGGGCGCGTCGTCGATCTCGAGGTTGCGCACGAAAGCCACGCCCGCGTCCATGTCCAGCACCAGGTCCAGGTACAGATCCGCCAGCCGGGTCCGGACCACCGCCTCATTGCGGACCAGCGCCGACCAGACTTTCGTCTGCTCGTCGGCGCGCAGGTAGGGTCCGCGGATCAGGCTGAGCAGGACGCGCCGGGTGGCAGGGTCCAGCTCGCCGTGGTCCACCGGCGGTTCGACGACCGTGTCGTCGAACTCGTCGACGTCGTCATCTGCGCGCCGTGGGGCTGGCTGCAGCGTCATGGGCACTCCACTCGGGCGGGACTTCGGTGAAAACGTAGCGCGGGGCGCTGACAGTCCGCTCGGCGCCCGCCTGTGAGGTCCACGACCACGGCTCCTCGCCGGGCGCCCGCGTCGCGTGCTGCTCGGCGATCAGCAGCAGCCCGACGACGGTCGCCAGCCCCTGGGAGGCGCTGTGGCGGGCCAGCACGTCGCCCACGGTGGCCGCCGGGACGACGGTGAGGGTGTCGGCCACGTTGTGCTGCAGCTCGGCGAAGTCGATCTCGGTGAGCCGGACCAGGGCCTTCAACTGCTCGAGGTCCAGCTCCGCCACCTCGCCGCGGGCCACGTCCGCGGTGGCGCGCATCTCGGCCGGGTTGTCCAGCGCCCAGCTCCCGATCGACGAGATGGACATCGAGGTCAGGTCCAGGTCGCGGCCGATCTCCGTGGTGGGATGGACGCGCTCGAGGGCGCGCAGCACCGCCTGTTCGGCGCGGGACAGCGCCTCGGCCAGCCTCTTGTGCTCCCGGTACTCCTGGGTCTCGACGAAGCGGCGCAGGCTCCGGGAGAAGTCGGTGAGGCTCTGCCGCACCTGCGCGCTCTCCCGCTGCAGCACCACCAGGAACCGGCGCAGGAATGCGGCGTCGGAGGCGGGCAGCTCGAGGGTGAAGGGCCTCTCCAGCACCGCGTCGACGGCGCTGTGGAACGTATCGGCCAGCACCGGATCGAGGAGCAGCTCGTGGAACGCTCCGAACGTGCGGCCGGCCTCCGAGCTCTCGATGAGGTCCACGCCGGCGAAGACATCGTCGAGCACCCCGCCGCGCGCACCCTCGTGGTTGATGATCTGCTCCCTCAGCGAGGTGTTGAGCTCCTCGAGGTCGTCGGCCACCTTGGCGAAGTCACCGGGCACCTCGCCGACCAGCCGCAGGATCTCGTGCAGACGTTCCCTGGCCATCGAGTCGTCGAGGACGTGGACCTCGCCCGCCTCGATCCGCCTGATCTCCTCGTCGACCTCGGCACGCCTGGCGTGGAGCGCGGCGAGGCGGGTGGCCGGGTCGGTGTCGGACTCCGCGGCCAGCGATTCCAGCAGGCCGGTCACCGTGCTCAGCCGCGACGACGTCACGGCCGAGCGGGGCTGTTCGACCGCGGCCACGAACCGGATCGCGTCCGCGGCGGAGCGCGACAGCTCAACCGTCTCCTCCCGCGCGGCGGTGGGCCGACGGATGAGGTAGCCGTCGCGGATCCAGTCCGCCACGTACTCCTGCGCGGTGCGCGGGAGGGTGAAGCCCGCGTCGCGCAACTCGTCGAGGTCCTCGGCCACCTGGGTGACGAACTCGCCGTAGGCGAGCGAGCGGTGGTCGCCGAAGCGGGTGGACAGGATGGACACGACGGCGGGCATGAGTTCGGCGCGCAGCAGCTTCAGGCCAGGCGTCTCGCCCGCCCTCCTGGCCCCGGTCGCGCCGGCGGCGACGCCTACCATCGCGGGTGGCCCCGGATCAGACCACCGGTGGCGTGGCGTTCTGATCCGACCGCTCGGCCAACACCTTCTTGAAGAGCACCATGGGCAGCAGGATGGCCGCGAGAAGCACGGAGATCCACACGATCAGCGGCGCCAACACCCACGTGGTGAGCCCCTCGATCCGGAGCCCGCCGGTGAAGAGCGTGGTGAGGAACAGGCCGACGAACGTGGTCACCAGCGCGATGCCACCCCGGAGCGCGGGCATGTGGGTGATGGCCATCTTGAGCACGAAGGGGCCGAGCAGCACCTCGACTGCCGTGAAGAACAGGAGGCTGAACACGAATCCCAGGGGCTCGAGGTGGAATCCGTCGAGGACGAGCGAGGCCACCAGGAGGCCGACGGCATTGCCCAGCAGGTGCAGCGCGGTCGAGGCGAGGAATCGAAGCATGGCAGCCCTCCAGGTTGTCGGGGCCCGGTCGCCGTCGACGCACCCACGAGTCTAGTCCCGTCGGCCCCGCCGATGAGCCTGACACGGCTCTCAACGTGGCGGCTTGAGCCTGACACGGCTCTCAACGCAGCGGGTTGAGCCTGAAATCCATGTCGCGGAAGTATGAACGTTCAAATCTCGGCATCTGGGCGTCGAGGTCGATTTCCGGCTCAACTCGCCCCCCACGACAGGCGTGTCAGGCTCAACGCCCGGGCCCGGAAGAGGGCGGCCCCCAACGGGGACCGCCCTCCTGAATGGTCGGGTGCGACGGGGTGGCTCAGAAGCCGCCCATGCCGCCCATCTCGTCCATGCCGCCGCCGGCGCCGGCCGCGGGGGCCTTCTCCGGCTTGTCGGCGATGACGGCCTCGGTGGTGAGGAACAGCGCCGCGATGGACGCCGCGTTCTGCAGCGCCGAGCGGGTGACCTTCGCGGGATCGATGATCCCGGCCGCGACCATGTCGACGTACTCGCCGGTGGCCGCGTCGAGGCCCTGGCCGACGGGAAGGTGCGAGACCTTCTCCGCGACCACGCCGCCCTCGAGGCCCGCGTTGGCGGCGATCTGCTTCAGCGGGGCAGAGGCCGCGGTGAAGACGATCTGCGCGCCGACGGCCTCGTCGCCCTCCAGGCCCTCGACCTTGGCGGCCTTCGACGCCTGCAGCAGCGCGACGCCACCACCGGGGACGATGCCCTCCTCGACGGCGGCCTTCGCGTTGCGGACGGCGTCCTCGATGCGGTGCTTGCGCTCCTTGAGCTCCACCTCGGTGGCCGCGCCGACCTTGATGACCGCCACGCCGCCGGCCAGCTTGGCGAGGCGCTCCTGCAGCTTCTCACGGTCGTACTCGGAGTCCGAGTTCTCGATCTCGCGACGGATCTGCGTGACGCGACCCTCGATCTGCGCCGACTCGCCGGCGCCCTCGATGATGGTGCACTCGTCCTTGGTGACCAGGACGGAGCGGGCGGAGCCCAGCAGGTCGAGGGTGACGGTGTCGAGCGACAGGCCCACCTCTTCGCTGATGACCTGCGCACCGGTGAGGATGGCAATGTCGGTCAGCATGGCCTTGCGGCGGTCACCGAAGCCGGGCGCCTTGACGGCGATCGACTTGAAGGTGCCACGGATCTTGTTGACGATCAGGCCGGCGAGGGCCTCACCCTCGACGTCCTCGGCGATGACCAGCAGCGGCTTGCCGGACTGCATGACCTTCTCCAGCACGGGCAGGAGGTCCTTGAGCGAGGAGATCTTGGAGTTGACCAGCAGGATGTAGGGATCATCCAGCGAGGCCTCCATGCGCTCGGCGTCCGTGACGAAGTAGGGCGAGATGTAGCCCTTGTCGAAGCGCATGCCCTCGGTGAGCTCGAGGTCCAGCCCGAAGGTGTTGGACTCCTCGACCGTGATCACGCCCTCCTTGCCGACCTTGTCCATCGCCTCGGCGATGATCTCGCCGACGGTGGTGTCCGCGGCGGAGATCGAGGCGGTGGCCGCGATCTGCTCCTTGGTCTCCACGTCGATGGCGATCTCGGCGAGCTGCGCGACGATCGCGGCGACGGCGGTCTCGATGCCCTTCTTCAGGCTCATCGGGTTGGCGCCGGCGGACACGTTGCGCAGGCCCTCACGGACCATCGCCTGGGCCACGACGGTGGCGGTGGTGGTGCCGTCGCCCGCGACGTCGTCGGTCTTCTTGGCGACTTCCTTGACCAGCTCGGCGCCGATGCGCTCGTAGGGGTCCTCCAGGTCGATCTCCTTGGCGATGGACACGCCATCGTTGGTGATCGTGGGGGCGCCCCACTTCTTCTCCAGGACGACGTTGCGACCCTTGGGGCCCAGCGTCACCTTCACCGCGTCGGCGAGGGTGTTCATGCCCCGCTCGAGGCCGCGGCGTGCTTCCTCGTTGAACTCAATCAGCTTTGCCATGGTGTTTCGGGAGTCCTCCCGTCAAGTGGGGCGTGGGCCCCTGGATGTGCAGTGTCTGGTGAACCGCGGCGCCCGCGACGGACGGCTAAGCCTCACCGGCAGTTCGGTAGCACTCAAAGCGTGAGAGTGCTAACCCCATTATTAGCACTCGACACAAGAGAGTGCAAAGACTTTCCGGCCGCGCGCACGCCGCCCACGGCGACTAGTGTCGACGGAGACGCACCCCTTCGCCAGATCGGAGCCGACGATGGACCTCCCACGACTGCTGCGCAACGTCGCCAACGTGGCCAACCTGTCGACGCCCCTCGGCCTGGTCGTGGCGGTTGCGGGGCGCTCACGGGTGCGACGGCGCGGACACCTCATCGTCGCCGACCGGGCCAGGCTGCCCATCCACAACGCCGGCGCGGTGACGATCGGCTCCGTGGTGCTGGTGCCCCGCCGCAGCGTGGAGGAGTTGGAGGCGGCGAACCCGGCGCTCCTGGAGCACGAGGACGGACACGCATGGCAGTACGCCTACTGCCTGGGGCTGCCTTTCCTCCCGCTGTACGGGCTCGCCACCGCCTGGTCCATGGTCCGCACGGGGGACCGGGCCAGCGCAAACCCCTTCGAGGTGCAGGCGGACCTGCTCAAGGGCGGCTACCGCAGGAACCCGACGATGCCCCTCGGGCTGGGGCTCCGCCGCCTGGCGGGGGTCCGGCGCCGTTCGACGTTCTGACGATCAGCCGTGGAGGCGGCGGGCGGAGCGGGCCGCCTGCCGCTGGGAGCGCATCCGGCGCAGCCGCTTCACCAGCAGGGGCTTGTACTCCAGCGCCTCCTGCGTGTCGATCAGGAGGTTGAGGTGCTGGTAGTACCGCGCAGACGACAGCGAGAAGTGCTCCATGATGGCCTGGTCCTTCGGGACCGTGGAGGTGAACCAGCTGTCCTCGAAGTCGAGGATCGCGGCGTCACGGTCGGCCAGGGCGGCCGGCTCGATCACGGTGAGGGCTTCAGACATGCGGCCCAGTCTAAACCCCGAATCACACGGGTGTCATTAGGCAGGCTGACCTTCGGCCGGCACCGCCGTCGGCGGGGAGCGGTAGAGTCGAGTACGCCCTGGCCCCACACACTGAGGACTCGACAACCATGCGCCGACTGACCGGCCACGTCCAGCATTTCGCCTGGGGAAGTCATACGGAGATCCCGTCGATCCTCCGTCGGGACCCGGACGGTCGCCCGTGGGCCGAGTACTGGCTGGGCACCCATCCGGGCGGCCATGCCTTCCTCGAGGACGGGCGGGCGCTGGCGGACCTCATCCAGGATCAGCCGCACGTCCTGGGCGCCGCCACGGAGACCCAGTTCGGGGCCAGACTGCCGTTCCTCATGAAGATCCTGTCCGCGTCGTCGCCGCTGAGCCTCCAGGCGCACCCGTCGCGCGAGCAGGCCGAGGTGGGCTACGCCAGGGAGTCGCTGCTGGGCCTGCACCCGAGCGACCCGGTGCGCTCCTTCAAGGACGACTGGCCCAAGCCCGAGGCCATCGTGGCGCTCACCCCGTTCGAGGGGCTGCTGGGCTTCCGTGATCCGGTCAAGACTGCGGGCCTGTTCGAGGGCCTGGGCGTGGCGGACGAGCTGGCCTCGGTGATCGGCCCCCTGAGGGACCGCCGCGACGCCCCCGCCCTGCAGGAGGTCTTCCTCGACGTGCTCTCCCTTGACGAGCGGCGCTACCTCGTCGACCTGGTGCTGGCGGCCTCCGTCGAGCGGCTGCACGCGCCCGGCAGCCTCGGGGAGTTCGCCCGCACCGCCGTCGAGCTGGACGAGCACTTCCCTGGCGACCCCGGGATCCTGGCGGCCCTCCTGATGAACCGGTTCGCGCTGCAGCCCGGCGAGGCCGTCGCGCTGGAGGCAGGCGTCATGCACGCGTACCTGCGCGGCACCGGCGTGGAGATCATGGCCAACTCGGACAACGTCATGCGAGGCGGCCTGACGAGCAAGCACATCGACGTCGACGGCCTGCTGCAGGTGGTGGGCTTCGAGCCCATGACGCCGGAGGTGCTCCTCGCGGCCGGCGCGGACGGGGTCTACGTCTACCCCACCTCCTTCCCGGAGTTCGAGCTGTGGCTGGTCGCCCCGTGCGACGACGGCGCCCTCTCGCTCCCCCGCCAGGACTCAGGGCGCATCGCGCTGGCCACCGACGGGTCCTTCACGCTGCACGGCGACGGGCCGCCTCAGCATCTTGACTCGGGCGACGCCGTGTTCGTCCCCGCCCACGAGCAGGTGACGGTCCGGGGCCACGGCCGCCTGTTCGTGGCCGCCTCAGGGGCGTAGGCCCCGCTCCCAGGTTTCGCGTCGGGCGACCGTCCGGCACAATAGGGGCGCCCGCCTCCTTAGCTCAGCGGCCAGAGCGCTCGCCTTGTAAGCGAGTGGTCGAGGGTTCGACTCCCTCAGGAGGCTCCACCGCGGCGGGTTTGTGGGCCCGGGTCGCGGCCACCAGAATGGCCCCATGACCGAACCCAGCAAGTGGGCGCGCATCATCGCCGCCGACCCAGACCACTCCCAGCGCTACATCGAGCGCTTCAAGATCATGGAGGCGGCCGGCCACGACCTGGGCGGGGAGGCGCGCACCGTCGACGCGATGGTGCCTCGCGGGTCACGCATCCTCGACGCCGGCTGCGGGCCGGGCCGCGTGGGCGGCCGGCTGCACGCGTTGGGGCATGTGGTGGTGGGCGTGGACGTGGATCCCGCCCTGATCCAGGCCGCCGAGATCGACCATCCCGGCCCCACCTGGCTGGTGGGCGACCTCGCGGAGCTCGACCTCGCCGCCGAGGGCGTGGATGGTGACTTCGACGTGATCATCTCCGCCGGAAACGTGATGGGCTTCCTCGCCCCGTCCACGCGCGTGGAGGTGTTGCGCCGCTTCGCCTCGCACCTGGCCGAGGACGGCCGCGCCATCATCGGGTTCGGCGCCGGGCGCGGCTACGAGTTCGCGGACTTCTTCGCCGACCTCGACGCCGCCGGCCTCCGGCTGGACCTCGCCCTGTCGACGTGGGACCTGCGCCCCTTCACCCCCCAGTCGGACTTCCTCGTCGCGCTCTGCTGCCGCGCCTGAGGCCCGTCAGGCCGGATCCGCGAGAACCTGGCAGGACCAGGGGCCCAGGTCGAGGGCCGCTCCCGCCGGGAAATCCACACCGCTGACCAGGTCCACCACGGCGTGCGGGGCGGTGGCGGAGGCGGGCTCCTCGCTCCAGTTGTGCAGGAACCAGAACCGGCGCCCCTCAGACTCCCCGGACATGACCGTGACCGGCTCGTCGCGCTCCCACGCCCCGGACCTCGGGGCCGGCACGAGCATCCGGAACAGGTCTTCGGCGAGCGCCGGGTTGGGCACGGTGCCCACGCTCACCACGCTGCCGTCGCCGTGCCGACGGCGGGTCACCGCGGCGAAGTCGCCGAATCGACGGTGGTCGTAGCGGACCAGCACCTCCGCGTCCGTGGGCAGGTAGCCGTCCAGCCACATCGTCGCCCTGGCACCCTCGGACAGGTCCATCGCCTCCCCGATCAGCGCAAGCGGTGAGTCGAGGTTGGAGAACTCCTCGTAGGTGAGCCCGGCCGCGTCACGCAGGCGGTAGGGGGCGACGGCGAGCCGCGCCCTCGCCTCGAGGTCCCCGTAGCCGGTGCGGGGCCCGATCACCAGGGTGCCGCCGTGCTCCGCGTAGCGGGCCATCCGGGCCAGGTCGTGGCCGCTCGCAACGAACTGCGACGCCGCCACCAGCACCGGGTACCGCTCTGCCAGGTCCTCGGCGGACATGGCCCGGAACTGTTCCGTGTGGAGGAAGCGCACCTGCGCGCCCGCGTCGACGGCGCCGCGCTGGAACGCGCCCACGATGTCGTGGTACGCCGTCCGACGGGGGGTCCCGCCGCCGTCGTTGAGCGGGGGGGTGAACTCGTAGTGCTGCTTGGTGGGGGTGTCCCAGAGGATGGCGACGTCCGCGTCGGGCACGTAGTCGTCGAGCTGCGGGCCGACGGCGGCGAGGATCTCCCCCAGCCGCGACACCTCGTCATAGACCCGGCCGGGCACCTGCGAGTGGGGCAGCACGCCGCCCCAGTAGGTCTCGGTGCCGAAGTGGAGGGTGTGCCAGTGCCAGTACTCGACCATCGCCGCGCCGCGGGCGACGAGGGCCAGACCGGCCTGGATCAGCTGGCCGGGGTAGGCAGGGTAGTTGGCCGAGGCCCACTGGATGGCCTGCGCGTTCGTCTCGGTGATGAGGAATCGGCGCTGCTGCAGCGCGTAGGAGCGGTCGGCCAGCTCGAGTAGGCCGTGGACGCCGGTGCGCACCCACGGCTCCGGGCGCTCGAGATCCGAGCCCCGCGCCAGGTGGTCCTGCATGGCGTAGTAGGCGTTGGCCGCCGCGACATCCAGGCCCGCGCTGACCTGGCCCTCGTCGATGGTGGGACGGTCGAACGCCACACAGGTGGTGACGAACTGGTCCTCGCGGGCGTACTCGCGCACGATGTCGCGCTGCCAGTGGATGAACCCGGTGGTGCACTCGTTCTGGAACGTGCGCCAGGCGAGGTCGTACTGGGGCTGGGCGTTGCCGTCGGGGCGCCAGAGCTCGGACCACTGGTTGATGCGGTGGGACCAGTAGGTGAGGCCCCACTCCTCGTTCAGCCGATCGACGGTGTGGTACCGCTTCTCCAGCCACCCCAGGAAGCGCACGAAGGTGCCGTGGTTGTGCAGCGGGATGACGCCCGGCTCGTTGTCCACCTGGTAGCCGATGACCGCAGGGTGGTCCGCGTAGCGGGCGACGACCTTGCGGATGATCCGCTCCGCGTGGAACAGGAACGCGGGGTGCGTGATGTCGATCTCCTGGCGCGCGCCCCAGGGGTGGCGCCGGCCGGTCTCCGGCTCGCCCGCGATCTCCGGGTAGGCGTGCGCCAGCCACGGCGGCGCCGCGTAGGTGGGGGTGCCGAGGATCACGCCGATGCCGCGCTGGTGGGCGCCGTCGAGGACGGGTTGGAGCCAGTCGAGGTTGAACTCGCCGTTGCTCGGCTCCCAGGTGCTCCAGGTCGACTCGCCCACCCGGATGACGCTGAAGTGGGCGGCCTGCATGAGGTCGAGGTCCCTGGTGGGGTCGTCCGTGGGCTGGTACTCGAGGTAGTAGGCGGCGCCGAAGCGCACTCCGGTCGGGCGGTAGGGCTGAGGCGTCATTGCTGCTCACGCGCCTTTCGACGTTGGTTGAGGACGGTGGTCACGACGATGAAGATGATCAGTCCGATGGCCACGTAGCCGGCGATCCGGGCGTAGGCGTCGAGGACCGCGACCGCCGCGTCCCCCAGGCGCCACCCCATGAGGAAGAACGCGATCAGCCACAGCGTCGAGGCGATGTAGTCGTAGACGAGGAACCGCTTGAGGCTCATGCCCGACGCGCCGGCGAGCACGAACACCACCTGCATGAGCGGCAGCGGCATCGGGATGTAGGCGATGAGGAAGCCCAACGGACCGGCCTTCTCCGCCCACCGTTCGGCGGTGGCGTAGCCGCGGGCGGCGCGCTTGGACTGCCCGGCCCAGACCTCGATCATCCCGCGGCCCCACAGCTTGCCCGCCCACCAGTAGATCCAGTCGAACTTGAGGCTGAGGATCGACGCGACGACGAGCACCACCGGCCAGTGCGGCATCTCCCCCGTCGACGCGATGGCCCCGCTGGCCGCGACACTCGTGCGGCCGCCGGTGATCATGGCCAGCCAGTCGGGCGCCGTGGCGAGCAGCCAGGCGCGGGTGGGCAGCAGGATGAGGCCGAACACACCGACGACTCCGAACCACGCCAGGCAGGCGATGTCCTGCCTGCCCGGCTCCTTGCGCCAGGGCATGCCGTCGGCCTCCCACCAGGCGGGCTCCGCGTCCTCAGACGCCGTCGCTTCGGGGGCGACGGGGCTTGTCGGCTCCGCCACGGCGTCGTCTCGGCGCTGCTCATCGGTCACGGGTGAATGGTACTTCGACGGCGGCCGACGCCCCCGCGCGCCCGTCCGCCGCCGGCACAACCCTCGAGCGGCCCTTCCGTTCTCCGGACCCCCGGTATGGAAACGGCGAGCCCGACGTGTAAAGTTCCCTCCCAGGAACACCTGAAAACAGGTTCCTATCCACTACGGATCGTCGGGCACGTACCTGCCCGTGGAAAGGAATATGGCTATGGCCACCGTTAGCTACCGCGACGCCTCCCGGGTCTACCCCGGAACCGATCGCCCCGCCGTCGACAAGCTGAACCTCGAGATCGAGGACGGCGAGTTCATGGTTCTTGTCGGCCCCTCGGGTTGCGGCAAGTCCACCTCCCTGCGCATGCTGGCCGGCCTCGAAGAGGTCAACTCCGGCTCGATCTTCATCGGGGACCGCGATGTCACCGACCTTCCCCCGAAGGACCGCGACATCGCCATGGTCTTCCAGAACTACGCGCTGTACCCGCACATGACCGTCGCTGACAACATGGGCTTCGCGCTCAAGATGCAGAACGTGCCCAAGGCGGACCGCGAGCGTCGCGTCCAGGAGGCCGCGAAGCTCCTCGGCCTCGAGGACTTCCTCACCCGCAAGCCGAAGGCCCTCTCCGGTGGCCAGCGTCAGCGCGTCGCCATGGGCCGCGCCATCGTGCGTCAGCCGCAGGTCTTCCTCATGGACGAGCCGCTGTCGAACCTCGACGCCAAGCTGCGCGTGTCCACCCGCACCCAGATCGCCGCGCTGCAGCAGCGCCTCGGCGTCACCACCGTCTACGTGACCCACGACCAGGTCGAGGCCATGACGATGGGTGACCGCGTCGCGGTGATGAAGGACGGCATCCTCCAGCAGGTCGACACCCCGCTCGCCCTGTACGACGCGCCGAAGAACCTCTTCGTCGCCGGCTTCATCGGCTCCCCCGCCATGAACCTGATCTCCGGCAAGCGCGTCGAGGACGGCGTGCAGGTCGGCGACTACGTCGTGCGTGTCCCCCGCGAGACCCTGGCCAAGGCCGCCAACGGCGAGGACACCCTCACCATCGGCATCCGCCCCGAGGCGTTCCGCGTTGCGGACGAGGGCATCGGCCTCCACATCGCGGTCGTCGAGGAGCTCGGCGCGGATTCGTTCCTGTACGGCACCCTCGCCTCCTCGCACGAGGACGAGATCGTCAGCGAGCAGCAGTTCGTCGCCCGTGTCGGCGCCCGCACCGCACCCCACAAGGGTGAGGTCGTCCGCCTCGCGGCCGCGCCTGAGGCCGTGCACGTGTTCAGCAACAAGACGGAGGAGCGCCTCTCCTGAGCGCGCGGTCGCTCTCCTGAGAGCGAAATCCAGCTGTAGTGGAGCCCCGGTCCGCCGGGGCTCCACTATTTTTTCCAGGGTCTGCACAGAGGAGCGAGAGATGGCTGAGCTTGGACGCTGGACGCGTGGCATGCGCGCCGGGCTGGGGGTGGACCCCACCTACGGGGCGGTGGTCCCGCCGCTCTACCTGAGCACGAACTTCACCTTCCACGGCTTCGACGAGCCCCGGGAGTACGACTACACCCGCTCGGGCAACCCCACCAGGGACGTCCTCAACGACGCCCTGGCGGCGCTCGAGGGCGGGGCCGGCGCGACGAGCGTCGCCACCGGCCTGGCGGCCATCACGCTGGTGGCCGAGGCCTTCGTGCCCGCAGGGGGCCGGGTGGTGGTCCAGCACGACGCGTACGGCGGCACCTGGCGGCTGTTCACGTTCCTGGCCTCGCAGGGGCGGTTCGAGGTGGACTTCGTCGACTTCAACGACGGCGCGGCGCTGGACGAGGCGCTGGACCGCTCCCCCGCACTGGTGTGGATCGAGACGCCGTCGAACCCGCTGCTGCGGATCACCGACATCGCGGCGACGACCGCCCGGGCGCACGCCGTCGGCGCCCTCGTCGCGGCGGACAACACGTTCCTCTCGCCGCTGCTCCAGCGCCCGCTGGAGCACGGGGTGGACATCGTCATCCACTCCACCACCAAGTTCATCAACGGGCACTCGGACGTGGTGGGGGGCGTCGCTGTCGCGGCGGATCCCGAGGTGCACGCCAAGCTGCGGCTGTGGGCCAACGCGCTGGGCCTCACGTCGAGCCCCTTCGACGCCTACCTCACCCTCCGCGGGCTGCGCACGCTCGACGCGCGGCTGCGTGTGCACGAGTCCAACACCGAGGCCCTCGTGCGCCTGCTGGACGGGCACCCCGCGGTCGCGGCGCTGCACTACCCGGGCCTGGCCTCACACGCCGGCCACGACGTCGCCGCCCGCCAGCAGAGCGGCTTCGGCTCGCTCGTCTCGCTGGATCTGGCCGGCGGCGTCGACGCGGTGCACCGGTTCCTCGACGGCCTGCAGGTGTTCCACCTCGCCGAGTCGCTCGGGGGCGTCGAGTCGCTGGTGTGTCACCCGGAGACCATGACGCACGCCGGGATGACGCCCGAGGCCCGGGAGATCGCCGGCATCGGCGGCGGGCTGCTGCGGCTGAGCGTCGGCATCGAGTCCGAGGAGGACCTGGTCGCCGTGGTGGCTGAGGCGCTCGAGCGAGCAGCCGGGGCGGGCGCGCACTAGACTCGGGCCGTGCCCCGGTTCCTCGCTGCCAAGCCCGATGCGGACCTCCTCCAGTTGCCCTGGCAGGTTCCGCTGCTGGACTGGCCCGCGCGCCACCTCGTCGCCCTCCCCCGCGGCATCTCGCGTCACGTCGTGCGCTTCCTCGCCGTCGGGGAGGAGATCTTCGCGGCGAAGGAGATCCTCGAGGAGGTGGCGGTGCAGGAGTACCGCATGCTCACCGAGCTCAAGCGGCTCGGGGTGCCCTCGGTGGACCCCGTCGGCGTGGTCCTGGGCCGCGTGGACTCCGACGGTGACCCGCTGGATCCCATCCTGCTGACCCGGCACCTGCCCTTCTCCCTGCCCTACCGCTCCCTGTTCTATCCGGGCGTCAAGCACGAGACGGTCAACCGGCTGCTGGACGCCATGGTCGCCCTGTTCGCCCGGCTCCACCTCACCGGCTTCTACTGGGGTGATGTCTCGCTGTCGAACATCCTGTTCCGCCGCGACGCCGGCGAGTTCGCGGCCTACCTGGTGGACGCGGAGACCGGCGAGCTGCACGACACGCTGACCCCCGGCCAGCGCGCGCACGACCTGCAGATCGCGCGCACCAACCTGTTCGGCGAGTTCCTGGACCTGGAGGCCGGCGGCATCCTCGACGCGTCGCTGGATCCCCAGTGGCTCGTGAGCACCATCGAGGACCGTTACCAGCAGCTGTGGGCCGAGCTCACCGGCGAGGAGGAGTTCGACGGCTCCGAGCTGTACCGGCTGGAGGGTCGAGTGCGGCGCCTCAACGCGCTCGGCTTCGACGTGGCGGAGATCGACGTCGACGCGTCCCCCGACGGGCGCACCATCCGGATGCGGCCGAAGGTCGTGGAGGCGGGCCACCACACCCGGCGCCTGATGCGCCTCACCGGGCTGGACGCGGAGGAGCACCAGGCCCGGCGGCTGCTCAACGACATGGACACCTTCCGCGCCAAGAACGCGCCCCACGCGGCGGAATCGGTCGCGGCCCACAAGTGGCTGGTGGAGGTGTTCGAGCCCGCCGTCACCCGCATCCCGGCGGATCTGCGGGCCAAGCGCGACGCCGCCCAGTTCTTCCACGAGGTGCTGGACTACCGCTGGTACCAGTCGCAGCGCGAGAACCGTGAGGTCCCCACCGAGGAGGCCGCGGCCGGGTACATCCACGAGGTGCTGACGCAGCTGCCGGACGAGGAGATGATGAACGTCGAGCCCGTCGGCAGCGAGCTGGCCAACAAGTACGACCCCTCACACGGCTACGCCGACGACAACGACGAGAAACCGTACGACCCCTGGGAGGACGGCGCCAACGATCCGGACATCCCGGTCATGGCGGGCTTCGACATCAACGCCCTGCGCGCCAAGGCGGAGAAGAAGGCGAAGAAGAAGAAGGGCTGACGCCGGGACGGGTCAGGCGCAGCCGTCGGGGCCGCAGGCCTCGCCCGCGCCTCCGTCGATCGTGATGAGCGACGGCGTCCGCTCGGACCAGGACACCTCGAGCGCCTGGAGGAACACCTCGGGGGGCTGCGCGCCGGAGACCCCGTACTTGTCGTCGAAGACGAAGAACGGCACTCCGCGCACGCCGATGGCCGCGGCCTCGGCGATGTCGCGCTCGACGGCGGCCTCCAGGTCCTCGGAGTCGACGGCGCCGCGGGCCTCGTCGGCCGGCAGCCCGGCGGCGTCCGCCAACTCGGTGAGCACCTCGACGTCGCCGATGTTGCGTCCGCCCTCGAAGTGGGCCGACAGGAGCGCCTCCTTCAGCCGGTCCGTCCGGCCGCCCCCGTCGGCGGCATCGGCCCGCTTGGCGGCCTGCAGGACGCGGTGCGCGCGGCGCGAGTTGGCGACCACCAACGCATCGAAGTCGTAGTCAAGACCTTCGCCCGCGGCCTGCTCCGTGACGTGGGCGATCATCCCTTGGACCGCGTGGGCCGGCATGCCCTTGGCCGCCACCAGGTATTCAACCTCGCTGCGATGGTCGTGGTCCGGCAGCGACGGGTCCAGCTGGTAGCTGCGCCACTGGACCTTCACCTCCTCGCGTTGGGGGAACCGGGCCAGGGCGCTCTCGAAGCGGCGCTTCCCGATGTAGCACCAGGGGCAGGCGATGTCGGACCAGATCGATACGTTGAGGCTCACGAGACCAGGATAGTACACATTTCAACCAGTCCCCAGCCGGCGGCTTCCCGGCCCCCCGCCCAGTAGACTCACCTGTTGTGACGCTCAAGCTCTATGACACCGCAACCCGCACCGTCCGGGACTTCGTCCCGATGACGGCAGGCAAGGTGTCGATCTACCACTGCGGGCTCACCGTCCAGGCGTCGCCGCACCTCGGCCACATCCGCAAGGAGGTGGTCTTCGACGTCCTCCGCCGCTGGCTGGAGCACCAGGGCCTTACGGTCTCGGTCGTGGCCAACGTCACCGACATCGACGACAAGATCCTCGCGAAGTCGGCCGAGGCCGGGGTCGAGTGGTTCGCCCACGCCTACCACTTCGAGCGCGAGCTTCACGACGCCTACGCCTCGCTCGGCTGCAAGCCCCCCACCTACGAGCCGCGCGCCACCGGCCACATCCCCGAGATGATCGAGCTCACCGAGGCGCTCATCGAGCGGGGCCACGCCTACCCGGCGCCCGACGGATCCGGTGACGTCTACTTCGACGTCAAGAGCTGGCCGCGGTACGGGGAGCTCTCGGGCATGAAGGTCGACGAGATGGAGGCCGCCGCTGACGCCGACCCCCGCGGCAAGCGGGACCCCAGGGACTTCGCGCTCTGGAAGGGGCACAAGGAGGGCGAGCCGGCGACGGCGTCGTGGCCCTCGCCGTGGGGCCGTGGCCGGCCCGGCTGGCACCTCGAGTGCTCCGCCATGGCCGGCAAGTACCTCGGCGACACCTTCGACATCCACGGCGGCGGCGTGGACCTGCGGTTCCCGCACCACGAGAACGAGCTGGCGCAGTCCGCCGCGGCGGGCAAGGGCTTCGCGCGCTACTGGATGCACAACGCCTGGGTCACCATGGCCGGGGAGAAGATGAGCAAGTCGCTCGGCAACACCGCGCTGGTCTCGGAGGTCACGAAGACCTACAACCCGCGCGCCGTCCGGTTCTTCCTGCTCGCGCCCCACTACCGCTCCACCATCGAGTTCTCCCCGGCAGACGACGGCACCCGCGGCTCGCTGACCGAGGCGGAGAAGGCCATCGAGCGGATCGACTCCTTCGTCGCGCGGGCCGCCGAGAGCGTCGGCTCCGCCGCGGAGCCGACCGGCGTCCCGCAGTTGACCGCGTTCGAGCGCGCCATGAACGACGACCTGGGCACCCCCGGAGCCGTCGCCGCGCTCTTCGACGCCATCCGCGCCGGCAACCAGGCGCTTGCCGACGGCGACGGCCCGCGCGTCGCCGCCCTCGCGGGCGCGGTGGGCGCGATGCTGCGGGTGTTCGGGCTCCATCCCGACGCCCCCGAATGGTCGGCCACGGCCGCCGGCACCGATCTGACCCCCGTCGTCGACGGGCTCGTCGCCGCGCTCCTGGACCAACGCGCCGCGGCGCGCCAGGCCAAGGACTGGGCGGCGGCAGACGCCATCCGCGACACCCTCGCAGGCCTCGGCCTCGAGATCACAGACACCCCCACCGGCCCCCGGTGGAGCTTGGAGAAGAAGTAGATGGCAGGCAACTCATCGCGCCGCGGCGCGACCAGCAAGGGCAAGAACAAGGCGGCAGGCTCCGGCGGCCGCATCAGGCGCTCCCTCCAGGGCCGCGGGCCCACCCCCAAGGCGGAGGACCGGACCTACCACAAGGCGTACAAGTCGAAGCAGGCCGCCGAACGCAAGCAGCAGGGCCGGCCCCGCTCGACGAAGACCCCCGCCGGGGCGGACTGGGTGGTGGGACGCAACCCCGTCTACGAGGCGCTGACGGCCGGCCTGCCCATCAAGCAGGCCTACGTGGCAGAGGGCGCCGAGCGCGACGACCGCCTCCGCGACATCCTCAAGTTCACCGCCGAGCACAGCGTGCCGCTGCTCCAGGTGACCCGCGCCGAGCTCGACCGGGTGACCGGCGGGCTGGTGCACCAGGGCGTCGCGGTCCAGCTCCCGGCCTACGAGTACGCCGACGCGGAGGACGTGCTGGCGGACGCGCTGGACGTCGACGGCATCGTCGTGGCCCTCGACGGCATCACCGACCCCCGCAACCTCGGCGCCATCGTGCGCTCAGCGGCGGCCTTCGGGGCCCAGGGCGTGATCATCCCGTCGCGGCGCTCCGCGTCGATGACCGCCGCCGCCTGGAAGACGTCGGCCGGCGCCGCGGCGCGGCTGCCCATCGCGATGGCGACCAACCTCAACCGCGCGCTCGAGCAGGCGTCGAAGATGGGCTTCACCGTCATCGGCCTGGCCGGCGAGGGCGAGGTGCCGGTCTCCGGCGCCCCCGGCGTGGACGGGCCGCTGGTCATCGTCGTCGGCTCGGAGGACGAGGGCCTGGCCCGCCTGGTGCGCGAGCACTGCGACGCGCTGGTCTCCATCCCCATCGCCAGCGGGATCGAGTCGCTCAACGCCTCCGTCGCGGCGGCGGTGGCCCTGTACGAGGTGAGCCAGCAACGCTCCGGGATCACCCCGTCGGAGTGACCTGGCGCCGTCCAGCCGCCAGCCCCGGGAGTGCCCCGGGGCCGCGGGAGGACTAGATTTGGTCCCACACCCGTGAACCCAAGGAGAACTGTGAGCGATCTCGAGTCGATCTCGTCGGCCTACCGGACCCTGCTCGGCATGATCGAGCAGGTCGAGCCCCGCATCGCGCAGGCGACGCGGCAGGAGCTCACCGATCAGCGGGCGTCGCTGAAGCTCATCGCGTCCGAGAACTACGCCAGCCTCCCGGTGCTCGCCACCATGGGCACCTGGCTGAGCGACAAGTACGCCGAGGGCACCGTGGGGCACCGGTTCTACGCGGGATGCCAGAACGTCGACACGGTCGAGGCCGTGGCCGCCGAACACGCGCGTGAGCTGTTCGGCGCCGAGTACGCCTACGTGCAGCCCCACTCGGGCATCGACGCGAACCTCACCGCGTACTGGGCCATCCTCGCCCACAAGGTGGAGTCCCCCGCCCTCGCCGAGTTCGGCGCCAAGGGCGTGGCCGAGCTGTCCGAGGCGGACTGGGAGACGCTGCGCCGCCGCTTCGGCGACCAGCGGCTGTTGGGCATGTCGCTCGACGCCGGCGGCCACCTCACGCACGGCTTCCGCCCCAACGTGTCGGGCAAGATGTTCCACCAGCGCTCCTACGGCACCGATCCCGAGACGCAGCTGCTGGACTACGACGCCCTCGCCGCCCAGGCGCGGGAATTCAAGCCCCTGATCCTGGTGGCGGGCTACTCCGCCTACCCGCGCCGGGTGAACTTCGCCAAGATGCGCGAGATCGCCGACGAGGTGGGCGCCGTGCTGATGGTGGACATGGCCCACTTCGCGGGCCTGGTGGCCGGCAAGGTGTTCACCGGGGACGAGGACCCGGTGCCCCACGCCCACGTCGTCACCACCACCACCCACAAGTCCCTGCGCGGCCCGCGCGGCGGCATGGTCCTGGCCACCGCCGAGTTCGCGCCCTCCGTGGATCGCGGCTGCCCGCTGGTGCTCGGCGGCCCCCTGTCCCACGTCATGGCCGCCAAGGCCGTGGCACTGGCGGAGGCCCGCACGGCGGAGTTCCGCACCTATGCGCAGCAGGTGGCCGACAACGCGAAGGCGCTCGCCGAGGGCCTGATGCGCCGAGGCGTGAAGCTCGTCACGGACGGCACCGACAACCACATCGTGCTGATGGACGTGCGCTCGTTCGGGCTCACGGGCCGGCAGGCGGAGGCAGCGCTGCTCGAGTCCGGCATCGTCACCAACCGCAACGCGGTCCCCCACGACCCGAACGGCGCCTGGTACACCACCGGTGTCCGCCTCGGCACTCCTGCGCTCACGTCGCGCGGATTCACCGAGTCGGACATGGATGCGGTCGCGGACATGATCTCCGGAGTCCTCACCGCCACCACGCCCACGACGACGAGCGCCGGGACCCCCAGCAAGGCCAAGTACGAGCTCACCGACGACGCCCGCCAGGGCTCGCTGGCGGAGGCGGACCGGCTGCTGAGCATGCACCCCCTGTACCCCGGCTTCGAGGTCTGAGGACGGGTCAG
Source organism: Tessaracoccus yangjingae (assembly GCF_054483935.1). The sequence goes on along the minus strand of NZ_CM137014.1, from coordinate 1,456,431 downwards.
CGGGAGTAGAGCGCGCCCTGCACGGTGTTGATGAACTGCGTCATCGACGCCGGCAGGTCCTGCAGGTGCCACGTCTCCGGCGCGTGGTACCAGTCGAGCACGGCGGGATCGGGGACCGTGTCGTCATCGTCGGCGGCCACCATGGCCGCCAGCCAGCGGTCCCTCCCGCCCAGCACGACGGTGTAGCCGAGCAGCCGCGAGATCTCCTCGAGCTCGCGGCCGCGCGGCATCTCCGTGGTCGCGTGGGTGGCCAGGAGCGCGGACAAGGCCCCCAGGCCGCCGAGCAGCGCCGCCCCAGCGGCCGTCCGGCGCGGCATACGGTCGGCGACCCACACCACCGCGGCGCCCACGGCCAGGAGCACCAGCGCCACGAGCCCCAGCGTGGTGAACGCGACCAGCAGGGCGGCCGCCATCGCCGCGAGGCCGAGGACCACGTACCCCCTGGTCCGCCAGGAGGAGCGGGTCGAGTCCGGGCGTCGCTCGAACCAGCCGCGCGCCACCACGTCGTCGTACAGGGCGTCCTGGATCCGTTCGATGCGATCCTCGAGTCGTTCGGCCAGCCGCGACACCAGCGTGGGCTCCCCCGCCGGGGCGACCGCCGCCAGCAGCTCCTTCTCGAACACCGCCAGGTCGTCGACGGGGGCGCCCGTCGGCTCGAGCGTCCAGTCGAGGAGTCCGTGGCTCGGCCGCGGCAGCTCGGTGATCCGCAGGTGACCGCGCACGGCGAGATCCACCAGGGTGGCGGTCACGTCGACGGGGTCCACCCGCTCGTCGGCGACCGTGCCGACGTGGCCGGGGCGCACCCCCTCCGGCACACGGAACACCGACTCACCGGGCCCGACGGCGGTGAACGAGCCGATGGCCCGCGCCTCGGCCGGCGCCGAGTCCCGGCCTGCACGACGATGGAGGAGGTAGACCGCCGCGGCTCCGAGGAGCGCCGTCCCCAGGGCCGCCAGCACCGACGGCCAGGACACCTCGAAGGCGCGGTCCAGGCTCCACCGCACCTGCACGTCATCAGTGGCCGCGACCTCGGCGGCGGGGTAGGCCACCGTCAGGACCACCTCGTCGCCCGGGCCGCGGGGACCGTCTTGGAAGGCCACGCCGGGTTGGTCGAAGGTGCCGCCGAGGAGCGCCGCGCACCGGCCCACCGTGCCGGGCGGGCCGGCCTCGCAGTCCATCATCTCCGGGGTGCTGGGCCCCTCGACGCTGCCCTCGACGAGGGTGAGGCCGACGGGAAGGCCCTGGACGAGGGGCCACTCCATGACGGTGAGCTCGCCGTCCTGCCCCTGCGCGAGGCGCGTGGCGCCGTCGACCACGTACGTCAGAGTCACGGGGCCCACCCCGTCGACGCCCACCCTGACCTCGACGTGCGTTTCAGTGGTGGCGGTGGCGAGGTCGGCGCTCTGCCCGTCGACGGTGGCCGCGACGTCGGTGATGCGGAACCGGTGGTAGCTGGAGGCGTCGATGTCGCGGTGGAGCGCGAGGACCTGGGTGATCTCGTCGCGGGGGGCGTCGAAGGTGAGCGTCTGCGTCACGCGCACGCTTCCGTCCTCCTGCACGCGGGCGACGACCTCAGCGGTGCCCGAGCCCTCCTGCGCGACGGCCGCGGACGGCCACGCCAGCAGCGTCAGGGCGGCGGCGACCAGCATCCAGCAACGCGCACGACGGCTCATCGCGGGCCCTCCTCTCGGGTAGCAGCAACCTATCGCACGCCGTCAGGCCTCGACGGACACCATCGCCACGGCGATGGCCGCGACCCCCTCGCCGCGACCCGTGAGTCCCAGCCCGTCGGTGGTGGTGGCGCTCACCGTGACCGGGGCGTCGACGGCGGCGCTCAGCAGCCGCTCCGCCTCCGAGCGCCGGGGCGCGAGCTTGGGCCGGTTGCCGATCACCTGGATGGCCACGTTGCCGATCCGGTAGCCGGCGGCGCGGACGCGCCTGGCCGTCTCGGTCAGGAACGCCACGCCACTGGCGCCGGCCCATTCGGGCTCAGCGGTCCCGTAGTTGCTGCCCAGGTCCCCCAGGCCCGCCGCGCCGAGCAGGGCGTCGCAGGCCGCGTGGGCGGCGACGTCGCCGTCGGAGTGACCGGCGAGGCCGGCGGGCTCGTCCGGGAAGTGCAGGCCGGCCACCCACAGCTCGACGCCCGGCTCGAGCCGGTGGACGTCCGTGCCGATGCCTACCCGGGTCATGGCTGCTCCTCTGTGTGTGTACTCCGCCGCTCGGCCAGGACGGCCCGGGCCAGCACCAGGTCTATCGGTTCGGTGACCTTCAACGAGTCGCGGTGCCCCGCGACGAGGGTGACGCGCAGCCCCGCGTGCTCGCAGGCGGCCGCGTCGTCGGTGACCTCGATCCCCTCGGCCGCGACCCGCGCGTGCGCGGCCCGCAGTGCGTCGAGGCGGGCCGCCTGGGGCGTCTGCACCGCGCGCAGGTCGGCGCGGTCGACGACGTGTGAGCCGTGCTGCTCCACGCGACGGATCGAATCCACCACCGGCACCACGGGGATGACCACCTCGGCGCCCTCGGCCACGGCGACGGCGACCGCCCGGACCACGCCCGGCGGCACCAGCGCGCGGGCCGCGTCGTGCACGAGCGCCACCGCGTGGTCCGGCGCGTCGAGCGCGGCCAGGCCGATCCGTACGGAGTCCTGCCGGGTGGCCCCGCCCACGACGCACGTCACGGGGAGCGCGGCGCCCTCGAGGGCGCGCCCGAACGGCTCGGCCATGCCGTCGGGAATTGTGACGACGACCTGCGTCACGCCGCCGTCTGCCAGTGCGTCGACGGCGCGGCGGACGAGGGGGACGCCGTCGAGTTCGACCAGCGCCTTCGGCAGGGCGGCGCCGAGCCGGGAACCAGAACCGGCCGCCACCACAACGGCGACGACCGGCTTATCAAGCTGTGACACTACGATGTCTGGTTTTGTATCAGGAGGCGAGGACCTCGTCGAGCATGATCTCGGCCTTGTCCTCTGCTGTCTGCTCGGCGAGCGCGAGCTCGGCGATCAGGATGGCGCGGGCCTTGGCCAGCATCCGCTTCTCACCTGCGGAGAGGCCCTTGTCGCGGTCACGGCGCCAGAGGTCACGGACGACCTCGGAGACCTTGATCACGTTGCCGGAGTGCAGCTTCTCCATGTTGGCCTTGAACCGGCGGGACCAGTTTGCCGGCTCCTCGGTGTGCTCAGCGCGGAGCACCGAGAACACCTTCTCCAGTCCGTCTGCATCCACGACGTCCCGCACGCCGACCAGGTCCAGGTTGCACGCTGGAACGCTGATCACCAGGTCGTTCTGTCCGATGACGCGAAGGACAAGGTAGAGCCTGTCCTCGCCTTTGATGGTCTTGTTCTCGATGTCTTCAATGACAGCCGTCCCATGATTGGGGTAGACCACCGTTTCACCGATCGAAAAAGTCATTCTCACTGACCCCTTTCCCAGCCTCGATTCTAGCAGCCCGCGCCACAACGGCCCAGACCGCGCGTCTTAGGCCACCCCAGGGGCCCACCGGTGGAGGCTTCGTGGTACACGCAGCGCCGATCCGGTTAGGATGTGCCTAGCCGCACGCCCCCACAGCCGGAGGACCCATGAGCAAGACCCTGCGCCGCACCGCGGCCCTCGTCGCCACCGTCGCGCTCGCCGCCTCGCTGAGCGGCTGCACGGCCGGCCAGTGGGAGTACGGCGCGCCGCCCGCCGCAGGGGTCCAGACCGACCAGGGCGGCCTCAAGCTGCGCAACTTCGTGGTCCTCACCGACGGCGAGGGCGCCGGCATGATCGTCGGCGGCATCGCCTCCCGCGACGAGCCCGCCCAGGTGGTCGGCCTCGGCTACGCCGCCGAGTTGGAGGACGGCTCCTTCGGCGAGCTCAACGCCGTCCCGTTCGAGGCCGAGATCCCCAAGGGCAGGACCATCATCCTCGACGGCTCGGAGACCTCGTTCAACACCTCGGAGCTGATCGTGGGACGTCTCGCCCAGGTGTCCGTGCAGTTCGACGGCGGGCAGAGCGTCCAGCTCAGCGTGCCCGTGGTGTCGGCCGATCATCCCGACTTCGCCGAGGCATGGGAGCAGGCCAACGCCTGAGGCGGGCCCTCACCCCTCGAACTTGTAGCCCAACCCGCGCACGGTGACGAGGCGCTCGGGGTTCGACGGATCACGCTCGATCTTCGAACGGAGCCGCTTGATGTGCACGTCGAGGGTCTTGGTGTCGCCCACGTAGTCGCTCCCCCAGATCCTGTCGATCAGCTGCCCCCGCGTCATCACCCGTCCGGCGTTGCGCAGCAGCAGCTCCAGAAGCTCGAACTCGCGTAGCGCGAGGCGCACGTCCTGACCGTCGACGTTGACCTGGTGGCGCTCCACGTCGATCCGCACCCCGCTCACCTCGACCACATCCGGGAGCAGCACCATGTCCTGGCCGCGGCGCAGGACGGCCCGGATGCGGGCCACCAGCTCGCGGTGGCTGAACGGCTTGGTGACGTAGTCGTCGGCCCCCAGCTCCAGGCCCACCACCTTGTCGACCTCGGAGTCCCGGGCGGTGACCATGACGATCGCGACGTTCCCACGCGCACGCAGCTGGCGGCACACCTCCACCCCGGGGATGCCGGGCATCATCAGGTCCAGCAGGACCAGGTCCGCGCCCACCTTGTCGAACTCCGCGAGGCCCTCCGCGCCGTCGGCAGCGGTGACCACGTCGAATCCCTCCTTGCGGAGCATGAAGCTGGTCGCGTCGCGGTAGGAATCCTCGTCCTCGATGATCAGGATGCGGGTCATCTAGGCCTCCTCGTCTGTGTCCGGGTCGGTGTCTGTGGGCTCCGGGCCCAGGTAGGCGGGCAGCCGCACGGTGAACGTGGACCCCTGGCCCGGGCGGGACCACACCCGAACCGTGCCGCCGTGCGCGTTGGCGATGTGCCGCACGATGGACAGGCCGAGCCCGGTGCCGCCGCTCTGCCGCGACCTCCCGTAGTCCACGCGGTAGAAGCGCTCGAACACGCGCTCCTGGTCCTCGGGCTTGATGCCTATGCCGTTGTCGGAGACCTTGATCTCGACGAACTCGTCCCCGTCCGCGGTGACGGGAAGGATGCTGAGGGTGACGCGCGCCTTCTCGTCGGAGTAGTTGATGGCGTTCTGCACCAGGTTCGTGACCGCGTCCGCGAGCTGCCACCGGTCCCCCATCACGCTGGCATGCGTGGTGCGCGCGAGGATGAGCGAGACGCCGCGCTGGTTCGCCCTCTCCTGGGAGCGGGAGATCGCCTCGGCGACCACCTCTGCCACGTCCACCACCTCACGGCTCAGCAGGGGGTCGGTGGATTGGAGCCTCGAGAGGTCGATGATCTGGTTGACCAGTTCCGCGAGGCGGGCGGTCTCCAGCTGCATGCGCGCCACGAACCGCTCCACGCTCTCCGGGTCATCTTTGGCCGCGTCGATGGCCTCGGCCAGAACCGAGATCGCCCCGATGGGGGTCTTCAACTCGTGGGAGATGTTGGCGACGAAGTCCCGCCGCACCGCTTCGACCCGCTTCTGGGAGGACTCGTCCTCGGCGATCACGAGCACGTTGTCGTCGATCATCGGGGCGATGCGGGTGGTCAGTTCGAGCCGCTCCGCGCCCGGGTGCAGATCCCTCACCACGGGGCCGCGGTAGGGCAACTGCGAGGAGCGGACCTGCCGGACCAGCTCGAGCAGCTCGGGGAAGCCCACCCGGCTGCCGCGCGCGAGATTGAGCGCGACCCCGGTCTCGTTGACGATGAGGATCTCGTCGTGGGGCCCTACCAGCACCGCACCCGAGGCGATGGTGTCCAGCACGTCGCGCAACTCGAGCGAGGCCTTGGCGGCCATGCGCTGGGCCTCCAGCTGCCGCCAGTCCTGGCGCCCGCGCAGGAGCAGGTAGGCGAAGAGACACACCAGCAACATCACACCGGCCCCGATGAGTCCGGCGAGGGCTGGGTGCATGCCTTCATCATATGGGGCCACGCGCGGGCCGTCCGGTCCATGATGGGCCGGCGATGGGCGTCGTCGTGCAGACTTCACCGGCTGTTCACCGTGGGTTCATCGGGGGGAAACGCCCTGCTACCCGGGGTCAATAGCGTTCGGGTGGGTCCCCGCCACGGCTAGACTCACTCTTGATTTGACACACAAGGAGCCCGCACATGCGCACCAGCTACCACGAGGAGCTCGACTCCATCATCGACAACCTCGTTTCCATGGCGGAACTGGTTGAGGTGGCCATCCGCGAGGGCGCAGAGTCGCTGCTGACGGCAGACCTGACGCGGGCCGAGGCAGTCATCACCAACGACGCCGAGCTGGACCGGATGCACGAGGAGATGGAGTACAAGTGCCTCTCCCTGCTGGCGCTCCAAGCCCCCGTCGCCGGGGAGCTGCGCACCATCGTCTCGGCCATCCGGGTGGTGTTCGAGCTGGCCCGCATGGGTGATCTCGCCGCGCACGTGGCGAAGATCGCCCGGCTGCGCTACCCGGCCAACGCGGTGCCGGACGAGTTCACCGGCAGCTTCCGGGAGATGGCGCAGATCGCGATCGAGATCGTCGGGCTGGCGCGGGAGTCGCTGCAGAAGCGCGACGCCGTCGCCGCCCAGCGCCTGGTCGAGATCGACGAGCGGATGGACGTCCTGCGGCGCGAGCAGTTCACGCTCATGCTGGGTGAGAACTCCGGCATCTCGGTGGAGGGGGCAGTCGACGTGGCCCTGCTGGGCCGCTACTTCGAGCGGTTCGCGGACCACGCCGTCGCCGTCGGCCGGCGCGTCATCTACATCACCACCGGAGACGTGCCGGAGGGCGAGGACTGGCCCAACGCCTGAATCAACGTGACGGGCCGGCGTGCTTCCCTGGGGGGCGCGCCGGCCTTTCGCATCCCTGCCCGACAGCGGCGGCGTCATCGCCTGTAGGGTTTGCGGCATGACCGCGAAGTTGATCCTGCTCCGCCACGGCGAGAGCGAGTGGAACGCCAAGAACCTGTTCACCGGCTGGGTGGACGTGGACATCAACGAGAAGGGCATCGCGGAGGGCAAGGCTGCGGCCGGCCTCCTCAAGGCCGAAGGCCTGCTGCCCGACATCCTGCACACCTCCCTGCTGCGCCGCGCCATCCACACCGCCTACCTGGCGCTGGACGGCTGCGACCGTCACTGGATCCCCGTGAAGCGCAGCTGGCGCCTGAACGAGCGCCACTACGGGGCGCTGCAGGGCAAGGACAAGGCGCAGACCCTGGCGCAGTACGGCGAGGAGCAGTTCATGCTGTGGCGCCGCAGCTACGACACCCCGCCGCCGCTGATCGACGTCGACGACGAGTTCTCGCAGCACCACGACCCGCGCTACTCGGACATCCCCGAGGCGGACCGGCCCCGCACCGAGTGCCTGAAGGACGTCGTGCACCGCATGCTGCCGTACTGGGAGGCGCACATCGTCCCGGACCTGGCCGAGGGCAAGACCGTTCTGGTGACGGCGCACGGCAACTCGCTGCGCGCGCTCGTCAAGCACCTGGACGGCATCTCGGACGAGGCGATCGCCGGGCTGAACATCCCCACCGGCATCCCGCTGTTCTACGAGCTCGACGAGGACTTCAAGCCGGTCACCCCCGGCGGCCGGTACCTCGACCCCGAGGCCGCCGCCGCTTCGATCGAGGCAGTGAAGAACCAGGGCAAGCGCTGACCTGAATTTCATCGATGGGCGCTCGGGTGACCGGGCGCCCATCGCCGCGTCCGGGCGCGGGCCATCCCTGGTGGCTAGAGTGACGAGCATGAAGACAGCTGTGGTGACAGGCGCCAGTTCAGGGATCGGCGCGGCCAGCGCGCGCATGCTGGCCCGTGAGGGATACCGGGTGGTCTGCGCCGCGCGCCGGGCCGATCGCATCGAGGCGCTCGCCGCGGAGATCGGCGGGCTGGCCGTCGAGTGCGACATCACCGTCGACGACGACGTGGCCCGCCTGGCGACGGCGGTCGGGGACAGCCTGGACGTGCTGGTCAACAACGCCGGAGGGGCCCTGGGGCTGGAGCCCGTGAGCGACGCGGATCTCGACGCGTGGTCCGCCATGATCCAGACCAACCTGATCGGCACCACCCGCGTCATCAAGGCGCTCCTCCCGGCGCTGGTCGCGGCGGAGGGCGTCATCGTGTTCGTCACGTCGACGGCGGCCGACTCCGGGTACGAGGGCGGCGCCGGCTACTGCGCCGCGAAGGCGGGCGAGCGCGCCGTCGTCGAGTCCATGCGCCTGGAGCTCTACGACGTGCCGGTGCGCATCACGGAGATCTGCCCTGGAATGGTGCGCACCGAGGGCTTCTCCGTAACGCGCTTCGGGGGCGACGAGGAGCGCGCCGCCGCGGTCTACGAGGGCGTGGCGGAGCCGCTGACCGCCGAGGACGTGGCGGACGCGATCACGTGGATGGCCACCCGCCCGTCGCACGTCAACGTCGATCGGCTGACGATCCGCCCCCGGGCCCAGGCGGCGCAGCACAAGGTGTACCGCCAGCCGCGGTGACCCCGCGTCAGGTGCGCCGCCGCCGCATCCTGTCGATCCACGACGCGTGGGCGCCGTCGGCGTGCTCGTCCCCGGGAGCCGCGTCCCCGGGGGCCGCGGCCGCCACCTCCTCGGCGTGCCGGGTGCGCCGCAGTTTCACCAGAGCGTTGAAGAACTGGGCGGCCCGCACGGACTCGCTGGCCACCACGTGGCCGTCGGCCGTGGCCCACTGGATCTCGTCGGCTGACCTCTCGCCCGTCCGCAGGTCGATGAGATCTCCCAGATACCGGAACACGACGGCGAGTGCCGCGGCCACGGGGACCGACAGGAAGGCTCCGATGATGCCGAACCACACGCTGCCGAGCACCACGGCGAGCAGCACCACCACCGGGTGCAGCTGCATGACCCTGGACTGGAGCATGGGCTGGAGGACGTTGCCCTCGAGCTGCTGGACCAGGAGGATCAGGCCCAGCACCAGCAGTGCCGTGGTGAACCCGTTGGAGACCAGGGCCACCAGCACGGCGAAGGCGCCGGCCGTCACGGCCCCCACCATCGGGATGAAGCCGGCCATGAAGGTGATGACGGCGAGCGGGAAGGCCAGTGGCACGCCGAGCAGGGCCAGCCCGAGCCCGATGAAGAATGCGTCGACGAAGCTGACGATGGCCTGGGTGCGGATGTAGCCCGAGACGGTGCCCCAGAGCCTCGTCAGGAGCTCGGTGGCGTGGAAGCCGGCCCGGCGCCCCACAACCTTCCGGGTCCAGCCCAGGAAGCTGGCGCCGTCCTTGAGGAAGAAGAAGGTGAGCACCAGCATGAGCACCAGGGTGACCAGCACGTTGCCGACGCTGCCCCCCAGGCTGAGCGCCTGCGAGAAGATCTGCCCGGCCCGGGACTGGAGGTAGTCCAGCCCCTGCGTGATCCAGTCGTTGAGCTGCTCGTCGCGCAGGTTGAGCGGCGGTCCCGCCGCCCATTCCTGCAGCCGGCGGACTCCCTCCACCGCCTGCGAGGACAGCTCGGGCCACTGCTTGGCCACGCTCGGAGCGATGCTCGCGATCAGGCCGGCGATGATAGCGACGCCGCCGAGCAGGGAGATCGCGGCGCCCAGCGCGTACGGGACACCTGCGCGCTTGAGGGCCGCCGTCGCAGGCCAGAGGACGGAGGTGAGCAGGAGGGCGAGGAGGACGGGCAGGATGCCGTCCCAGAACTGCCCGAACGCCCAGCCCAGCGCGGCGAGTGCCAGCGCGATGAGCAGGAAGCGCCCCGCCCACAGCGCGAGCCAGCGGCCGCCCTGTCCGATGACGTCGGCGCGGTCGACGGGCTCCAGCGGGTCCGGCCCGGGCAGCGCGTCGCTGGGGCGGCCCGGCCGGGGATCAGGGATCGACGCCGCGGTGGCGGCCGGATCGGCCTCCGGGCCGCTGGCCACTGGTGGGGCCTGCTCACCTGACGTGAGTGATGGGTCCGCCTGCTGAGCGTCGTCGTGGTCCACCCATCCTCCTTGAGTTCGCGCCAGGGCCGGAAGCCGCAGTGTGTCGTTCAGCGTACCGGGCCGCCAGGCCCACCCGTCATGCCGCGTCGCGGAGGATCGCCAGGAGTTCGTCGCGGGTCAGCGTGATCGGGTTGCCCTTCATCGAGCTGCCCTTCATGGCCGCGTCGGCGACGGCGTCGTGGTCCGACTCGGCAAGCCCCAACTCGGCCAGCCCGGGGAGTTGCAGGCTCTCCTTGAGATCCTCGAGCCAGGCGTCCAGGGTCTCACCGACGCGCTCGGGATCCGCGTCCTGTGGTCGGCCGGTGAGCGCCTCCGCGGCGACGACGTACTTCTGCAGGGCGGGGTTGCCTGGCTCGCGCGTGCTCATCGCGTGGATGTTGGTGCGCGTGACCACCCGCAGAAGGGCCGCGCAGACGGCCCCGTGCGGGGCTCCCGTGACTCCTCCCAGCGGCCCCGCGAAGCCGTGGACCGCGCCGAGCTTGGCGTTGGCCAGCGAGAGCCCGCCCATGAGCGAGCAGTACGCCATGTCGGTGCGGGCCTCCAGGTCCTCACCCTCCGCCACTGCGCGGGCGAGCCCGCGGGCCGCCGCACGGAGCCCGGACGTGGCCAGCGCATCGACCATGGGGTTGGCGAAGCGGGAGGTGAGCGGCTCCAGGCACTGGGTCAGCGCGTCCATGCCCGACTGCGCCGTCACCAGCGGGGGGCATGAGACGGTGAGGGCCGGGTCCACCAGCGCCACCGTCGCGAGCATCGAGGGGCCACGCAACGACACCTTCACCCGGTGCTCGACGGAGGTGAGCACCGCGTTGGCCGTCACCTCCGAACCGGTGCCGGACGTGGTGGGCAGGGCGAGGAACGGCAGCGAGGCGTGTGGCAGCGGGTGGCCGCCGCCGATCACCTCGGCGTGGTCCATCGGGTCCGTGTCGCCCGCGGCCAGCGCGGCCACCACCTTCGCAAGATCCACCACCGCTCCCCCGCCGATGCCGATGATGTGGTCCGCCCCGGCCTCGCGCGCGGCGCCGACCGCCGCGCGGGCGTCGTCGAAGCTGGGCTCGCCGCTCAGGGCAAAGGAGCCGACGTCGGAGATGTCGCGGAGCACCTCCGCGTGGCGGTGGGTGTTGCGGCCGGTGAGGACGAACGGCCGCTCGCCGAGGCGGCGGCTGTGGTGCGGCAACTCAGCCGCGACCCCCACCCCGAACCGGATCGACGTGGCGGTGGCGAAGGTGAACTCGGTCATTGCTCCAGCCTGCCAGAACGAGGCCGGACCCGCTCCACGATCTGGAGGCCGCTCAGCCAGGCTGATCCTCGCCGGCGCACAGCGACGGGCCCCGGGTGCGGCTGCACCCGGGGCCCGTCTTAGATCTGCGGTCGGTCAGAGCTCGATGAGCGCCTGCCCGCCCTGGACCGCGTCGCCGGGGGCGACGAGGATGGCCGAGACGACGCCCGCGGCGGGGGCGGTGATCTCGGTCTCCATCTTCATAGCCTCGAGGAGGAGCAGGACCTGCCCTGCCTCGATCTCGTCGCCGACCTTCACCAGCACGCGCGCGACCGACCCGGCCAGCGGGGCCACGACGGCATTGGAGCTGACCGCGGACACGGAGGCCTTGGTCGGGATGGGATTGGCACCGGCGTTGACGCCGATGATCACCGGCCCCATCCCCTGGCGCTCCTCCTCCTCGACCTCGACGTCGATCTCGTATTCCGTCTCGTTGACGGTGACCTTCAGTTTCATTGGTTCTCCTGTGGCTGTGTCAGCGGACGTGTGGGACGGAGCGGTCGTGGACGCGGGCGCGGCTGGCCGCGGCCCACCTGGTCTGCGACCCGTAGCGGATGGCCCGCACCTTGGCCTTGTGGCCGAAGTAGGCGGCCACCGCGGCCCCGATGGCGATGATGTCCGCCTCCGGGATCTGGCGGCAGTCCTCGAGCGATTCGACCCGGGCCTCGAGCGCGGCGACCTTCTCTGTGAGTGCGGCGACAGCGTCGCGCAACTCCTGCAGCGTGGTGTCTTCCATCGTCGATCCCCCGATCAGGCCGGGCCGAGGCCGTGCTTCTTGGCGGGGCGCACTTCGCGCTTGCCGACGAGGAGCTCAAGGGCCATGGCGATCTCGCGACGGGTGTCGGCGGGATCGATGATGTCGTCCACCAGGCCACGGCTCGCGGCCATGTACGGGGTGGAGAACGTCTCGCGGTACTCCTCGACCAGTTCGGCGCGACGCGCCGCCTTGTCCTCAGCCGCGTCGATCTCGCGACGGAACACGACGTTGGCCGCGCCCTCGGCGCCCATCACCGCGATCTCGGCGGTGGGCCAGGCGAGCACCTTGTCCGCACCCAGGTCCTTTGAGCACATCGCCAGGTACGCGCCGCCGTAGGCCTTGCGCATGACGACGGTGATCTTCGGGACGGTGGCCGCGGAGTAGGCGTACAGCATCTTCGCGCCGTGGCGGATGATGCCGTTGTGCTCCTGGGCGACGCCGGGCAGGAAGCCGGGGACGTCGACGAGGTTCACGACGGGGATGTTGAACGCGTTGCAGAAGCGGACGAACTTGCTCGCCTTGTCCGAGGAGTCGATGTCGAGCACGCCGGACATGACGCTGGGCTGGTTGGCGATGATGCCGATGGTGCGGCCCACGATCCGGCCGAAGCCCACCACGATGTTCTTCGCCCAGCCGGCCTGCACCTCGAGGAAGTCCGCGTGGTCCACGATCTCGGTGATGACCTCGCGCACGTCGTAGCCCTTGTTGGACTGGACGGGCAGGATGTCGCGGAGCTTCGGATTGGGCTCCACCACGTCGTCGGGATCGACGATGGGGGCGTCCTCGGTGTTGTTCTGCGGCAGGAAGCTGAGCAGCTTCTTGGCGATCAGGATGGCCTGCTCGTCGTCGTCGGCCACGAAGTGCACCACGCCGGAGCGCGCCATGTGCGCATCCGCGCCACCCAGCTCGTCCTGCGACACGTCCTCGCCGGTGACCTGCTTGATCACGCCGGGGCCGGTGATGAACATGTGGGCCTTGCGCGTCTGGATGATGAAGTCCGTCAGCGCGGGCGAGTAGGCGGCACCGCCGGCGCAGGGGCCGGAGATGATGGAGATCTGCGGCACGGCGCCCGACAGGAGCACGTTGGCGTAGAACACCTTGCCGTAGCCGGAGAGCGAGTCGATGCCCTCCTGGACGCGGGCGCCGCCCGAGTCGTTGATGAAGACGAACGGCGTGCCGGTGGTCAGCGACGCCTTCAGGCTCTCGGTGACCTTGATCGAGTGCGCCTCGCCGGCCGAGCCACCCATGACGGTGAAGTCCTGGCTGGCCAGGTGCACCGGGCGTCCGAGCACGTAGGCGGAGCCGGTGACCACGCCGTCGGCGGGCATATCCGCCTGGTCCATCCCGAAGGTGGTGGTGCGGTTGCGGCGGAAGGCGCCGGTCTCCTGGAAGGAGCCGTCGTCGACCAGGGCGCTGATCCGCTCGCGGGCGGTCAGCTTGCCCTTGTCGCGGTGCTTCTGCAGCTTCCCTTCGCCGCCGCCTGCGTAGACGTGGGCGCGCTTCTCGGCCAGCTGCGCGAGGCGCTCGGCCATGGTGTGTTCCTTAGGCATTCGTGGCTCCTCAGACTGGCTCGACGGCGACGTGGTGCTCGCGGCCGGCGAGCGTCACCTTGTACTTGATGGGCCCCGTGATGCCCTGATGCGAGGCGGCGGCCACCTTCTCGGTGTTGAGCTGCTCGGTGGTCTTGGCGACGCTCTTGGGGCCCTGATCCCGGGTCTTGAAGAACGCCGGCGCCACACCGGGGAACATCGCGTTGGTGAGCACGTCCTCCTCGGAGCCGTCGAAGCCCTCGAGCGCCGCGGCCTGGGTGTTCAGCTCGTCCCATTCCGGCTTCAGGTAGTCCGCGGGGCGGCCGGTGATGATGTCCTTCTTGGTCTGCTTCTGGGCCAGCTCGATGACCTCGGGGTTGCGCTCCCCCAGGCACTCGCCGTAGTAGCCGAGCATGAGGTCGGCGAACTCGCCGGTCATGACCTTGTAGCGGCCCATCAGGACGTTGAACACGGCCTGCGAGCCCACGATCTGCGACGACGGTGTGACCAGCGGCGGGTGGCCGGCGTCGGCCTTGACCCGCGGGACCTCCTCCATCACCTCGCGGATGCGGTCACCCGCGCCCTGCGCCTTGAGCTGGGACTCCATGTTCGACAGCATGCCGCCGGGGATCTGCGAGGAGAAGATGTCGGTGTCCACCAGCGTGGCCGACTCGAACTCCTTGTACTTCGGGCGGACGCCGGCGAAATGGTCGCGGATCTTGAGCAGCCGGTCCATGTTCAGGTCCGTGGTGTACTCGGTGCCCTCGAGCATCGCGACGAGGGACTCCGTCGGGTTGTGGCCGGGGCCGAGCGACATCGACGAGATGGCCGTGTCCACGACGTCTGCGCCGGCCTCGATGGCCTTCATCAGCGACACGAGCGTCACGCCCGTGGTGGAGTGGCAGTGGACGTTGATCTGGACGTCGCCGTAGGTCTCCTTGATGCCGCGGATGATGTCGTAGGCGGGCTGCGGCTGCAGCAGGGCGGCCATGTCCTTCAGGGCGATGGACTCGGCGCCCATGTCCAGGAGCTGGCCGGCGAGCTTGATGTAGCCCTCGACGGTGTGCACCGGGGAGATGGTGTAGCAGATGGTGCCCTGGGCGTGCTTGCCCACCTTCTTCACGGCAGCCATGGCGTGGGCCATGTTGCGGGGGTCGTTGAGTGCATCGAAGACCCTGAAGACGTCCATGCCGTTCTCGGCGGACTTCTCCACGAACTTCTCCACCACCATGTCCTCGTAGTGGCGGTATCCGAGGAGGTTCTGGCCTCGCAGCAGCATCTGAAGCCGCGTGTTGGGCATCAACTCGCGGAAGGTGCGAAGGCGCTTCCAGGGGTCCTCGTTCAGGAATCGGATGGCGGAGTCAAAAGTCGCGCCACCCCAACATTCGACCGACCAGTAACCAGCCTGGTCGAGGTCCTCGCAGGCGCCGACCATGTCCTCCATGGCCATGCGGGTCGCCATCAAACTCTGATGCGCGTCTCGGAGTACAAGCTCCGTCACGCCGATCTTTCGGGCTGTCATGGAGTAATACAACCATGGGGCCGGGCCGCCCGGAACGGCACCCCCGAGATAATCGGTCCGACCAACCCCAGGTAGCATGGTCGACCCTCTGCGCCATCCATCTTCCCTTGTGAGCATTGCCTCCCACCGCCGTCGAGACCGCCCGCGGATTCCGTCGCGTCGAGGCCCTCGGCCGCTCCCCCCAGGACGTCCGACTGCGCCCTCCGGACGGGCAGGACGACGGACGCGCCAGGGCCGGGAACCAGGGGGGATCCGACGGATTGAGCCGCCGATCGCGCCGGTTGTGCAAACCGGCCGGAGCCCGGGCTGGCGGCCGTGGTCAACTTCCGGTGTTCCCCTGGGGCACGTTCCCCGTCCCAGGACGCCCATCACCGGAGATGCCCATGATCGAGAAGCTGACGACGCTGGAAAAGGCCGCCCTGCTCAGCGGCAAGAACGTCTGGGAGTCCCGCGACCTTCCCCGCCACGGCATCGCGTCCTTCTTCATGGCCGACGGCCCGCACGGCGTCCGCAAGCAGGTGGGCTCGGGCGATCATCTCGGGCTCAACGCATCCGAGCCCGCCACCTGCTTCCCCACCTCTGCGACGGTGGCGTGCAGCTGGGACGCAGAGCTGGCCGAGGAGGTGGGGCACGCACTGGGCCGGGAGGCCCGCGCCCTCGACGTCGACGTCCTGCTCGGCCCCGGCCTCAACCTCAAGCGGAGCCCGCTGGGCGGCCGCAACTTCGAGTACTTCTCCGAGGACCCGTACCTGAGCGGCAAGCTGGCCGCCGCCTACGTCCGCGGAATCCAGGCCGAGGGAGTGGCCGCGACACCGAAGCACTTCGCCGTCAACAGCCAGGAACTGCGCCGCATGTCGTCGGACTCCGTCGTCGACGAGCGGACGCTGCGTGAGCTGTACCTCACGGCGTTCGAGATCGTGGTCCGCGAGTCCGCGCCCCGGGCGCTGATGAGCTCGTACAACCTGGTCAACGGCACCTACGCCCACGAGAACCGGCACCTGCTCACCGGGATCCTCCGCGACGAGTGGGGCTTCGACGGCGTGGTGATCAGCGACTGGGGTGGCAGCAACGACGCCGTCGCAGCCGTGGCCGCGGGAGCCAACCTTGAAATGCCCGCGCCGGGTCTCGACTCAGTGCGCCAACTGGTGGAGGCCGTCCGCGACGGCCGCCTCGCCGAGGCCGACCTGACCGCCAGGTCGGCCGAGGTGGTGCGGCTGGCGCTCTGCGCCCGTCAGACCCCTCGACCGGAGATCGACCGGGACGCCCACCACGGCATCGCCCGGCGCGCCGCCGAGGAGTCTATGGTCCTGCTGCGCAACGAGGGCACGCTCCTCCCCTTGGCCCCCGGGACCCGCGTGGCGCTCATCGGCGACATGGCCGACACGCCGCGGTACCAGGGCGCGGGCTCCTCCGCCGTCAACCCCACCCGCCTCACCAGCGCCCGGGAGGCGATCACCGCCAGTGGGCTGGACCTCGTCGCCTACGCCCAGGGCTACCGTCGGCACTCCCCCGCCGACGCCGAGCTGGAGCGGGAGGCGGTGGCCAAGGCCAAGGCCGCCGACGTGGTGGTGCTGTACCTCGGCCTGGACGAGATCAGCGAGTCCGAGGGCGTGGACCGCCGCCACATCGACCTTCCCGACGCACAGCTGTCCCTGCTGCGTGCGGTGGCCGCGGCCAACCCGAACGTCGTGGTGGTGCTGAGCGCTGGCTCGGTCGTCGACATGGGCTGGGCCGATCAGGCCCGCGCCGTCCTGCACGGCTACCTCTCGGGACAGGCCGGCGCGGAGGCGTCGATCCGGGTGCTGACCGGGCAGGTCACCCCGTCGGGCAAGCTCGCGGAGACCTACCCCATGGCCCTCACCGACACGCCCACCTACGGGCGGTTCCCCGCCGAGGGGCGCGTCAGCGCCTACCGCGAGGGACTCTTCGTGGGCTACCGCCACGCGGAGGCCGCCGGGCGCGCCGTCCGCTACCCCTTCGGCCACGGCCTCAGCTACACCACCTTCGCCTACTCCGACCTCTCCCTGACCGACGACGGCGCCGAGTTCACCCTGACCAACACCGGTGAGGTGGCGGGGGCGGAGATCGCGCAGCTGTACGCCGCGACACCCGGCAGCGCGGTGGTCCGGGCCGACAAGGAGCTCAAGGGCTTCGTCAAGGTCCGGCTGGCGCCCGGCGAGTCCCGTCGCGTCAGCATCGCCTTCGACGCCTACACGTGGCGCCACTTCGACGCCGCCAGCGGCGCGTGGGTGACCGAGGACGCGACCCGCCGCGTCCTTGTCGGGGCCAGCTCGGCGGACATCCGGCTGAGCGGCGACCTGCACGTCCCCGGCGTGACCATCAGCCGCGCCGTCGCGCCCGCCACCCTGCGCACCGCCATGCTCCGCGGCCTCACCGACGACGAGTTCAGCGACCTGCTGGGCGTCACGGTGCCGGAGGAGGACGCGTCCGGCGGCCTCGACCGCAACGACCCGCTCGGCGACCTGCGCCGGGCCCGCAGCCCGCTCGCCAGGTTCGCGCACTGGGTCCTCAACACGCTCCGGCTTAGAAGCGAGGCCAAGGGCGAGCCGGACCTCAACATCGCGTTCCTGTACAACATGCCCGTCCGGGCGCTCGGGAAGATGACCAACGGCATGGTCAACGACGAGATGGTCGACGGCATCGTCACCCTCGCCAACGGCCACCACGTCCGCGGGCTGCGGGCCATCATCGGCGGATTCGTCCGCAACCGGCGCACCGCCACAGACCTCACGCGCCGGCTCACCGAAGCCCGCTGACCATCCAAGGAGTAGACCCCATGTTCTCGAAGATCCGCACGATGTGGGGTGGCTTCAGCGAGCGCCACCCTGAAATGTCGAAGTTCCTCATGTTCTTCATCCTCAGCAACGGCGTGACCGTGCTGCAGATCGTCGTCATGCCGGTGTTCAAGGCCATCTTCGGCCAGACCGCCCTCATCGACGTCAACTTCCAGGTCTGGCCGGTCGGCTCCAACGTCGACGGCTCCCAGTACTACGTCTTCGACTACGCGGCCGGCGCGCTTCCGGAGGGCGGCGGTGGCCTGGCCTACTTCCTGGCCGTGCAGCTGGCCATCCTCATCGCGCAGGTGATCAACTTCTTCGCCCAGCGCAACATCACGTTCAAGTCGAACACCTCCATCTGGCGCGCCGCCTTCTGGTACCTGGTGGCCTACATCGTCATCACGCTGGTGGCGGCCGCCGCCCAGGGCTTCTACAAGGTGCCGATCTACACCTTCTTCATGGACACCCTCGGCTGGGGCGGGACCGGAGAGGCCACCGCCGACGTCATCACGATGATCATCAACGCGGCCATCTCGTTCTGGGTCTTCTACCCCATCTTCAAGGTCATCTTCAAGCAGGTGCCGGTGGCCGACGAGGCCCAGCCCGCGCAGCACTCCGCCTGAGAGGATCACCACCGTGACCACCCTGACGCTGGCAGTGCCGAGCTACAACTCGGCCGCCTACCTGGACCGCTGCCTGGACTCCATGCTGCCGTTCGACGAGGACCTCGAGGTGATCGTCGTCAACGACGGCTCCTCGGATGACACCTCGGCCATCGCCCATCGCTGGGCCCAGGCCCACCCTGGTCGGGTCCGCGTCGTCGACAAGCCGAACGGGGGCCACGGCTCTGCCGTCAACGCGGGTCTGGACGCCGCGACGGGCCGCTACTTCAGGGTGGTCGACAGCGACGACTGGCTGGACCGCGGCGCCCTCACCGCCCTGCTCGGGGTGCTGCGCGGCCAGGACCGGCTGGACGCGGTGGTCACCAACTTCGTCTACGAGAAGGAGGGGCGTGAGCGGCGGCACACCATGCGCTACCGCAGGTCGCTCCCGCTGGGCCGCGAGTTCAGCTGGGAGGAGGTGGGCCGGTTCCGGGCAGATCAGGGCATGCTCATGCACTCGCTCACGTACCGCACCGCGGTGCTGCGCAACTCCGGCATGCGACTCCCCGAGCACACGTTCTACGTCGACAACCTGTATGCCTTCCTGCCACTGCCCTACGTCCGGCGGATGCGCTACCTCGACGTCGACCTGTACCGCTATCACATCGGCCGCTCGGACCAGTCGGTGCACGAGAGCGTCATGCTCAAGCGCCTGGATCAGCAGCTGAGGGTCAACCGGCTGATGATCGACGCGCTGCCCTCGCCCGGCACGACGCCGAAGGCGCTCCACCGCTACCAGGTGCACTACCTCGGGCTGGTGTGCGGGGTCTCCTCCATCATGCTGATCCGCTCCGGCGCGCCGGAGCACCTGCGCATGAAGCGCGACCTCTGGAGGGAACTGCGCGCTGCGCACGCCCCCGCCCATCGACGGCTCCGCCGGAGCAGCGTCGGCGCGCTGGTGAACCTGCCCGGGCGTGCCGGGCGCAAGGTCTCGGTCTGGGCGTACCTGGCGGCGCAGCGGGTCGTCGGCTTCAACTGAGCGGCAGCAGAACCGTCAGGGTGAACCAGTTGTCCTTGTCGGCGACGGTGGCCTGCCCGCCGTACTTCTCGGCGGCGAAGCGGATGCTCTTCAGCCCGAGGCCGTGGGCTCCGCCCACCTTGCGCGTGGCCAGCTCCCCTTCCTCGTAGCGCAGCTTGCCGTCGAAGTAGTTCTCGAACTTGAACACGACGAAGCGGGCCTGGTTGAACACCGCCACCCGGATGATCCGGTGTTCCGGGTCCTTCAGCCGCTGCACCGACTCGATCGCGTTGTCGAGTGCGTTGCCGAGGATGCTGGCCAGGTCCATCGCGTCCACGAAGCCGAGCGCCGTGCCGTCGGCCACGCACGTGAAGTTGATGTTGCGGGAGCGGCAGTAGCGCGCCTTCGAGGTCAGCAGCGTGTCCAGGACGGGGTTGCCGGTGTCGAAGGCGGCGCCGAACTGGTCCAGCGATTCCTCCAACGCGTCGAGCTGGAGCCCGCGCTTGTCCGGATCCGGCTCGGTGCGGATGACCGCGAGATGGTGCTTGAGGTCGTGCGAGGCGCGGCTGACCTGTTCGATGTCGCGCTTGGCGGCGAGGTACTGGTCATGCTGCGTGCGCAGGATGGCGTCCATGGCCGCGAGCTCGAGGTCCGCGCGCTGCTTGCGCAGCTGCTCGTGCTGGGCGTAGAGGGCGATGTAGCCCGCAAGGTCCACCAGCGTGCGGATGTAGAACACCTCGATGGAGATCTCGCCGCTGAAGGGGGTGTTCGGCGTGATGAAGCTGAGGTTGCTGAGCGCGAAGGTGGTCACCGCCATGGCGACGGCGATGCTGAGCATGCGAGGCCCGACGGCGGGCGCCGTGCCGTCGAAGTGCCGCCGCTCCAGCATGTGGGCCGCCCCGAACGCCGCGGCGTACAGGGCGAGCAGCACGAGCGTCGGGACCAGGCCGGTGACCCCGGGCTCCGGGTGGAAGTAGAAGGCGTGGATCTGCCACTCGAGGGAGGCGACGAGCTCGGCGAGCACGAACGCGCGGGCGGTGACATACCCGACGTCGCGGAAGCCGACGGACGTGGCGGCGGCGATGAGGCCCACCATGCCGGCCACCGCCAGCGCCATTCCCACGGTCCACAGGTGGAGGGGCAGCGTCCCGGCGAACAGCTGGATGCCGACCAGCGCGGCCAGGCCGACGACGAGCGTGGCGACGGTGCCCACCACACCCCAGCGCCTCGGCAGCACGAGGATGTAGACCACGCAGGCCAGCCACTCCGCCAGCCCCGTGATCTCGCGGGGGATGTTCGGCAGAACCTCGGTCACGCCGGGTTCCCGCCGAAGTAGCCCGTGAGCGCCTCGAGGAAAGGCTTCTTCCGTGCCCGGCTGACCGGCAGCGAGATCCCCCCGGTGAGCCGGGACTCACCGTTGCTGAAGCCCTCCACGTGGCGGAGGTTGACCAGGAGGAAGCTGTTGGAGCGGTAGAAGCCGCGTGGCTCGAGCTGGGCGGCCATCTCCTTGAGGGTGCCGATCATCGACAGCTTCCCGTCGGCGGTGTGGAACACCAGGCGGTGCTTGATGCTCTCGACGTAGATCACGTCCGCCAGGTTGACCCGTAACACCTCGCCGCCCACGCTGAGCACGATGTGATCGTCGCGGGAGCGCTCGAGCCGTTCCAGGGATCGCTTGAGCTCCTGGGAGAACGCGAAATACGGGACGGGCTTGAGGAGGTAGCTCATGGCGTCCACCTCGTAGCCCTTGATGGCGAACTGGGCCATGTTGGTGACGAAGATCAGGATCACGCCGGGGTCCACCTCGCGGATCAGGCGGGCGGTGGCGAAGCCGTCGAGGTTCTCCATCTGGACGTCGAGGAAGATGATGTCGAAGCGGGGGCGGTAGGCCGCGGTCAGCTCCGACCCGTCGGCGAACTCCTCGACGGCGAACTGCGCTCCGTGCTCGTGCTCGTAGCGCGCCAGGTACGACTGCAGGAGGTTGCGGCTCTCCTGCTGGTCGTCCACCACTCCGATGCGGATCATGCACGCTCCTTCCGGGTGCCACACAGTATCAATCGGCGCCGGGCCCGTCGCTGGTAGCCTCGCCACTGAGCTGCCTGCCGGGAGGAACAATGGATCTGTTGGTCGTGGGCTCCGGCCTGTTCGGGCTGACCATCGCGGAGCGGGCCGCCACCGAGTTGGGGCTGCGGGTCACGGTCGTCGAGTCGCGGGACCACATCGGCGGAAACGCGTGGAGCACGGTGGACGAGGCCACCGGCATCGAGGAGCACCGCTACGGTGCGCACATCTTCCACACCTCCAACGAGGCGGTGTGGGCCTACGTCAACAGGTTCACCGAGTTCACCGGCTACGAGCACCGCGTCTACGCACGGCATCGCGGCGAGGTGTTCCCCCTGCCGATCAACCTCGGCACCATCAACCAGTTCTTCCGGGCCGGCCTCAGCCCGGACGAGGCGCGCCGGCTCATCGACGAGCAGGCAGGCGAGCTGGCGGGCCGCGAGCCGGGCAACCTCGAGGACAAGGCCATCTCGCTCATCGGGCGGCCGCTCTACGAGGCCTTCATCCGCGGCTACACCGCCAAGCAGTGGCAGACGGACCCCAGGGACCTCCCCGCGGGGATCATCACCCGCCTGCCGGTGCGGTTCACCTACGACAACCGGTACTTCTCCGACGCCCATCAGGGCATGCCCCGCGACGGCTACGCCGCCTGGCTGGAGCGGATGGCCGACCACCCGCTCATCGACGTGCGCCTCGGGGTGGACTTCCTCGAGGGCGGGCACGAGCTCAGCCGTGCGGCCGCCGTCGGGCAGGTGCCGATCGTCTACACCGGGCCCCTGGACCGCTACTTCGGCCACCGCTTCGGGCCGCTCGGCTGGCGGACGCTCGACTTCGACCGCCAGGTCCTCGACGTCGACGACCACCAGGGCACCGCCGTCATCAACGAGTGCGACGAGGACGTCGCTTACACCCGCACGCTGGAGTTCAAGCACTTCCACCCGGAGCGGACGCACCGGTCCGGCACCGTCGTCGTGCGGGAGTACTCGCGCTTCGCAGAGGGCGGGGACGAGCCGTTCTACCCCGTCGCCACGCCCGAGGACCGGGCGCGGCTGGAGCGCTACCGCGAGGCGTCGGCACAGGAGCCGCGGGTGCTGTTCGGCGGGCGCCTGGGCACCTACCAGTACCTTGACATGCACATGGCGATCGGCTCGGCCCTCAGCCGCTTCGACAACACGGTGCGCGGCTGGTTCTGACCCCCGGCCTGGGACCCGCGGCGGGCAGCAGGCCGCCGGGAACGCACAACGGTGCGGGGCCCGCGCATCGCGGACCCCGCACCGGGTGGACCTGGACCGTGTGGTCAGGGTGTGGCCTCAGGCGGTCTCGGTGGCTCCGCTGTGGCGACGCACCCGGCGCCACACCAGGAAGCCTCCGAGGAGGACCAGCGCACCCACGACGGCCGAGGCCGCGTACTGGATGTAGACCCAGGTGGGCGGCGTGTAGTCCACCGTCGCGCCGGGGGCGAGCCCGTTCATGGCGTTGGAGTTGGCCACGGTGAACAGGATGTTCTCCGTCGCGTTGCGGATGTCGGTGACCGCCTTGGCCGACGAGGTGTCGTTGAACGACTTCGACGGCTGGAAGGTCAGCGTGAGGTCCGTGCCTGCATGGATGGACTGGTTGGGGTTCATGTAGGGGTAGAGGTTGAAGTCCGAGATCGCGAAGCCCTCGAATCCCCACTCGCCACGCAGCACGTTGGTCATGAGCGCCTCCGAGCCACCGGCCCAGGTGGTGCCGATGCGGTTGAACGAGCTCATGATGCCCGCAGCCCCGATCGTCGTCTCCTCGATGGTGCCGTCCTGGTCGGCGATGTAGGTGACGTCCATCGTGATGTCCTTGACGGCCATCTCGAACGGCTTCAGGTAGAGCTCGCGGATCGTCTGCTCGTTGGCCCACGTCGCGATGCCGTTGTTGACGCGGTTGGTCTCCTGCTCGTTGAGCGCGAAGTGCTTGAGCATCGTGTAGACGCCCTTCTCCGCGACCCCGTTGGCCACCGAGGTGAGCAGCGCGCCCGACAGGACCGGGTCCTCCGAGTAGTACTCGAAGTTGCGGCCGCCGAACGGCGAGCGGTGCAGGTTGGCCGCGGGCGCGTACCAGCCGTTGATCCCCTTCTGCAGCGCCTCGTTGCCGAGCATCCGGCCCATCTCGGTGCCGAGATCGACGTCCCAGGTCTGCGCGATGAGGAACTGCGACGGGTAGGCAACGCCGTTGATGGACGAGTTGATGAAGGAGGAGAAGCCCGCCGGGCCGTCAGGTTCGAGGGTCTGCGGCTTGGCGATCGACCCGATGCCGGCGGTCTGGTAGGCGCCGTTGAGCAGCAGGTCGGTCATCTCGCTCACTGTGAGCGAGTCCATGATCTCGTCCCACTTGGGGTCGTCCTTCGCCAGCCCGCGCATGTCGATCAGCGTGAGGTCGGAGTCGTCGCCGGTCGCCTGCTTCTCGCCGTCGAACCCGGCCGCAGCGGCCTCGTGGTCCCAGGGTGCGAAGCCCGCAACCACGGCGTCGTCGGCCACGAACTGGTCGGCGGTCGGCGCGGTCGGGAAGGTGCCGGCGAAGTCCGCGCGCGACATCGAGAGGATCTTGCCCTCCTGCGGCTCAGACACGAACTGCGCGGAGACGTCGTCGAACTGGTTGGTCACCTCGCTGAGGTCGGTCGAGCGGTGGTTGTCGCCGGAGTACACCACCTCGTCGGCCACGGTGTAGGTGATGGGCTCGGTGCCGGCCGCGACGGTGTGCGAGTCGGTCCGCAGGCTGATCTCGTAATCGCCGGCCTCGAGGACGTAGGCGCGGCTGTCGAGGTGGTCGTAGGACGCCATGTCCTCCACCGCGACCTCGAGGGTGAGGGTCTCGGAGGCGCCGGGCTCGAGGAGGCCGGTCTTGTCGAAGGCCCCGAGCACGACCTCGGACTTCTCGATCCCGCCCTCGGTGTAGGGCGCGGTGTAGTAGAGCTCCACGACGTCCTTGCCCGCGGAGTCACCGGTGTTGGTGACCTCCACCTGGACCGACACCGTGCCGTCGACGCCGCCCGCCTCGGTGGAGACGATCTCCCAGGTGAAGTCGGTGTAGCTGAGGCCGTAACCGAAGGGGTAGACGACGGCCTCGTCGTAGTCGATGAAGCCCTCGGCCGCCGCGGTCTCGTAGTACCGGTAGCCGATGTAGATGCCCTCGGCGTAGTTGACGAACGGGGCGTCGGAGGTCAGCGTCGCGTTGGACGTGGCCTGCTCGACGGCGGAGACCGGGAAGGACGCCTCGATGTTGTCGTAGATGAAGTCGCCGAAGTTGACGAAGGTCGGGTCGGCGGTGAAGTCGGCGGCCCACACGTCGGCCGTGCGCCCCGACGGGTTCACGTCGCCGGTCAGGACGCCGCCCAGGGCGCTGAAGCCGCTGGCGCCGGGGGAACCGGCAAGCAGGACCGCGTCCACCCCGGGATCGTCCTGGACGTCGCCCATCTCGATGGTCGTGGACGCGTTGACCACCACGACCACGGTCTCGAAGGACTCCTTCGCGAGCTCGATCAGGTCGCGCTCGTCCTGGTTGAGCTCAAGCTGGTGCTGGCCTTCGGCCGCGTTGTCGTCCCAGTCCGCCATGTCGCGGGTCAGGTCGCCGCCCTCGCCGCCCGGGCGGCCGATGAAGACCACCGCCGCGTCGGAATAGTCGGCGAACGAGGCCTGCAGTGCCTCGTACTGACCGACGGGCAGCTCACCGATGTTGTAGCTCGACGCCCCGGGGTTGTCCATCTCGATGTGACCGCGGCGGTTCTCCGCCGCGAACGCCTCGATGGCCGCGTACACCTGGTCGTTGACCTCGAAGCCCGCGCCCTCGAGGCCCGCCCGCGCGGTCACCGCGGACCGCGTGTCCACGGAGCCCGAGCCGGCGCCACCGAAGACCGGGTCTGCAGCGGCTCGACCCAGCATCGTGACCTTCGAGGCCGACGCGAGCGGCAGGGCGCCCGCCTCGTTCTTCGCCAGGACGATGCCGCCCGCGGCGATGTCCTCGACGAGGCCCTTGGCCGCCTCGTCGACCTCATCCATGCTGGCGAAGTCCGAGGTGTAGTACTCGGTGTCCCACTCCGCCGATTCCTCGGAGTTGGTGAAGGTGTAGGTGCCGGACCCGAGCTGGGACGCGACCCATCCGCCTCCGGCGACGAGCGCCACGTTCACGGCGACGAGCAGCGCGGTCACCGTGGCGAGCACGGGGATCCAGATCCACAGGAACTTCTTGTTCGACATGGGCGCCTTCTGGCGACCGGCGTCCTTCTTGGGTCGGGCGTTCACTTCTTCTCTCCTTCGAGTACTGGCGTCGTGGGTGTCCTCCTTGTCGGGGGACTACTCGGTGACCTCGGTGATGGTGCCGTCCTGGTCGATCTGCCAGGTCTTGCCCGTCTCGGCGGAGTCGGCCTCGATGGTGAACTTGCCACCGTCGATCTCGATCGTGCCCTGGACGCGCTCGGTGGCCTCCGAGTAGGTGTAAGGCATCACGAGGAGCCCGTACTTGACGGTGGGAGCGTCCACATCGCTGGCGAGCATGACCTGGGCCCAGTCGTCGTCCTCGAGCGCCTCGAGGACGGTCTGGCGGGCGGTCTCCAGGTCCGCGGCCACGTCGATGTTCTGGGTGGCCTGGCTGCTTTGAGCGGCAGTGCCGGCGCCGTTGTCGCCGGAGTAGGCGGTGACGCCGAGGGCGCCGGTGAGGGCGATCAGCAGGCCGAGTCCGGTGGTCAGGATCTTGTTGGTCTTCACAGTGTCTCCTTGTGGTCTCTGGCCTCGGGCTGGTCCCTAAGGCCGGTGGTGGGGTGGCCGACGGTCGGTTCCGTCGGCCACCCCTGTGGCGGTTGGCGTCAGCCGGCGATGGGGCCGGCGTAGTTCAGGCCGAAGCCATAGTCGTACACGTTGCCGTTGGCGTCGGTGTAGGGGGTCATGTCCTTGGCGACGTCCTCCTGCTGGGCCTCGACGGTGTCCATGTTGATCGGGAACTGGATCGGCAGGCGGCCCTTGGGCTCGTACAGCCCCAGGGAGACCTCGATGAGGGCCTGGTCGCTCGTGCCGAAGCCGACGACGATCGCATCGGACTTGGCCTCGAACTCGGCCGGGATCACGGGGTTGGTCGCCTTGAGGACGGTCACCACGGGGATGTCCTTGCCGCTGGCCTCGACGGCCGCGACGGCCCGCTCGAACGAATCCAGGTCGGCCTCGTTCGCGATCCGCGAGGTGTTGCCGAAGTAGGAGCGGTTCTGCTTGGTGCCGTCCGGAAGGATGTCACCCGAGATGGACTCCTTGCGCACGTTCTCGCCATCGGCGGTGTAGGGGCGGTACTGGAGGGACAGCGGGTACCACTCGTCGGTCTCGAGGTCGTGGCCGATGTTGGAGAAGTTGCCGCCGTTGTCCGGGCTGTCCATGCCCACCAGGACGAGGTCCACATTGCTGAGATCGGGAGCGGTGTAGCTGGTGACCACGCCGTCGGCGTCCGTCACGGCCTCGTCGGTGACGACGGTGCCGAAGAACTGCTCGGCCGTCTCGACGTCGATGCTCGGACCCTCGGTGTACTCGCCGGGGCCGAAGGCGCTGGCGAAGCCGTTGCTGTAGGACCGCGGGATGTAGACGGTCTTGTCGGACCAGTCTGCGGCCTCGGCTGCGGCGATGGTGCCGCCGTCGTTCTTGACCATCACGACCGAGTCGAGCTGCGCGGCGTAGCCGGCCGCAACCTTGTCGTCGCTGGCCAGGATCTCGGACGAGACCTCGGGATCGAGGAAGGCGCTCTCGTAGAGGCCCGGGTTGAAGAGCATCGAGAGGATGCGCGCGCCCGACTCCTGGAAGCGGGTCTCGGCGTCGACCTCGAGCTCGCCGGCCTCGAACTTCTGCTGCCACAGCTCAGCGGCCTCGAGGATGAAGGTGGCGTCGTTGACGCCGCCGAACATGTCGTGGCCCGTGCCGAGCACCTCGAGGTAGCGCTCCGCGGGAGCGAGGTCCTCTGCGCCCCACGCCATACCGAAGAACGCGCCCTCGTCGTTGGCGCCGCTCATGACGCCCCAGTCGGTGACGACGACGCCCTCGTAGCCGTTGTCCTCACGCAGGATCGACATGCGCCCGTTGTCGTAGGCGGTGCCGACGCGCTCGCCGAACAGCGGCTCGCCGTTCGCGTCCAGGGCGATGGAGTAGGCGGTCATGACGGCCGCCGAGTCGAGCGAGCCCAGGAAGCCTGCGGCGTGCTCGTCGAAGTTGTCGCCGGGGTAGACGCCGTACTTGCCGGCATCGGTGTGGCCCTCACGGCCACCCTCGCCCGGCCCGTCGCCGGCCCAGTGCTTGATCATCGCGTTGACGGACTCGGAGCCCCAGACGTCCTCGCCGCCGGTGCCCTGGAAGCCGTCCACGTAGGCCGCGGCCAGCTCGGTGTTCTGGGCGACGTCCTCGCCGAAGGTCCCGCCGACGCGCAGCCAGCGGGGCTCGGTGGCGAGGTCGATCTGGGGGCTCAGCGCCGTGGCGATGCCCAGCGCGCGGTATTCCGCGGAGGCCATCTCACCGTAGTTGCTGGTGTGCTCCGCGTTGAATGTCGCGGCCAGGCCGAGGCTGGAGGGCCAGCGGGAGATGTCCGCGCCCTCTGCGTTGTAGCCGCCGGAGCCGGCGGTCGAGCGCGGGTCGGAGCTGAAGTTCACGGGGACGTACGGGGTCTCCTCGGTGGCGAGCGTCTCCACGTACGCCTGCATCTCGTTGACCCACGGGACGGTGGTGGTCGCATCGCTGCCCGCGGCGTTCAGCACGTTGCGCAGGTTCGACTCGGTCAGGTAGGTCTTCTGCGCGTCGGTCAGGCCGTCGGCGGGGGTCCGCTCGTGGGAGCTGAACAGCATCAGCCCGGCGATCTGCTCGATGGACATCTGCCCGGCGAGGTCCGCGGCACGCTCGCTCGCCTCGACGCGCCAGTCCTCCCAGGTGTCGAGCTCGCCGTTGGCGTTCATGTCCTTGAACGCGTAGGTGGCGCCGTCGATCTCCTCTTCGAGCAGGGTGATGCCGCTCTCGGAGCCGTAGGACAGGACGGGACCGTCACCGGGGTTCTCGACGACCATGAACGTGGTGTCGCCGTCGGTGACCTCGCGCTCGGTGTAGCTGCCGGTGGCGGCCGACTCTGACGTCGGCGCAGGGGACTCGGACTGCCCGGGGCCCGCGGTGCATCCCGCGAGTGCCATGGCGGCGATCCCGGCGAAGGCCATGATCCGAACTGAAGAACGCTTCATCGGACGCCTCCCGCAATCGCGTGCTGGTGAACCATCATCACTCTCTCCTCGTTGAGTGTCGCGGGCCGATGACGGTGGCGGCTCGGGAGGCGGACGCTTCTGTCCGCACACCCGTCCCGTCCGGCCGTCACGGCCCTGGTAAGGACTCGGCACCCGCTTCGTGGAACCACTTCCCTCGGCGTGCCGGCAGGCACATATCGGGTAGTCGGAGTCACGCCACGTGGGCCGAGACACACTCAATCAGCCACGAAATCGCGAGTCGGGGGCGTGCGCACAACCTGTCGGTCTATGCGCACAACCTGCGCGCTGGGGCCGACCGGCAGGGATGGGCGTAGGGTGGTGGGCCGTGTCGAGGTCCTCCCTGGGGCGGGACGCGCGGTCGCCGTGCGGTCAGGCCCGGGGGGGGAAGGGGACGGGATGGATCGAGGGTTGATGTGCCGGGGACACAGAGACGGGGCCGCCCGAAGGCGACCCCGTCCCGCTCGTGGTAATGCCAGGCGTGGCGTCAGTGACGCTCTGCCCTGAAGTTGAACCTATCGGCGAAGCTCGTCGTTCTCGATCAAGCTGCCGGGGCCTTCATTGGCCTTACCGGTGGACTCTTGATTCTGATGTGCGCAGCCCATACTTTGCCTCCCGAAATGTAGGTAACAGGACAGGGTCCACGGTACCCCTCCCCTTCAAGCAAGGGAAGGGTTCGACGGCTTCGAAGACTCCGACCGATCAAGTTCCCCACACGCGAGTGTCGGACGATCGGCGCCGTGGGTCAGCGCTGCGAGATGTCCTCGACGACGTCACCGGTGGTACGGGCGTCGAGATCCCGGGCAACGTCGGCCTGGGCGATCACGCCCACGAGCCTTCCGCCGTCGACAACGGGGACCCTGCGGACCTGCCGCTCGCCCATCACGCGGGCCACCTTCTCGGCGTCGTCGTCGATGTCCGCGGTCACGACGTCACCCGTGGCGATCTCGGCGACGGTCGCGCTCGACGGGTCCAGCCCGTCGGCGACGCCCCGGACCACGATGTCGCGGTCGGTGACGACGCCTGCCAGACGGTCGCCGTCGAGGATGGGCAGCGAGCCGACGTTGAGGTCCCTGAGCCGACGGGCCGCCTCAGCCAGGGTCGCGGTGGGCGCGAGGGTCTCCACCGGCGTGGTCATGATGTCGCGTGCTGTCTTCATCTTTCCTCCTACGGTCATGGGCAGCCGGACGGGCCTCCCACACTTGCCAGTACCCGCTGCGGTGCAGTCCAAACGCCTCCACCGGCCATCGGGACCGGCATCACGCCACGCCCGCCGACCAAGGCGGCGGATCTGGTGTGGTGTGGTCGCGACCACAACTGCCGCCCAACGATCGGTCCGGCGCGACGTGGGGCCAGAAACCACTGACCGGCGGATCTGGTCGCGTAGTCGCCGCCAGAAGTGCCGCCCAAGGATTGTCCGGGACGCGACGGTGTTGTCAGGTGGCCCTGAGGTGTTGTCTGTGTCCAGCGAACCGGTGACGCGGTGAGGCCGGCTGGGCAGGCTGGGCCTATGCATCCGCGACAACACCTCTCCCCGAGCCTCCACGCGCTCGCGGGCCGCCAGGAGGGCGTGCTCACCACCGCGCAGCTGATCGACGGAGGGCTGTCCAGGGCGGTGGTCCGACGGATGGCGCGCGAGTGGGTCAATCCGGCTGACGGTCTGCACCTGACCTCCGGCGCGACCTGGCTGGCGGCCGCCCACGCCGGGCTTCTCCGCGGCGGGAGTGGATCCGTGTTGGGCGAGGACGCCGCTGCCCATCTCCACGACGCCGTCCGGGACGCCCCGTCGCGGATCGCGGTCTGGACCGAGGCCAGGCGCGACGGCTTCACCGTCGGGGAGTGGACCGTGGTGTACCGACGAGGAACGAGGAACGGCATAGGCAGCCCACCTCGGACGTCCGTGGCGACATCGCTGGTCGATCTGGCCCGGGTGAGCTCGGAGGACGCGACCATCGCGGCCGTGGCGCGCGCGCTCGCGCAGAACCGGACCACCACCACCAGGATTCTTGCCGCGCTGGCGGCACGGCAACGGACCAGACACTCGGCGGTCATCAAGGAGTTGTGCGGCTTCGCGGGCAATGGGATCGAGAGCGCACTGGAGTGGCGTTTCCAGAGCCAGGTACTGCTCCCCCATGGGCTCCCGGTGCCCGAGAAGCAGGTGCGCAGCGTCGTCGGGCGCGGGGACGCGCTGTTCCGCGACGCGCTGCTCGCCGTCGAGCTCGACGGCATAAGGGACCACACCGAATGCTTCAAGGACATGGCCCGCGACAACGCGCGCCTCATCGCCGAAGGGACCGCCACGCTGCGCTACGGGTGGCAGTCGGTGACGCTCGAAGCCTGCGCCGTCGCGGCCCAGCTGGCCGACGCGCTGACCGCCCGCGGTTGGGACGGCGAGAGACTGGCCTGCCCACGATGCCCGCCCGCCAAGGCGGCGGATCTGGCGGCGTAGTCGCGACCAGACTACCGCCCGATGATCGCCGGGAGGATAGACGCTGGGCACGGATTCACTGAGCGGCGGATCTGGTCGCGTAGTCGCCACCAGAACTGCCGGATAGTGGCCGACGACGGCGCCGGAAACGCAGAGCGGCGGATCTGGTCGCGTAGTCGCCACCAGATCCGCCGCTCAGGCGTCAGGGGTCAGCTGCTGAGCATGACCTGACCGCCGGTCACCGGGATGGCCTGGCCGGTCTCGTAGGCCTGCTCGACGATGTAGTACACCGCCCGCATGACGTCGCCGCCCGTGGTGCCACGGCGCAGCGGCACCTTGGCCTCGTAGAACTCGCGGACCTCGTCGACGGTGGTCGCGCCCGGGACCTTGCCGGAGCGCAGGTACTGCACGAACAGCCCCCGGTCCGGGTCCGACCAGAGCGGGCCGTCGTAGAAGTTGCCGGGGCAGATGGCGTTGACCTTCACCCCGTGCTCGACGAGCTCCAGCGCGAAGCTCTGCACCAGGCCGATGCCGCCGAACTTCGAGCCGGCGTAGGCGCCGTTCTTGTTCGAGCCGGTGAGACCGGACTTCGAGTTGATCTGGATGATGTCGGTCATCCAGCCCGGTGCCGCCTTGTGCTGGGCGGCCAGCAGGCGGCCCAGGTGCTTGGTGACGAGGAAGAACGCCGTGTAGTTGATGTCCGTGGTCAGCGCGAACGCGGACAGGTCCTGCTCCAGCACTCCCCCGGCGCGGACGATGCCCGCGTTGGAGATCACCAGGTCGAGGCCGCCGGTGGTGGCCGCGATCTGCTCGGCCATCGCCGCCACCGAGGCCTCGTCGGCCACGTTGACCGTGATGGCGGCCGCGCGGTCGCCGAGCTCGGCGGCCAGGGCCGCCGCGCCGTCGCCGTTGAGGTCGGCGATGTAGACGAAGGCTCCC
Source organism: Tessaracoccus yangjingae (assembly GCF_054483935.1). Next base: position 1,424,340 of record NZ_CM137014.1, on the reverse strand, counting down.
GAGTCGATCAGGCCGTGGACGATCTCCGCGCCGAAGCCCTGGGCGCCGCCGGTGACGACGGCGACCTTCCCCGCGACGACCGCGGACCGCGAGGCGGCGCTGCGCGCCTCCGCGGTCCGGGCGCCGGGGAGAGGCGTGAGGTCGCCGAGGGTGCTCGCCGAGAAGGCGAAGCGCTCCCCCGCGACCTCGACGACGATGTCGCCGGGGAGCGGGAGGTCGGCGTCGGCGAGGGCCTGGGGCAGGTCTGCGATCGCGGAGACCTTCTTAGGCCTCGAGGCCGACTCCGTCGGCACCTCAGCCAGCGGGTCAGGCGTCGATACCGACTCCGTCGGCACCTCATCCAGCGGGTCGGGCGTCGAGGCCGACTCCGTCGGCACCTCAGCCAGCGAGGTCAGGAGGACGGGGACCCCGTACTTCGCCAGGTAGGCGCCCCGGACAACCGGGGCGATGTCGACGATGCTGCTCATGCCAGAGCCCTCCTCAGTTGACTGACGCTCTCCTCGACGGTGGTCTCACCGGCCACCAGGGACCGGCCGAGCGCCCCGTAGCGCGCCACCCGGTCCGTCAACCGGAGGACCGCCAGCGGCGAGTCCGGCGAGAACAGGCCCAGCGACGCGCTCTCGTTGGCCAGCTGCTCGTGCGCGACCATCGCCCATGTGGCGTCGTTGAGGTGCGCCAGCTCGGGGCGCTGCAGCTCCGGGCAGTTGAACACCTGACGCGGGGTGTTGATGTCCACGCCGGAGACCTCCAGCAGGCCGTGCTCGGCGGCCAGCTCGGCCACCCGCGCCATCTGCTCGGCCGTGTTGCGCGGCGGCATGTAGGTGATGGCCGGCATGCCCATGCGCTCCAGCTCGACGAACAACTCCTCCAGGAAGTCGTCCTCGAACTTCTCCGCCTTCTTGTCCCCCGTCGGCGACGCGGTGACGTCGCCCAGGTAGGCGTAGGCCGGGATGGCGCCCACGGACTTGGCGAAGGCGATCACCTCCGCCATGCTCGGGCACTCCCCTCCGTCCTCGAGCCGCTCCGGCACCACGTAGATCTGGTCCAGGAACTCGGCCTTCATGACGCCCAGCAGGTCGAACACCAGGTGCGGGTTGTCCGGGTCCGCCAGCTGGTCCGCGACCTTCCCGGAGAGGGTGAGCCCCATCTCGGCCAGCCCGTCGACGAGGGACTGCCCCGGCCCGAACCGCTCGATGAGCTTCGACGCCATGGCCGCCAGCAGGTGACGCTCGGTCACCGTGCCGCCGCGCAGGAACTGCGAGCGCGCGACGATGTCGGCCTCCACGTCGATCAGCGGCGCGCCGAGGCGGCCGAGGATCTCGTTGGCCCGCTCCACCATGGCCGCGGTGCGCTTGAGGCGCGCCTCGCGGATGGGCACCAGGTACTCGGCCACCTTGTCCCGCGACGAGGCGGGGATGCCCTGCACCGTCATGTAGGCGATGCCCGCGGTGTCCGGGTTGTTGAGCTTGCGGGTGTGCATCGGGGCGTTGCCGGAGGCCACCTCGTCGGCCGTGTGCACGTAGACGCGGCACTCGAAGCCGGTCACGGCGCCCATGCCGAGCAGGGAGGCCGCCTCCGCCATCTCCGCGGCGGCACCGGCCGAGTCGTGGTCCACGGAGCCCACGACCATCAGCCCGGCCTCACGCGCCCGCAGCGCGGCCATGGCCGGCGTGTAGGGGCTGAAGCTGTAGATGGTGTGGACGTGGTTGTTGGACTCGGTGACGAACTCCGGGAACTCCGGGCCACCCTGCAGGTACTCCCGCAGGGCAGCCAGGCGCTCTGCCGGCAGCAGCGTCGGATCGTTGATCGCGTCGCGGGACATGGCTCAGAGCCCCATCCGGGAGCGACGCGCCAGCTCGGCGTTGGTCTGGTTGGTGCTCGGCACGTGGCCCGCGAGGGGGAGGATCCGCTCGTGGATGGCGTCGATCAGCCAGTCGGGCTGCGGGAAGAACTCCTTCTCCAGCTCGGCGGCGGGGGTGATCGCGTTGCGCGAGCCCACGACAGTGACAGGCGCGTCCAGGTGGTCGAACGCCAGGGTCTGGATCGACGAGGCCACGTTGTGCAGGAACGAGCCGCGGTCCACCGCGTCGGAGGTGAGCACGAGGCGGCCCGTCTTCTTCACGGACTCGACGATCGGGTCCAGGTTGAGCGGGGCCACGAAGCGCAGGTCGATGACCTCGGTGGAGATGCCGTACTTCTCCTGCAGCAGGTCTGCCGCCTCCATCACGCGGTAGAGGGTGGGGCCGATCACCGCGATGGTGAGGTCGGTGCCCTCGCGGCGCACCACCGGCTCGCCCTCGGGAACCTCGTAGTAGCCCTCCGGCACGCCGTCGGCCGCGAACTGCTCGGCCACGTCGTAGAGGAGCTGGGACTCGAAGAACATCACCGGGTCCGTGCCGCGCAGCGCCAGGTTCATCATGCCCTTGGCGTCGTACGGGGTGGAGGGGTAGTAGACCTTGAGCCCGGGCATGTGCGCCACGAGCGCGGACCAGTCCTGCGAGTGCTGCGCGCCGTACTTGGAGCCGACGGACACGCGCATGACCAGCGGCATCGTCAGGAGGCCGGCGGACATGGACTGCCACTTGGCGGCCTGGTTGAAGATCTCGTCGCCGGCGCGGCCCAGGAAGTCGCAGTACATGAGCTCGACGATGGCGCGGCCCCCGGAGAGGGCGTAGCCGACGCCGGCGCCGATGATGGCGGCCTCGGAGATGGGCGAGTTGAACAGGCGGTGGTACGGCAGCAGCTCGGTGAGCCCGCGGTAGACGGCGAACGCGCCGCCCCAGTCTCGGTTCTCCTCACCCCAGCCGGCCATCGTCGGGTCGGTGGCGAAGCGGTGCGCCACGGCCTCGAACAGGGCGTCGCGGTAGGAGTAGGCCTTGGCCTTGGAGACGGGCTTGCCGTTCTCGTCGGTGGCCTTGCGGACCTTGTTCTTCAGGGACTTGACGCGGGCGTTCTCCTCGAGCGGCTCGAGCAGCTCGGGCTCACCCTCGGCCATGGCCTCCACGTTGCCGTTGGAGAACATGACGGACTCGATGAAGTCCATGCCGACGCGGGGGCTGGACTCCTCGTCCTTCGTCGCGATGGCGATGATCTTGGTGAGGCGCTCGTCGAACCTGGCCTGGATGTCGTCGACCTCGCCCTGGCTGAGCACCTTGTTCTCGACGAGGTAGGCCGCGTAGTTCTTGAGGCCGTCGTGCGTCTCCCACAGCTCCACCTCCTCGCGGGTGCGGTAAGAGGAGGCGTCCGACGGCGAGTGGCCGGAGAAGCGGTAGGTGATGGTGTCGGTGAGCACCGGGCCCTTGCCAGCCTCGAGGATCTGGCGCTTGCGGGCCACGGCGTCGGCCACGGCGAGCGGGTTGAGGCCGTCGACGCGCTCCGAGTGCATGGCCTCGGGGTTCACGCCGGCGCCGACGCGGGCCAGGATGTCGTAACCCATGGTCTCGCCGGAGGTCTGGCCGCCCATGCCGTAGAAGTTGTTGAAGAAGTTGAACCAGATCGGCGGGTTGCCGTCGACGCCGTGCTTCCACAGGGTGCGGTACTGGTCCATGGCGGCCATCATCATGGCCTCCCACACGGGGCCGCAGCCCATGGACGCGTCGCCGATGTTGGCGATGACGATGCCGGGCTGGCGGTTGATCCGCTTGAACAGCGCGGAGCCGGTGGCGATGTCGGCCGAGCCGCCCACGATCGCGTTGTTGGGCATGGAGCCGAAGGGCGCGAAGAAGGCGTGCATGGAGCCGCCGAGGCCGCGGTTGAAGCCGGCCTTGCGGGCGAAGGTCTCAGCGACGGTGCCGTAGAGGATGAAGTTCTCGGCCAGGTCGAGCAGGCCGTCGTGGTCCACCTTCTCGGCGAACCCGAGGGTTTCGCCGTCGAGGAAGGTCTTCATGATGTTCTCGAGCTCGGCCGGGTCCAGCTTGCGGGCCGCGGAGTAGCACTTGGCGAGGATCTCGCCGTGGCTGCGGTGCGAGCCGAAGAGGAAGTCGGTGGGGTCGAGCTGCGAGGCCTGGCCGACGACCGCCGACTCCTGACCGATCGACAGGTGGGCGGGGCCGCGGTGGTTGTACTCCACCCCGTTCCAGGCGCCGGTGGTCTTGATCGAGTTGAGCATGGTCTCGAACTGACGCACGGCGATCATGTCGTGGAGGATGTCGACGAGGCCGTCCTTGCCGTGCGTCTCGAGCTCGGCGGCGAAGTTGGGCTTGTACTGGTTGACGGGGATGTCGGGCGTGGTGATGAACGACGCCGAGCGGACGTTGCTCGGATCGACGACGAGGGTGCGTGGCATGTGTGCTGCTCCTGGTTTCTTTTCTCTGGTCGCTCAGGCCTTGGCAGCCCAAGCCGCCTCTCGGATGAGTTCGCTGACGGTGGGGTGGGGGAAGACGACCTGGCGCAGGTCGGTGATGTTGAGCTCGGTCTCGAGCACGACGGAGGCGCCCCAGATCATCTCCGAGGCGTAGCTGCCGACGACGTGGACGCCGAGCACCTGCAGGGTGTCGCCGTCGTAGACCAGCTTCGCGGCGCCGGGGGCCTTGACGCCGTTCTCGGCGACGAAGCGGCCCGACATCGCGCCGGGGACGGTGACGGTCCGGACGTTGCCGCCCTGGGCCTTGGCCTGGGCCTCGGTGAGCCCGATGCCGGCGGCCTCCGGGATGGAGTAGACGGCCCACGGGATGGTGGACCAGCGCATGACCTCGCCCTTGCGGTGGGCCTCGGGGTCGAGGATGTTCGCCGCGGCGATCTCGCCCATCCGGTACGCCGCGTGCGCGAGCAGCGAGCGGCCGGTGACGTCGCCGATGGCCCAGACGTTCGGGAGGTTGGTGCGCATGCGGTCGTCGACGGCCACGCCCTTGCCGGAGACCTCGAGGCCGGTGTTCTCGGCGCCCCAGCCCTGGACTGCTGGGCGGCGGCCCACGGCCATGAGCACGACGTCTGCCTCCACGGCCTCGTCGGCTCCGTCGGCGGTGGTGTACTTCACCGAGCCGCCGTCGATCGCGGTGACCTTGCACGACAGCTTGAAGTTCACGTTGCTGAGCGCCTTGCGGAGCATGGGCGCGAGCTCGGCGTCCATGAAGGGCACGATCTCGGGCAGCATCTCGACGACGGTGACCTCCGAGCCGAGCGTGGCGAACAGGCTGGCGAACTCCAGCCCGATGACGCCGCCGCCGATGACGGCCAGCCGCGGCGGGATGGACTCGACGGCGAGCATGCCGGTGGAGTCCACCACGTGCGGGTTGTCCTTCGCGCCGGGGATGGGGGGCATGACGGGGACCGAGCCGGTGGCGAGGATCACGTGGTCGCCGGTGTAGGTGGTGCCGTCGACGGTGACCTTGCCGGGTCCGTCGAAGGTGCCGTAGCCCTTGACGACGGTGACGCCGGCCTTCTTCTCCGCGAACGCGACGCCCTTGACCAGCGTGGTGACCGTCTGGGCCTTCCACTTCTGCAGCTCGGTCCAGTCCACCGTGATGTCGGAGGTGTGGATGCCGAGGTTGGTGCCGTGCTTGGCGTGCTCGTAGGTCTTGGCCGCGTTGAGCAGGGCCTTGGTGGGGATGCAGCCCACGTTGAGGCAGGTGCCGCCGAGGGAGTCGGCCTCGATGAGGAGGACCTTCTTCCCCGCGTGGCCGAGGCGCTCGGCGGCGATGTAGCCACCGGGCCCCCCGCCCAGGATGATGACGTCGAAGTCACTCATGGATGTGTCGGTTCCTCTCAGCCGAGAACGGTGATGTCGATGGCCTCGATGAACTTCACGAGGTCCTGCAGGAAGCGGGCGGCGTCCGCGCCGTCGATCGCGCGGTGGTCCGCGGTGAGCGACAGGCCGATGCGCTGCTCGGCGCCGACGGAGCCGTCGGCGTTGACCTTGACCCGGGGGAAGATGGCGTCCACGCCGAGGATGGCGGTCTGCGGCACGTTGAGCAGCGGGGTGAACGACTCGATGCCGAAGCCGCCCAGGTTGGACACCGTGAAGGTGGCCCCGGAGAGCAGGTCGGGGTTGATCGTCCCGCCGATGGCGTCGGCCGCGAGCTGCTTGCTCACCACGGAGAACTCGCGCAGGCTCATCAGCGACGCGTTGCGCACCGTCGGCACGAGCAGGCCGCGGGGGGTGTCGCAGGCGAAGCCCATGTGGACGCGCTCGAAGGTGGTGAGCACGCCGTCGGCCAGGTGGGCGTTGTGCGAGACGTTCTTCGCGGCGGCCCGGACGGCGGCGTAGCCGACGAGGTCGCCGATGGTCACGCCGGACATGCCGAGCGACGGGTCCGAGTTCTTCAGCTTCTTGCGCAGGTCCAGCAGGCCCTGGGCGTTCGCGGTGGTGGTGTAGGTGAGCTGCGCTGACGTGGCCAGCGAGTTCATCATCCGATCGGAGATGACCTTGCGGACGCCCTTGACCTTGGTCTCCTCCGAGGGGCCGGGGAAGTCGGCGTCGACGGCGGCGGCCGGGTGGGGCGCCGGGGCGGCGGGTGTCGCGGCGGGCTGGGCGGGGGAGGTGAGGTCTGCGGTGGTGACCCGTCCGCCGAGGCCGGTGCCCTGGGCCGCGGCGCCGTGGGCTCCTGCGCGGGCGGCGCCGGTGGTGGCGGAGGTGAGTGCCTCCTTGACGTCGCGCTCGATGACGCGCCCGCCGGGGCCCGAGCCCTCGGCGACGGCGCCGAGATCCAGTGAGTTGGCGGCGGCGAGGCTGCGGGCGCGGGGGCTCGACGCGCCGGTGGCGGCGGTGCGCTCAACCTGGGGCTGGCCTGTGGGCTCGGCGGCTGCCGGGGCGGCTGCCTCGGCGGCGGGGGCTGCGGCATCGTCGCCACCCTCACCCTTCCAGCCGGCGGCGTCGAGCGCGGGCTTGGGGTCCTCACCTGCGGCGCCCACCACGAGCAGCGGCTCCTTGACCGGGACGTCGTCGCCCTCGGCCCAGAGCAGCGCCAGCACGGTGCCTGCGGCGGAGGTGGGGACCTCCATGGAGGCCTTGTCCGTCTCCACCTCGCAGACGATGGCGTTCTCGGCGATCTCGTCGCCCACCTTGACCTGCCACGACACGATCAGGCACGACTCGACACTGTTGCCGAGCTGCGGCATGACTACGACGGTTGCCATGTTCTCTGTCCTTCTTGTTGGTTGCTTGTTCAGACGACGCGGACTTGGGTGTGTTCCCGCAGCGCCTCGACGGCGCCCGCGGGGAGCCCGTCGTCGGTGATGATTCCGGTGATGCCCGCCAGTGGCAGGAAGGTGACGAAGCCTGCCTGGCCGAACTTCGACGAATCCGCCAGCAGCCAGGTCTCCTCGGCACGCTCGCGCATGAGGGAGGCCACCTGGCCGCCCTCGACGAACCGCGTGGTGAGGCCTCGCTCGGGGGAGAACCCGTCCGTGCCGACGAAGGCCAGGCGGGTGTTGAAGTCTGCGATGGCGCGCTCGGCGAGCGGCCCGACGAACGACTCGGACTCGGCGCGGAACACGCCCCCGGTGAGGATGACGCCGAGCGCGGGATTGATGCGGGCCGTGGAGAAGGCCAGCGCCGAGTTGGTGACGATCTGGACGCCGCGACGCCCGGTGAGATTGCGCACCAGCATGGCGGTGGTGGTGCCGGCCTCGATCATGATGGTGTCGTCGTCGAGGACCATCGCGGCGGCGGCGGCGGCGATGCGCTGCTTGGCCTCCACGTTGAGCTTCTCGCGCTGCAGGATGGACTTCAGCGTGGTGGGGCGCGCCCCGCCACGCGTGCGGACCAGGAGTCCGCGCTCCTCCAGGTTTCTCAGGTCTCCCCGGATGGTGACTTCGGAGACGCCGAGATCGACGGCCAGCGCGGAGACCGAGAGGGTGCCGTCGTCGGTGAGACGCGTCATGATCTCGCTCGCCCGCTCAGCGCGCTCGACGGTCATTGTCGGTCCCATCACTTGCCGTTGACTTCCGAAGTGGTTTCGATGTGACCACCCTATGCCCTTCGGATCGGTTTCGATGGCGGGGTGCCGAAATGCTGAGCATCTGCTCACGGCGTCACGATTCGGTCTCGTCCGCTCCCCTTCGAGGGAGGCGGATCTACGCTGGAGGGAAGGAGGCCAGCGATGCCCAGCCGTCGATCACTCTTGGCCGCCGCGGGACTCGCGGCCCTTGCCATTCCACTGTCCGCCTGCGCCGAGGCGGCACCGGCCGAACTCCGCAGCACCGTGGCGCCGGAGGAGTTCCCGCTGGACACGTCCGGGGCGCCCACCGCGTCCGCCGCGACGGAGGCACTGGCCTGGGGTCTGTTAGCCGGGACGTCCGGCAACCGCGTCCTGGGGCCCAGTTCGCTCATGTCGGCCATTGCCATGCTCGGCGAGGGGGCGAACGGGGTGAGCGCGTCGTCGCTGGCCTCGACCATCGGCCTGGCGGGCGACGAGCGATCCAGTGCCGTCGCGGCGTTGCGGCAGGCGCTGGCGGCGTACGACTCACTGCCCGAGCGCGTGGACAGGAAGGAGCCGCCGGAGGATCCGGTCGTGCATCAGGCGTCGCAGGTGGTGATCCTTGACGAGGCGATCGTGGAGGAGGAGTTTCTCGACAGGCTGTCCCGCTTCTACGACTCCGGCGTGCAGAGGGTGTCGCGGGACGACGCGAAGGCCGTGCTGGACGCGTGGGCGAAGAAGCACACCGCTGGGTTGATCGAGAGGTCCGCCATCGCGGTGACCCCTGACCTGCAGTTGGTACTGCAGGACGCGGTGTTGTTCGCCGCAGCCTGGCGCACCCCGTTCACCAGCGAGTGGCCGGTGCCGTTCACGCCCAGCGGCGGAGCACCGACGGAGGTGCCGGGGATGACGGAGACCGTCCGGGCGCGGTTTACGGAGGGGTCCCGGTGGGCGGCGGTCCGCCTGCCGTACGACGACGTGCTGGCGATGGACGTGATCCTCCCCTCCCCGGGGTTGGCTCCCGGCGAGCTCACCGTCGAGGACCTGGTGGCCGTCGCGGAGGGGCTTGAGGCGTCAACGGAGATGCAGGTGTCCGTGGTGATGCCGCAGTCGGACCAGAAGCAGACGTGGGACCTGCTCGAGCCTGTCGCCGCGGCGGGCATCGACCTGACTGATCTGAGCCGCATCGTGCCCGGCGGAACGTTGGGCCAACTCGTGCAGCAGGTGACCTTGACGGTCAGCCCGAAGGGCACCGTCGGGGCCGTGCTCACCGAGGGTGCCGTCGGCACCGGGATGCCGGCCTACGACGCGGAACTCCGGGTGGACAGGCCCTACATCATGCGCGTGCTGGACACCCGGACGCGCTGGCCGATCTTCCTCGCCGTCGTCGAGGACCCCGCCGCGCCCGCCGAATAGCGCACTCAGACCGGCTTCCTGCCCTGGCCGGGGACGGGGTTGAGCCGGACACGGCTCTCGCGGGCCCCCAACGAGCCGGATCTGGGTGTCGTGGCAGACTTGCACGTTCAAATGGAGTAATCCGAGCTTCGAATGCCGTGTCCGGCTCAAGGCTCCTTCCCGAGAGCCGTGTCCGGCTCAACTCGGTCCCCGCAGCGAAGCCCGCCAGGGGCCGGAAGCGTCGCAATCACCGGGTGGGAGAGGGCACAGGGCCGAGGAAGGCGTGCAGGTCCCGCACCAGATCGACGGGCGGCTTCCAGTAGGTGAACACGTCGAGGTGGCCCGGATCCACGGCGAAATAGCCGTCGTGCAGCGGCACCAGCGACATCGTCGAGCCCCAGCCGTCGACGAGGACGAAGGCGCCGCGGTCATCGATGCCCATCCCTGGCACCTCACCGCCCACGTCCGTCGTCAACGAGTCGATCATCCGCGCCAACAGATCATCAGGGACCTCCTGCAGGATCCGGATGTCGGCGAAGTCACGGGAGCACACGAAACCACTGAGCACCGCGTCCGGGGTAGTCGGTACAAGCGTGGTGAGCGGCGGGCACACCTCCGGCACCTCCGCCGGAGCCTCCCGACCAGCTCGTTGGTCCTCCCACATCCCGAGGATCGTGGCCAGGAACCCGTCCGCTCCGGCGAGCCGGCGCTCGCCGTCGCTCACCGTCCGGCAGCCGTGCAGCTCTCCGGTCAACCGCTTGGACCCGTCCGAATAGTCGACCACCACCACGTAGGTCATCCGATACTCCATGGTGCACGCCACATCCTGTGGCAGCGGCTCGAGGCCGTTGAACGCGGCCACCAGCTCATCCACACCCTCGGTCAGCGCCTCGGCCGGGCCGCCTGTGGACGTGAGGCCCTCGTTGGGGTCACCGCACAGCCACGCGCTTGTGGCTCCGGCGGGGAGGTTGCCGTCGAACGGTGTGAACTGGATCCCAGCCTCACGCGACTCCTCGGCGATCCCCGGGCACGGGTTCCCGCCCGGGCCGGCGGGGGGCGCCAAGGACGGGGAGGGTGCTGTGGCCGACGGGGTCGGGTCCACCGGCGCCACCGAGCCCGAAACGGTGGAGCTCGCGCCGGGCGTGTCGCCTGGGACCGCGCCATCCGGGCCCCGCAGCGCCTGATACCCCAGCGGGATCGCGACCGCGGCGAGGATCAGTCCGCCGGCCACAGCCATCCAGACCCGCCCGCGACGCCGCTCGGACCCCTGGCCGTCCGCCTCAGCCGTCGCCTCGTCGCCCGCCATGAGGACACCTCTTCTCTGAGTAGCAGCAGCGCCGGCTCGGCGCGCACGCTGGTCTTCACCCATTGTTCCGCCCGAGCACGACCGGCGGTAGTGCCGCATGGGCATCTGCTCCGATCCCCCCGGAATCATCCCGCCCACGACCCGCCGGTGCTGGAATAGGCGCAGGGCCCCGCCCTCACGCTTTCCCGAAAGGCTCCCATGGACATCCTGTTCGACACCGCCAACCTCGACGACATCGAGCGACTCACGCCCATCTACCCCGTCACCGGTGTCACCACCAACCCCTCGATCCTGAAGAAGGAGGGCCAGATCGACTTCTACGCCCACCTCAAGCAGATCCGCTCGATCATCGGCCCCAACCGGACCCTCCACGTGCAGGTGCTGGCGAAGGACGCGCAGGGCATGATCGACGAGGCGCACCGGCTGCTCGACAAGATCGACGCCAACGTCTACCCCAAGATCCCCACCACCGAGGCCGGCATCCAGGCCATGCGCACGCTCAAGGAGGAGGGTGTCAAGGTCACCGCGACAGCGATCTACTCCAAGACCCAGGGCTTCCTCGCCGTCGCCACCGGCGTGGACTACCTTGCGCCGTACTACAACCGGATGCAGAGCCTGGACATCGACACCCGCGGCACCCTCAGCGCCCTGGCCAGCTTCATCGACCGGTTCGACGCGCCCAGCAAGATCATGGCGGCGAGCTTCAAGAACATCTCGCAGGTCTCGCACGCGCTGGAGGCGGGCGCCCACGCGGTCACGCTTTCGCCGAAGTTGCTGCGCCAGGCTTTGTCGGCGCCGATGATCGAGGACGCCGTCGACGCGTTCATCTCGGACTGGAAGGAAGTCCACGGGACGACGACCCTCCCCTGACCCCACCCGCCCCGCACGACCGACGGGGGGTTCGCGAAGGCTCGACGCAATATACCCCCGGGGGTATATACTTCTTCAAAACGAAGGAATGACCCATGGCCACAATCATCACCATTGCGACCCCCACCCTCGGAGACCGCAGCTACCTCGTGCACGACGGCGAGGTGGCGTTCGTCGTCGACCCGCAGCGCGACATCGACCGCGTGACCCGGATCCTCGACGACGAGGGCGTGCAGCTCAAGGCCGTCTTCGAGACCCACATCCACAACGACTACGTCACCGGCGGCCTCGCCCTGGCCAGGGAACGCGGCGCGGACTACTACGTCAACGCCGAGGACACGGTGCAGTTCGAGCGCTCCCCCATCGTCGACACCCAGGTGGTCGAGATCAGCCCCACCATGTCGGTGAAGGCCCTCGCCACCCCCGGCCACACCTACACGCACCTCTCGTACGTGCTGTTCGACCCCACCGCGGACGACGACGACGCCATGGGCCAGGCGGTCTTCAGCGGCGGCTCGCTCCTGTTCGGCGCCACGGGCCGCCCGGACCTGCTCGGCGAGGCCCACAAGCACGAGCTGGTGCGTCACCAGTACAACTCGGCGCAGCGCCTCGCCACCGAACTCCCCGATGCCACAGAGGTCCTCCCCACGCACGGCTTCGGCAGCTTCTGCGCCGCCACCCAGACCGACGGAACCGAGTCCACCATCGGCCGCGAGAAGCGGATCAATCCGGTCCTCACGCAGGACGAGGCGGAGTGGATCGAGGAGATCCTCGCCGGGCTGGACGTGTACCCCGCGTACTACGCCCACATGGCGCCGGCCAACTCCTCCGGACCTGGCGTCCCCGATCTCTCGGAGCCCACCCACGCCGACAAGGAGGAGATCCGCGCCCGGCTGGAGAAGGGCGAGTGGGTGGTGGACCTGCGCAACCGGAACGCCTACGCGGCAGGCCACGTGCCCGGGTCCTTCAACTTCGGCATCGACGGCCAGCTCTCCACCTACCTGGGCTGGATGATCCCCTGGGGAACCCCCCTCACCCTGCTCGGTGAGTCCAGGGAGCAGGTTGCCGACGCCCAGCGTGAGCTGGTCCGCATCGGCATCGAGCACATCGCCGCCAGCGCCCACGGCAAGCCTGAGGAGTGGACCGACGAGGTGGCGAAGCTCCAGCAGGCTGACTTCGGCGACCTGAGCCAGGTGCGGCACCACCGCGCCGTCGAGATCCTCGACGTGCGTCGCGCGTCGGAATACTCCAGGGCCCACATCGACGGCGCGGCGAACATCCCGCTGCACGACCTGCTCACCCGAATCGACGAGGCGCCTCACGGCGAGATCTGGGTGCACTGCCAGAGCGGCTACCGGTCCTCCATCGCCGGCTCGATCCTCGAAGCTGCCGGACGGAGAGTGGTCACCGTCAACGACAGCTTCGACAACGCCGCGAAGAACGGGCTCCCGCTGGTGAGTGCCCAGTGAACGCCGACGAAGTCACCGAGTGCACCGTCTCCGACCTGCACGCGGCATGGAAGCGCGGCGAGTACATCCTCGACGTTCGGGAGCCCGACGAGTACGCCGAGGGCCATGTACCCTCGGCCGTCCTCATCCCCTTGGGCGAGGTGGCCTCGCGCGTCGACGAGGTGCCGGCCGGCCGGACCGTGTACGTGGTCTGCCGCAGCGGACGCCGGTCGATGACCGGAGCCCGAGCCCTGGCCGCGGCAGGACGACAGGCGATCTCCGTCCGCGGAGGGACCATGGGCTGGATCTCGGCTGGGCTTCCGGTGTCCGCGCGCCTTCATGGGGCGGACGCGGGCAGCCGATGACCTGGTGGATAGCGCCACTCGCCGTCGCGGTGGGGCTCATCATGGGCGCCCTCGGCGGTGGCGGCGCCATCGTCACCGTGCCCGTGCTGGTCTACCTGGCCGACCAGCCGCCGAGCGCGGCGATGGTGGGCTCGCTGATCGTGGTCAGCGTCACGGCCAGCGCAGGGCTGATCGGTCACTGGCGTGCGGGCTTCGTGCGTCCCGCAGAGGGTGTGGCGTTCGCCGCCCTGGGGACGGCCGGGGCCGTCGGCGGGTCGCTCCTGTCGATGCGGATGCCGGGCTACGTGCTCATGGCGATGTTCGCAGGGCTGCTGCTCGTCGTCGCGGTGGTGATGGCGAGGAAGTTCCTCCGCCGCTCTGCCGCCGCGCCCCGGGCGGTGCTCCCGATGACAGAGACCAACCCGTTCCGGATCAACTGGCCCCAGGTAGGTCTGGTGGCGGCGACGGCCACCGGGGTGGGTCTGCTCACCGGCTTCTTCGGCGTCGGAGGTGGGTTCGCGATCGTGCCTGCTCTGGTGATCGCGCTCGGCTTCACGATGCAGCGGGCCGTGGCCACATCACTGCTGGTCATCGTGCTCAACTCGCTGGTGGCGCTGGCCACGCGGCTCACGGTGGAGATCGAGGTCGACTGGTGGCTCATCGGATCGTTCAGCGTGTTGGCCGCGGCGGGCGCGATCATCGGCGGCAAGGTGGGCCGGCGCCTCCCGGCTCGGAGTCTGGGTCTGGGCTTCGCGGCGTTGCTCGCCGTCACCTCGCTGGCGATCCTGGCTCAGACGTTGACGGGCTTGATCACCCAGTAGTCCTCGATGACGGCACGGATCTCCGCGATCGTCGCCTGGTCGAGGCCGCCGTCGCCCGTGACCGCGACCCAGCCGTCGATCATGACGTCACCGAAGGCATGGCCGTGGCGGGCGGGGACGTCGACGCTCACCATCATGTCCAGGAACACCTGGACCGCGGTCACCACCGGGATCCAGCGCATGTGCGGGCTCACGTCCGGCGCGCGGCCGCCCTCGGTCAACCATTCGGGGCGCTGCCAGATCAGCTCCGGGCCCAGCCAGGTGATGGGGTCCGTCGCGTGCTGGAGGATGGCCACCCGGGGCTCCGACCATGCGCCGGGGAGCTTGTCGAGGTCACCCGACTGCGACGCCCACCGCACGCTCTCCCCCTCGTCGAGGACGGGCTGCCACGGCGGCGAGCCCGCGTCACGCGCATCCTGCAGCTCGTGCCACAACGGGGTGGCGTAGGTGGGGCCGACGAGGAGCGCCCCGTCGGTGCGTTCGGTGAGCGCGTCCACGCTGCCGAACGCGTTCATCAGCCCCTGGGCGCCCAGGCTGAGCCCGTAGACCACCAGCTTGGGACGCTCGCCCTCCGGCAGGGTGAGCCAGTGACCCCGCACCCCGGTGAACAGCGCCGACGCCGTCTCGACGGTGAGCTCCGGCGCGGTGACCGCGGAGACGAAGCTGGGGGTGTAGGCGTACTGGAGCGCCACCGTCGCCGTGTCGCCCGAGTGGAGGTATTCGACCGAATCCACCCCCTGAGGCTCCACCCAGCCCGATCCGGTGGTGGCCGCGACCACGAGCACCTCGCGCTCGAAGCCGCCGGTGCGCACGAGCTCCCGGACGGCGGTGGCCACCCGGTCCGCCAGCGTGCCGCCGGCACCCACACCGACATACACGCGCACCGGCGTCATCGCGGGCTGGCCCGTGATCGCGCTGATCTCGTCGGCCGTCGGGCCGCCGGTCACGAAGTCCCCACCCTGGCGCCCCAGCTCGTCGAACGACACCTCGGAGCCCGGCCCGCCCGAACGTTCCGCGAAATCCGGAGCCGCCAGGCCCTCCGCAGGCCGGCCGTTGATACCCCGGTAGGCCACGTTGAGCAGCCCGAAGAATCCGATGCCCAGGAGGGCGACGATCAGCACCGACGCCACCGCCGAGCGCAGGACCGCACGCTTGAGGGCGACGGCGGGCGTGCTGCCCCCCTCCACCATCCGCGCCAGTGTCCGGCGCCACGCCGAACGCACCAGGCGCCCGAGGCCGAGGCTCGCCAGGCTGGCCAGGGCCAACGCCACCACGAAGCCGAGGATGTTGACGTTGTCCTGTGGAGGCAACTCGACGAGTCGCCGCACCTCGTTCTGAGCCGCGACTCCGCCTATCATCCCCGCGAGGAGGATCGTGCCGTACAGGGGCCAGCCCACCAGCCGGGCCCACCGCACCCACTCCTGCGGCGGGCGCCACCGGGTCAGCCGGGCCCCCAGGAGCGCCAGCACCACTCCGAACAGGTACCCGATCCCGAACACGATGCCGGAGCCCACGCCCTGCAGGACCGCGGGCCGCGGCAGGAGCGACGGCGTCAGGGACAGCGCCAGCAGTAGTGCGCCCATCGCGACGCCAACCGGGTTGAGGCTGCGCAGGTACTGCTCCAGGTGCTGCTTCATGTGACCCTCCGACGCGGTGGCGGACGCTCCGCCCGATCCCGGTGACCGCCGGCACAAGGCTACGACAGCCACCGGCCTCCTCGCTTCCCCCCGTCCCGGGTGGCGAGCCTAGGATGAGCCCATGAGCAGCTCTGTGGCCCCCCGGCGCCAGTGGGTATCCGCCGCGGACGTGGTGGACGTGTTCGTCTACGTGGTGGTGCTCAACCTCGCGGTCGAGTACATGCCCGCGGTCATCACCGAGACGTTCACGCTGTCCCTGGTCACCGCCGTCGTGCTCAAGCTGGTGCTCGAAGGGGTGGTGGCGCTCAAGGACCGGATCAAGGCAGGTTTCAAGGCGGCGACGACACCGGTCGGACGGGTGGGCGCCGGGCTCCTCCTCTGGGGGCTTCTGATCAGCAGCAAGTTCGTGGTGCTCGAGCTGATCGCCCTCCTGTTCCAGGACAGCGTCAAGCTGGGTGGCTTCTTCGCCGTGACCGCACTGATCCTTGTCCTGATGCTTGCCCGCGCCGGCGTGCGTCGCCTGCTCGCGGCGCCCGACCCCGCACCCGTTCCCGCCCCCTGAACTCAGCTTCACCGACCCCGGGAAGGGGCGTGCGGGCCCGCGGGTCTACAGTTCAACCATGGTTGAATCAACCGTCGTCGAACTGTCTCTGCGCGAGGACAGGGCCGTGGCCGTTCTCCAGGCCGTGGCGGACCCCGTCAGGTGGCGGGTGCTGTCGCGGCTGTCGTCGGCGACCCAATGCGTGTGTGACCTCCAGGCAGCGATCGACATCGCCCCCAACCTGCTCAGCTACCACCTCAAGGTGCTGCGCGAGGCCGGCCTGATCGTCGGCACCCGTCGCGGCCGCTGGATCGACTACACGCTGGCCGACGGCGCCGCCGCGCTGGTCCGCTCGGCTCTGCCCGGCGAGCTGAGAGGCTGACCGGTGCCCGCGACACTCACCCCACGCTCCACCGGGGCCCTGGTCGCCACCCTTTCGGCGGCCGCCGTCGTCTGGGCAGGCGTCTACGCGCTCAACGAGGTCCTCTGGGACGCACTGTTCGAGCGCGCCCTCGGGCTGGACCTGGCGCAGCGCATCCCGGGCGCGGCGCACTTCTTCCTCTACGACACCTCGAAGATCCTCCTACTGCTGATCGGCATGATCTTCGTGATCGGCATGGTCCGCACCACGCTGCGCCCCGAGCGGGTGCGCACGTTCCTCGAGGGCAGGCCGCTGTGGCTCTCGCTGCTGCTGGCCGCCCTGTTCGGTGCCATCACGCCGTTCTGCTCCTGCAGTTCGATCCCGCTGTTCATCGGCTTCGTCGGCGCGGGCATCCCGCTGGCGGTCACGCTGACGTTCCTCATCGCGTCGCCGCTGGTCAACGAGGTGGCCGTGGTGCTGCTGGCAGACACCTTCGGGATCCCCACCACCATCGCCTACGTGGCCGCGGGGCTTACCGCAGCCGTCAGCCTGGGCTTCATCTACAGCCGCCTCAGGCTGGACCACCTCGTCGCCGACTTCGTCTTCAAGACCCCCGTCGCCGTGCTCCACGCCGACGGCCGTCGCCCGACCCTGCACGAGCGGGTCGAGGCGGCCCTCGAGGAGACCCGCGACATCGTCGGCCGGGTCTGGACGTGGATCCTCGTGGGCGTCGGGGTGGGCGCGTTCATCCACGGCTGGGTGCCTACCGAGTTCTTCGCCACCTACGCCGGGCCGGACAACCCGTTCGCCGTCGTCCTGGCCACTCTGGCCGGCGTGCCGCTCTACGCCAACGCGGCCGGGGTCATCCCCATCGCCGAGGCCCTCTGGAGCAAGGGCATGGCGCTGGGCACCGTCATGTCCTTCATGATGGCCACCGTCGCGCTCTCCCTGCCGGAGTTCATCCTGCTCAAGCAGGTGCTCAAGCCCAAGCTGCTCGCACTGTTCTTCGGCAACGTGTCGATCGCCATCATGGTCATCGGCTTCGCGTTCAACCTGTTCTCCTGACCACAACAGAAGGAACACCATGCTCATCAAGGTCCTCGGCCCCGGTTGCAGGAACTGCACCACCCTGGAGAAGAACGTGCGCGAGGCCCTGACCCGGCTCGGCCTCGACGCGGAGGTGGAGAAGGTCACCGACTACGCCGACATCATGGCCCACGGCGTGATGTCCACGCCCGGCCTGGTCATCGACGGCGCCGTGGTCTCGTACGGCCGTGTACCCACCCCCACCCAGATCGTGGAGCTGATCCAAGCCCGCTGACCGTGCCCCGCTAGGGTCGTGGGCATGCGTGGTGAATACAAGGTTCCGGGCGGCAAGCTGGTCGCGGTCGACGTCGAGTCCGACGACGGCCAGATCACGGAGGCGGCGGTCTCGGGGGACTTCTTCCTCGAGCCCGACGAGGCTCTCGACGACATCAACGGCGCCCTGCTCGGCATGCCGGACACGTCGTCGGTGGCGGATCTCGCCGCGGCCATCCTCGCCCGCCTGGACCCGGCGGCCTCGCTGATCGGCTTCACGCCGGAGGCGGTGGGGATCGCGGTGCGGCGCGCGCTCGGGCACGCCACCGACTGGTCGCAGCACACCTTCGACGTGATCGGCCCGGTCTCGATGGACCCACGGATGCACGTGGCGCTGGACGAGGTGATCGCCGCCCGCCTGGCGCGCGGCGAGATCAACCCCAGCCTGCGGATCTGGGAGTGGGACCAGCCGCTGGTGGTCATCGGATCGTTCCAGTCGTATCGCAACGAGATCGACGACGAGGGCCGGGCCCGCCACGGCATCAATGTGGTGCGCCGCATCACCGGCGGCGGGGCCATGTTCATGGAGCCCGGCAACTGCGTGACCTACTCGCTCGTCGTGCCCGCGTCGCTGGTGGAGGGGCTCAGCTTCGAGCGCAGCTACGAGTTCCTGGACCAGTGGGTGATGGGCGCCCTTGCCGAGCTGGGCGTCAACGCCCGCTACGTGCCGCTCAACGACATCGCCTCCGACAAGGGCAAGATCGCCGGCGCGGCGCAGCGCCGGGTGACCGGCGGCGTGGTGGTCCACCACGTGACGATGGCCTACGACATCGACGCGGACAAGATGCTCGAGGTGCTGCGCATCGGCCGGGAGAAGCTCTCGGACAAGGGGACGAAGTCCGCGAACAAGCGGGTGGACCCACTGCGCTCGCAGACCCACCTCCCCCGCGACGAGATCATTTCGTCGTTCCTCACCCACTTCGAGGGCCGCTACGCGACCCAGCGCCGCGGATACGCCGAGGCGGAGCTCGCCGCCGCGCAGCGCCTGGTGGACACGAAGTTCTCTTCCGACGAGTGGACCAGGCGCATCCCCTGACCTACTCGCCCGGCTGGCGGACCCCGACGGTGAGGATGAGGTTCGCGTACAGCCGCTGGTCCGCGCTCACGATGACCACGGACACGTCCTCGGACTTCGCCACGTCGTAGAAGTCCCACCGGGGGATCTCGACCACCTCGATGCCCGGGAGGGCCGCGCGGTACTCGTCGTGCGCGGGGATCGACTCGGGCCTCTCCTCCGGCCTGGCGTCCAGCGCCGGCACCATGATGCCCGCCTGCTCGATGGGGATGGTGCGCTTCAGCACCTCGAGGATGTCGGAGACGGTGAGCAGGCCGGGGGCGAGGTTGAGGTAGATCCGCTCCGCGGCGGCGGGGGCGCCGGTCGACGCAGGGTAGTTGCCGTCCGTGATGATCACCTTCGAGCTGTGGCCGGCGCGGCCGAGGGCGGCGAGGAGCTGCGGGTGGGTCATGGGTCCGTAGAGCATGGGTCTTCCTTCAGTCTGGGCCGGAGCGGGCGCTGCCGGCGGGTCATGGCAGTGGCTGGATCGGCGGGCGCACGGTGCCCGACGCCGCAGCCGGTCAGGTGCTGGAGCGCACCACCAGGGTGGGCGTGATGACGGTCGACTCGGCGGGATCGCCGTTGAGGAGCAGGTTCAGCGCGGCCACGGCCGCCTCGCCCACCGCGCGGAAGTCCTGCCGCACCGTCGTGAGAGGAGGCAGGAACCACTCCGCGCCCAACGCGTCGTCGAACCCCACCACCTTGACGTCCCCGGGCACACGCCGGCCGGCCATCTGCAGCGACGTCATGCATCCCAGCGCGAGGTGGTCGTTGGCGGCGAAGATCGCATCCACACTCCCGTCCAGCCGCGACATCAATGGGGCGGCCGCCGCTGCGTCCCACGATCCGGCCGGCAGGACCAGCGGCTCCAGGTTCGCGGCGGCGCAGGCCGCGATGCAGCCCTCGTACCGCAGCCTCGCGTCGACCCACTCGGTGGGGCCCTCGACGTGCGCGACATTCGAGGCCCCCCGCGACACCAGATGCTCGACCGCCATCCGCGCGCCCATCCTGTGGTCCACCGCGACACCCACCACATGCTCCGGCAGGTCGTTGAGTTGGCCCACGTACACGGTGGGCAGGCGGGAGGCGACGACGCGCACCCACTCCCCCGGCTCGTAGCGTCCACCGAGGATGATCACCCCGTCCGCGCCCACCGGCACGAGTTCGCGCAGCGCCAGCCCGTCGAGCTCGGACCTGATGACGGAGGTGGAGATGTGCAACCCCAGGGCCGCCAGCTGCTGGCAGATCACGACGTAGGTGGTGGCGTGGCCGTGGAGGAGTGGCACCGCGTCGATGATGTGAATGGAGCCGGTGCGGCGCGCCGAGAGCGATCGGGCCGCCATGTTGGGCTGGTAGTTCAGCTCCTCGATGGCCGCGAGGACGCGGACGCGGGTGGACTCGGCCACCACGTCGACGCCGCGGACCACGCGCGACGCCGTCTGCATCGACACTCCCGCGGCCTCCGCGATGTCGCGAAGATTGGCCCGCTCCCCCCGCCTGGTCATGCCGGCTCGTACGTCAGGGTCCGCGCGGAGGCGGCGATGACGGCGTTGCGGTCCTGAGCATCCAGGGTGCCCATGATCTCGAGCTGCGCCAGGAGAGAACCCAGGACGGACGCCTCCACAGGCCCCGCGACGACCGGGACTCCGACGGCGTCCGCCGTGAGCTGGCACAGGAGCGCGTTGCGCGACCCACCGCCCACGAGATTGAGCTGCCGCGCCGGGCTCCCGGTCAGGGCGGACAGGTCGGCGACACCCCGCGCGTACCGGGCCGCGAGCGATTCGAGGATGACGCGGACCACCGCGCCCTCGCCGAGACCGGCGGTGTCGGCGCCCTGGGCGCGCAGCGCGTCGGCGATCCTGCCCACCATGCCTCCGGGGAGCGCGAACTGCGGGTCGTCGGGGTTGATCAGGTGGCCGGTCGAGGGCGTGGCCCTGGCCAGCTCGATCAGCTCGACGATGTCGTGGACGCCGCCGGTGGCGCGCCACTCGCGCTGGCATTCCTGCAGGATCCACAGGCCGGTGATGTTGAACAGCGGGCGGAGGCCGTCGTCGGCGCGCGCCTCGTTGGTGAGGCCCAGCCGGTACGCCTGCCGCGACATGAGCGGCTCGTCGCGCAGCACCCCCAGCACGGACCAGGACCCGCAGGACAGGAAGTAGGACTCGTCGCCGGCATCGCGCTGAAGGGCGTGGACGGCGCAGGCGGTGTCGTGCGCGCCGGCCCGCACGACGGTGAGCTGCTCGAGCCCCTCAACCGTGCAGGGACCCGCGACGGTGTGCTCGCGGGTGATCTCGCCCACCCAGGAGCGCGGGATGCCCAGCGCGGCGAACACCTCGTCGCTGAACTCGTGCGCGCCGGGCCGCGTCAGGCCGGTCGACGAGGCGTGCGAGCGCGACCATCCCCTCTCGCCTGAGAGGAGGTACGTGAAGTAGTCCGGCAGCAGGAGGATCTGTTCCACCCCCGCCGCGACATCCGGCTCCTCAGCGAGGAACGCAAACAGCTGGTTGGCAGTGTTGATGGTGGCGGGCGCGATGCCGGTGGCGTCCCAGGCCGCCTCGTCGCTCAGGCGACGGCGGAACGCCTCATGGGTGCGGGCCGTGCGCTCGTCGCGGTAGGCCCGCCCGGGGGTGACCGGCTGGCCCGCCCCGTCGACGGGCACGTAGTCCACGCCCCACGTGTCCACCGAGACGCTGACCGCGTCCGGGAAGCGGGCGACGGCGTCGCGCAGCCCGGCGACCACCTCCGCCCAGATGAAGTCGAGGTCCCAGGCCAGGTAGGCGCCCCGCATGGTGGCCTCGTGCGCGAACCGCCGCACCTCGACCTCCTCGACCCGGCCGTCGGCGAACGTGCCGGCGATGACGCGGCCCGACGACGAGCCGAGATCCACGGCCAGCGCGGTGACGGGTCTCACGATGGGTCCTCCAGATGCAGGCAAGGGATGAGGGGTGCGGCCCCCGTCGCGCCCCAGTATGGTGCGCGACGGGGTCACAACCTCAGGCAGGGGGGCGCCTGAGGGGTCAGTTGTAGAGCGGTCCGAACTGCGCGCAGGCGCGGTAGTCGGCACTCTCCAGATCGGCGGTGCCGAAGCCCATCCAGTTCTTCGGGCGGAAGATCCGCTCCCGCGACACGTTGTGCATGTTCACGGGGATGCGGAGCATGGAGGCAAGCGTGATGAGCTGGTGGCCGATGTGGCCGTAGCTGATCGCGCCGTGGTTGGAGCCCCAGGCGTTCATGACGTCGTAGACGGACGTGAAGGCGCCCTCGCCGGTGATGGTGGGCACGAACCACGTGGTGGGCCATCCCGGATCCGTGCGCAGCTCGATGGTCTTGGCCACCTCGTCGGGCAGTTCGACGGTGTAGCCCTCGGCGAGCTGGAGCACCGGGCCCAGGCCGTCCACCCAGTTGACGCGGGTCATGGTGACGGGCACCTCTCCCGCGGAGCGGAAGTGGGTGGAGAAGCCGCCGCCGCGGAAGTAGCCGGTGTTGGCCGGGTGGAAGGTGGTGGCCTCGGTCATCGCGGCGATGTCCTCGTCGGTCAGATCCCACCAGGGCTTGATGCACGGGTTGCCGTCGGCGTCCTTCGCGGCGAACGTGCCGTCCAGGGTGGTGGCGCCGGAGTTGCGCAGGTCGATGATGCCGGCGGCCGCGCGGCCCTCGGGGCGGTGCCCGGTGACGCGCTCGATGGCATCAGCGCTCCAGTAGGTGCGCACGTCGGAGAAGATCTGCGCACGGTTGGTGAGCAGGTAGTTGAACAGCATCGACGCGCCGTTGAGGTTGTCATTCTCCGTGGCCATCACCTGCGGCTGGCGCTTGCCGTTCCAGTCGAACTGCGTGTTGAGCAGGGTCTCCATGAGGTCGCCGTTGGGCAGGTAGTCGGTCCACTGGCGCTGGCCCTGGAAGCCGGAGACGAGGGCGCCGTGGCCGAGCGCCTCCTCGCCGAAGCCCTTCTCGGCCAGCTTCGGGTTGCCGATCATCAGGTCGCGGCCGATGAGCACGAGCTTGGTGACGTAGGCCCACCACTCCTCGTGTTCCTCGGTGGAGCGCTGCCACTCCTCGGGGTTGAAGTCCTCTCCCTGGACCAGGTTCTCGCGCACCCAGGCGTAGGCCTTCTCGTATTCGGCCTCGTCGTAGATGCCGAGCTTGATGCGACGCTCGAGTTCCACCATGTCGACGTACTCGTTGCGCATGCCCAGCCAGTAGTTCCAGAACTCCTCCTTCACCACGCACCCGGCGATGCCCATGGACACGCCGCCGATGGACAGGAAGGACTTCCCCTTCATGAGCGCGACGGCGAGGCCCGCGCCGGCGTAGTCCAGCAGCCGCTGGCGCACGTCGTCGGGGATGGCGTCGTCGTCGGCGTCGCGGACCTCTTCGCCGTAGATGCCGAAGGCGGGGATGCCGAGTTGGGTGTGCCCGGCCAGCGCCGCGGCCAGGTAGACCGCACCGGGGCGCTCGGAGCCGTTGAAGCCCCAGATGGCGTGCGGCATGGCGCGGTCCATGTCGATGGTCTCCGAGCCGTAGGCCCAGCAGGGTGTGACCGAGAGCGTCAGCCCGACGTTCTCCCTCTTGAACTTCTCCGCGGTGGCCTGCGCCTCGGGCACGCGGCCGATCGTCGAGTCGGCGATCACCACCTGGACGGGGGTGCCGTCCGGGTAGCGCAGCTCGGCCTCGTAGAGCTCCTTGACGCGCAGAGCCATGTTCATGGTCTGGTCCTCGAGGCTCTCACGGACGCCGTTGCGGCGCCCGTCGATGATGGGTCGGATGCCGATCTTGGGGTAGTTGGTCACGGAAACACACCTTCTTGAAACAGTTACGTGGCGAAATCTTGGTGTCCGGCTCGGTGTGGGGGCGCAGCAGGCCGGGCAGCTGCTGCGTCGGGAGAAAGGGTGGGGCGGGACGCCCCGACGAGGGGCGGGGTGGGCCCGAAGGCCCACCCCGGATCACTCACTCGTAGAGGTTGGCGGCGATGTCGGGATCGTCGATGTTGCTGGCGTCGTACCAGGCGAAGCCGGAGTCGATGATCTTCGGCAGTTCTTCGCCGTTGATGGCGCGGATGGCCGCGACGACGGTCTCGTAGCCCATCTTCACGGGCGACTGGGTGATGGCGCCGGCCTGCTGGCCGTTGCGGATGGCGTCGAGCTGGGCCTTGCCGGAGTCGAAGCCGACGACGGTCAGTTCCTTGCCGGACTCGATGGCACCCTGGAGCGCGCCGATGGCCGAGGCCTCGTTGGAGCCGTAGATGCCGGTGATGTCCGCGTTGGCCTGGATGAGGGCCTTGGCGGTGTTGGCGGCGAGGCCCACCTCACCCGCGTACTGCGGGTCGAGGACCTTGATGTCGGGCGCGTTGGCGGCCATGTACTCCTGGAAGCCCTCGCAGCGCTGCTTGCCGGTGGCCGACGTCTGGTCGTGGCAGACCATGCCGACGGTGCCGGTGCCGCCGAGCAGCTCCACCATGTTCTTGGCGGCCTCGGCAGCGGCTGCCTTGTTGTCGGTGGAGACGGTGGTCAGCGGGATGTCGGAATCCACGCCCGAGTCGAAGGCGATGATCGGGATGTTGGCGGCCTGGATCTCGGCGAGGACGGGGCCCGCGGCACCGGAGTCGAGGGCGGCGAAGCCGATGGCGGCCGGGGCCGACTGCAGGGCGGTGCGGAGCTGGTCGAGCTGCTGGGTGACGGCCTGCTCGTTCTCGGGGCCGACGAACTCGATCTTGTAGTTGTACTCCTGGCCCGCCTCCTCGGCGCCCTGCTTGACGGCCTGCCAGAAGCGGTGCTGGAAGCCCTTGGAGACGAGGTAGATGGTTTGGGTCCCGTCGCCCATGGGGACCTCGCCCGACTCCGCGGGGGCCGAGGACTCGGCCGGTGCGGACGAGCTCGCGGTGGTCTCTGCCGGGGCAGGGGCCGACGAGGTGGTGGTGGACGAGGTGGAACAGGCGGTGAGGCCCAGGACGAGCACTGACGACACTGCCAGTGCGGAGCGCAGCATGCGCATGGCGGTTTTCCTTTCGGTTCTGGGAGGACCGCCCTCCCGTGATGTGGATGAAGTTGTGTGACGCGGGTGCTAGACGGCGGAGGCGCGCTGACGGCGCAGGATGTCCGCGTAGACGGCCAGCAGGACGACGATGCCGGTGACGACGAGCTGCCACTGCTGGGCCACGCCCATCATCTGGAGGCCGACGGTCAGCGTCATCATGAGCAGGGCGCCCATCATGGTGCCGACGATGTTGGCCCGGCCGCCGGAGAGGGAGGTTCCGCCGATGACCACGGCGGCGATGACCTGGAGCTCCATGCCCAGACCCTCGGCGGGCTGGACGAAGCCGAAGCGGCCCGAGTACAGGATGGCGCCGAAGGCCGTGAAAATGCCGGCCGTCACGTAGACCAGGGCCTTCCAGAATTTGACGTTGATGCCGGAGAGCCTGGTGGCCTCCTCGTTTGAGCCGATGGCCAGGGCGTAGCGCCCGAGCAGGGTCTTGCCGAGGATGACCGCGGCGATGATGCCGAGGATGACGAAGATGAGGGCCGCGTTCGACAGGAACGGGATCAGGCGGCCGTTGGAGATGGCCGAGTAGTCCGGGTTGGCGATCTTGATGCTGGAGGCGTTGGAGATGATCAGCGACAGGCCTCGAGTCACCATCATCATCGCCAGCGTGGCAATGAACGGCGGGATGTGTAGGTAGGCGATCAGGAAGCCGTTGACCAGGCCCATCGCCGCGCCCACCACGATGGTGAGCAGCAGGCCGATGCCCAGCGGCAGGTTCATGAACTCGGCCGACATGAACACGCCCGCCATGACCGCGGCGAACGTCATGCCGGTGCCCACCGACAGGTCGATGCCGCCGGTGGCGATCACGAACGTGGCCCCCAGCGCCATGGTGCCGATGGCGGCTGCCTGGAGCAGGATGTTGGGGATGACCACGCCTGCGTTGAAGTTGGGCGCGAAGATCATGAAGAACACGAAGACGACGATCAGCGCGGCGAAGACGAACAGCTGCTGAAGCGACGACTTGATGAACTGCTGCACCTGCGAGGGCTGGGCGGGTGCGGCCTTGGTGGCGGCGTCAGTGCTCACGCTGCGGTTCCTTTCAACTGAGCCTTGCCGACGGTGGCGAGCTCCATGATGTTTTCCTGGGAGGCGTCCTCGTTGTCGAGGAAGCCCGTGATGTGTCCGTGCGCCATGACGGCGATGCGGTGCGAGACGCGCAGCACCTCAGGCAGCTCGGACGAGATGACGATGATGGCCTTTCCCTGGCCGGACAGCTGCTCGATGAGGTTGTAGATCTCCTCCTTGGCGCCGACGTCGATGCCGCGGGTGGGCTCGTCGAAGATCAGCACGTCGCAGTTGCGCACGAGCCACTTGGCGATGACCACCTTCTGCTGGTTGCCGCCCGAGAGCTTGCCCAGCAACTGGTTGACGTTGGGGGTCTTGACCCTGAGCTTCTGGGAGTACTCGGTGCCGACGGTCTTGATCTTGCCGTCGAGGATGAAGCCACCGATGTGGAAGTCCTTCATGGCCGCCATGGCCGTGTTGGCCTTGACGTCCTGATCCAGCAGAACCCCGAACTGCTTGCGGTCCTCAGAGAGGTAGCCGATGCCGGCGCGGACCGCATCGGCGGCCGTGCGGATGGTCACCTTGCGGCCGTGGACGGTGATCTCGCCGCTGGTGCGCGGGTCCGCGCCGAAGATGGCCCGGGCCACCTCGGTGCGCCCCGCCCCCATGAGGCCGGCGAAGCCGAGCACCTCTCCCTTGCGGACCTCGAAGCCCACGTCGCGGACGAGCTTCTTGGTGTTCAGGCCCTCCACCTTGAGCACCACCTCGTCGGAGACCCTGGTGGTGCGCGGGCGGGCGTCTCCGGAGACCTCGCGGCCCACCATCATCGAGATGATTTCGCGCATCTCGACCTCCTTGGTGGTGACGGTGCCGATGTACTGGCCGTCCCGCAGCACCGAGACCCGGTCCGTGATCTCCTCGATCTCCGGCATGCGGTGCGAGATGTAGATCAGGCCCGTCTCGGGGGTGATGAAGTCCCGGATCATGACGAACAGCGCGTCGGTCTCCGCGAGCGTGAGCGCCGCCGTGGGCTCGTCCATGACGAGGATCCGCGAATCGTAGGACAGCGCTCGGGCGATCTCCACCATCTGCTGACGCGCCACGGAGAGGTCCCGCACGTAGCTCTTGGGGTTGAGGCTCATGCCCAGCCGGTCGAACAGCTCCCCCGCGTCCTTGTTCAGCTTGGCGTCGTCGATGTAGCCGCCCTTGTGGCTGCCGGGCCGGCCGAGGAACAGGTTCTGGGCCACGGTGAGGTCCGGAACCATGTTGAGCTCCTGGTGGATGATGCTGAGGCCCAGGTCACGCGCGTGGTTGGTGTTGCGCACCTCCACCTGCTTGCCCTGCAGCCAGATCTCCGCCCCGGGATCCGGGGTGTAGATGCCGGTGAGGATCTTCATCAGTGTCGACTTGCCGGCGCCGTTCTCACCGCACAGGCCGAGCACTTCACCCGCATTGAGATCCAGGTGGACGTTGCTCAGCGCCTTGACGCCGGGGAACGTCTTCGAGACGTTCTTCAGCTCCAGAAGTTTGGTCACACGTACTCCTTCGTACCTGCCGGATCGGCGGGCTTCTCGCGCCCAGCCCGACGAATGCTAACGCTATCATTGGACCACCGGGCGCGCCACTGTCGTTACCGAACTGTGACGAAGCGATACCCATGGGGGTATAGAATGCGGGCATGACCCTGACTCGAACCCTCTTCTCCCTGGTCCTCGCCGTCGTCGCTCTCCTTGGGCTCAGTGCCTGTTCGGACGCGGGTGCCGACGACGCGCGCGCCGCCATCTCCGAGGGCGCGACGGTGATCGACGTGCGTACCCCCGAGGAGTATGCGGCCGGCAACATCGAGGGCGCCCTCAACATCGACGTCCAGGCGCCCGACTTCGCCGACCGGGTCGGCGAGCTGCCCAAGGACGACACCTATGTCGTCTACTGCCGTTCGGGCAACCGCTCCGCGGCCGCGATCGACATCATGGAGGACCTCGGCTTCACCAGCCTCATCGACGGTGGCGCCTACACCTCGCTCAAGTAGCGGACAGCACAGACGGCGAGCGGCCGGCCCCCGGAGGGACCGGCCACTCGCCGTCGGTCAGCTCAGAGCGTCAGCTCACTTGGCGCCCATGGTGGTGCCGGCGGAGCGGAGGTTCTGGCAGGCCTCGACGATGCGGGCGGCCATGCCGGCCTCGGCCAGCTTGCCCCACGCGCGGGGATCGTAGGCCTTCTTGTTGCCCACCTCGCCGTCGACCTTCAGCACGCCGTCGTAGTTGCTGAACATGTGCCCGGCCACGGGGCGGGTGTAGGCGTACTGCGTGTCCGTGTCGACGTTCATCTTGATGACGCCGAAGTCCACCGCGTCGGAGATCTCCTGGGCGGTGGAGCCGGAGCCGCCGTGGAAGACCAGGTCGAACGGCTTGTCCTTGCCGTACTTGGCGCCGACGGCGTCCTGGATCTCCTTGAGCACCGACGGGCGGAGCTTGACCGCACCCGGCTTGTACACGCCGTGCACGTTGCCGAAGGTGAGGGCCGTCATGTAGCGGCCCTTCTCGCCCAGGCCGAGCACCTCGATGGTGCGCATGCCGTCCTCGATGGTGGTGTAGAGCTTGTCGTTGATCTCCGCGGAGACCCCGTCCTCTTCGCCACCGACGACGCCCACCTCGATCTCGAGGATGATGTTGGCGGCCTTGGTGAGGGCGAGCAGCTCGTCAGCGATCTGCAGGTTCTCCTCCATGGGCACCGCGGAGCCGTCCCACATGTGGGACTGGAACAGCGGCAGCTGGCCGTTCTTCACGCGCTCGGCCGAGATGGCCAGCAGCGGGCGCACGAACGAATCGAGCTTGTCCTTGGGGCAGTGGTCCGTGTGCAGCGCGATCTGGATGGGGTAGTTCTTCGCCACCTCCTGCGCGTAGGCCGCGAGGGCGGCGGCGCCGGTGACCTTGTCCTTGATGGTGGCGCCGGAGGCGTACTCGGCGCCGCCGGTGGACACCTGGATGATGCCGTCAGAGCCAGCCTCCGCGAACCCCTGGATGGCCGCGGTCACCGTCGACGATGAGGTGATGTTGATGGCCGGGTAAGCGAACTTGTTCGCCTTGGCCCGATCGAGCATTTCGGCATAGATCTCGGGAGTAGCAATGGGCATGGATGCCTCTTTTCTGGGTGAGACTTCGGGTCGCCCCAACCTTATCGTCTCGGCGCGCCCCGAGGGAGGGCGGGGTCAGCTCCCGCGGGCCTGTGGTCAGAGCACCTTGTCGAGCGCCGAGACGTCCAAACCGACGCGCCCGAGCGAGTAGGCACGGGCCGCCGAATCGATCACCGCGGGGCTGGCGTCGACGAAGCTGGCGGGCACCTTGCCGACCGGGGCGCCGTCGGCCTCCAACATGATCGACGGCCCAGCACCCGAGAGCCCCCCGGTGAGGCGGAGGGCGGTGACGCGGTCCCACGGGACGGCCGGCGCGGGAGGGGTGACGAACTCGACCCCGTAGGCGTCGAAGTAGAAGGCCACGCCGTCCTGGATGCGGCCGAGGTCGCGCTTGGCGCGCTGCAGCCCGACGACGGAGAGGACCAGCCAGAAGGCGGACGACGCCACCCAGATGGCCACCAGGGCGATGGTCCACTCCCGCGACCAGTCACGCCCGATGGTGAGGACGAGCACCGCCAGGATGGCCAGCGAGATGACGGTGGAGATGATGCGCCAGCGGAGGGCCGAGCGCTTCTGCGCCACGCGCGCCGCCGTCGGAAGTGGGGTCAGTCCCGCGGCGAATCGCTGTGGCTGCATGCCTCCCACCCTAGCGGGCGGCAGCTCAGCCGACGGTGGTCGATGCGGCCGGCGACGACGCCCAGGAGCCCAGCAGGCGCAGGCTTTCGGCGTCGCGGGTGCCGGGCTCGGCGGTGAAGACGGTGAGCTGCGCCCGCTGGCCCACCACGTCGAGGCCGTCGTAGTGCAGCGTCAGGTCCCCCACCACGTGGTGATGGAACCGCTTCACGCCGGTGTCCTGCTGCCAGACGTCGTGCCGCGCCCAGAGCCCCCGGAACTCCTCGCTCCGCGTCGACAGCTCACCCACGAGATCCTGCAGCTGCTTGTCATGAGGGTCGCGGCCGGCCTCCGTGCGCAGCATCGCGACGTTGACGAAGGCGACCTCCTCCCAGTCCGGGTAGAACACGTGGGAGCGGGGGTCGAGGAAGAGGTAGCGGGCGAAGTTGGGGGGCTGGGACGACGAGCCGGTGATCATCTCGTCCAGCAGTGCGCGTCCCAGCGTGTTCCACGCGAGCAGGTCCGTGCGCCCGTTCCCGATCAGCGCCACGGCGGTCGACATCGAGTCGAGGAACCACTGGAGACTGGGCGAGGGCTGCCACCGCTTGGCCGGCCTGCCGCGACGCCGGGACGCCGGCGCGGAGCCCTCGGCCTGCCGGGCGAGCCGGTAGAGGTGGTCGCGCTCCGCGTCGTCCATCTGCAGGGCTCGGGCCAACCCGTCGAGCACCGCCGCCGACGCCCCGGCGATCGCTCCCCGTTCGAGGCGGGCGTAGTACTCGACGCTGACGCCGGCCAGCATCGCGGCCTCGCTGCGGCGCAACCCCGCCACGCGCCTGTCGC
Organism: Tessaracoccus yangjingae; assembly: GCF_054483935.1. Next base: position 1,393,719 of record NZ_CM137014.1, on the reverse strand, counting down.
CGATGCGCGGCAGCCCGGCGGCCTCGGGCTCGACCCGCGCACGCCGCGACATGAGGAATTCGCGCACCTCTGATCTGTTGTCCATGTGTGCCAGCGTAGGTCGGCCGAGGCTGGTCAGGGACGCCCTGCCAGGGCACGTCAGGGCAGGGACTCCCCCGCCCGCCCGGCCTCCGGTGCACTGGAAGCATGACACGACGACTCCTCGCAGCACTCTCCTTCGCCGCTCTTCTCGCCGCCTCCGCCTGCACCGCGGCGCCATCCTCGACCGCGACCCTGCTGGAGGTGTCGCTGGACGCCTCCCCCGCCGGGCTCACGGTGGCTCCCCACCTGCCCGCGAGCCTCACCTTCAGCGACCGCATGGGCGCCGCCCAGGTGGCCCAGCTCCCGTCGGCCCTGCCGGTCGCAGCGTCCCCCGAGGTGTCCACCTACCGGGCGGGCGACGTCGCCTACTCGTTCGACGAGCACGCGCTGGTCGTCTTCACCGTCGACGGCGCCGGGGCGGGAGAGACCCGCCTCGTGCGGGTCGGCAGGGTCGCGCAGGGGCTGGCCGAGTTGTCCGGCTGCGTCCGGGACTGCACCGTCGCCCTGGTGACCGAGGGGTCCGCCACCTCCCGGTGATCGGGGCCGCGACCTTCTGCGGGTCCCGCTGCCTCAGCCGGCCGGGGCGTGCTGGAGCGCCCAGTGGTACATCGCGATGGCCGCGGCCGCGCCGGCGTTCATCGAACGCGTCGAGCCACGCTGCGTGATGGCGACGAGCCGCTCACAGCCCTCGACCATCGCGTCGGTGAGCCCCGGCCCCTCGGAGCCGAAGACCAGGCAGCAGCGCTCGGGGAGCTGCGCCGTCTCCAGCGGGACCGAGCCCGGCAGGTTGTCCACGCCGACGGGCGTCACCCCCTCGGCCGCGAGGTGGGCGAGCAGGGAGGCCTCGTCGTCGTGGTGGATGACGTGCAGGTAGCGGTCCGTCACCATGGCGCCGCGCCGGTTCCACCGTCGGCGCCCCACGATGTGCACCGCTGCGACGTTGAACGCGTTGGCGGTCCGCACGATGGAGCCGATGTTGAAGTCGTGCTCCCAGTTCTGGATGGCCACGTGCAGCGGCGCGCGCGTCCGGTCGAGGTCGGCGACGATGGCCTCCATCCGCCAGTACCGGTACCGGTCGATCACGTTGCGCCGGTCCCCCTCCGCCAGCAGCGCGGGGTCCAGGCGCTCGCCCTCGGGCCACGGCTGGGGGTGCGGCCCCACGCCGACGGTGGGCGCCGTCGGATCCGCCGGCGCGCCGGTCACGCCGGCGTCAGAGGGGTGGGCGGCGTCGGGGCTGGCCACGGAATCGGTCACGAGGCGAGCTTGGCCCACGCCGCCGGGCGAGGCAACCCGGGAACGCGGCAGCGCCCCGGCCGACCGGCCGGGGCGCTGTGCGGGGGTGGATCAGGCAGCCTGCTGGATGGCGGAGATCTCCACCTCGATGGCGACCTTGTCGGAGACCAGGAAGCCGCCGGTCTCGAGAGCGGCGTTCCAGGTGAGGCCGAAGTCGGCGCGCGAGATGTTGGTGGAGCCCTCGAAGCCGACGCGGACGTTGCCGAAGGGGTCCTTCGCGGCGCCCTGGTACTCGAGCGGGAGAGTGATGGAGCGGGTGGTGTCCTTGATGGTCAGGTCACCGGTCACCTCGACGACGTCGCCCTTGATCGCGAAGTCGGTGCCCTTGAAGGTCCAGGTGGGGTGGTTCTCGACGTCGAAGAAGTCGGCGGAGCGGATGTGGCCGTCGCGGTCGGCGTTGCGGGTGGTGACCGAGCCGGCGTCGATGGTGACGTCGAGGGTGGAGTTGGCGGGGTTGGCGCCGTCGACCACCGCGGAGCCCTCGAAGGACTCGAAGGAGCCGCGGACCTTGGTGACCATCGCGTGGCGGGTCACGAAGGAGAAGGCGCTGTGCGAAGGGTCGAGGATGTAGGTGCCGTTGAGCTCGTGGATGGTCATGTGGGGTTCCTTTCGTGGGCTGTTGGTTCAACCCTAAACCATTCTTGTTGAACTGTCAACCATCTTCTTGAAACTTCTTCTACCCGGCATGACGGAGGCCCGCCCCCCAGGCAGGGGACGGGCCTCGTCGGGTGGGGCTCAGCTGGAGAACGGCGGCCGGTAGCCACCCGTCTGCCCCTGGTCTCCCTGCGACGGCGGGGGCACCGCCGGCTGCGGGGGCAGCTCCTGCTGCGCGTGCTGCGGCGGCTGGTAGGGCTGGGCGTAGTCGTCCTGGCGGGGCGCCTGGATCTGCTGCTGCGGCGGCTCAGGGGCGGCCGTGGGGCGCTGGGAGATCTCCCCGAAGTTCACGTCTGGGGCCTGGCGCACGATCGGGTCGTTGACCTCGAAGTACGTGGCCTTCTCGAACTTCGCGAACCCGGCGATGATGTTGCTCGGCACGGACTCGATGCGCGTGTTGTAGTCGCGCACGTTGGCGTTGTAGAAGCGCCGCGACGCCGCGATCCGGTCCTCGGTGTCGGTCAGCTCGCGCTGCAACTCGAGGAAGTTGGTGTTGGACTTCAGGTCCGGGTAGGCCTCAACGGAGACGAGCAGGTTGTGCACGGCCTGCGTCAGCTCGGCCTCGACGGCGGCGCGCTGCTCGCTGGGCTGCCCGTGGCTCTGCTGGGAGAGCGAGCGGGCGGTGTTGCGCAGCGCGGTGATCTGCTCCAGCGTGTTGCGCTCGTGCGCGGCATAGCCGCGGACGGTCTCCACCAGGTTGGGGATCAGCTCGTAGCGGCGGTTCAGCTCCACGTCGATCTGCCGCCAGGACTCCTGGATCAGGTTGCGGCTCTTCACGAAGCCGTTGTAGGCGCTGACGCCCCAGCCCACCACCGCAAGCGCGATGACGACCAGGACGATGAGGACAATCAGGAATGCATCCACTTCGGTCTCCTTCGATCAGTCGTCTTCACGGTAGCGCAGCGGGCGTTTCACCCGCAGCAACAGCACGCGCCGGCCCCGGATCGGCGCGCAGGTCAGTCGAGGTTGTGGGCGTCCAGGAACTGGAACACCTCGGTGTCGTCGACGCCGGGGAAGGTGCCCGGGGGCAGCGCCGCGAGCAGATGCGCGTGCGTGCGCGCGCTGGGCCAGGCGCGCCCGGACCACCTCGTCGCGAGGTCCTCCGGCGCCCTGCGGCAGCAGGCCGGGTCCGGGCAGGTGGAGACGGAGCGTTCGCGGGTGTCGCGGCCACGGAACCACTTGGAGTCGCGGTAGCGCACCCCGATGCCGGTGGAGAACAGCCCCGATCCGGTCTGCTCCACCCTGGCGGTGCACCAGAAGGTGCCCGTGGGGGTGTCGGTGTACTGGTTGAACGCGTTGAACTTGTCCGCGACGGCGAAGACCTCCCGCGAGGTCCAGTAGCGGCAGGCCGGCTGGCCCTCGATCGCGCCGAGGTTGTCGCGCGGGAAGGCGACGCCGTCGTTCTCGTAGGCCTTGTAGACGATGCCGGACTCGTGCACGCGCTGGAAGTGGACCGGGATGCCGAGGTGCCTGGTGGCCAGGTTGGTGAACCGGTGCGCCGCCGCCTCGTAGCTCACTGCGAACGCGTCGCGCAGGTCCTCCAACGCCAACTCCCTGCGCGCCTTCGCCTCCTGAAGGAAGCGCACCGTCGGCTCCTCGGGCAGGAGGAGGGCGGCGGCGAAGTAGTTGGTCTCGATCCGCTGCCGCAGGAAGTCGCCGTAGTTGGCGGGCGGCGCGTGGTCGAGCATGTGGTGGCCGAGCGCCTGCAGCAACACCGATCGGGGGTCGTACTCGCGGGACTGGGCGGCGGCCAGATAGATGCGCTTGTTCTTGAGGTCGGTGACCGAGCGGGTCGAGTGCGGCAGGTCTCCCACGTGGTGCAGCGAGAAGCCGAGATGGGCCGTGATCTCGCCGATGAGGTGCTGCGACAGCGGCCCCGAGACGTAGCCGCAGCGCTTCAGCAGCGCGGCCGCCTGCTCCTCGATGGCGCCGAAGTAGTTGTCGCGGGCACGCATCTCGTCGCGGAGGTGCGCGTTGGCGCGGCGGGCCTCCTCGGGGGTGGCCATGCGCTCGGCGGCGTCGTGCGCGAGCTCGCGGTGCAGCGCGACGAGCGCCTCGAGCACGTCGATCGGCATCCGCGGAGAGATCCGCACCATCGGGAGCCCCTTGGCCCGGGCGAGCGGGGACCGCATGAGGCGTTCCAGCTCGATCTCCAGTTGCGCGCGCCGGCTGGGCACGGGCTCGGTGAGGTCCTCCAGAGTGGCCCCGTACACGCGGGAGAGCGTCTGCAGGTGCGAGAGCCTGGCCTCCCGCTTGCCGTTCTCGATCAGGGACAGCTGCGACGGTGCCAGCCCGGACGCCTCAGCCACCTGGCTGAGCGTCAGACCGCGCTCCTTGCGGAGGTGGCGCAGCCGGCGCCCGAGTGAAAACGGATCGAAAGGCCCCTGCTCCTGGGCCGCCGGGGGGTGCAGGTCATCGTCGACAGGCATGAAATCACCGTAGCGGAAATTTCTGCGTTTCTTCATCTCGAAGAGTTCTAGGAATTGACTCCCAAGCACTGAAGGATCGTCACATCGACAGGGACGAGGCAGCACAGCAGCTGCCCCCACCGAAAGGATCGACCGAGATGATGATGGAACCGATGTCCGCGGAGCTGCTGGACTACGACTGGAAGATCAACCCCCGCTGGGCGCACGTGCAGCGCGACTACACCCCCGAGGACGTCGTCCGCCTCCGCGGGCGGGTCCAGGAGGAGCACACCCTGGCACGCCGCGGCGCCGAGAAGCTCTGGGAGCAGCTGCACAGCGAGGACTTCGTCAACGCCCTGGGGGCGCTGACCGGCAACCAGGCCGTCCAGCAGGTCAAGGCCGGCCTCAAGGCCATCTACCTCTCCGGCTGGCAGGTGGCCGCCGACGCCAACCTCTCCGGTCACACCTACCCGGACCAGTCGCTCTACCCCGCCAACTCGGTGCCGCAGGTGGTGCGCCGGATCAACAACGCGCTGCTGCGCGCCGACCAGATCGAGCACGCCGAGGGCATCCGCACCGTCGAGGACTGGCTGGTCCCGATCGTCGCCGACGCAGAGGCCGGGTTCGGCGGCTCGCTCAACGCATACGAGCTCATGAAGGCCATGATCGCCGCCGGGGCCTCGGGCGTGCACTGGGAGGACCAGCTGGCGTCGGAGAAGAAGTGCGGCCACCTCGGCGGCAAGGTGCTCATCCCCACCCAGCAGCACGAGCGCACCCTCAACGCCGCCCGCCTGGCCGCGGACGTGGCCGGGGTGCCGACGGTGATCATCGCCCGCACCGACGCCGAGGCCGCGACCCTCATCACCTCCGACGTCGACGAGCGCGACCGCGAGTTCCTCACCGGCGAGCGCACCAGCGAGGGCTTCCACAAGGTCCGCCCGGGCATGGAGCCCAGCATCGCCCGCGGCAAGGCGTACGCCCGGTACGCCGACCTGCTGTGGATGGAGACCGGCGTGCCGGACCTCGAGGCGGCCCGGACGTTCGCCGAGGCGATCAAGGCCGAGCACCCGGACCAGATGCTGGCGTACAACTGCTCGCCGTCGTTCAACTGGAAGAAGCACCTCGACGACGCCACCATCGCGAAGTTCCAGCGCGAGCTGGGCGCCATGGGCTACGCCTTCCAGTTCATCACCCTGGCCGGCTTCCACGCCCTCAACTACTCGATGTTCGACCTGGCCCAGGGGTACGCCACCCGCCAGATGTCGGCCTACGTCGAGCTGCAGGAGCGCGAGTTCGCCGCCGAGGAGCGCGGCTACACCGCCACCCGGCACCAGCGGGAGGTGGGCACCGGCTACTTCGACACCATCGCCTCCGCCATCAACCCCGCCAGCTCGACCACCGCGCTCGAGGACTCCACAGAGTCCGCGCAGTTCTGAATCCCCACCTCGCTCGAAGAGAAGGAGCACTCCCATGACGATGACCCTCACCGCCCCCGCCCACACCCACCCGCAGCGCGCCACGCACGTCCCCGTCGGGTCCCTCTGGGTGGACCGCACCCTCGTGGACTTCGTCGACCGCGAAGCCCTGCCCCAGGCAGGCGTGGACCGGGGGCGGTTCTGGGCCGGCTTCGAGCGCGTCTTCGGGGAGTTCTCCGGGCGCAACCGCGCCCTGCTCGACGAGCGCGACCGTATGCAGCGTGCCATCGACGAGTTCCACAGGGCCACCCCCGGGACCCCGTACGCGCCGCACTACCAGAGACTTCTGCGGGAGATCGGCTACCTGCTCGACGAGCCCACCGGCGTCCGCGCGCGCACCACGAACGTCGACACCGAGATCGCCGAGATGGCCGGCCCGCAGCTGGTGGTCCCGGTCACCAACCGCCGGTTCGCGATCAACGCGGCCAACGCGCGCTGGGGCTCGCTGTACGACGCGCTGTACGGCACCGACACGGTCAGCGAGGACGGAGGGGCGCACCGCGACGGCCCCTACAACCCGGTCCGCGGCGAGCGCGTCATCGCCTGGGCGCGCGAGTTCCTGGACCGGGCGGCGCCACTGGCCTCAGGGTCACACGCGGAGGTGGTCCGGTACCAGGCCGGACGGGACCTGCGGGCCACCCTGACCTCCGGGGAGACGGTGGGCCTGGCCGACCCGTGGTCGTTCGTCGGCTATTCCGGGGAGGCGGAGGCGCACACGTCGATCCTGCTCGAGCGCCACGGGCTCCACATCGAGCTGCGGATCGACCCGTTCGGCCCCATCGGGCGCACCGACAAGGCCGGGATCGACGACATCGTCCTCGAATCGGCGGTCACCGCCATCATGGACTTCGAGGACTCCGTGGCCACCGTCGACGGGCCCGACAAGGTGATCGGCTACCGGACGTGGCTGCAGCTCAACCGGGGCGACGCCGCCGAGGAGATGGACAAGGGCGGCCGGACGTTCCTGCGCACGATGGCCGACGACCGCGTCTTCACCCGGCCCGACGGCGGCGAGCTGCGCCTGCACGGCCGTGCGCTGATGCTGTGCCGCAACGTCGGCCACCTCATGACCACCCCGGCCGTCCTGGACTCCGAGGGCCGGGAGATGCCCGAAGGCATCCTCGACGCGCTGGTGACCAGCCTGTGCGCCATGCCCGGCCTATCGCCGGACAACCCGCGGCGCAACTCCCGCACGGGCTCGATCTACATCGTCAAGCCCAAGCAGCACGGGCCGGCGGAGGTGGCGTTCACCTCCGAGCTGTTCGCCGCCGTCGAGGACGTCCTCGGCCTGCCGCGCACCACACTGAAGATGGGGATCATGGACGAGGAGCGGCGCACCACGCTCAACCTCGCGGCCTGCATCGCGGAGGCGGCCGACCGGATCATCTTCATCAACACCGGGTTCCTGGACCGCACCGGCGACGAGATCCACACCTCCATGGAGGCCGGCCCGATGATCCGCAAGGCGGAGATGAAGCAGGCCGCGTGGATGGCCGCGTACGAGGACTGGAACGTCGACGTCGGCATCGCGTGCGGGCTGCCGGGCCGGGCGCAGATCGGCAAGGGCATGTGGGCCAAGACCGACCTCATGGCGGACATGGTTGAGGAGAAGATCGCGCATCCCGACGCCGGCGCGACGACGGCGTGGGTGCCCTCCCCCACGGCCGCGACCCTTCACGCCACGCACTACCACCGCGTCGACGCGCGGGGACGGCAGGACCAGATCGCCGAGCTGGGGCGGCGGGCCACCGTCGACCAGCTGCTCGAGATCCCGCTGGCGCCCAGCACCCGCTGGACGGCGGAGGAGCGGCAGCAGGAGGTGGACAACTCCTGCCAGTCCATCCTGGGCTACGTGGTCCGCTGGATCGACCAGGGCGTCGGCTGCTCAAAGGTGCCCGACATCACCGACACCTCGCTCATGGAGGACCGCGCCACCTGCCGGATCAGCTCGCAGATGCTCGCCAACTGGATCCGGCACGGGATCGTCTCGGAGGCGTTCGTGGTCCAGGCGCTCAAGCGGATGGCGGCGGTGGTCGACGCGCAGAACGCCGACGATCCCGCCTACCGGCCGATGACGCCGGAGGCGGGGGGCTCCTTCAAGGACTCCATCGCCTGGTGCGCGGCGCGGGACCTGGTGCTGCAGGGCACCTGGTCGCCGTCGGGCTACACCGAGCCGATCCTCCACGCCCGCCGTCGCGAGTACAAGGCGCGGTACGGGATCAGCTGAGCCCGAGATCCGCCAGGTCCACCGCGTAGCGGTACTCGAGGCCGGCGTCGCCCACCTTCTCGGCGGCGCCGGTCCCGCGGTCCACCACCACGGCCACCGCGACCACCTCGCCCCCGGCCTCGCGGACCGCCTCGACGGCGGTGAGGGCCGAGCCGCCGGTGGTCGAGGTGTCCTCCACCACGAGCACCCGTCGCCCCGCCACCTCGGTGCCCTCGATGCGGCGCTGCATGCCGTGCCCCTTGGCGGACTTGCGCACGACGAAGGCGTCGAGCCGTCCGCCCGCGGCGGCCGTGGCGTGCAGCATCGCGGTGGCCACCGGATCCGCGCCGAGGGTGAGCCCGCCGACGGCGTCGAAGTCCAGGTCGGCCACGAGGTCGTTCATGACGCGGCCGACCAGCGGCGAGGCTGCGCCGTCGAGGGTGACGCGGCGCATGTCGATGTAGTAGTCGGCCTCCTTGCCCGAGGCGAGCGTCACCCGGCCGTGCACGACGGCCAGGTTCTTGATGTGCTCGATCAGTTCGCTGCGGTCTGTCATGGGATCTCCGTGTTCTCCAGGATTCCGAAGCCGACGGATCGGTCCGGGGTCTCGATGAGGTCTTCGTGGGTGGTCAGGGTGAGGATGGCCTCGGTGGGCGCGAGGTCGGGCTTACCGGGGACGGGGTCGAGGACCCAGGTGTCGTCGCGGTGGACGGTGAGCTGCGAGGGCGGGAGCGTGATCCGGTAGGTGTAGGTGGCCAGCGCGGTCTCGATGATCACCTCGTCGCCTTCGGCCAGGTCCAGGAGCCCGGCGAATGGCGCCCCATGTGTGAGCCGCAGCCCGGCGAGCGCCACGTTGCCGACCTGGCCCGGAAGCGCCGTCGAGGGGTACCAGCCGACGGCCTCGGTGAGCAGGTCCTCGTCCACCCCGGAGACGACGGGCCACACCACGCCCTGAGAGGGGATGCGCAGGATCCAGGCGGGCTCGCCGGGCGCCGGCACCACCTCGGCGGGTGCCTGGCCGTCGTCGGTCGGGGCGGGTGTGGCGGTGGCCCACTCGGCCCGCAGCTGCGCGACGGACTCCGCGGCCGCGCTGCGCGCGAGCCAGGTGGTGCCGTAGACCTGCCAGGCGAGGAATCCGCCGACCCCGAGTGTCGCGGCGAGGAGCACGAGCGCCACGACGGCCAGCGGCGAGGCTCCGCGTCGCCCCGCCTTCGCCGTGTCGACCGGGGCCGGCTGTGGCAACGCGGCTTGTGCCGGCTGTGGCTCGGCGGCTTGGGCCGGCTGTGGCTCGGCGGCTCGGGCCGGCTCGGCCATGGTGTCCCCCGGTGAGCCGGGAGCGGGGGCGCCCAGCGCAGGCTCCATGCCGTCGCCCGCGGCCCGCTTCGCTTCCATGGGCGCCATTCTTCCCTACCCGGCAGCCCCGGGCCGCGCGGTGGACGTTCCTCCAGGCCGCCCCTCGGGCCCCTCAGCGGGGTGGGACCCGGCCTGGAGGAACACAATCCGCGCTGGTCACCCCTCGGCGACCCCTGCCGAGTCGAACGTCGCCATCTCGTTGAGGATCCTGGCCGAGGCCTGGACCGCGGGGAGGGCGAGCGCCGCGCCTGTGCCCTCGCCGAGCCGGAGGTCGAGGTCCACCAGTGGCTGAAGGTCCAGCCACGTCAGAGCCGCCCTGATGCCCGGCTCCACGCCGGCGTGGCCGGCGATCAGGTACCTGGTCACAGCCTCGTCGAATCCCGACGCGACACACGCCGCCGACGCGGCGATCACCCCGTCGACGATCACCGGTACGCGGCGGGCGGCCGCGCCGAGGATGAACCCGGCGAGGGCCGCGTGCTCCAGGCCGCCGACGGCGGCGAGGACACCCAGCGGATCGGCGGGGTCCGGGCGGTGCAGCCTCAGGGCGCCCTCGATCACGTCGATCTTCCGGGTCAGCATGTCGTCGCCGGCGCCCGCGCCGCGCCCCGTCACCGACATGACGGGCAGCCCCGAGAACACCGCGATCAGCGCGCTCGCCGGCGTGGTGTTGCCGATGCCCATCTCGCCGGTGAGCAGGATCTCGGCCCCGCCGTCGATGGCCTCGTCGGCGGCCTCGATGCCCACCTCGAGCGCCGCGCGGGCCTCATCGCGGGTCAGCGCAGGCTCGACGGCGAAGTCCCGGGTGCCGGCGCGGACCTTGCGCGCGCGGATCCCGGGGTGCTCCGGCACCTCCGCCGCGACACCCACGTCCGTGACCCACACGTCGGCCCCCACCTGGCGGGCGATGGCGTTGATGGCCGCGCCGCCGGAGGCGATGTTGAGCGCCATCTGCACGGTGACCTCCTGCGGCCAGGGGCTGATGCCCTGGGCGCAGACGCCGTGGTCGCCGGCGAAGAGGCCCACCACCGCGCGGCCGGGAATGGGCGGCGGGCAGGTGTCGGCGATGGCGGCCAGCCGGTTGCCGATCTCCTCCAGCCGGCCGAGGCTGCCGGCGGGCTTGGTGAGGCGGAGCTGGCGCGCCTGGGCGGCCGCGAGCGCCTCGGCTGAGGCGGGGCGGATGGCGGACAGGGTGTCGTCGAGCAGGGTCATGGGTGTCCTTTCACCGGATGGTTGGATGGGAGGCGTGATTCTGATCCTGGGCGGCACCGCGGAGGGCCGCCACCTGGCGGAGGGGCTGGCCGGGCGCGACGCTGTGCTGTCGCTGGCCGGCCGCACGCGTGCGCCGCTCACGGCTGGCGAGGTGCGCATCGGCGGCTTCGGGGGGGTTGACGGTCTGCGCGGCTACCTGCGTGGACGGGGCGTGACGGCCGTGGTGAACGCCACACATCCGTTCGCGGCGCGGATGTCGCGGAACGCGGCGGAGGCCTGCGCCGCCGAGGGGATCGCGCTCCTGCGGCTGCTGCGGCCGAGCTGGGCCTCGCATCCCCTGGCGAGCACCTGGCACTGGGTGGACGGCCACGGCGACGCCGCCCGCCTCGCCGCGACACTCGGAGCCCGCCCGCTGCTCACGGTGGGCCGCCAACACACCGCTGACTACGTGACGGATCTCGCGGACCGGGATGTGGTGGCCCGGGTGGCCGAGCCTCCCATCGCCTTTCTGCCGGCGCGATGGACTCTGCTCACCAGCCGTGGCCCGTTCACGGTCGACGGCGAGCGGGAGCTGATGGCCGCGCACGGCATAGACGTCCTCGTGACCAAGGACGCGGGCGGTGCGCACACCGACGCGAAGCTGGGCGTCGCCGCCGAGCGGGGCGCCGCCGTCGTGATGATCTGGCGGCCGGCGTCGCCGGAGGGGGTGCCCGAGGCGGCCGACGTCGCGGGCGCGCTCGCCTGGCTGGGCTGACGCGCTCACCGCGGGTCCGCCAGGTCCGCGAGGGTCGCGGCGAGGCGACGGTGGACGTCCGGGGTGCGCACGGCGAACCTCAGCCACGTCGGCCCCAGGCCGGGGAACGTCTCACCGCGTCTGACTGCCAACCCGCGCTCGGCGAGCTGTCCACGCAGCGAGGCCCGGGAGAGCGCGGAGGCGTCGGCGAGCACGAACGGCGCGTGGCCCGGGACGACGGCAAGGCCCGCGTCGGTGAGGCGGGCGGCGAGATCTTCTCGGGCGGCGGCGGCGTCCTCGGCGAGGCGTGCCGCCTCCTCCGCGGCGCGCGGGGATGTGCAGGCGACCGCCGCGCGGATCGCCGGGGTGGAGACGGACCAGGGCGGCTGCTGGGCGGCGAGGCGCGCGATGAGGGCCGGGTCGCCGACGACGTAGCCGATCCGCAGCCCGGCGAGCCCCCAGGTCTTGGTGAGCGAGCGCAGCACGAGCCGGCCCGGCATCTCGGGGGCGATGAGGGTCTCCGGCTCGCCAGGCACGGCGTCCATGAAGGCCTCGTCGACGACGAGGGTCGCGGCGGGGATCCGGGCCAGGTCGTCGGCGAGGTGGAGGACGCCGGTGGGGTTGGTGGGGTTGCCGACGATCGTGAGGTCCGCCGTCGGGACCCGTGAGGGGACGAGGCGGAAGCCGTCGTCGGCGGCCAGGAGGTGGCGGCGGGGGTCGCGGCCGGCTGCCCGGAGCGCCGCCTCGGGTTCGGTGAACTGGGGGTGGACGATGAGCGCGTCGCCGGGGAGGGCGCGGGCGATGAGGGTGAACGCCTCGGCGGCGCCGGCCACCGGAAGCACCATGGCCGGGTCGACGCCGTGGTGCGCGGCGAGCGCCTCGACGGCGGGGCGGGGGTCCGGGTAGGCGGCGAGGTCGCCGTCGCCGAAGACCTCCGCGGCCAGCCAGGCCGGGGTGGTGGCCACGCGGACGTTGACCGCGAGGTCGACCAGGCCTGGGGCGAGGTCGCGGTCGCCGTGATGCAGGAGGTCGACGTCCTGCCCGGTGGGGGCCGCGGGTGGGTGGGGTTTGAGCCGATGGATGGGTTCAACGCAGGATTTCGGGTTCGAAAACGCTTTCGGATGCTGCGAACCCATCCATCGGCTCAAACCCCCTCCCGTCCCGAAGGCATGGACCGCGTCGGCGAATCGCTGGGCCAGCTGGGGGTGCCCCGCCCAGTGCACGTGCAGGTACGACGCGTGCAGCCTCTCCCCCGCGACGCCGTCGGCCTTCCCGTCCAGCAGCCACGCCGGCGACCCGACCCCGCCGGTGACCGTCGTGCGGTGGAACTCGTGGCCGGTCACCTCCTCGCCGGGCCGACCGAGCAGCGTGGGCCGCTCTGCCGTCGCGACCCGATACCCCATCGTCAACCGCGGCCCCATCGCCGCGTCGGCCCCGACGGCGCCCACCATCGGCCTTCGGTCCAGGCTCCGGCACAGGTACAGCAACCCGGCACACTCCGCGACCGTCGGCAGCCCGCCCGCGACCGCCTCCCGGATCTCGGCCATCAAGGCCCGGTTCGATGCCAACTCCCCTGCGTACACCTCCGGGAACCCGCCTCCGAGCCACAGCCCGGCGCTCCCCTCCGGCAGCCTCTCGTCCACGAGCGGGTCGAACTCCACCACCAGGCAACCGGCCGCGGCAAGCAGCTCGTCGGTTTCCGGGTACCGGAACGTGAACGCCCGGCCGCCGGCCACGGCCACCACGGGCCGGCGGTCCGACGGCGGCGACACTTCCCGCGTCGGGTCCCACGCCTCGCACCCCGCCGCACCGGCGGAACGAGCCAAAGCCAGCAGCGCCGCCACGTCGACATGCGCGGCCACCACCTCGCCCATCGCCGCGACCCTCGAGTCGTCGCGTTCCGCCACCGGCACCAGCCCCAGGTGCCGCGACGGCGCCTCGATGTCCAGCGCCCGCGGCAGCACCCCCAGCACCGGCAGGCCCACCTCCTCGACGGCGGCGCGCGCCTCCGCGGCATGCCGAACGCTCCCCACCTGGTTGAGGATCACCCCCGCCACGCGCACGCGCGGGTCGAACCTCGCCATGCCCAGCGCCACCGCCCCGGCGCTCCGCGCCGTGTGCCGCGCGTCGATCACCAGCACCACCGGCGCCTCGAGCAGCCCCGCCACGTGCGCCGTCGACCCGAATCCCCCGGTGCCGAGCCGGCCGTCGAACAGCCCCATCACGCCCTCGATCACCGCCACGTCGGCCCCGGCGGAGCCGTTCGCGAACAGCGGCCCGATCCGCTCCTCACCGCAGAGGAACGGATCGAGGTTGCGGCCCGGGCGGCCGGTGGCGAGCCCGTGGTAGCCGGGGTCGATGTAGTCCGGCCCCACCTTGAACGGCGCCACCTCCAGCCCCCGCGCCCGCAACGCCGCCATGAGGCCGGTGGCCACCGTCGTCTTCCCCTGCCCCGACGACGGCGCGGCGATCACCAGCCTGCTCACCATCCGATGCCCGCCTGCCCGCGCTGCCCCTGCTGGAGGGGGTGCTTGACGAGCGTCATCTCTCACCGCGAGCCCTCCACGAGGTACGCCCAGCTCACCACGGCCCGGGAAGGCGTCCACCCCAGCAGACGGCCGATGGGCGCCGCGTGCTCGTGGTGCAGCCGCGCGAGCTGCCCGCCCCACCGCCGGTATGCCGCGACACACACCTCCTCGGCCTCCACCGTCACCCCGTGCACGACGATCCGGCCCCCCGCCGGCAGCGCCTCCACCGCCAGCTCCAGCAACGACGAGGTCGCTCCACCGCCGATGAACACCGCGTCCGGCCGCGGCAGTCCGGGCAGCGCCTCCGCGACACCTGCCTCCACCAGCCGCACCGCGCCCGCGGGTGCCAGCCGGGCCGCGTTGGCCGCGACCCTCGCCGCCCGCTCCGGCACCCGCTCGACGGCGACCGCCCGCGCCCCGTCGGCGGCCCGGCACCACTCGATGGCCACCGACCCGGCGCCCGCCCCGAGGTCCCACAGCAGCTCCCCGGCCCGGGGGCGGAGCAGCGCCAGCGCGGAGGCGCGGATGTGCCGCTTGGTGATGAGCCCGTCGTGCTCGAAGACGTCGTCGGGCAGGCCGGGGGTGCGGCCGAGGAGGGTGCCGTCGGGGTCGGTGATCATGCGCGGGATCCTTCGGCGAGGAGGTCGAGGACCTGGTCGAGGTCGCGGGGGGCGCCGGGCAGGCCGAGGCGTTCGGCGAGCTCCAGCGGCCAGGGGCGGCGGAGGTGGGCGTCGCGGAGGAGGGTGTCGTCGCCGAGCAACGACGGCGGCCCCTGCGCCACGCGGCCGCCCACCACGACGGCCACCTCGTCGGCCCAGGCCAGGGCGAGGTCGACGTCGTGGGTGGCCAGCACGATGCCGGCGTCCAGGCCGGCAAGGGTGACCAGCAGGTCGGCGACCCCGGCGGGGTCGAGGCCGGCGGTCGGCTCGTCGAGAAGCAGGAGGTCCGGCCTCATCGCCACCGCCCCCGCCAGGGCCACGCGCTTGCGCTCGCCGAAGCTCAGCTGGTGCGTGGGGCGGGCGGCGAGGTGCGCGATTCCGAGCAACGTGAGGGCCTCAAGGGTGCGGGCGCGGGCGGCGTCGTCGGTGAGGCCGAGGTTGAGCGGCCCGAACGAGACGTCCTGGGTGACGTCGGCGGAGAAGAGCTGGTCGTCGGGGTCCTGAAGCACGAGTTGGACGCGACGACGGTGCGCCCGCAGCGCGGTCCGCGTGTGGGTGAGCGGCTGTCCGTCCAGCGTGACCCGGCCGTCGGCGGGGCGCAGCGCGCCGGCCAGGCACTGCAGCAGGGTGGTCTTGCCGGACCCGTTGGCCCCGAGCAGCGCCACCCGGCGCCCCCGCGCGGCGGTGAGGTGTGCCCCGGTTAGCACCGCCGGCCCGCCGGGATACCCGACGACGACCCCCTCGGCCCGCAACATCACGCCACCGCCCATGAGGCCAGCCAGATGCCGGCGATGAGAGCTGCGCCCGCAGCCAGAGTCCAGGGGCGGGTGCGGCCGGTCTGCCGCAGCGTCGGCAGCGACTCCTCGTAGCCGCGCAGCTCCAGGCCCGCCTGCAGCCGGGTGGCGCGGCGCCAACTCATCAGCAGCACCGTGCCGACGCCGTCGACGGCGGCCCGGAAGCGGCGTCGGAAGGGGGCCTCGCCCCCGAGTCGTGCGGTCTGTGCCGCCTGCAGCGCGAGCGCGCTGCTGAGGAGGACGAACAGCAGCCGGTACATCAGCTCGGCGAGCTCCAGCAGCGGGCCCGGGATGCCGCGACGGTGCAGCCAGCCGAGAACGTCGACCATCGGCGTGGTGGTGGCGAGCAGCAGGACGGCCAGGGTCCCCGCGACGCCGTGCGCGAGCATCTCCGCCGCCCGGAGCCCGCCGTCGGCGGTGACGCGCAGCCCGTCGCCCACCTCGACGGCCAGCGGCAGCGCGCCCACGAGCAGGAACGCCAGGGGCGGCAGCGCGACGGTGGCAACCAGCCCGGGCCGGATGCGGGCCGGGCCGAGCATCAGGAGCAGCGAAGCCGCCGCCACGAGCAGGCTCCCAGGCCAGGCCGGGGTGAGCAGAGCGGTCAGCACCAGCGCGACGGCGAGCCCCACCTTGTGCCCGACGGCGACCCCCCGCCAGGGTCCGGCCCATGCGGCGTCGTCGACGGCGGTGAGGTGGACGCTCACGGGAGTAGGCCGTTCATGACCTGCGCCGAGCTGTCAATCGGCCGAGCACGAAGCCCAGGAGGAGCCCGCCCAATCCCGCCTGGAGTGCGAACAGGCCGGACTCGAGTTCCGGGCTGAGGCTCAACAACGGCCCGTACCTCGGGCCTCCGGCGAGTTCTGTGGCCGCAGCGTCGGTGCCGGCGAACTCGGCCCCCGAGGGTGCCAACGCCAGGCTCCCGAGATAGACCGCAACGATCGCGACGACGAGGGCCGCCCCGATCCACAGGTCGCGGCGGCTAAACACGGACATCCCCCCGAAGCAGGCCGAGCCCGGACAGCACCGGGTGCGCCGCACGGGTCAGGAACCCGACCAGCAGCACGCCCAGCAGCCCCTCGGCGACGGCCAGAGGGATCTGGGTGACCGCAAAGAGCGTGAGGAACTTCACCAGCGCACCCCCGAGCCCACTCACCGGATCCGGGTAGGCCAGCGCCAACTGGAAGGACGTCACGGCGTAGGTGACGATGTTCGCCACCGCCATCGCCACGAACATCGACAACCACAGCGGAGCCGACAGCCGCGACGTCGCCCGATAGGCTCCGTACGCGGCCCACGGTCCGACGACCGCCATCGAGAACGCGTTCGCCCCCAACGTCGTCAGCCCGCCATGAGCAAGCAACGTCGCCTGGAACAGGAGCACCAGCGTGCCGAGGAACGCCATCACCGGCGGCTTGAGCAGCACCGCCCCCAGGCCGGTACCGGTGGGGTGCGACGAACTCCCCGTGATCGACGGCAGCTTCATCGCGCTCACCACCAGCGTGAACGCGCCGGCCGCCGCAAGGATCAGCTTGCGCTCCGGGTGCTCTCGCACCGTGGTGAGCACGGCACGCGCGCCGTGGATGACGAACGGGGTGGAGGCGGCCAACCAGGCCGCGCAGTGTAACGGGGGAAGCATCCCCTCGGCGATGTGCATCGCGATCTCAAGTCCCTTCGGCCGGGATGACGCGTCCCGGGCAGTCGGCCTTGAGGGGCCAGTTCCTGACTTCCCGCGCGACGGCGGTTCACAGTGGCGCGACCGTGCCGGCTCAAACCGGCTTCCTGGTCCCCTCGCGGTATGAATGTGTGACGCCAGTCAACCACAACCCCCGTCGTCACCCGGCTACGGGGTCCACTACGGTGAGCGGCGTGCGCTACGACTACCTGACCGACGGCTCCGAGATCTACCGCGAGTCGTTCCGGACCATCCGCGAGGAGACCGACCTTGCCCGCTTCCCCGATGACGTGGCCCGGGTCGTCGTGCGCATGGTGCACGCCGCCGGGGCACCGGACATCGCCGACGACGTGGCCTTCACCCCAGGCGTCGTGGCCTCCGCCAACGCCGCCCTGCGGGAGGGCGCCCCGATCCTCTGCGACTCCTCCATGGTGGCCACCGGCATCATCGCCTCCCGCCTCCCGCGCGACAACGACGTCGTCTGCCACATCAAGGACCCCGGGCTGGCCGCCCTCGCCGCCGAGAAGTCCATGACCAAGACCATGGCCGCGATCGACCTGTGGCTTCCCCGCCTCGAGGGCGCCGTCGTCGCCATCGGCAACGCCCCGACGGCACTCTTCCGGCTGCTCGAGGTGGTCGCCGAGACCGGCGTGAGGCCGGCGGCGGTGATCGGGATCCCGGTCGGGTTCGTGGGAGCCGCCGAGTCCAAGCAGGCACTGGCCTCCAACGACCTCGGCCTCGACTATCTCGTCGTCCACGGTCGACGGGGCGGCTCGGCGCTGACCGTCGCCGCCGTCAACGCCATCGCCAGCACCGACGAGCTGACGAACACCTCGCGCCAGGAGCCGTGACCGCGCCGCGGCCAGGACCACCACGAAGGCAGCGTGACCGCCCGCGCATGCTGACTATCGGTTTCAGATGATGCACATTGCCGATGAGATTGATCCTCAGGCCGATCACCTCGATCGTGGAGGCTACGGTGGGTCACGTGCCTGTTGCCCTGCCGCCCCACTCCTCAGGCCATCGCTGAGATGGCGCGCCGAGGGCAACTCGAGGACTCCAAGCTCCGGCCCGGCTGGACAACCGGCGCCTGCGCCACCGCCGCCGCGACCGCCGCCTACCAGGCGCTCCTGACCGGGGAGTTCCCGGACCCCGTGGAGGTCGACCTGCCCCAGGGCCGCCGTCCGTCGTTCGCGCTCACCCTCGATGACCTCGCCGACGGCGTCGCGATGGCCGCCGTCACCAAGGACGCCGGTGACGACCCCGACGTCACCCACGGCGCCCTCGTCCGCGCCTGGGTGCGGCCCGGCCCGCCCGGCTCGGGGCTGCGGTTCCTCGGCGGCCCCGGCGTCGGCACCGTGACGCTCCCCGGACTCCCGCTCGCAGTGGGCGAGCCGGCCATCAACCCCGCCCCGCGGGCGATGATCGCGGCGAACCTGTCGGCCGTGGCGCAGCGGCACGGCGCCGGCCCCCTCGATCTCGAGGTGACCATCGGTGTCGACGACGGCCAGTCCATCGCACGGCACACGTGGAACCCCCGCATCGGCATCCTGGGCGGCATCTCGATCCTGGGCACCACCGGTGTCGTCGTCCCGTACTCGTGCTCAGCCTGGATCGACTCGATCCGCCGCGGAATCGACGTCGCGCGCGCCGCCGGCCTGCAGCATCTCGCCGCCTGCACCGGCTCGACATCGGAGCGCGTCGTCGCCGAGCTGTACGGGCTTCCGGAGCTGGCGCTGCTGGACATGGGCGACTTCGCCGGCGCCGTCCTCAAGTACCTCTCCCGGCACCCGGTCGATCGCCTCACCATCTGCGGCGGGTTCGCCAAGCTCACCAAGCTCGCCGCCGGACACCTGGACCTGCACTCCCATCGCACCCAGGTCGACCTTCCCCACTTGGCCGTGCTGGCGATGCAGGCAGGTGCTGACGAGAGGCTCTCCGCGTCGATCCGTGGAGCGAACACCGCCGCGCAGGCGCTCGACCTGGCCGCCGCTGCAGGCATCCGGCTCGGCGACGCCGTGGCCACCGCGGCCCGGGACCAAGCCACCGCCATCCTGCGAGGCGCCCCCGTCGCGGTTGACGTGCTCTGCATCGACCGGGGTGGCGCGATAGTGGGCAGGTCCGACTGAGAGGTCAGGAAGACCCGTTGCCGGTGCGAGACCGAAGCTCAGTCGACGAAGCGGTGGCGGTGAGCTACGGCCGAGTCGCGGCGGCGGTCGTCGACACCGGCCGCCAACCACGTAGACGAGTGATGGACCTGCTCGAGTGGCCCTCCGCCACAGGGATGGCGGGACCGGTTGGTTCGCGTGCAGAACGTGAACACGGCGGCGCCGTCGGGACGGCCGCAGTTCATCGGCTGGTGCCTGGACAAGGAAGACCTGTGCGTGGCGAAGCTCTGCGCCCACCGGGAGAAGGACCTGAACTTTGTCAGGGCACTCCACGATGCCGGGCTCGTCGACGCCGCAGTGATCGCTGAGCGCCTCCTTACGCAGGTCCACGCCGGCGTCCAGCATCGTGGTGACGAAGGTGTGGCGCAGCATGTGTGGATGCATCCGCGGCAGGCGGACCCCAGCGGTGTCGGCGAGGCGCTTCAGCCGGCGGGTGGCCGCGTGCCGGTCCATCCTCACCCCGCGAAGATTGCGCAGAACCGGGCCCTCAGCCCGGCCTGCCACGGCTCGCTCGATCGCGCGCTGGACCGCCCCGCGGAGACGGTCCCCCAGTGCCGCCCCCCACGCTCAACCCGGTCCCAGGCAACCACCACTACCGGCACTCCTCCGCGGACAAGGCCACCGCCCACCTCCAGGTGACGAACCTTCCAGGCGCGGAAACGCGCACCCAGTGGCACCCCGTGCTCCACCCGCTGAGCGTGGACTCCCGCACTGGCGTCCCGCCACCGCGGACACCCTCGATGACAGCGGCCATCACCACCGCGGCGCCGATGCAGAACCCGACGACTCATCCGTCCGCGCGGCGGCAAGACAGCGAGTTGGCTACCGGCGTTGGTAGATGTCGCGGCCGTGGCCGACGGCAACGACAAGGACGAGCAGCACGTTGTCGTGGACCTCGCTAGACGATCCGGTAGTCGCCAGTCCGGACACGCCAGTCGCCGCCGCCAACCAGTTTCTTGGCCCCGCTCGGGCGCGGTTCGCTCGCCAGTAACTCGATCGCCGCCTGGACCCGCCGCTGGGCTACCCGGTCCAAGCTTGCGTAGCTGTCGAACCGCAGCGGGCGCGACCTCAATCCGATAGCTCATGCCAGGCCGAGGTCGGCCTTGACCTGGTCCCAGGGGATCGCCGACTCACCATCGGCGATCTCGCTACGTGCCGCGCGGACCGCCTCGAGATCGGCCAGGTCTTCCGCGGCCGCAATCAGCCGATCCAGATCATCGGCACTGAATGCGGCCACCGCAAAGGGGAGACTGTCAGGTGGCCTCGGGTGAGTGAGGCGGATCGGAGAGGGCCGCGACGATAGCGTCGCGGACATCGCGCGAGCGTCGCGGCTCCCGGTTCCCCACCACGCCGACCGTCACGCCCCGCACCTCCGCCGTCGCCGGCGTCCACGCGGACCCGCCGCGGGCGTCGTCGGCGCGCACGCAGAACGTGTGCCTGAGCTCCGCGCCCTCCGCGACCCTCGCGTTGACCTCCGGGGAGTCTGTGGCCGCCATGACGTACCAGGTGCCGTCGAGGTCAGCGTCGTCGAACTCCCGCGCGAGCCACGTCACCCGCCCCGCCGCGACCAACGCCTCCAGCGCATCCGTGATCTCGGGCGACACCACCCGCACCCGGGCCCCCGACTCCACCAGCCGCGACACCCGCCTGCTGGCCACCTTTCCGCCCCCGACGACGAGCACGTCACGCCCACCGAGCATCAGACCCGCCAGGTAGGCCGGCGACCCGCCCTCCGACACCGGCAGCGTCTCCCGGTACCGCTCCGCGACCACGTCGGCCAGTGCCGCGCAGGCCCCGATCACCTCGGCCACCCGCACCTCCGCGTCCGGGTGCGCCCCCTGCCACTGCGCGGCCTGCTCCCGAGTCCAGCCCTTGAGCCGCCCCGCGAACAGCCAGTGCCCCATCACGACGATCCGCCGCGCCCCGTGCGCGTACGCCCGGTCCAGCACCTCCGGCAGCGAGGGTCTCGTCACCTGGATGAACGCCGCCTCGACGTCGGCCCACCCGCCCCGCTCGTAGAGCAGCCGCGCCACCCGCAGGTGGTCAGCGTTCGCCTCGGGCACCAACGCCCCCCGCCCGACGAACACCACCGTCGTCTCCCCCGGGGACCACTCCCCCGCCGCCTCCACCAGCCGCGCCTCGACGGCCTCGATCAGCCGCGGCTCCGGGCCGAGGTGGCGCGCGTACTCCACGCGGCTGCCCGGCACCCGCGCCGTCGCCTCCGCGATGAACTGCGGGATGTCGGAGCGGACGTGGCCGCCGGCGCCGAGCATGAGCGGCACGACGACAGCGCGGCGCCCGCCGTCGGCCAACGCGTCGACCAGGGCGTCGGGGATGGTGGGCTCGGCGAGCTCGACGTAGCCGACCGTGACCGGGACACCGGGCAGCCGCTCCGCGACCAGGCCGGCCAGCTCCTCGCACTCCGCCACGCCCTCCCCCAAGCGGGTGCCGTGGGCCGCGATGATCAGCGGCACGCTCATGCCTGCACCTCCTCCACCGCGTCCGGCATCCACTGGTAGTCCCGCGGGGTGACGATCAGCCGCCGCCCGCCGCCCGAGGTGACGAACCTCGTCGTCGACGATCCCACCACCACCAGCGAGTTCATGTCCACCCACTCGGGCTGGAACTCGGCCAGCGTGCTCATGATCACCTTCTGCCGAGGCCGGCACGCCTGCTGCACCACCGCGACGGGGGTATCGGGCGAGCGGTGCGCGCCGAGGATCGCCAGCGCGCGTGGCAGGTGGGCCGTGCGGGTGCGCGACCGGGGATTGTAGAGCGCGACCACGAAATCGCCCACGGCCGCGCCCTGCAGCCGCCGCTCGATGTTCGGCCATGGGGTGTGCAGGTCGGACAGGGAGATGGTGGCGTGGTCGTGGCCGAGGGGGGCCCCGAGGATCGCGGAGACTGCCAGGCTGGCGGTGACGCCGGGCACGATGTCGACGTCGATCCCGTCGGTGCCCTGCTCAAGGACGGGGCTGGCCATGGCGTAGACGGCCGGGTCGCCGCCGCAGACCAGAGCCACGTTCTCCCCGGCGCGGGCGGCCTCGATCGCGGCGGAGGTGCGCGCCTCCTCGGTGCCCATCTTGGAGGCCATGACGCGGACGCCGGGGCGGATGAGGTCGCGGATCTGCTTGACGTACGGTCCATAGCCCACCACGAAGGTGGCCTGCTGCAGGCGCTCCTTGGCGCGCGGAGTGAGGAGGTCGCGGACGCCCGGGCCGAGGCCCACGACGCTCAGCCTCCCGCGGGCCGAAATGCGGCCGACGGCGCACGTCGCGTCTGTGCTGCGCTGCTTCTCGACGATCAGCTCGGCGCCGTGCGCGAGGACGGACGCCTCGGCCACCGACGGCGTGCCGACGTGCCCCTCGACCATCGCGCTGGGCGTCGGCACCGGCTGAGCGGCCAACTCCTCGGCCGGGTAGTCGATCAGCTTCACGCCAAGGTGTTTGACGAGCTGGAGCAGCCCGATCTCGCCGGCCTTGAGGTCGACGGTGGTGATCGCCGCGACGGATTCCAGGGCGAGGCCGTGGTCGGCAAGGGTGCGTTCGAGGAGGTCGCGGAGGTGGGCCACGTCGGTGCCGCGGTTGCAGCCCATCCCGACGACGAGGCTCTTCGGGTGGAGGACCACGGTCGAGGCTGCAGGGGGCGCGACGGTGTCCGTCACGACGATCCTCGCGACGGCGACAGGCGCGTCCGCCGAGACGTTGCCGGGCAGCGGCGGCAGCGGCCACGGCTGCGACTTCTCCACCCGCACGGGGCGGCCGTCGAGGATGGCGCGGGTCACGCCCGCGACGTCACCGCTGTACGCCCAGCCGAGCGTGTCGAGGGCGGGGATGTTGAGCGCATCGGTGGCGGTGGTGAGCACCGGCCTGCCCCCCGTCGCTTCGGCGATGCGCCTGGCCAGTTCGTTCGCGCCGCCCGCGTGTCCGCCCACGAGCGGGACCGCGAACCTGCCCGCCTCGTCGACCACCACCACGCCCGGGTCTTGACTCTTGTCCGCGAGCAGCGGGGCCAGGATCCGGGCGGTGGCGCCGAGCGCGAGGTGGGAGACGATGAGGTCGCACTCGCGCCACGCCCGCACCAGCCCCTCTGCGGCGGGCCCGTCGTATCGGCGGGTCGGCGCGCCGAGGGCGGCGTCGATCGCATCGGCGTGCCGGCGAGCAGCCGCTGAGTTGGTGACCTGCCCGACCACCGGCCCGTCGCCGTCGCGCTCCGCGGGGGCGGAGTCGTCGAGGATGAGCACCACGTTCGGCTCCACCACCTCCGCGACGGCGGCCTCATCGGCGCTCAACTCACGCACCCGCTGATCCGGCTCCCCGAGCCGCTCCGCGACCACGTAGCGCCGCGGCCACCCAGCGAGTGCCGCGGCCAACTCGCGGACTCCGGCGCCGGGCCCGGTCAACACCGCGACCTTCGGATGCCGCCGGGCCGCCGCCACGGCGTCGTCGACGGGGCGGCCGTGGGCGGAGACCACGACGGCGTCGTCCCAGGGCAGCGCGACGGCGGCGAACGCGGCCGCCACCGAGCTGACCGCGGGCGTCACCGCGAGGTCGAGCCCCTCCTCGCGGAGGCGGCGGACGATGCCGTGGAAGCCCGGGTCGCCGCTGGCCAGCACCAGCGCCTCCTCACCGGCGGCCAGGACCTTCAGCCGTTCGACGGCGGGGCTGAGCGCGCCGAGGACTACGCGGCGCTCGTCTGGCACGCCGAGGGCGTCGAGGTGGCGGCGCCCCCCGACGACGATGGCGACCCGTCCGGCGAGGCTGCGGGTGGCCGGCGAGATCTCGCCGAGGTAGCCGTGGACGTGGATCATCGGTCCTCCTTCAGGACGCCGTGGGTGCCGTGGGCGCGCAGATCCGCCTGCGCCTCGGGTTCGGCCGCGCGGTACTCGTGCCGGAAGCCGGGGTGGTAGAGGTGGCTGCGGGTGCTGAGCGGTCCCTCCGCGAGCGCCGGGCCGACGAGGACGACGGTGTGCTTCCACAGCTTGTGCTCGCGCATGGTCTGAGACAGGTCCCTCAGCTCGCAGCGCAGCATCAGCTCGTCGGGCCAGGACACCTGGTAGCCGACGATGCACGGCGTCTCGGGCGGATAGCCGCCGGCGAGCAGCTCCTCCTGGAGCGCCTTGTTACGGGCGGCGGACAGGTAGAGCGCCATGGTGGTGCCGTGGGCGGCGAACCCGCGGACGGTCTCGCGCGGCGGCATCGGGGTGCGGCCGCCCTCGAGCCGGGTGAGGACGAGGCTCTGCGACACCTCCGGCACCGTGAGCTCCACCTCCATCCGTGCGGCGGCGGCCGAGTAGGCGGAGACGCCCGGGATGGATTCGAACTCGAGGCCGAGGCTCCGGATGAGGTCGCGCTGCTCGGCGGTGGCGCCGTAGATGGCCGGGTCGCCGGTGTGGACTCGGGCCACGAGCAGGCCCTCGTCGCGGGCGCGGCGGTAGAGGGGCTCGATGTCCTCCAGCGACGCCGACGCGGAGTCGACCAACTCCGCGCCGGTCTTGGCGCCCGCGACGATCCCGGGGTGGACCAGGCTGGAGGCCCAAATGATGATGTCGGCCTCCGCGACGACGCGGGCGCCGCGGACTGTGATGAGGTCGGCCGCACCGGGGCCGGCGCCGACGAAGACCACCCGGCCGGTCACAGCCGGCCCCCCGTCGTCGCGCGGCTGGGGGCCGCCAGGACGGTGGAGAAGTAGGGGGCGGACTCGCCGTCGGCCAGGTCCGAGAGGCGGACGAGGCGCTGGTTCGGCAGCGATACGTCCACACCCATGATGGCGTCGCGGTCCTCGCCGCGCAGCAGCTCCGCGACCTCCGGCAGCCGGCGTCCGCCCTTGTAGGCGACGGTGGAGTCAGCCACGGCGAGCACCTCGCGGAGGCGGTCCAGCCCGGCCGTGACCGGCACCAGCGCGAGCACCTCCTGCCCCTCGACCAGCGGCGTGCGGCTGGCCGCAGCCAGCGCCTGCATCGCGGTGATGCCGGGGATCACCTCGACCTCCACGTCGGGCAGCTGCTCGACGACGTGCGCGGCGAGGTAGGAGAACGTGGAGTACACGCTCGGGTCACCGACGGTGGCGAACGCGACGGTCGCGGCGCCGCCGGCGAACGCATCGACGGCGGCCTGGGCGGAGGTCAGCCACGCCTGCTTGCGTCGCGGCGAGACTCCCGACTTGTCGGCCATGGAGAACGGCACGCGGATGATCCGTGTCGCGGCGTCGGGGCAGGCCGCCGCGACGATCCGCTCCGCACGTCCGGGCCCGTTGCCGGACTCCTCGGTCGCGGGGACGAGGATCGCGTCCGCCTCCTCCAGTGCGCGCACGGCCTTGACCGTGATCAGCTCAGGGTCGCCGGGGCCGACGCCGACGCCGATCAGTCGTCGCGCAGGAATAGGGGGAATGGTGGGTACGGACATCTGCCGTGGCCTCCTTGGGATCGCTCGCCCGAACGGTTGGCCGCGCAGGCTCGAGTTCCTGACTCCCCCGTCGGGGTCACAGTGGCGGCACCGCCCCGGATTCCCACCGGGTTCCTCGACGTCGCCTGCACGCGGAGTCAGTCTGTCAGAGGCCCCCAGGGGGTCCTGTTCTGGGGTCGGCTACGCCCGTGGTCCGCCCTGGTCAGCGGCCTATCGGGGCAATACGCGGTTCCTGTTCCTCGAGCTGGGTCCTCAAGCCCATAGATCGGTCGAGATCGCACCTGGAGGAACAAGAGCCGCACGACTAGTTCACGAGCCCGGAAGAACGTCAGCGCGCCAGGCGGAACAGGCCCTCAAGGTCGGCGTGCGCCTCCAGCCCGTCGGCGACCGTCTCGATCATCGACTCCCGCCGCGCCGCGAAGCCGGGCGCCTCCGTCGGCGTCCACCCCATCCCGGCCGCAGCCGCGACCTCCGCGAGCCACGCCCGACGGAACCCGTCGGATTCCAGCGACCCGTGCCACATCGTCCCCCACACCGCACCGGACCGGACGCCCTCGAGGAACTCCTCGTGCCCGTCATCGACGCGCACCCGCCCGTGGTGGATGACGTAGCCCTCGACGTCGTGGCCCCGCCACCGGCCAGCCGGTCGGCCCAGCACCTTCTCAGGATGGAACACCGTGTCCGCGGGCAGCAGCCCAAGCCCGGGCACCGCACCCGGATGGCCTGCCTCGACCGGGTCCGTGATGGTGCGCGTCAGCATCTGGAAGCCGCCACAGATGCCCAGCACCGGCTGCCCCACCTCGGCCCGCGCCTCGATCGCCGCCGCGTTCCCCGTCTCCCGCAGCCACGCCAGATCCGTCAGCGTGGACCGCGACCCCGGCAGCACCGCCAGATCCGCCGTCGCCACCACCGCAGGGTCGGTCGTCACCACGACGTCGACCCCCGGCTCCTGGGCGAGTGCGTCGACGTCGGTGGCGTTGGAGATGCGCGGCAGCCGGACGACGGCGACCCGCAGCGTCGCGCTCCCCGCTGGCGTGGCGGGCCGGGCGTCGCCGCGCCACCGTCCCACCTCGAGCGCGTCCTCGCCGTCGAGCCACACGCCCGTCAGCCAGGGCAGCACCCCGAACGAG
Source organism: Tessaracoccus yangjingae (assembly GCF_054483935.1). The sequence goes on along the minus strand of NZ_CM137014.1, from coordinate 1,366,949 downwards.
GGCAGCCCGCAGCGGCGGGTGAGTTCGGTGAGCCCGGGGTCGAGGATGGCCTGGTCGCCGCGGAACTTGTTGATCAGATACCCCGCCAGGAGCGCGCGGTCCTCATCATCGAGGAGGCCCCAGGTGCCGTAGATGGAGGCCAGCACCCCGCCGCGATCGATGTCGCTCACGAGCACCACCGGCAGGTCAAATGCCCGGGCCAGGCCCATGTTGGTGTAGTCACCCTCGCGGAGGTTGATCTCCGCCGGGGAGCCGGCGCCCTCGCAGATCACCAGCTCGTGCGCCGCGGCCAGCTCCCGGTACGCCTCGTGCGCGGCCTCGGCCAGCAGGCGACGACCCGTGGCGTACTCCCCCGCCTCCAGGGCACCGGCGGGCTGCCCGCGGAGAACGACGAAGGAACGGCGGTCGCTGCCGGGCTTGAGCAGCACAGGGTTCATCGCCGACGTCGGGGTCTTGCCCGCCGCGATCGCCTGCAGGTACTGCGCACGACCGATCTCCGCGCCGTCGGCGCACACCATCGAGTTGTTGCTCATGTTCTGCGCCTTGAAGGGAACCACGTCGATCCCACGACGGCGGGCGGCGCGGCAGAGACCGGTGACCACCAGCGACTTCCCCGCGTCCGACGACGTCCCCGCGATGAGGATCCCGGTCATCTCTGTCTCCTTGCTGCTGCCAGTGCGGCCAGTCCCGTCGCCATCGCCGTCACCACGCCCACCAGCCGGGCGGCCTTCCGCACCTCGGCCGCGCGGGGCCGCGGGCCGTCGCCGAGCAGGCCCCGCTCCTCGACCCGCGAGAAGTAGACGTTGCGGCCGCCGAGCTGCACGCCGAGGGCGCCGGCCCAGGCCGCCTCGCACCAGCCGCCGTTGGGCGAGGGGTGGTTGCGGGCGTCGCGGCGCAGCACCCGCCACGCCTCCGCCGTCGACCCTCCGACGAGGGGCGCGGTAACGCACGCCAGGACCCCGGTGATGCGTGCCGGCAGGTAGTCCAGTGCGTCGTCGAGCCGGGCGGAGGCAGTGCCGAAGCGGGCGTAGCGGTCATTGCGGTGCCCGACCATGGCATCAAGCGTGTTGACCACGCGGTGGGCGAGGAGGCCGGGGATGCCGGCGAGGGCGCCCCAGAACAGCGACGCGACCACGGCGTCGGCCGTGTTCTCCGCCATGGATTCGACGGTGGCGCGGGCGAGTTCGGCCTCGTCGAGGCCGGCCGGGTCGCGGCCGCAGAGGTTGCCGAGCCGGGCGCGGGCGCCGTCGAAGTCGCCGTCGTCGAGGCGGTCGGCCATCAGCCGGCCCTCGCGGGCGAGGCTGCGGGCGCCGAGGACGGCCCAGGTGGCGAGCGCGGTCGCGGCGACGTGGGCGACGGGGTGTCGGCGCGTGGCTCGCTCTATGGCGACCCCGCCGGCGAGGACGGGCGCCACCGTCGCGGCGGTGAACGCGGCACCGTGTGCGTGTCCGTCGGCGTAGAGGGACCGCTCGACTCGCCCCGCGTAGGTCCCGAACCACGCGACGGGGTGGTGCCGGGCCGGATCCCCGAGCACGGCGTCGGCCGCCACCCCGAGGACGATGCCGAGCGCGCGCGTGATCACGGCGCCGACGCTAGCAGTAGCCAGATGCCCGTCGGTCGGGCGCCTCGACAAAGGCGCCCACTTCTGCCGCTACTCCAGGAACTCCAGGAAGGCGTCCATCGCGCGCGGGCCGTAGACGGTCGCTGGGCCCCCACGCATGAGGATGGCCACCCCGAGCGCCTCGGCCACCTCGTCGGCGGTGGCCCCCGCGCGAGCCGCACCTCGGGCGTGGCTGGCGATGCATCCGTCGCACTTGTCCACCACTCCGATCGCGAGGGCTATGAGCTCCTTGGTCTTGGTGTCGAGTGCGCCGGGCCCGAGGACCGCCTTGTGCATCGCCGAGTATCCGGCGTACACCTCCGGGATGCGGGATCGGAGTTCCTTCGCGGGCTCCTGGAGATCCTGCAGCACCTTCTTGCCGTGTTCGTGGGTGGTCATGTCTCTCCTCACTGCCGTAGTGCATGGATGACCTTGGGCAATTATCTGCCGCCTGGGGCATCGACGCCGGCGACGGGTGACTTTCGCCGGAGGTCAGCAAGAATGGGGCCATGACAACGCTCGCCCCCACGATCCCCCTGACCGGCGGAACCACCATCCCCGCGATCGGCGCCGGCACCTGGCCCCTGGACAACGACGAGGTCCGCGCCATGTGCCTGGCGGCCTTCGAGATCGGATACCGGCTCGTCGACACCGCGGAGAACTACCGCAACGAGGCCGGCGTCGGACGGGCGGTGCGGGAGTCGGGGCTGGCACGGGAGGACGTGTTCGTCACCACGAAGTTCAACAAGAAGTGGCACGGCGACGCCGTCGCAGGAGTGGAGGGCAACCTCGGCCGGCTCGGCCTCGAGTACGCCGATCTGGTCCTCATCCACTGGCCCAACCCGGACCAGGACCTCTACATCCGCGCCTGGGAGGGGCTGATCGAGGCCCGCGAGCGCGGTCTGACAAGGGCGATCGGCACCTCGAACTTCAAGCCGGAGCACCTGCAGCGGCTGATCGACGCGACGGGGGTCGCTCCGGAGGTCAACCAGATCCAGTGCAACCCGTTCACCGAGCGCACGGCCGAGCGGGCGTTTCACGACAGGCACGGGATCGTGACGGAGTCGTGGGCCCCGCTGGCAGCGGGAACCGGGCTGATCGGGCATCCGGCGGTCTGGGAGGTCGCGGACGCGCACGACGCGACGCCCGCCCAGGCGGTCCTCGCGTGGCACATCCAGCAGGGGCTGCTGCCGATCCCCAAGTCGTCGAACAGGGAGCGGCTGGCCGAGAACTTCGCGGCGCTCGATCTGCGCCTGACCGACGACGAGGTCCAGACCCTGACCGCATTGAGGAGCTCGGACTACCACCTCATGGACTCCGACCACTTCGGCCACTGATCGGCCACCGCGCACAGACACCCTTGTCAGCTCGCGTTGGTTTCGACTCGGGCGCGCGTCGCTGCGCTCCTTAAGGCCAGGCTCAACCGGCGGAGGGGCGGCACCGCGGCCAGCGCTGACGGGAGCGTCAGATGCGGGTGAGGAGGTCCTGGACCGCCGCCCTGGCCTCCATCGCGTTCTGGCCGCTGATCTCGCGGAACGCCTCGGTGATCTCCTCGGTGAGGTCGAAGTCGCGACGGATCAGCCAGCTCTGCTGCAGCCCGTCCCACACTGCGACGAACTGGCGCGCCATCCGCACGGGGTCCCGGTCCGGATGCGCCAGGCCCGCCTCCTGCCTGGACTTCATGAGGTCCACCATCTCCGCCATCACCCGCTCGTAGTGGCGCTCGAAGAACGCATGGGCGGGGTGAGCCGGATCCTGCGCGGCCGACGCGAGCGCCACCTGCAGCTGGAGGCGCTTGTCCTCGCCGGGTGACCTGTGGGCGAGGTTGTCGATGATGTCGCGGAACTCCTCCGGAGGGGCCAGCGGGACCTCTCCCTCACGCACCTCGCCCGCGTGGATGAATCCCTCGAAGTACTCGATGGCCGCCACCAGCAGGTGGTCACGCGTCGGGAAGTGGTAGAGCATGGTGCGCTCGAGCATCCCCGCCCTGGCCGCGACCGCCGCCGTCGTCAGCTGCGGGTGCCCCACCTCCATCACCACCTCGTAGGCGGCCTTGGCGATGGCGGCGCGCTTCTCCGCGGACTTCGCGTACGGTCCGCGCTTGGATTGGGTCGACGCCATCGCCACCTCCTCAAATCTTTCCCTACCCCAAACCTTGAGCCGTTCACCCCACTCATGTCAAGCCTTGACCAAACTTGAACTATGCTGTTCACTACGAATTAAGAACGTCGACGTCGACCCGGAGGATCCCCATGACCACCAGCCCCGCCTACCGCGACCCTGCCCTCCCCGTCGAGGAACGCGTCGAGGACCTCCTCGGCCGCCTGACCCTCGAGGAGAAGGCCGGGCAGCTGACGCAGTACTTCTACTTCGGCACGCTCGAGGCCGCGGAGCCCACGGACGAGGACACGTCGTCGCTCCCGATGGAGCAGCGCCAGTTCGTCGACTTCCCCAAGCTGGTGGACAAGGAGATCGACGCCGGGCGCGTGGGCTCGCTGCTGTTCGTCCGCAACGCGGCGCTGGCCAACCACCTGCAGCGCAAGGCCATCGCCGGCAACCGCCACGGCATCCCGGTGCTCTTCGGCTTCGACGTCATCCACGGGCTGCGGACCACCTTCCCGGTGCCGATCGCGGTCGCGGCCAGCTGGGACCCCGAGGTGGCCGAGAAGGGCCAGCGGGTCGCGGCCCGCGAGGCCCGCGCCGCCGGCATCCACTGGACGTTCGCGCCCATGGTGGACATCGCCCGCGATCCCCGCTGGGGCCGCATCATCGAGGGCGCCGGTGAGGACCCCTGCCTCGGCGGGGCCATCGCGGCCGCGCAGGTGCGCGGGTTCCAGGGCGACGGCGGCGCCGAGTCCGTCATCGCCGGACCGAAGCACTTCGCCGGGTACGGCGCGGCCCGCGGCGGGCGCGACTACGAGGATTCCGACATCTCCGATGCGGAGCTGCACAACATCTACTTCCCGCCGTTCAAGGCGGCCATCGACGCCGGCGCCAGGAACATCATGAGCGCCTACATGGACCTCAACGGCGTGCCGGCCAGCGGCAACCGCTGGCTGCTCACCGACATGCTGCGCGACGAGCTGGGCTTCGATGGCTTCGTCGTCTCCGACGCCAACGCCGTGCGCTCGCTCGAGACCCAGCACTTCGCCAAGGACCTCACCGACGCCGGCGCCCGCGCCGTCTACGCCGGGCTCGACATGGAGATGGCCATGTTCGACGCCGCCTACACCCGCCTGCCTCAGGCCGTGGCCGACGGGCTGGTCGACGAGGCCACCATCGACCTGGCCGTCCGCCGTGTCCTCACCGCCAAGTTCGCGGCCGGCCTGTTCGAGCAGCCCTTCGTCGACGAGACCACCAGTGCCGCCATCCTCGGCGACCCCACCCACCGCGACGCCGCCCAGGCGGCCGCCGAGCGCACCGCCGTCCTGCTCAAGAACGACGGCGCCCTCCCGCTGGCCGCCCCCACCTCCATCGCGGTCCTCGGCGACCTCGCCGACTCCCAGCGCGACATCCTCGGCCCCTGGATCTTCGACTTCGACGCATCGGAGTCGGTGACCATCCTCGACGGCATCCGCCGCCGCGCCGGCGACGCCACCCGCGTCGAGTACGCGCCGGCCACCGCCGTCGCCACCCGGGTGTTCCCGTCGATGTTCGACGCCCACGAGGCGGGCGAGCTGCCGAGCACGCCCGAGGGCTTCGACGAGGACGCCGAGCTGGAGCGCGCCGTCGCCCTGGCCGCGGAGTCCGAGGTCGCCGTCGTGGTGGTGGGCCAGCCGCAGAACATGATCGGCGAGAAGGCCTCGGTCTCCACGCTCGACCTCCCCGGCCGCCAGCTCGAGCTGCTCCAGCGCGTCCACGCCACCGGCACGCCGATGGTGGTGCTCGTGATGTCGGGCCGCCCGCTGGACCTCCGCTGGGCCGACGCGAACGCCGATGCCATCGTCGAGATCTGGTACCCCGGCGTGCGCGGCGGCGACGCGGTGGCCCGCGTCCTGTTCGGCGACGTCTCCCCCGCCGGCCGCCTGCCGTTCACCTGGCCGCGACACGTGGGCCAGGTGCCCATGGTGCACTCGCACTACCGCACCTTCCAGCCAGAGGAGGCGGACAAGCGCTACTGGGACGAGGAAAGCACCCCGCTCTACCCGTTCGGCCACGGCCTCACCTACGCGACGGTGGAGTACTCGGGCCTGAGGGCGCCGTCGAGTGTCGCCGTGGGTGAGACTGCCACCGTCGCAGTGACGCTCACCAACACCTCCGAGGTGGACTCCGACGAGGTGGCTCAGCTCTACATCCACCAGCGCTACGGCACCTCCACCCGCCCGGTGCGCGAGCTCAAGGGCTTCAAGCGGGTACCCGTGCCCGCCGGGGCTTCGGTGGACGTCGAGTTCGAACTCGGGCCGGACCAGCTCCGCTACTGGAGCACCGTCACCCGCAGCTGGGTGCAGGACGCGACGGTGATCGACCTGTTCGTAGGAGGAACCTCCGCGTGCGAGCTGACCGCGTCGATCGAGGTCACCGCCTGACCAGCGACGAGCCTCGAGGCCTCAGAAACGTTCCTTGTCAGCCTACGTTTCCTAGGCTTCGAGGCCGCTTCGCGGCACCTCAGCCAGCGGGATGGCGTCACCTCAGCCAACCGAAGAGCCACGCGCGCAGCGACAATCCCTTCCCCGCTGGCTGAGGTGCGAGGAGCGCAGCGACGAGCCTCGAAGCCTCAGAAACGTGCCTTGCCAGCTCACGTTTCCTAAGCTTCGAGGCCGCTACGCGGCACCTCAGCCAGCGGAATGGCGTCACCTCAGCCAGCCGCAGGGCCAAGCAGCGCAGCAACGCTCCCTTCCCCGCTGGCTGAGGTGCGAGGAGCGCAGCGACGATCCCTTCCCCGCTGGCTGAGGTGCGAGGAGCGCCAGCGACGAGCCTCGAAGCCTAAGAAACGTTCCTTGTCAGCTCACGTTTCCTAGGCTTCGAGGCCGCTACGCGGCACCTCAGCCAGCGGGATGGCGTCACCTCAGCCAGCGGGATCGGGACCCCGGGTCGGCGGGATCGGGCACCCGGGTCGGCGGGATCGGGACCCCCGGTCGGAGGGATCGGGACCGGCGGGATGTGGCACCCCGGGTCGGCGGGAAGGGCGCCAGCCTAGCCCCGCGACACCGTCGCGGCGTCCTTGACCTCACCGATCAGGCGCTCGACGACGTCCTCGAGCATGGCCGCACCGACGGTGTCGTCGCCGTCGATCACCAGCGCGAAGTGGGTGCCGCCCGCCTGCATCGCCGCGAGCGTGGCCTCCAGGGTGGCGTCCTTGGCGATGGTGGCCAGCGGGCGGACGACCCGCTCGTCCAGAGCGCTGTCCATCTCGTCGTCCGTCAGCCCGAGGAAGTCCTTGAGGTGGACGTACCCGTCGATCTGCCCGTCCTCCTCCGCGACGGGGAACCTCGAGTAACCGGTGCGGACGAACGCCGCCTCCACATCCGCCGGGGTGGAGCCGCGGCGCACCGTAGCCAGCTGCTCGAGGGGCACCATGACCGCCTCCACCGTCTCGGTGCCGATGCTCACCGAGCCGCTGAGCAGCTGGTGCTCGCGGTCCTCCAGCAGCCCCTCCTCGCGGGACTCGGCGATGAAGGCAGCCACCTCGTCGGCCGTGAACGCCGAAGCCACCTCCTCCTTCGGCTCCACCTTGAGCAGCCTCAGGACCGCGTTGGCGATCCAGTTGAGCAGCCAGATCACCGGCCGGAGCACGAACACGATGCCGTACAGGACGGGGCCCAGGATCATCGCGGAGCGTTCGGGACCGGAGATGGCGATGTTCTTCGGCACCATCTCGCCCAGCACCATGTGCAGGAACACGACCACGGCCAAGGCGATGATGAACGCCACGGTGTGCAGGGCGGCACCCGTGATGCCGACTGCCGCCAACGGGATCTCGAGGGCATGGGCGACGGCCGGCTCGCCGATCGCGCCCAGGCCCAGCGAGCAGATGGTGATGCCCAGCTGCGCGCCGGCCATCATGAGCGACACCCGTTCCATGGCCCGCAGCGTGATCCGGGCGGAACGGGAGCCGGCGGCCGCGCGCGGCTCGATCTGGGTGCGGCGGGCCGCGATGAGCGCGAACTCGGCACCGACGAAGAAGGCGTTGCCGATCAGCAGCGCTACGGCGATGAGGATGGCGGTGGTATCAAGCATTCTTCTCACCCTCCTCGACGTCGGCGAGGTCCTCGATGGTCAGCACCAGCCTGTCCACGCGCCAGCCGTCGAGCCGCGTGACGTGCAGGCGTGCGACGGCCGGGGACGGGAGGCCGTCGTCGTCGGGTCTGGACTCGTCGCGGACGGCGAGCAGCACCTCGTCGCCCACCCGCGGGAAGCGGCCGAGCTGCTCGGTGATGAGGCCTCCGAGGGTGTCCGACTCGCGCCCCTCGGGCAGTTCGATGTGCAGGGTCTCGCCGGCCTCGTCGGGGCGAAGCAGCCCTGACAAGGACCATCGCCGCTCCCCCAGCTGGCGGTGGGCGCGCGTGGGGTTGTCCTGCTCGTCGTCGATCTCGCCGACGATCTCCTCCACCACGTCCTCCAGCGTCACGATGCCGTCCGTGCCGCCGTACTCGTCGACCACCACGGCCATCTGCACGCCCTGGCGCAGCGCCTCGAGGACGGAGCCGAGCGGCATCGTCGAGGGGACGGCCCGGATGGGGCGGATGAGGCCCTCGACGCTCGTGCCGGAACGCTCGCCGGCCGGCACCGCGAGCGCGTCCTTGAAGTGGACGACGCCGCGGACGTCGTCGACGCTGTCACCAAGGACGGGAAAGCGGGCGTGGCCGGTGGCGCGGACGGCGTCGAGGACGTCGGCGGCGCTCTGGTCGAGCTCGAGGAACCGGACCCGGGGGCGCGGGGTCATCGCGTCTGACGCGGTGCGCTCACCGAGCGCGACGGAGTGCTCGAGCCTGCGGGCGAGGCCCTCGCCGAGGAGGCCCTGCTGCGCCGAGCGGGCCGCGAGCGAGCCCAGCTCCTGCGCGGAGCGCGCTGAGGCGAGCTCCTCCCGGGGCTCCATGCCCAGCGCGCGCACGATCGCGTTCGCGCTGCCGTTCAGGAACCACAGCAGCGGGCGGCTCACCCAGGTGAACCCGCGCTGGAACCCCACCACCGCGCGGCCCACCTTCAGCGGCTCGGCGATGGCCCAGTTCTTCGGCACCAGCTCCCCGAACACCATCTGGACCATGGTGGCGACGACGAACGCCGCGGCGAACGCCACCACTGACGCAGTCTCCTCCGGCAGGCCGACGGCGCGGATGGGTACCTCCAGCAGCGCGGCGATAGACGGCTCGGCGATGAAGCCCACAACCAGGCTGGTCACGGTGATGCCCAGCTGGGCGCCCGAGAGCTGGGTGGACATCGTGCGCAGCGCCTCGCGCAGCGACCTGGCCTTCGGATCGGTCTCGGCGAGCCGCGCGACGGTGGGCCGGTCCACCGTGACCAGCGAGAACTCGGCGGCCACGAACATGGCGTTCGCGGCGATCAGTGCCACCACTGCCAGCAGCAGCAACCATTCGACGATCATCGTCCCCTCACCCCCGTCGCGGGGATCGAGGCATGCAGGGCGGCCCCGGAGGGCCTGGGACTATGACAATCGCTCACGCGTCGATGATAGACGCGCCCCGCGGGAGCGCAGGCGTGATGCGCCGACCTCCGCCCATGCGCGACGCGCCCACAGCAGCCCCACCATCACGATGACAAGGAGCAACACCGCGACACCGGGCATTCCGATCTCTGCGCCGAGAACGCCGGCCAGCGGATAGGTGAACAGGAAGCAGGCGTGCGACAGCGAGAACTGGGCGGCGAACACCGAGGGGGCGGTCTCGGGCGTGGAGTTCCTGCGGAGCAGACGGGCCGACGGCGTCAGCACCGCCGAGGTGGCGGCGCCGATCACGCACCAGATCCCGAGGAGGAGCGGCCACACGAGGTCCCCGTTCACGGCCAGGACGAGGGCCGCCGCCGCCAGCCCCACGGGCAGCATCGACGCCCCCGCCAGCATCACCCGGCGGTCGGGCAGCCGGTCCAGCAGGCCAGGCAGCGCCAGCGCGACCAGCATCGACCCGGCTCCGTAGGCAGCGAGCAGTAGGGCCATGTCGCTCTGGCCGCCCCCGAGCTGCCCGCGCACGATCACGACGGTGTTGACGATGACCATCGCCGTCGAGGCGGCCACCACCAGGTTGAGGCCCAGGAGTCCGCGCAGCTCGGGCGCGTCCCAGAACCACCGCGTCCCGCGGGTGAGCCGGTCCAGGAAGGGCGAGGACGGCGGCGCCGCTACGCGGGGAAGCCCGGTCACGGCGACCAGGATTGCCGAGCCCGCAAACCCGAGGACCGTGCCCAGGAACAGATCCTGGTAGCCCACCACCGTGAGCAGGACCGCCGCGAGCATCGGGCTGACGAGTGCCTCCATATCGTAGGCAAGCCGCGACAGCGACAGCGCGCGGGTGTACTGCCGCTCGTCCGGAAGCACCGAGGGGATGAGCGCCTGGAACGCCGGCGTGAAGGTGGCCGACGCGGCCTGGAGGACGAAGATCAGCACGTAGATCTGCCACGCCTGGCTCACGAACGGCAGGCACAGCGCGACGGCGGCCCGGGCGAGATCGGCCGAGATCAGCAACGGCTTCCGTGGCACGCGCGCCACGAGCGCGGACACCACGGGCGCGACGCCCACGTAGGCCACCATCTTGATCGTCATCGCGAGGCCCAGGACTGCGCCGGCGCCCTCGGGGGCGACCTCGAAGGCCAGCAGCCCCAGCGCGACAGTGAGCAACCCTGTCCCCAGGAGTGCGATCACCTGGGCGGAGAAGAGGTTCCGGTACGTGCGGTTGCCCAGAACGGTCAGCATGGTGTCCCCCTCGCTCAGGCGTCGCCGGACCTGCGGCGCGGGCTCTGCTCCGGGGACCCGAAGCGCGGCGCGGCGTCGTCGCCGACGGTGTGGTGCAGCGGGGTCTGCCCGGCGGCCGCGACGGAGTGCTCAGCCTGCCTGACGGCCTCGAGGATGACCCCGAGCGCGTGCTCGTCGGCCAGCTTGTACAGGACCTTGGTGCCGTCCTGGCGGGTGGTGACCATGCGCGCCATCCGCAGCCGGGCCAGGTGCTGCGACACCCCGGAGGGGTTCTTGCCCACCACGTCGGCCAGCTCCCCGACGGAAAGCTCGTCGGCGGCGTGGAGCGCGAGGATGAGCCGGATGCGCGTGGGCTCCGCGAGGAGCGCGAGCACCTCCGCCGCTAGGTCGACGAACTCGGAGGACACGTCTAGGGTCTCGTTATCCGCGTGCATACGCAGATACTAATCGATTCGAGGTGGGCGCTCAGACGTAGCGCATGGTGGTCATCATCCCCACCTCCGCGTGGTAGATGTTGTGGCAGTGCAGCATCCACTCGCCGGGATTGTCGGTGATCAGGTCCGCCTCGATGCTCTGCATCGGCGCGATCAGGACGGTGTCCTTGCGCAGCCCACCGCTGGCCGGCAGTCCCCAGGTGTGGCCGTGGATGTGCATGGGGTGGGCCATCATCGTCATGTTGGTCATCCGCATGCGGATGCGCCGATCCGGGCCGACCTCGAAGGGCTCGTGGTCGCCGAACTTCCGCCCGTTGATCCCCCAGCCGAACGGGTCCATCTGGCCGTTCAACTCGACGTCGAGGGTGGTGTCGACGTCTCGGTCCGGCAGCCGCGACGCCGCGGCTGCCCGCAGCTCGGTGCCCAGCAGAGCGCCACCCTCGAGCTCGCGCACGGGGGTATTCGGGGTGGGCGCCTCCCCGGACGCCGTCCGGACCACCGCCAGCGCCAGCCCCTGCTTGCCCTCCGGGCGTGCCACCAGCGGGAACACCCCGGCCCCCAGGGTGACCGTCACGTCGTACCGCTCCCCCATCGCCAGGTACAGAGCACGCGTCTCCTGAGGCTCCACCGCGTACCCGTCTGAATGGGTCACGGTGAGCGTGTGCTCCCCCAGCGCCAGCCGGAAGATGGTGTCCGAGGCGGCATTGATGAGGCGCAGCCGGATCCGCTGCCCCGGCCGACCGTCGAGCGTGGCGGGGGACTCGGGCACGCGAGAGTTGATCAGGTAGTGCGGGTACTCGATGTCGCCCGCGTCACCCAGCGGGGATCCGGCGCCGGGCATCCCGCCCATGTCGTGCCCGCCGTGCCCCATCCCCCCGGACACCGCGCCGTTCTGGGCCCTGAACTCCTCGACGATGTCGTCGGGGCTTCGGCCGACGCCGTCGGTCCAGTCGTCGAGGACCACGACCCACTCGTCGTCGTAGTCACCCGGCTCGGCCGGGTCGTCGACGATGAACGGCGCGTAGAGGGCCCGGTCCAGCTGCACCCCGGAGTGCGGATGGAAGAAGTACGTCCCGGGGTCGGGCGCGACGAACTCGTACGCGAAGCCGGTCCCCGGCTCGATCGGGTGCTGGGTGACTCCGGGCACGCCGTCGGCTGCGTGGTGGAGGCGGATGCCGTGCCAGTGGACGCTGGTGGACGCGGGCAGTTCGTTGTCGACGGTGACCCGGAACAGGTCCCCGGCGGTGCCGCGCAGCAGGGTGGCCCCCGCGTCGTCGTACCCCCAAGTCCGGGCGGTGACACCGCCCAGATCGAGCGTGACCGGCCTGGGGCGCAGCGTTGCCTCCACGGTGGTGCGACCGGGCGCGGCCGTCAGCGCAGGCGTCGGGTAGACCGCCGGTGTGCCGCCGTGGGCCGATGGCGATCCGGGCAGCGGCGCGCCGCACGAGGACAGGAGTCCCGCACCGGCGACGCCGACGCCGCCGAGCAGGACATGCCGTCGGGTGAGGTGCCTCATACATCGAGCGTGCACCCTCGGAGGGCCCAAACCCAAGCCGGGACGGTGAAGATCCGGTCAAGATCAGCGCGACCCTTGATTGATACCCCCTGGGGGTATATAACGGAGACATGGAGCATTCCGGGCACCACGATCATCACGTTTCGGCCCCTCCCTCGGCCACCCCGGACGGGAGGCAGGTCCACACGCAGGGCCAGCACGCCGGGCATTCGACGGCGATGTTCAGGAACCGGTTCTGGGTGTCGCTGATGCTGACCGTCCCCGTGGTGGCCTTCAGCCCGATGGTCGCGCACCTGCTCGGGTACCACCTGCCGGTGTTCCCCGGGTCGACGTGGATCCCACCGGTCCTCGGCACGGCGATCTTCGCCTACGGCGGGGTCCCATTCCTCAGGGGTGGATGGCACGAGCTGAGAACGCAGCGGCCCGGGATGATGCTCCTGATCTCGCTGGCCATCAGCGTCGCATTCCTTGCCTCCTGGGTCACCACCCTCGGCCTGGGCGGCTTCGAACTCGACTTCTGGTGGGAGCTGGCGCTGCTGGTGACCATCATGCTGCTGGGCCACTGGCTGGAGATGCGGGCGCTCGGCGCGGCGTCGTCCGCGCTGGAGGCGCTGGCCGAGCTGCTGCCCAGCGAGGCGGAGCGGGTGACCCACGACGGGACGGTCGTCGTCCCGATCGGGGACCTGGCGGTCGACGACGTGGTGCTGGTCCGGGCCGGCGCCCGGGTGCCCGCCGACGGCACCATCGTCGTCGGGGCGGCCGAGTTCGACGAGTCGATGATCACCGGGGAGTCACAGCCGGTGGCGCGCGGCGAGGGCGAGCTCGTCGTCGCCGGCACCGTCGCGACCGACAACACCGTTCGCGTGCGCGTCCAGGCCACCGGCGACGACACCGCCCTCGCGGGCATCCAGAGGATGGTGGCCGATGCGCAGGCGTCGTCGTCCAGGGCGCAGGCATTGGCGGACCGCGCCGCGGCCCTGCTCTTCTGGTTCGCCCTCGGCGCCGGCATCCTCACGGCGATCGCCTGGACGCTGCTGGGCAGCCCGGACGAGGCGGTGGTGCGGACGGTCACCGTTCTCGTGATCGCCTGCCCCCACGCGCTCGGCCTGGCAATTCCGCTTGTCATCGCCATCTCCACCGAGCGTGCGGCCAGGAGCGGCGTCCTCATCAAGGACCGGATGGCGCTGGAGCGGATGCGCACGATCGACGTCGTGCTCTTCGACAAGACCGGCACGCTGACCGAGGGCGCCCACGCGGTGACGGGTGTCGCGGCAGCGCCTGGTACCTCCGAGGGGGAGCTGTTGGCGTTCGCCGCAGCTGCCGAGGCGGACAGCGAGCACCCCGTCGCGCGGGCGATCGTCGTCGCGGCGGCGGAGCATCCGGAGGCGGCCGGCGCGCGGCGGCGCGCGACAGAGTTCTCCGCCTCGACCGGCCGCGGCGTCAGGGCGATGGTCGACGGCGCAGTGATCCGGGTCGGGGGCCCGGCACTGCTGCGCGAACTGTCGCTGGAGGCGCCGGCGGCCGTCGCCGAGCAGACGCGATCGTGGTCGCGGCGGGGGGCCGGTGTCCTGCATGTCATCCGCGACGGCGAGATCATCGGCGCGGTCGCCGTCGAGGATCGGGTCCGGCCGGAGTCGCGCGCAGCGGTCAAGGCTCTGCAGGATCGCGGCGTGCGGGTGGCCATGGTCACCGGCGACGCGCGCCAGGTGGCCGAGGCCGTCGGCGCGGAGCTGGGCATCGATGAGGTGTTCGCCGAGGTGCTGCCTCAGGACAAGGACACGAAGGTGACCGGGCTGCAGGGTCGCAGGCTGACCGTGGCCATGGTGGGCGACGGCGTCAACGACGCGCCCGCCCTGGCGCGCGCCGAGGTGGGCATCGCGATCGGGGCGGGGACGGATGTCGCGATGGAGTCCGCTGGGGTGGTGCTGGCCGGCAACGATCCGAGGGCTGTGCTGTCGATGATCGACCTCTCGCGGGCGAGCTACCGCAAGATGCTCCAGAACCTGGTGTGGGCGGCGGGGTACAACGTGGTCGCGGTGCCACTGGCCGCGGGGGTGCTGGCGCCCGTCGGGGTCGTCCTGTCGCCTGCAGTTGGGGCCCTGCTGATGTCGCTGTCGACCATCATCGTCGCGTTGAACGCGCAGCTGCTGCGTCGAGTCGATCTCGACCCCGCCCGTCTCGCTGGCTGAGGTGGCGCTCCCCCTGGCTGAGGTGCCGCGAAGCGGCCTCGAAGCCTCCGAAACGTAGGCTGACAAGGAACGTTTCTCAGGCTTCGAGGCTCGTCGCTTCGCTCCTCACACCTCAGCCAGCGGTGAAGGACGGCACCTCGGAGTGCGGCGGGCGGGTCAGGCCAGCCGCAAGGCCCGGCCTTCCCGCACCACGGCGATCGGGTCGAGGATCTCGCCCTGGAACACCCCGCCCACCTTGTCGGAGAAGCCGACGATGACCCAGTCACCCGGCGTCCGCTCGATCAGGCGGGCCGCGTAGAGGCTCGGATGGTCGAACGTGCCCGCGGCGTCGAAGTCCCAGGGACCGAGCGACGACTCCCCCGGCACGAACCACATGCCGCCCGTGGCCTGCTCCCGTCGCCGGTCGTCCTCGAGGTCGGTCCAGCAGCAGAAGATGAGGAACGGCTGCCCGTCGACGACGACCGCCTGCGGCACCTCCATCTGCCCCCAGCCGGCGGGCGCCGACAGAGGTGGCCGCACCTCCCACGAGTCCAGGTCGGAGCTGACGGCATGACCGATCACGGACCGGGTGGCAGGATCACCCGACGCGGCGCGGGCCGTGACCAGCATGTGCCAGAGCCCGTCGTCGCCCCGGAACACCCACGGATCGCGCCAGGCCTCGTCGAACCACGCCCCGGACGAGAGCTTCTCGTACCAGCGCGGGTCCGCCTCGCAGACCGGGCCGTCGAGGCGGCGCCGCCACGTGACGAGGTCGTCGGACTCCGCCACCCCGACCCGCTGCACCAGCCAGCCCTCCGCCCGCGACACCCCGGTGTAGAACATCCGCCAGGTGCCGTCGTCGGCCTTGACCACCGAGCCCGTCCAGGTGGAGCCGTCGTCCCAGGCGGGCTCGTCGGAGGTCACCAGCGCGTCGGGGAGCAGCTCCCAGGTCGCCAGGTCCGACGACCGGGCGTGCCCGACGGAGGCCCGACGGTGCCGCCGGTCCGGGTCGAGCAGCGCCCGCGATGCCCGCAGGAAGAACAGGTGGTGCTCCCCGTCGTCGCCCCGCACGGGCCAGCTGTCCCACACCCAGTGGTCAGCGAGTCTCAGCACGCGATCACCCCTTCACGCCGCTGGAGGCGATCGAGCTGACGAAGGCCCGCTGGAACACCAGGAACACGAGCAGCACCGGCAGCGTGATGAGCGACGTGTACGCCATCACCTCACCCCAGGCCGTGTTGAGCTGGAAGAAGTACTGCATGCCCACCATGACGGGCCGCAGCGACTCCTGCTGCACCACCATCAACGGCCACAGGTACGAGTTCCAGGCCGGGAGAAAGGTGAGGATCGCGACGGTGGCGAACGCCGGGCCGGACAGCGGCACGATGATGCGCCAGTAGATCCCGAACCAGCCTGCGCCGTCGATGCGGGCCGCCTCGTCGATGGAGACGGGGATGGTGGAGAAGTACTGCGTGAACAGGAAGATGGAGAACGCGTTGGCGATGAACGGCACGATCATCACCTCGTAGGTGTTGAGCCAGCCGAAGTCGTACTTGAGCAGCCCGCCTTCGAACACCAGCGTGGGCAGCTTGCTGACCCAGTAGACCATCGGGACCGCGATGGTCTCGAACGGCACGATGAGCGTGGCGATGACCACGGTGAGCAGCAGCTTGCGGCCCTTCCACTCCATCCGGGACAGCGCGAACCCCGCCAGCGAGTTGACCACCAGGCCGAGGCCGACGATGAGCACCGTGACGACGATCGAGTTGAACAGGAACTGCCAGAACGGCACCCGCTCGAACACGTCGGCGTAGTTGTTGAAGGAGATGTCGCCCACCGGGAGGAATGCGCGGATGTTGTCCACGTCGGCCAGGATCTGGGCGTCGGGCTTGAGGCTGGAGACGAACATGAAGATCAGCGGGAACATGAAGATCACCGCGAGGATCGCCATGGGGATGTAGATCAGGATCTTGCGGCGGCGCTTCTCCGCCGCCATGCCGGCAGTCTTGGCCATGTCAGTCCTTGTCTCGGGTCAGGAAGCGCTGGATCATCGCGATGATCAGCACCAGCACGAAGAAGATCAGCGAGATCGCGGCGCCGTAGCCGGTCTGCTGCTCGCGGTATCCGCGCCGCACGGCGTGGAAGACCAGCGTGGTGGTGGAGTCCACCGGGCCGCCCTGCGTCATCACGTCGATCTGCACGAAGAGGCCCAGGGCCGCGATGGTGATGGTGACCAGGATGAAGATCATCGTGGGCCTGAGGCCTGGCCAGGTGACGTTCTTGAACTGCTGCCAGGCGTCGGCGCCGTCCATGCGGGCCGCCTCGTAGAGCTCCTCGGGAATGGTCTGCAGCCCGGAGAGCCAGATGATCATGTGGAATCCGACCGCCTGCCAGATGGACATGATGATGATGGCCGGCAGCGCGGTGCTGGGGTTGTTGAGCCAGGCGATGTTCTCCCACGCGCCGAAGGTGATCATGTCGATGAAGGAGTTGACGATGCCGTCGGGCTGGTACATGAACCGCCAGAGGATGGACACCACGACGATGGAGGTGACCACCGGGATGAAGAACACGATGCGGAAGAACGTGGTGCCGCGCAGCTTCTGATTGACCAGGATGGCCAGCAGCAGCCCCAGGCCCGCCTGCACCGGGACGACCACCACCGCAAAGAGGAACGTGTTGATCAGCGACCGGACGAACGTGGGGTCCGCCGTGAAGGCGCGGATGAAGTTGTCCAGGCCCACGAAGCGGGGCGGGTTGGGAGAGATGAGGCGGGCGTTGGTGAACGAGAGACCGAACGCGAGCCCGACGGGGACGACGAGGAAGAGGAGCAGCAGCAGTGCCGCGGGGGCGACCATGGCGTAGGCCGCGCCGTGGCCCTGGCCCTTACGTCGCTTCTTCATGGGTGCGGCCGTGGTGGCGACCGGGACGGCCGCGGCGGGCGCGGCGGAGCGTGGAGTTGTCATGGGTGTGTGTCCTCCGGATGATGGGGGCCGGGGCCCGGAGGCCCCGGCCGGGGTGCATCAGAAGCCGTAGCCGTCGTTGTTGGCGATGTCAGCGTCGATGTCCTTGACCGCCTGGTCGAGGACGACCTTCACGTCCGCGCCGTTCATGATGTCCATGGCGGCGGTCTCGAAGGTGGTGGAGATCACCGCGTAGGCCGGGGTCTCGGGGCGCAGCACCGCGAACTGGGTGAGCTCGGTGAACGGCCGAAGCACGCCCTCCTCGCCGAAGTACTCGCTGAGCGCCGTGCCCTCCTCGGTGGCGGGGATGACGATCTGCTTGTCGGCGAACGCCGCAACGTACTCGGGGGCGAAGGAGAACTCGAGGTAGGCGCGGGCGCCGTCGAGGGCCGCGCCGGAGCACTCGGACGAGATGCCCCACTGCCACGAGCCGCCGCCGATCTTCGGGCCCTGGCCCAGGTCCGGCGGGGGCAGGATGACAAGGTCGTCGCCGACCGCCTCGATCGAGCCGAGCGCGTTCCACACGCCGGTGTAGCTCAGGCCCACCTCGTCGCGGTTGAACTCCTCGTTGCCGATGGTGCCGGTGTTGGAGGCAAGGCCCTCGGTGAACAGGCCCTGGAACCACTCGCCCCAGGCCACGGCCTCGGGCCCGTTGAGGGCGCCCTCGGCGGTGAGGAAGGTGGAGCGGTCGATCAGGTCGCCGCCGAAGCTCTGCAGCATCGGGGAGTACGCGTAGGGCCACCACTCGCCGGCGTCCTCGGCGCCGATGTCGAGCGGGGTGTCGTAGCCGGCGGCCTTGAGGGTGCGCAGGGCGCCGTCGAACTCGTCCTGGGTCCACGGCTGATCGATGGTGGCCACGCGGATGCCGTTGGCCTCCAGCACCGACTTGCGGGCGAAGATGGCCAGGGCCGCGTCCCAGTAGCCGGCGGAGTAGACCTCGTCGTCCCACATGCCGACGGCGGTGGGCAGCAGGGAGTCGGTGATCTCGGAGGAGATGCCGAGCGGCTGGATGTAGCCGGCCCACGCCCAGTTGGGGACGATGGGGCCGTCCATGTCGAGGAGGCAGGGGAGGTCGCCGGAGGTGGCGGCCGCGACGATCGCGTCGTTGTAGGCGCCCTGCGGGAACGACTCGGAGACCACCTCGTAGTCGTCCTGGGACTCGTTGAAGTCCGCCATGATCTGGTTGTAGACCTCGAGCTCGGCGGGGTTGCCGGCGGAGTGGGTCCAGAGGGTGACCTGCGTGGGGCCGTCGCCGTCGGTCCCGCCGTCGGTGCCGCCCTCGCCTGCCCGCCCGCAGGCCGAGAGTGCGAGTCCGGAGACGATGGCCATGACGGCGAGTGCTCGTCCTGTGCGCTTCATTGCGTGTCCTTCCAGTGCTGGCCGCCTGCTCTGGCGGGCCGTGATCCTGAGGTTTCCTAAATCGAATTAGGTGACTACACTATGCAAAGAGTTGGCGCCCCGTGTCAACCCCGCCGCAGCTTCCGTGATCATTTCGTGACCTTCGGCCGGGGATCGTGAGTTAGGGGCGTCGTCGAACTAAACCGAGTTACTACCCGTGAGGATGAACCGTGACCACTGGAGCTCACACCGACTACCACCTGCGGCCCGCCTCGGGCGGGTGGCTCAACGACCCCAACGGCATGACCAGGGTGGGTGACGTGTGGCACGTCTTCTACCAGCACAACCCTGCCGGGCCCTGGCACGAGGCGATCGCGTGGGGCCACGCCACCTCGCGCGACCTCGCCACCTGGACGCACCACCCCATCGCCTTCTCGCCCACGCCCGGGGGGCCTGATGAGTTCGGCTGCTGGTCCGGCTGCTTCGTGCCCGGCGGGGAGCACCCGACGGTGGCGTACTCCGCGATCGCCGACGCGTCGCACCGCAGCACCGTGTGCCTGCGGTACGGCTCAGACGACCTCCTCACCTGGGGAGACCCCGTCGTGGTGGCCGGCACGCCCGAGGCCGACGACATCGCGGTAATGCGCGACCCATTCGTCTTCGACGTGGGCGGCCGGCGCTGGGCCATCCTCGGCGCGGGGCTCCGCGACGGCTCGCCGGCCGTGCTGCTGTTCAACCGCGACCACGAGACGGCCTGGACCTACGAGGGGCTCTTCGCCACCTCGGCTGACCCGGCGTTCGCCGCCGCCGATCCGGCGGACATCTGGGAGTGCCCGCAGCTGGTCCGCGTCGACGGCCGCTGGGTGCTCATCCTGTCGCTGCAGCACCGGGGCGTGCTCGGTCGCGTCGTCGCGGTGGTGGGCGATGTCGAGCTGGTCGACGGCCTGCCCCGGTTCACCGGGGAGCGGCTGAACGTGCTCGACAACGGCAACGACTTCTACGCCCCCCAGGTCACCGAGGCGGACGGTCGCCCCCTGCTGCTCGGCTGGGTCAGGCAGGCCGACCAGGACCCCGCCGTCGCCGACCACGCGGGGTGCATGACGCTCCCCCGCCGGCTCTCCCTACGCGACGGGGTGGTCACGTCCGCCGTCGACCCGTGCGCCGCGGGGGCGTTGCTGCACGGTTCGCGGCCGTTCACCGGCACCTCGCTGGAGGGGCTGCACGCCTGGCTCGTCGTCGACGGACAGGGCGCAAACCTGGTCAACGACCGGTTCGGCACGGTTGCCGTCGGCTCGGGCGCGGAGATCTGGGTGGACGGGCCGGTGCTGGAGCTCTACCCGCGGGGCGGGGTGCCGTCGGTGTGGCGCGGCGACGCGGGCTGGCGCCTGGACGCGACCGACGGCGCGCGGGTGTCGATCAGCGAGGTGGCGCCGTCGACTCCCTGACCAGCAGCTCGCAGGGAAGGGCGCGTCGCGGCTCCTCCACCGGCCGGCCGACAGCGGCCGCCAGGGCCATCGACACCGCC
The DNA here is from genome assembly GCF_054483935.1 of Tessaracoccus yangjingae. Next base: position 1,346,545 of record NZ_CM137014.1, on the reverse strand, counting down.
TCGTCGCCCATCCGGGCGTGCGGCAGGGCGACGGTGGTCAACGGCGGGACCGTGAACTCGGCCATCTTCTCCTGATCGTCGAAGCCGACCAGGGACAGGTCGTCAGGCACCGAAAGCCCGAGCCGCGCGGCGGCCAGCAGTGCGCCGACGGCGGCGCGGTCGGTGATGGCGAACAGGGCCGTGGGCCGCTGGTCCGCGGGCCGGTCCAGGGCGGTCATCGCGGCGCGGTAGCCGTCGTCGATCTCCCAGCCGGACTCGACGGCGGTCGCGTCCACGCCCCGTCGACGGGCCGCCGCCAGGAAGGCGTCTCGCCGGAGGGGGCCGGAGATGTTGCCCTGATCGTCTCGGGGCCCGAGCGGGTCCCAGTTGCCGCTGAGCATCGAGACGCGGCGGTGGCCGAGGTCCGCGAGGTGCTCAAGTGCGTGGGTGGCCCCGGAGGCGTCGTCGGGGAAGATGCTGAGGGTCTCGTCGCGCTCGGTGGTGCAGTTGGCCAGCACCAGGGGCAGGTGCGTCTTCGGGGGCGCGGTCATGATGCGGAATCCCATGCTGGCGTAGATGAGCGCGTCCACCTGGCGTCGCTCGAGCTCGTGGATGGCCGTGGTCTCACGGTCGTCCCTGGAGTGCAGATCCATCACCAGCATGACGTGCCCGTGTGCCTCGGCGCGCTCCGCCGCCGCGGCGAGGAGACGCCCACCGAACGGGGACGAGGCCACCGCGTCGGTGACGAGCCCAAGCGAGTGCGTGGTGTTGCTGCGCAGGGACCTGGCAGTGTGGTGCGGCTCGTATCCGAGCCGCTTGGCGGTCTCGAGGATGCGCTTGGTGGTCTCCGCGGAGATGTTGCCGCCCTCGCGCCCGTTGAGGACGAAGGAGACCGCCGTCGGGGACACCCCGGCCGCGGCCGCCACGTCGGCGGCGCGCACCCGTCGTCGCGGCTGACTTGCCATGCAGCCATTGGGCCAGCCGGGTCGCTGGGGTGTCAAGCGGCGGTCGCGTCAGGTGAGGGTGAGCGCCGCCACCGGCGCGCCGCGGAGGTGATCGGGGACCACTGCCACGCCGCGGTCCACGACCGCGGTCGACCCGTCTGCCCACACCGCCGTCGCAGGATCCGCCAGCTCCGGAGGCAGCTCGACGGCCCCGGCCGCCGGGTCCAGGACGTGCAGGTGGACCGCCCCCGCCGACGCCGTATAGACCCTGGGCACCCCGGCCTCCTCGCGGCAGCGGATCCACGGCCGGGTGCCGTAGACCGCATCACCGTTCACGCGCAGCCACGCGCCCAGCTCCTGCATCGCCGCACGCTGGAGGTCCGGAATGGAGCCGTCAGCCCGCGGACCGACGTTGATGAGCAGGTTGCCGTTCTTCGCCACGACGTCGACGAACATCCGGATCAGCGCGGCCCCGGACAGGCTGTGCCCCGCGTCCTCGGCCTGGTTGTAGCCGAAGGAGAAGCCGAGGCCCCGCGTCGACTCCCACACCTGGTCCTGGATGTCGGCGATGTAGCTGTACTCGCGGGTGAGGAAGCCGTGGTACGGCACACCCCAGCGGTCGTTGACGACGCCGTCGGGCACGGCCGCCAGGTAGCGGCCGAGCAGGGCCGCGACGGCGTGGTCCTGGCGGCCCTTGCCGCCGTCGGGCCACTCGATGTCGTTCCACAGGACCTCAGGCGCGAACCGCGCGATGAGTTCCTCCAGCTGGGCGGCGGAGTACCGGGAGAACAGCTCGTCGTTGCGGCGGAAGCGAAAGAGGTCGGTGTCGGACTCGATGGGCGGGAAGTCGCTGACGTGCCAGTCCAGGGCCCCGGAGAAGTAGACGCCGAAGCGGGCGCCGGCGCGGCGGGTGGCGTCATGGATCTCCGCGATGAGGTCTCGGCGCGGGCCGCGACGGACCGAGTTGAACCCGGTCGTCTGCGTGTCCCACAGGCAGAAACCCTCGTGGTGCTTGGTCGTGGGGATGATGTACCGGGCTCCGGCGTCCACGAGCTCGCTCACGAGCGTCTCCGCGTCGAACGCCTCGGCCCGCCACAGGTCCGCCAGATCCTCGTAGCTGGTGCCGGTGCCGTAGACCTCCTGGTGCCGCACCCATGTGGGGCTCCCGGGGATGCGGACCGTGTTGCCGTACCACTCGGCGTACTGATGGTGCGTGTAGGCGTCCTCGACGGGGATGGCCCGCTCGCCGTGCGCCGTGGCCCATGCGGGGACCGAGTAGAGGCCCCAGTGGATGAAGAACCCGAGCTTGGCGTCGCGGTACCAGTCAGGGACCCCGGCCACCGGGTAGACGGGGGCGTCGGCGCCGAGGTCAGGGCCGGTGCGTTTCTCGAAGTTCAGCATGGTCAGGGTCCTTGTCAGCGTCGGGTGACGACGGGGGTGAGGTCAGGATCGGGCACGGAGGTGTCGAAGGGGTAGACGCCGGGCGCGAGGCTCCGGTGGCCGAGGCGCAGCAGGTCCTGGTCGACCCCGCCCGGGGTGAGCGCCAGGGTCCAGCGGGCCGCCAGCTCGTGCAGTTCGGGCTCGAGGTAGCCGATCTTCACCACCACCACGTCCGCCTCCGTGGGCTCCAGCCCGAGCATGCGGAAGTCCGCCAGGTGATGGAACGGCTTGCGGCGTTCCGTGATGATCGCGTGGACGCTGCCGGCCCGGATCACCACCTGGGTGCCCGCGGTGGGATCACCGTCGGTGACGGAGAGCACTTCGCCCGTGAGCGCGACCGGGCCCCGCGGGCCTGGGTCGACGCGCCCGCCCACCTCGAGGGTCACCGTCGCGCCGGTGCCCGCCGCGACCGCCCGGGCGACAGCCTCGGCGTCGAAGATGGACGCGTGGATCACCACCCGTCCGGGCCCCTGCAGCTCGGGCCTTGCCAGCAACTCCCCGAGGGACCATGAGACGTCCCCGGCGCCGCCGGCGGTGGGGTTGTCGCCCGAGTCCGAGATGACGGCGGGGTGGCTGGCGCCGTCGGCCAGCGCCGCGTCGAGGGCCTCGGCGAAGGTCGCCGTCGGGCCGACGAAGGCGAAGTCGTCGCGGGCGTCCCAATAGCGTTGGGCCAGCCGCTGCGCCTCCGAGGCGATGAGACCCGGGTCGTCCCCCGTGACGACGACGGCCGCCTGGCAGCGCGGCTCGTCGGCCCAGGCATATCCCACCCAGAGCGCGGCGTCGACCACGCCCGGCAGCGCAGCCACGTCGGCCACGTCCGCGTAGATCCCGCGGGCCGGCTCGAGCCTCGTGCTCGTCTTCTCGCCGGGCAGCAGCAGCGGCACCTGCAGCCAGGCCTTCCATGGCCGGCGGGCGACGGGATCCGCGCCCGTCGAGGAGCGCAGCCGGGTGAGGAGCGTGTGCACCGCCCGCTCCTTGGTGTTGAGCCAGTCCTCGTGGGGCGCCATCCGGTAGCACGTGATCAGGTCGACGGCGTCGAGAAGTTGCCGCGACACGTTGCCGTGCAGGTCCATCGACGTCGCCACGAGGGTGTCGTCGCCCAGTGCCGCACGGACCGCGGTGGCGAGGTCGCCCTCCGCATCGCGCATGCCCACGACGCTCATGGCGCCGTGGATGTCGAGGAAGAAGGCGTCGAAAGGACCGTCTTCGGCGATACCGCTGAGGATCTCCTCCTTCATCCGGCGGTAGGTCTCGGGGCGCACTGCGCCGCCAGGGAGTGAGCGCCCATGGTGGAGCGGCACCCAGTCCGCGGCCTCTCGCAGGTCGCGCCCCGGGTCGAGGAACGGGTAGTAGGCAAGCAGGGCGGCGCCCGCGCGGAGGGTGAACGCCTCGTCGCCCGAGAGGTGCGGCGAGAACGTGCTGGACTCGATGGAGATGCCGGCTATGCCGATGCGAGGCCGGGCCAGGCCGCCCGGCCGCAGCGCGGGCAGGGGGCCCATCCAGATCTCGTGGGCCTCGGGCCTGGTCATGATGCGATCCTCGCCGCCGATGGGAGGTGGAGACGGGCGGCCGCGACGGCGCCCAGCGCCACGGCGTCGCCCCCGAGCATCGCCGGCCGGATGTGCAGGGCGATGCCTGAGACGGGTGAGTCCGTGGCGAGTGCCTCGGTGATCGCCGGCTCCAGGAGGTCCCAGGCAAGCGCCACTCCCCCGCCGACGATGACGGTGGTGAGGTCGAGGAGGCCGGCGGCGGTGGCTCCGGCGAGGGCGACCGCACGCCCTGCGTCGGCGTAGACGCAACGGGCGTCGTCGTCACCGGCCCGCGCCAGTTCGGCCACCGCTTGCGCGTCCAGGCCTGCTGTACCGGTGCGTTGCGCATAGCGCAGCCCGATGGAGCGACCGGAGGCCACCGTCTCGAGGTGCCCCGTCTGGCCGCACGTGCACACGTCGGTGCTGTAGCCGGGCGTGTGGCCGATCTCGCCGGCCGCGCCGTGGGGACCGTGCCTCAGCTCGCCGTCGAGCACCACGGCGCCGCCGACGCCCGTGCCCAGCATCAGGCCCAGCACGTCACGGCCGCCGGCGCCCCAGGACACCTCGCCCTGGAGGAAGGCGTTGACGTCGTTCTCGATCCTGACCGGGACCGCCAGCCTCGCAGCGAGTTCGTCGGCGAGGGGGAACCCGGCCCAGCCGGCGAAGAGCCCGGAGGCGGCCCGGACGACACCGCGCTCCGAGTCGATCACCCCGGCCGCACCCACTCCCGCGGCTACGAGCGGTTCGCCCGCCCCAGAAGCGAGGCCCAGGACCAGCCCGGCGGCCGCGTCGGCCATCGCCGGTCCGCCATCGAGGGCCGGTGCGGCCACCACCCCCCGGGCGCGGATCCGGCCGTCGTCGTCGACGAGGAGGGCGGAGATCTTCGTCCCCCCGATGTCGATTCCTGCGATCAGCCCCATGTCAGCGCCCCCCGAGACCGGCCATGGCGATGCCCTTGACCAGGTGCTTCTGCAGGATGACGACCAGCAGCGTCGTCGGGATCATCGAGATGATGGCGGCAGCCATCTGCAGGTCCCACCTGGTGCCGGTGAGGCCCGAGAAGCTCGCCAACCCGATCGGCAGCGTGCCCTTGGCCTGATAGTCGACGGTGACGATGAGCGGCCAGAGGTACGCGTTCCAGAAGCTGAGGAAGGTGAAGACGCTGAGCACCGCGATCGCCGACTTGGACAGCGGCAGAAGGATCAGCACGAAGGTGCGGATGGGGCCGGCGCCGTCGACGCGGGCCGCCTCCTCCAGCTCGTAGGGGATCCCGCGGAAGAACTGGCGCATCAGGAACGTGCCGAACGCGCCGAACGCGAACGGGAAGATCAGGGCCTTGAAGGTGTCGACCCACGAGAACCACTGCATGACCTGGAACATGGGGATGACCAGGACCTCCGCGGGCACCATGAGGGTGGCGAGGAACGCGATGAAGACCAGGTCGCGGCCCCTCCAGCGGAGCCGCCCGAACGCATACCCCGCGGTGGTGGAGACGATGAGGACCACCAGGGTGCCCGCGACGGCCACGAAGAGCGAGTTGCGGATGTAGGTCCAGAAGGGGCCGAAGGCGAACACCTCTGCGAAGTTGCTCCACCGCACCTCGGAGCCGATCAGCCGCGGGGGCATGGCGAACATCTCGCCGTTGGGCTTGAGCGCGGAGAAGAACGCGTAGATGAGCGGCAGCATGAACAGCAGCGCGGCGACGTAGACGGTGACGTGGGCCAGCACGAGCCGGACGCGCTCTCCGCGGCCCATGAGGGCACGGCCGGCGACCCGGTCCTCGGGTGGGGTGTGGGACTCAGTGCTCATAGTGCACCCATCGGTTCTGGGCCTTGAACTGGATGGCGGTGATGCCGATGATCAGCGCGAACAGGATCCACGCCCCCGCCGCAGCGAGCCCGAGGTCCTGGAACTTGAAGCCCTGGTTGTAGATCCACATCACCAGCGGCATGGTGGCATTGCCCGGGCCACCCCCCGTCAGGAGCTGGGGCTGCACGAACACCTGGAGTGCCGTGATCATGGTCATGATCGTGGCGAAGAAGATGGCTGGGGAGATCATCGGCAGGACGACGCCCCACGTGAGCCGCCACCCCTGGGCGCCATCGATCAGGGCCGCCTCGATGGCCGAGTCGGGCAGCTGTTCGAGGGCGGCCGAGAATATCAGCATGTTGTAGCCCAGTCCCTGCCAGACGCTCATGACGACGACCATGATCATCGCCCAGCTCTTGTCGGCGAGGAAGTTGGGCAGTTCGACGCCGAACCAGCTGACCGCGATGCCGTTGAAGAGCCCCTGCGGCTGGAGCAGCATCTTCCACACCAGGACGTTGGCCACCATCGGCGTCACCACGGGGATGAAGAACAGCACCCGGAGCGCGCCACGTCCGCGGATCCTCGGGCCCAGTCCAAGAGCCAGCGCGAGGGACAGGATGATGTTGGTCGGAACGTAGAGCAGCGTGAACACCAGCGAGTTCCGAAGCGCCGGCAGGAAGTTCGGGTCCTCGAACAGGCGCGGGAAGTTGGCGCCGCCGTTGAACGTCCGCTCGCCGAAGGTCGGCCAGTCGAAGAAACTCATCACCACGGACAGTGTCACCGGGACGACGGTGAACAGGGCCAGGCCCACCAGGGCCGGGGTTGCGAACCCCAGCGCCTGGCGGGCCTCCATCCTGGCGAGAGCACTACGTCGACGTTGTGTCGCGTGGGTGGTCATCGCTGTCTTTCTCGTTCGATGCTCGTGGGCCGTCAGTTCTCGAACTGCTGCTGAGCGGTCTCGAGGACGGTCTTCATGTCCTGCTGACCGTTGTAGATCGCGACGAGTTCCGGGGTGACGTAGCTGCTGACCTTGGCCCAGTTGTCGCTGACGTACTGCCCCTCGACCTGGGAGAAGGCGGCCTCGAAGACGGCCTTGACCTGGTCACGGTAGGCCTCGTCGAGGGACTCGAAGTAGAGCGGTTGGCTCTCGGCGCGGGCCGGGTAGCTGCGACCGGAGGAGGCGATGCCGTCCTGGGCATCCTTGCTCAGCAGGGAGCCGAGGACCTTGAGAGCCGCCTCCTTGTTCTCGCAGGTCTCGGCAATGCCATAGCCGGAGCCCAGGATGAGGCTCAGGTTGCCGTTGTCACCCTTGGGCAGCGGCACGAGGCCGGCCTTGAAGCCCGCGTCATTGGTCAGGTAGCCGACGGCGTTCCAGGTACCGTCCACGGCCATCGCGGCGTTCTCGCCGGTGAACTGGTTCTCGCCCCAGCCGATGTCGGAGGCCGAGCCGGCGGGCGCCGCGACCTTGAGGTCGGTGACCAGGCCCGCGTACCACTCCGCCGCCTCGACGAATGCCGGGTCCGAGATGCGCAGCTCGCCCTCCTGGGAGACCGGCTGCTGGCCGGCGCGGGCGATCGGAAGAGCCTGCCACTGGAAGTCGCCCATGCCGATGCCGAAGCCGTACTTGCCGCCCGTCGTGGCAGCCTTGGCGATGGCCTCGAAGTCCTCGAAGGTCCAGTCGACCTGCGGGATGTCGGCGCCCGCGGCCGTGAGCATGTCCTCGTTGTAGTAGGCCAGCATCGTGGCCACGTCGAACGGCAGCCCGTAGAGCTCACCCTTGTTCTTGAGGATCTCGGTGGCGCCGGGTGCGAAGTCGTCCTCGGAGAGGCCCGCGGTGGCGAGGTCCTCGTCGGTGAGGGAGACGAAGCCCTCGGTGTAGCTGGCGAGCTGGCCGCTGTTCATGCCGGTGACGCAGGCCATGTTGCCGGAGGCCATGTTGGTGGTGAGCTTGGTGAAGAAGTCGCCCCACGGTGCGGTGCGCAGCTCGATGTCGATGTCCGGGTTCGCCGCCTTGGCGACGTCGATCTGGGCGTCGAGCGCGGCGATGTCGTCCTCACTGCCGGCCCACATGTCCACGACGATGCTGGCCCTCTCGTCGCCGGTCCCCGTGTTGGAACTGCCGGAGGGAGTAGAGGCGCTGCTGCCGCCGCACGCGGTCAGGATGAGAGCGGTGCTGGCGGCGAGGGCCAGGGCACTCAGGCGAACTTTCTTCATTGAGGTCCTCCATCTGGGATAGTTATTGCGCGGATCGCAGTAACTTACTAAGCTTTGATGCGCCTCATCCTGGCACATCCTGCGTTACTTGACCAGCACGCTGCGGATCGTGACCAATCTGTGACCTTCGGCGGCGCCGGTCACCGGAGGCCATAAGCTGCGCTTACTTCGAGATCGAAGGAACACCATGGAGACCAGACACGACGACGACCCCTATGCGAGGCGCATTCTCGAGCTGATCGCGCGCGGGGATGCGACGTCGCGCAGCCAACTCGCCGAAGTGCTCGGCATCGCCGCGTCCACCGTCGGCGTCAAGGTCCAACGGCTGATCGACGCCGGCCTCCTCAGCGAGGACGGGACGGCCACGTCACGCGGGGGCCGCCCGGCCCGCGGCCTCCGCGTCAACGATGACGGCGGTGACATCCTCACCGTCGACCTGGGCGGGGGGCACGCGCGGATCGGTCGGCACGCCGTCAGCGGGGCCCTGCTCGCGACGCTCTCGATCGCCGTCGACCTCACTGACGGCCCGCGGGCCACCATGGACGCGGTATCGGCGGCCCTGGCCAAGATCGCGGACGGCGGCGCAGTCCGCGCCGTGGGGGTGAGCCTGCCGGGGCCTGTGGACCTCGCCACGGGCTCGGTCGAACTGCCTTCGCGGATGCCTGGGTGGCCGGGGTTCCGCGTCGGGGAGGCGCTGGCCGAGCAGTTCGGGGTTCCGGTGGCCGTCGACAACGACGCCAACCTCGCCGCACTCGGGGAGCACTCCGTCCGCTTCGGCTCCACCCGCCACAGCATCACCGTGAAGGCGGGCACGGCGATCGGCAGCGGGATCGTCGTGGACGGGCGTCTCCACAGGGGCGCGACCTTCGCCGCCGGGGACATCTCGCACACCCGGATCGACCGGGCCAACGACGTGCCGTGCAGCTGCGGCAACATCGGCTGCCTCGAGACGGTCGCCAGCGGCGCGGGGCTGGTGCGCCAACTCCGCGAGCAGGGCGTAGACGTCTCCACCACCGCCGACGTGCTGGCACTGGCCAGGGATGCCGACCCGGCGGCCTCGAGAGTGGTGCGGAGGGCCGGTCACCGGCTGGGCGAGGTGCTTTCCGGGGTGGTGAACTTCCTCAACCCGCACGCTGTGTTCCTGACCGGGTCACTGAGTTCCTCGGAGCCGTTCATCGCGGCGGTGCGCAGCCGCGTCTATGAGGGCTGCCACCCGCTGGTGACGCGGGACCTGCGGATCGAGGCGGCGCAGACCGGCGCGGACGCCATTCTCTTCGGCGCCGCACGAATGGTCCTGGACACGCTGCCTTTCACCACGCCGACGGCGCGCTGAGGGCTCCCCTCCAGGGGGCGCGCGGTCAGGCGGCCGCGACCCTGTCCAGCGCGGCCTTGAGCGCCTCACGGACCTCCTGGGCCACGGGCTCCATCTCGGGGTTCTCGGTGAGGGTCACCATGGTCTCCGGGTCGATGGTCTCCACGACGGTGACGCCGGCCTGGTGCCGCACCACCACGTTGCACGGCAGCAGCAGGCCGAGCGAGGGCTCGACCTGCAGCCCCCGGTAGGCGAAGCGGGGGTTGCAGGCCCCGAGGATGATCTGGTCCTCGATGTCGACGTCGATCTTGTTCTTCAGCGTGGCCTTGAGGTTGATCTCGGTGAGGATCCCGAAGCCGCTCTCGGCGAGCGACTCCTTGATCATGGCCAGCGCCTCGTCGAAGGGGCGCTCCAGGTCGATGCGCAGTGCATAGTTCATGTCTGACCTCCTGGCTCGATCATGCCCGCCGCGGGCCGGCCTGGGGCGCTAACCGGGCAAAGGCGTTCACCCGGCAGGGGGCCGGAGCGCCGCGGCGACGGCAACCGCCGCTCCCACCACGGCCAGCGCTCCGGCCACCACCCACCACAGGCCCAGGGTGGCCGGCGGCAGGCCGGTCATCGCGAGAACGGCCGCCCCCGCCGCGACACTCACCGCGGCGAACCCCACCACAGCCCGCGACATCTGCGCCCCGGCGCGCCCCGTGATCACCGCGTACGACGGCGCCGCGGCGGCGAAGGCCGAGGTGAGGTGGAACACGGCCACGAGCGCGGCCACCGCCAGCCACTGCCACCACTGGCCGCCTGCTCCCCCGGCCAGCCACCACACGGCGACGACCACGGCGTGGAACAGGCCCGCGGAGGAGTCCGGCCGCACGGTCGACGCGGCGGCCAGGAGCACGGCGGTGACCAGCAGCGTCGTCGAGATCACCACCGGGAACCACGCCTCGCACAGCGCGGCCGCGCCGGCCCCGGACCCGAGGACGACGAGCCGCAGCACCCACTGCTGGCCGCTGGTGATCCGCAGGGTGTAGATCCACCCCGCGACCAGTTCCGCGAGATCCCTCATCTGCCCAGAACCCGCCTCGGGGCCGAGCGCGCGGCCTCCATCGAGAGCAGCACGCTGGCCAAGCTGCCGGTCCCCCGCCACGGGGTGACGGGGATACCGATGCTGCGCAGCCGCGCGACGGCGTCGTCGCGCTCCATCCGGCGGATCATCCAGGCCTCGCCGAGGAAGGTGTCGCGCCGGAAGGACGCGATGTCCTCGAACCGGCCGACGCCGTCGGGCAGCGTGTCCACGCCGATCACCTCGGCGCCCAGCCGCCGGAGCCGCACCAGCTCGTCCTGGGCCTCGCGCTCCAGCAGCGGCGAGCAGAAGAACACCAGCATGCCGCTGGTCACCGTCGCGACCGGGCGGAGCATGTCCCAGTCGGGCACGCTGCGGTTGGCCCGCGACAGCACCTGCAGGACGACGCGCGCCTGTCGCGGCCCGGTGCCGGAGCGCACGTGGCCGATGCGGCGCCCCAGGTCGTGGATGGCGACGCGGTCCCCGAAGCCCACGTAGTGCCGGGAGATGGCGGCGATGGCCCGCACCGTCGCGTCCAGGCTGGTGGGCGCCGTCGGGTCAGCGGGCGCGATGTCCAGCAGCGTGTCGGCGACGATGAGGACGTCGGTGTCGCGCTCGGTCAGCGTGGAGTTGACGTGCAGCTGCCCCAACCGCGACGTGACCCGCCAGTTGATGCGGCGCAGCCGGTCCCCCGGGCGGAACTCGCGGACGTCGGCCAGGTCGCCGCCGTCGCCTCGGTGCCGCGAGCGGTGCATGCCCACCAGGCCGATCGGGTGCGAGACGCCGCTGCCGCCCTCGAGGGTGGTCGACGCGGGCCGCACGGTCACCGTGACGCGGGGCGTCCTCGACGACGCCTGCCAGCTGCCGCTGGGGTCGCGCACGGCCGCCACCCCTGGGCCCACGTCATAGCGCCCCCATCGCTCAGGCTGCACCGCCACCCGCACGCCGTCGGGGGCGGCGATGTCCAGCACCGTGCCGGTGTCCGGCTCCAGCGCGATGCCCGGCCGCACCGGCCACTGGGCTGCGACAAGGCCTGATGGCCACCCGTCGGCGACACTGACCACCAGCGGCACCGACTCCCCCTCGGGGATCACCACTGCCTTCGGCCGTGCCTCCACCCGGGGCGCGACCCGCAGTCGGCCCGCGAACGCCCACGCGAGGTGGACGGCGAACGGCGCCATCAGCACCGCCAGGTCGCCGCGCTGCGCGACGACCGCCAGCACCCCCAGCGCGGCGGCGGCCAGCACGGACCGCAGCAGCGCCGGGGTGTGGGTGAGGTCCATCACGCGGCCTCCGCATCGGGCACCGGGACGTGCTCGAGGACCGCCTCGACGATGGTCTCCGGCGCCACGTTGTTGAGCCACAGCTCCGGCCGGATCACGATCCGGTGGGCCAGCGCCGGGATGGCCAGGCGCTTGACGTCCTCGGGGATGACGAAGTCGCGGCCCTCGATCAGCGCCAGGGCCCGCGAGCACAGCAGCAGCGCCAGCGAGCCACGCGGCGACGCCCCCACGAGGGTGTCCTGGTGCTCGCGGGTGGCGCGCACCAGGTCGATGGCGTAGCGGCCCACCGATTCGGCCACGTGGATGCCCTCCACGCACTCCTGGACGGCCAGGAGCCCGTCGGGGTCGAGGACCGCCCCGATGCTGGTCTCCTCGCGACGCCGGTCCATGCGCCGGGTCAACACGTCCCACTCCTCGTCGAGCGTCGGGTACCCGAAGGCCAGCCGCAGCAGGAACCGGTCCAGCTGCGCCTCGGGCAGCGGGTAGGTGCCCTCGTGCTCGATGGGGTTGGCGGTGGCCAGCACATGGAAGGGCCGGGGCAGCACGAAGGTGTGCCCCTCGACGGTGACCTGCCGCTCCTGCATGGCCTCCAGCAGCGCGGACTGCGTCTTGGGCGGGGTGCGGTTGATCTCGTCGGCCAGCAGGAGACCGGTGAAGATGGGGCCCTCGCGGAAGCTGAACTCGGCCTTGTTCTGGTCGAAGATGTAGGACCCGGTGAGGTCCGCGGGCAGCAGGTCCGGGGTGAACTGGGCCCGGGTGAACTCCAGGCCCAGCGCCTGGGCGAGCGAGCGCGCGGCGAGCGTCTTGCCCAGCCCGGGGAGGTCCTCCAGCAGCACGTGGCCCCCGGCCAGCACGCCGGCCAGCACCAGCGTCATCTGGTCCCGCTTGCCCACGAGGGCGGTGTCGACGGCGTCCAGCACCCGCTGGACGAGGGCGGTGGCCTGGGGCTGGGTGAGCGCGGTGCTCATAGCGAATCGATCTCCTTGAGGTGGGCGTGGAGGGTGCGGCGGTTGAGGGGTTGAGGGCGGTCGCCGTCGGCGCTGCGCAGGTAGGCGAGCAGCGCGGCCGAGAGGTGCGGTTGGGCGTCGGCCAGCGGGTCGGCGCCCGGCCCGGGGGCCGGGATCCGGCCGGAGTCGACGAGCCGGCGCACGGCCAGGCCGGACAGCTGGCGGGCGACCCGTCGGGCGTCGAACGCCTGCCCGGGCTGGGAGTGGACCAGCGTGGAGGCCAGCCGACGGGTGCGCACGTCCGCCTGGAAGTGCGGGGAGCGGGTGTGCCAGGAGGGCTGCTGCCACTCGGGCCCCGCGTCGGGGCCGGCCAGGTGCGTGAAGACCCACGAGCCGCCCGCCAGCACCACGGCGGCCAGGAACGCGAGAAGGGGATCGACGCGGAGGCTCAGCACCTCGTCGAACGCCACGAGGAGCACCGCCGCGCCGATGAAGACCGTGAGGCGAACCGCCAGACCCCACCAGGGCGTCACGACGGCGTCTTCCGCAGTTGGGCGGTGACCGCGTCGAGGGCGGCGATGGCGCGGTCGCGGTGGGCGTCGGTGAGGCGGTGGGTGGAGAACATGGCCTGGCGGTAGAGCTCGGCGAGCTCGGAGATGGCGTCGGCGTCCACCACGGCGTGGCCCAGCACCTCGGCGGTGAACTCGTGCGAGGTCTGGGTGGGCTTGCGCCAGATCCCGCTGGAGGCCGCCACCCGCTCCAGGCGCCGCCAGCACTCGACGATGGCGCCGCTGACCGGCACCCCCTGGCGCAGGGACTCGACGGTCTCGGTGAGGGCCTCGGCCAGCTCCTCGTCGTCGATCTCGGGGATCTCGGCCTCGCGGCCGGTCGGGTCGGCGGCGTGGCGGCGGTCCGTGCGCACCAGCTCCGCGTTGAGTCGCACGAGGAACGCGACGATCAACGCGAGGACGGCGGCTGCGGCCAGGAGCTGCACCACGTCGTCGGCCCACTCGGGGAGCACCAGCGGCTCGCCGTCCGGCATCGGGAAGAGCGGGGACGGTGGGGGCCCCAGGGTGAAGGGCGGGGGCGAGGCGGGCGGTGGTGTCGCGGTGGGGGCGGGCCGGGGGATGATCTCGACCGCCGCCGGCCGTGGGCTGACCGCACCCAGCGCGACGAGCACCAGCACCACGAGCGCGCCGGCCACGGCCAGCAGGAGTGTCCTGCCCGGCCGGGCCGTCGTCGGTGCGTCCACAAGCCTGGAGTCTACGTTCCGTCCATTCCGGCACCGGGCGCCACGAGGGTCCCGGCCGGGCTCAACCCGTGGGCAGGGCCCGGGTGACCACCTTGCCGTTGCCGAACTCGACCCACTCGACGTCGCGGTGGCTGCGACCCTCCAGCACCGCGAGCAGGATCCGCAGCGTGTCGCCGTGGGAGACGACGGCGAGCTGGGCGTCGGGGGCGTGGGTGTCGCGGAGGTGGCCGAGGAAGGTGGTGAGGCGGGCGTGGACGTCCTCGACCGACTCTCCCCCGCCCCACCGCACCTCGCTGATGTGGAGGCCGTCGGGGACGGGCTCCTCCGTGAGGTCGTCGTAGGTGAGGCCCTCGAGGGAGCCCAGGGCCTGCTCCCTGAGGAGGGGCGTGGGGAGCACGGGGGCGTCGACGAGGGCCGCGATCGCCTCGGCCGTCTGCACCGCGCGGAGCTGGTCCGACGTGACGACGGCGGTCAGTGCCGCGGCGGCGAGGGCGCGGGCGGCGCCCTCGGCCTGGGCGCGCCCGAGCTCGGTCAGCGGCACGTCCATCCGCTGGCCTTGGAGGCGCCGCTCCAGGTTCCACGTGGACTGCCCGTGCCGGACCAGGTGCAGGATCACGGGCCGAGTCTAGGGAGTGCCCATCGTCGTTTCTGGCCGGGTCTGACCGGCGGGAACCGACACTGGGGATCTACCAGCCGCGGCCCGTGGGCCCCGGCGACGGCTCGCTGGCGCCGTCGACGAAGGGCTGCGCGCCGCCGGGCCACGCCCTGGCGTCGCGGCCGGTGATCCAGCGGTAGCCGACGGTCAGGCGCGCGGACGCCCGCTCGATCCCCGCGACGTCCGGGCGCGCGTCGCTGCCCACCATCACCAGGTTGCCGAAGCGTTTTCCCTTGTGGACCACCGGTTCCATGCCGACGAGCAGGTGCGGCCAGCGCTCGGCCAGCCCGCCCGCGAGCCGCTTGCCCCACGCGAAGGGCGAGCGGTCCGTGACGTTGTAGACCACCACCGCCTCGTTGCGGGCCACGCGACGGAGCTCGTCGAGGCATCCGACTGTGGCGAGCTCGCCCGGCACCTGGGCGCCGTCGAAGGCGTCGACGATGATCACGTCCGCCCAGCCGTCGGGCATCTCCCGCAGACCCGAGCGGCCGTCGGTGTCGCGGACCTTGATGCCGGAACGGGGAGGCAGGGGGATCTTGCGGCGCACCTCCTCCGTGAGGAGGGAGTCCGGCTCGCACACCACCTGCGCCGTGCCGGGGCGCCGCCACGCCAGCCAGCGCGGGATGGACATGCCGGCGCCGCCGAGGTGGACCACGCGGAGGCGCCGATCCTCCGGGGCGCCGAGGACGGTGTGGTCCAGCACCACGGCGACGTGCTGGACGTACTCGAAGGCAAGGAAGTCCGGCCGCGCCGGGTCCACCCAGGACTGCGACGTAGGCCCGAACCGCACCCAGAACGCGCCAGGAGTGTCGCGGTCAGGGATGAGGCGGTCCATCCGGCGAGCCTAGCGGCCGGTACCCCCGGCGCTGCCGCGGGAACGGTCCCCCAGTGCCGGTCACCGCGCGTGGAGCCGAACGGGGTGACCGGCACTGGCGGCTCGTTGCCGCGTAGACTCCCGCTCGCCATGAGCATCTCCCGCCGCATCCTCGCCCTTGCCGTCCCCGCGTTCGCGGCGCTGGTG
This sequence comes from Tessaracoccus yangjingae, assembly GCF_054483935.1. The sequence goes on along the minus strand of NZ_CM137014.1, from coordinate 1,331,097 downwards.
GCGCAGCCGCTGATGATGCTCGCCGACACCTGGATCGTCGGCACGCTCGGCACCGTCCCCCTGGCAGGGCTGGGCATCGGCAGCGGGCTCCTCACCACGGTCACGGGCCTGATGATCTTCCTGGCCTACGGGTCGACGGCGGTGGTGGCCCGGCAGATCGGAGCGGGTCGTCGCTCCCACGGCATCGCTCTGGGGGTGCAGGCGATGTGGCTCGCCGGCCTCCTCGGCCTGGTGGTCGGGCTCCTGGTCTGGCTGGGCGCGCCCTGGCTGGCCGCCGCGCTCGGCGCCTCCGGCGACATCCACGCCCAGGCGGTCGCCTACCTGCGCTGGTCCATCCCCGGGCTCCCGGGCATGCTCGTCATGCTCGCCGCGACAGGCACGTTCCGCGGCCTCGCCGACGCCCGCACCCCACTGGCGCTGTCCATCGGGAGCGCGGCGCTCAACCTCGGGCTCAACGTGGCCCTGGTGTTCGGCGCCGGAATGGAGATCGCGGGGGCGGCCCTCGGCACGGCGTTGGCCGAGGTGGCCCTCGGGACGACGGCCGCCGCGCTCGTCGCCGTGCACGCACGGCGCGCCGGGGCACGGCTCCGGCCCTCCTGGACGCAGATGATGGGCAGCCTCGCCGTCGGGGTGCCCCTGCTGCTGCGCACCGTGACGCTCAGGGTGGCGCTGCTCGTCACCACCTTCGTCGCGGCGGCGCAGGGGGCCGCCGGCCTGGCCGCGCACCACGTCGTCATGCAGGTCTGGGGCCTGATGGCCTACGCGCTGGACGCCCTGGCCATCGCCGGACAGACGATCATCGGCACAGCGCTGGGTGCCGGAGACGCCCGCGAGGCCCGCTCGTCGACCCGGCTCATGACGTGGTGGTCCGTGCTGGGAGGGGCGGCGATCGGCCTGGTGGCGGTGCTGCTGCGGCACCCCGTCGCCTCCTTCTTCGCCCCGGACGACGAGGTGCGCGCGCTGGTGGCGTGGCTGCTCGCGATCGTCGCGGCCGCGCTGCCGCTCGCCGGCTACGTCTACCTGCTCGACGGGGTGCTGATCGGGGCGGGAGACGGACGCTACCTGGCGATCGCCGGCGTGGTCACCGTCGTGGTGTACGCGCCGGTGGCGCTCATCGCCCTGACCATGCCAGTGGGACAGCCGGGGCTGACGTGGCTGTGGGTGTCGTTCAGCGTGGTGTTCATGGGTGCGCGGGCGGTGACGCTGGGGCTCCGTGCCCGCGGCGACCGGTGGATGCGCCTCGGCGGCTGACGGCTCAGGCGCCGGCCCGGTCGGGCATCGGGACGGCGGTGGCCGCCCAGCTGGCCAGCAGCTGGAGCGAGTGCTCGGAGGGCGAGCCGGGCCCGGCGGCGTACACCGTCATCGACACACCGCCGGCGGCGCGTAGGTCCACCGTCTCGTAGGCCGGGTGGAGGCCGGTAACCCGACCGTCCCCCGCGAAGGGTGCCCTGCTGGTACACGTCACAACAGGCCCTTTCCCAGCGCACTCGGACCCGGTTTCATGGGTGATGGGTGAGTGCGGGCATCGGTCCGCACCCCAGATCCATAGAGGAGAACACCATGCGTGGAGTTGTGATGTACGGGCCGGGCGACGTCCGGGTCGAGGACCGCGAGCGCCCCGCCATCGTCAAGCCCACCGATGCCATCCTGCGCGTCACCGCATCCTGCATCTGCGGGTCTGACCTGTGGCCGTACCGCGGCATCGAGCACCAGGACGGCCCCACCCCCATGGGCCACGAGTACGTCGGCGTCGTCGAGGAGGTGGGCGCGGACGTCACCACCGTGAAGCCGGGCGACTTCGTCGTCGGCTCCTTCTTCGCCTCAGACAACACCTGCGAGATCTGCGCCTCCGGCTACCACACGCACTGCGTGCAGCGCGAGGCCGCAGCGTCGACCGGCGCACAGTCCGAGTACCTGCGGGTGCCCCTGGCCGACGGCACCCTCGTGGCCACCCCCGGCATGCCCGACGCAGACCTCGTCCCCTCCCTGCTCGCCGCCTCCGACGTGCTGGGGACCGGATGGTTCGCTGCTGTCGCGGCCGAGGCCGGACCCGGCAAGACTGTCGCGGTAGTGGGCGACGGCGCCGTGGGGCTCCTGGGCATCCTCGCCGCCAGGCATCTGGGCGCCGAGCGGATCATCGCCATGAGCCGCCACGCGGACCGGCAGGCGCTGGCCCGCGAGTTCGGCGCCACGGACATCGTCGAGGAGCGCGGCGACGAGGGCGTGGCCCGGATCAAGGAGTTGACCGGCGGGCTGGGCGCGCACTCCACCATCGAGGCGGTGGGCACGCAGGAGTCGATGATGCAGGCCATCCACGCCACCCGCGCCGGCGGGCACGTCGGATACGTGGGAGTCACGCACGAGGTGACGTTGCCCGGCCTGGAGCTGTTCTTCTCCGGCGTCCACCTGCACGGCGGCCCCGCCCCCGTGCGCCGCTTCCTGCCTGAGCTGATCGACCTGATCTGGCGGCGTGAGATCGATCCGGGCAAGGTGTTCGACCTGACGCTTCCGCTCGACCGCGCGGCCGAGGGCTACACCGCCATGGACGAGCGGACGGCCATCAAGGTGCTGCTGACCCCGCCCACCGCGGGCTGAGCATGGCGGCGGCCGCCGGCCGAGGTATTCAGCCTCGGCCGGCGGCCGTCCGAGTGATGCGGGGGCGCGCCGCTACGACGCGTCGTTGTCGATGGTGAACTGCTCGACGCCGCAGGCCTTCGTCACACCGTTGTTGAAGGTGTCACCGGTGTAGACCACCAGCCACCGCCACGTGCCTTCCGCGGACGCGACGAACGTGGTGTTGGCCGTCGCCGCAGTGAAGGTCGCCGGGGTGGTGCCCGCAGCGGTCAGTGCGACGGAGTTGGCCTGCAGCGCGGGCGTGCCGGAGCATGTCGCGTCGGTCGGGGCGAACAGCTTGAACGAGACCGTCCCTCCCGGCACCGTCGCGCCGGACGCGACGAAGGCTCCCGACAGGGTGAAGGTGTCGTTGGGGATCAGGCTCTGCGCCGTCGTCGCGGTGGGTGCCGCCTTCGTGAAGGCGTTGGTGAACGTGCAGGTGACGTTCTGCCTGAGTCCGAGTGTCACCGAAGCCGTGGTGCCAGTGCCCGTGACGGTGGAGAACCCGTTGTCACCCGCGCACGAATAGCCTCCATAGCTCCAGAGGCTGCTCGGCAGCGTTCCTTCCGTCGCGCTGTAGGTTCCCGGCTGGAGCGCCGCGAACGACTGCGTGTCGTTGTGGCCCAGCGAGAAGCTCGCCGGGGACAGGGCGGTGCCCGCCGTGGACGTCTTGGCCGCGGTGAACGGGAACGACTCGTCCAGCCCGTCGGGCTGGCCGGTGGTGACCTTCTTGACGATCAGGCTGCCGCAGTTGGCCAGGTTGATCTCCTCCGGCGAGATGAAGTCCTTCAGCGATGCGTCGACCGAGGACCCCGACGAGCGGCTCTTCACAAAGGCGCTGCCGTAGGCCGTGCAGGACCCGGCCGGGATGACGCCGGACGCGGTGAGGTCGATGGCCGCCTCACCGAACAACCCGGTGTCGGCGTTGACCGCGGCGATCGCCTCGGTGGGATCCAACGTGCCGGGACCGGCCCAGCACGGCACTCCCTTTCCGGCGACGCAGGTGGGGCTGCCGGTCGTGGTCCACACGTAGAGCCCGATGACCGGGGTACCGGACCCGCCGAAGTCGTAGGTGACGAGCAGGTCACCGGCGCTCCGCCCGAGGTCGATCGTGCCCCGTGTATCCTCGGTCCAATCCTCGTTGTAGACCTTGTTGATCTCGAAGTCGAGGTTCGCGCTGCCGGAGTTCTCCAGCCGCTCCCAGGCCAGGTAGAGGAAGACGTGGTCGTTGGCGCCCAGCTCGTACGCCACGTAGAAGTTCGTGAGGTCGTTCTTGTTGGGCGGGATGCCGCCCTCGACAATGACGGGATTGGTCATCGACTCTTTCGAGCCTTGCCCGAACGAGTTGTCGCCGGACCCGGACGTCTGGTCCTGACCCGTCACGGCACCAGGGACGTTGTCCCAGTCGAGCTTCCCCGAGGCGTCGACAGTCTTGTTGCCGTCGTCGCCCTCGAACGTGCTGCCCGTCAGGAAGGCGCCGGCGGACGGGAGAGTCATGCCAACAAACAAAAGAGCCGCACTGGCTGCAACCAGAAGTAGGCGGCGGAGGCGGCCAGCGCTGGCCGCATGAGAACCGGGGGTGCCCCGGTGTGCGAGTTTCATCGTTTTCCCCCTCGGATGATCCGTGGAATGCAGGTAGGGGACCGCCCGCCACCGTCGGCGGCGCGGAGCTTGAATCAACCCTTGTGGGAGGCCACGCCAGCGCGTCGGCACTCCCCGTGTGGGACCGTGGCGGGTCTCGCCCGCGCACCCGAGCCGCGGTGCCCGTGCCGGTGGCGCAGGGCCCCTGATTCCGTACCATGACAGCTTCCCTCTGAGAAGACATTTGGACGTTACTCGCTTTCGGGTCTAGCGCATCCCTCAGTTTTCTGGTACTGCAGCGCAACAATCGGGCGGGCAACGTCTGGTCCCTCGTTGAAGGTGGCGGGTAGCGTCGATGCATGCGACGACTCGCCCCAGCCGCCCTCGCGCTCGCCGGACTCGCCGCCTGTTCAGGCCCGGCCGGCACGGCCACCGACATGCCCACCCGCGTGCCCGCGGAATCGACGGGTAGCGCGCCCTCCCCCTCTTCGACGACGCCTGCCTCACCGAGCCCCTCGACGACCACGATCCCGGAGACGCACGAGTTCGTCGTCGCGGAGCACGAGGCCTTCGACGAGCCATGGGCCCTGGCGTTCCTCCCCGGCACCGGCACCATGGCGGTCACCGAACGCGGCGGCACGCTCAAGCTCCGCGACGCCGACGGCACCGTCCGCGAGGTCTCCGGCGTGCCGGAGGTGGCCGCCGCCGGCCAGGGCGGCCTCGGCGACATCGTCCCCGGGCCCACCTTCGGCGACGACGGCACCGTCTACCTCTCCTGGGTGGAACGGGGCGACGGCGGCACGGGCGCAGTGGTCGGCCGCGGCCGCCTGGACGTCGATGCGGCCTCCCTCACCGCCGTCGAGACGATCTGGGAGCAGACACCGAAGGTGGACGGCAACGGGCACTTCTCGCACCGGCTGCTCATCGAGGGCGAGCACCTGTTCGTCAGCTCCGGGGACCGGCAGAAGTTCGATCCGGCGCAGGCCATGGACGGCAACCTGGGCAAGATCGTGCGCCTCACCCTCGACGGCGACCCGGCGCCGGAGAACCCGTGGGCTGCTGAGGGAGGTGTCGCGGCCGAGTTCTGGAGCATCGGCCACCGCAACCCGTTGGGCCTCGCCCTCGACGGCGACGGCCGCCTGTGGGCCTCCGAGATGGGCCCGGAGGGCGGCGACGAGCTCAACCTGGTCCAACCCGGGCTCAACTACGGCTGGCCGGAGGCCTCGAACGGCTCCCACTACGGCGGCGGCGAGATCCCGGACCACGCCGACGGCGACGGCTTCGAGCCTCCCAAGGCGTTCTGGACGCCCAGCATCTCGCCCGGCTCGCTGATGATCTACACCGGCGACGTGTTCCCCGCCTGGAAGGGCGATGCCTTCCTCGGCGCCCTCTCCGGGGAGGCGCTGGTGCGGGTGGACCTCGACGGCGAGTCGGCCGCCCAGGCCGAGAACTGGCCCATGGGCGCACGCATCCGCGCGGTGGCCGAGGCACCCGACGGCGGAATCTGGCTCCTCGAGGACGGCCCTGGCGGCCGGCTGCTCGAGCTGATTCCCGCCTGACTCCACGGTCGGGCCGACGGTGTATCAACAGGGGCGGGCCTCTGCTCTTGACGGGTAACCGCCCGGTCTGGGGCGTTCCCGGAAGGAGCCCGTCATGCCATTCCCCACCTCCATCGTCCACCCCAGCGGCGCCAAGCTGACGCTCGTCCCGTCCCAGGTGCTCGTCAAGCTGCCCGTCACGCGCGCGGCAGGGCCCGACGACACGCTGTCCGCCCTTGGCCTCGTCCCGCTCGAGGTCCAGGGCGAGGCAGGCCCGGCCGCCCGGGGCGCCGGGGCGGACGCCATGCCGCACGCCTCCATCAACAACACCCCAGAGCTGGTCTTCACCCGCACCAGCGACGGCAAGAAGTTCAAGCCTCCCTCGGAGGCCATCGCCTCCGGCGACGGGGCGGAGTGGGTGGCCCCCGTCTACGCCGCCGAGTTCGCCGGGTCCACCGAGTACCTGTCCCCCAAGGCCGACGCGGTGGTGATCCCGAGCGTCACCGCCGGAGACCCCGCGCAGGTCAAGGTGCTGGAGCAGTTCGGGCTGGTGCGCGACGACGTCCGCAGCCAATGGCTCGGCGACTTCGACGTCTACACCGTCACCGCCGGCAACCGGCCGGCCTACGAGATCCGCGACGAGCTGTCGAAGAAGCTGGGCACCGAGGTCAAGCTGGAGTTCATCCCGCTCGTGGTGCCCGTCGCCATGAATCCCAACGACCCGCTCTTCGCCTCGCAGTGGGACATGGTCCGCATCAACGCCGGCGGCGCCGGTTCGACGGCGTGGGACGTCCAGCTGGGGGCCGCGTCGGTCACCGTCGCCATCCTCGACGAGGGGGTGGACCTCAACCACCCGGACCTGGTGGGGAGCTTCGCCGGCAACGGCATCAACCTGGGCACCATGTCCGGCACCGGCGCGCCCACCGGCAACCACGGCACGCCGTGCGCCGGGATCGCGGCGGCGCCGCTGAACAACTCCGTCGGCACCGCGGGTGTCGCGGGCGGCTGCCGCATCCTGCCCATCGCCTTCTCCACCTGGTCCGACACCGAGGTGGCCGCCGGCATCCGCTACGCCCGCACCCAGGGCGCGCGCGTGATCTCGATGAGCTTCGGCTGGAACGGGTGGGACGCGGCCATCATCGACCCCGCGATCGCCGAGGCCCACGCGGCCGGGCTGGTGATGTGCGTGGCCACGCACAACCACAACACGGCCAACGGCATCACCTATCCCGCCACGAACCCGCTGGTCATCGCGGTCGGCGCCTCCGATCAGGCGGACAACCGGAAGTCCCCCACCAGCCCCGACGGGGAGGGCTGGGGCTCCAACTTCGGCCCCCAGATCTCCGTGGTGGCGCCGGGCGTGCTCTGCCCCGCGCCCGACCGCACCGGCGGCGACGGCTATGCCGCGGGCGACTACACGATGACCTTCAACGGCACCTCCGCCGCGACCCCGCACGTGGCAGGCCTGGCGGCGCTGCTCATCTCGAGGAAGCCGTCGCTCACCAACACGGCCGTGCGCACCATCATCGAGACGACGGCGGCGAAGGTGGGCACGGTGGCCTACGCCACCACCCCCGGGTACGCCAACGGCACGTGGAACAACCAGATGGGGTACGGGCGCATCGACGTGCTGGCCGCGGTCCAGGCGGTCAAGATCCTCAAGATCAAGTGGGAGGACGACATCAAGCCCATCCGGCGGGAGATCGACCTCAAGCGGTTCACCGACGAGTTCGACTGGTTCAAGAAGATCCGCGAGTTCGACAAGATGAGGGTGGAGATCGACGAGATCAAGCGCAGCGGCCGGGAGGTGCCGGACTTCCGGCCGGAGGACCTGCGCGACCCGGTCGTCAACGAGCTCCGGGTCCGCCTCGACCAGCTGGAGCGCTCCGTCGAGAGGATCGGCGCGGCGTTCATCGACCCGGAGTCGCGGCCGGACCTCGACTAGGGGCCGGCGGTGATCGTGCTGCTCGCCCATCAGGTGGATCCATGGGCGCCGGGGCTGGCCCGGCGGGTGGCGGAGCTGTCGGGCGGGCCGGTGGGGGTCATGACTCCCCGCGACCTGTCGCGGCGTGGCTGGGCCCTCGCCTCACCGCCGGGTGCGCCTACCGACCGGATGGTGGTCGACGGCGAGATCATGGCGGCGTCGGAGGCGTCGCTGGTGGTGAGCCTGCTCGACGACGTGTACCCGGCCGAACTGGTCTGGATCCGTGAGCAGGACGCGGAGTACGTGGCCGCGGAGATGGCGGCCTTCCTCCGTTACTGGATGACCTCCGTCAGCGGCCAGGTGCTCGTCCCCCCGGGCGACCAGTCGCTGGCGGGGCCCGACGCCCCCCTCGCGGCCTGGGCGCGCGCCGCGGGCGTGCCCGTCGCAGGGCGCGCTGGGACTGACGGCGACTTGTTCCGGGAGGTGGCGGTCACGGGTGGCGTGGTCACCGGGGCCGCCGCCCCCGCGCTGCGGCGGGCCGTCACCGCCATGGCCGCGTGGGCGGGGGTGCCGTGGCTGCGGGCCTTCTTCGCCGCCGAGCGTGACGAGCTGGTCTCCGTGGTCCCGCTGCCTGCCCTCGCCGACGCGACCCACCAGGCCGCTGTCGTCATCGCGGCCGCGCACCGGGGGAGGCGGGCGGCATGACCGGCGGCGGTTTCGCTACCGCGACCGCGCCGGCCGGCCCCGACGGCGCGTCGGGAGAAGTCCCGCGGATCCTGATCGCGGGACGCCCGGACGACCCACCGCTGGCGGCGGCCTGGGCCGCAGTCGTGCGCCTCGGGCTGCCGGGGGCCTTCGCCGACCTCACGCGCGACGGCGTGCAGCTGTCCGGCGGCAGCCTCCACATCGCCGGCACCGAGGTGGCCCCGGACGCCGTGTCCGGGTGCTACCTGCGCGCCCACGGCGCGGCCGATCCCCTGCTGGCGGCGGGGCTGCGGGACTGGGTGGAACTGGCGCCCCCGTCGGTGCGGGTGGTGAACCGGCGCGCAGCCTCGGCGTCCAACTTCTCCAAGCCGGCCCAGGCGCTCGCCATCCGCGCGGCCGGGTTCGAGGTGCCCACCGGCCTGCTCACCACGGACCCGGCTGCCGCGCGGGCGTTCGTGTCGCGGCACGGCCGGGTCATCGTCAAGTCGACGAGCGCCGTCAGGAGCATCGTGCGGCTCGTGGCCGAGGACGAGGACTTCGCCGCGGTGGAGTGGTGCCCCACCCAGTTCCAGGCGTTCGTCGACGGCGTGGAGTTCCGGGCGCACGTGGTGGGCCGGCGGGTGTTCGCGCACCGCATCACCTCGGACGCGGTGGACTACCGGTACGGCGAGGCGGAGCTGACCCGCGACGAGCTGCCCGACGGCGTGGCCGGCCGGTGTGTGGCCCTGGCCCGGAGCCTCGGCCTCGAGCTGGCGGGCCTCGACCTGCGCCGCACCCCCGACGGCCGCTGGTGCTGCTTCGAGGCGAACACCTCCCCCGTCTGGTCCGCCTACGACGCCGACGGCGAGATCGCCGAAGCGCTCGCCCGTCACCTCGCGGGGTAGGCGATCAAGGGTCGCTCCTGCTCTCGGCGACGTCCGATCCGGTGCGCCGCGGCCGCGACATCGACGATCAGCGCGTCCTCAGGGCTGCAGCCTGGTGGCCGCCCAGCCGTCGTCGGTCAGGCGGCAGGCCACCCGGTCGTTGAGCCGGCTCGGCTGGCCCTGCCAGAACTCGAAGTCGTCCACGATGAGCCGCCAGCCGCCCCACCCGGGAGGGCACGGCACCTCGCCGCCGTCGGCGAAGCGCTCCGCCGCGGCGGCCACCGCGGCCTCCAGCTCCGCCCGCGACCCCAGCTCCCGCGACTGCCGCGACGCCCACGCCCCCACCTGGCTCGCCCGCGGCCGACTGCGGAAGTACTCCACGTTCTCGTCCCTGGTGAGCGGGTGGACGTCGCCCACCGCGCGGACCTGGCGCATCAGGGTGGGCCACCAGAGGTTGACGGCGGCCGAGGGTGTCGCGGCCAGCTCGTCGCCCTTCGGCGAGTCGTAGTGGGAGAAGAACACCAGCCCCGAGAGTGAGGCCTCCTTGAGGAGGAGCACCCGGCTGCGGGGGCGGCCGTCCAGGCCGACGGTGGACACGGTCATCGCGGTGGGCTCTGGCTCGTCCGCGGCCAGCGCGTCCGCGATCCATGCGTCCAGGAACGCCCACGGGTCGAAGACGGCAAGGTCCTCGGGCAGCCCCTGCCCGGAGTAGTCGCGCCGGACGTCACGGAGTGTCGCGTTCATGACCCCATCCAACCAGCGCCGCGCCCGCCGGGAGCCCCGGGCCCCCGCCAACCCCTCGATCCCCACACCCCGTTCACCCCCCGGGAGCCCTGGCCCCGCCAACGCCCGGACGTCCACCCCTTCTCGACCCCGCCACCCCCTGTGCACGACACGCCGTCGATCTCGCCCCCGGGTACCGCCACCGCACCCGGGGTGGCTCCCGACGGGACATTCGTGCCAGCGAGACCGCCGAATCGGCCAGCGACCCTCGCCCGAGCCCAGAGCGGGCTATCGTCCTCGACAAGGAGGTATCCCCCATGAGCTACGACATCCTGGTCTTCGACCCCGCGTCCGCCCCCCGCGACATCGAGGACTTCCTCGCATGGAGCAGAGGCCTCGGTGCCGGAGGCGCCGGCGTGGACCTCGACGATCCGGAGAACGGCACCGTCGCCCTGCGCAACTGGTACTCGGACTTCTCCGACAGGTTCCCGCCCATGAACGGCCCACTGACGGACGCGGACGACGGCACCACCACCTACCGGTGCGGCCCGTCGTCCACACTGGCACGGTGTCCCGACGGCGAGGCCACGAAGGCGCGGGAGGCAGGACGGAACCTGGCGGCCAAGCACGGGGTGGGGTTCTTCGATCCCAACGACGACGCCGACCCCATCTTCCCCGCGGAACAGCCGTAGATCACCTCACAGGGCCGGATCGCCCCTAGCCGGGAATGGTTCGGTCCCTCATCGACGGGTTCCCGGGCTGACGTGGGAACGCCGTGCGGGAGTAGGCTGTTCTCCATGGCCAACGACGAGATGCGGATCGGCGACCACGAGCGCGACGAGGCGGTCGAGCTGCTCCAGGAGCACATGTCGTCGGGCCGTCTCACCTCGGACGAGTTCAATGAGCGGATGTCCAAGGCCCTCGAGGCGAAGACCGGGAGCGAGCTGGCGGTCCTGTTCACCGACCTCCCGGGCCGGCGCCCCGGGCAACCGGAACAGCCCGCGATGCCCTTCGCACAGCCGCAACCCGCATGGGGCGCGCCGGAGGTGCCCGCCACGTACGGGTCGCCGTCGCCGGAGACCGCCGTGCACCACCATCAGGCGCCGCCCACGCCCTGGTACGCGCAGTGGTGGCTGATCCTGGTGGCCGTCGGCCTCACCACGCTCACCGACGGCCGGCTGGGATTCCTCATCCCCGCCATCGCTATCTGGGTGTGGGTCATCGCCCCGTCGCTGACGAAGGAGCGGCAGCGGCGCCAGCAGGCCGTCGCGGCGCCTCCGCGTCCGCTGACGTTCTACGAGCGCGAGGAGCTCATCGCGGAGATCAACGCCGGCCGGCCGATGAGCGCCATCCGGCGCTACCGGGACCTGACCGGCGCTGACCTGTACACCGCCAAGATGACGGTCGAGGCGCTTCGCCGCGAGATCGGCCGCTGACCGCCGCGCCTGGGCCTGTGCCTCACTGACGTTGAGCCTGACACGGCTCTCGGTGGGGTGAGTTGAGCCTGACACGGCTCTCGGTGAGGGCACTTGAGCCGGAAATGGATCTCAAGGCCCCGTTCCGCCGATGTGATCGATCCCTCTGGCGTTGACAGCCAGATCCGGCTCAACACCGCACCGCGAGAGCCGTGTCAGGCTCAACACCCCACCGCGAGAGCCGTGTCAGGCTCAACACCCCACCGCGAGAGCCGTGTCAGGCTCAACACCCCACCGCGACAGCAGGATCCCTCAGACCTGCCCGATCCCTTCCCCGATCCGGTCGAACCGCACCGTCTGGCCGTCGTGGATCTCTCCCGACAGCAGCCCGCGGGCCAGTTGGTCCTCGATGGTGGTCTGCACCAGGCGACGGAGCGGGCGGGCGCCGTAGACCGGGTCGAACCCCACCTCCCCCAGCCACAGCCGCGCAGCCTCGGACACGTCGATCGTGATCCGCCGCGACTCCAGCCGACGGTTCAGCTTCGAGATCTGGATGTCGACGATCCGCCCCAGCTCCTCGCTGGTCAGGGCGTCGAACAGCACCACGTCGTCGAGCCGGTTGAGGAACTCGGGCCGGAACGCCTGGCGCACCACGCTCATCACGGAGTTGCGCTTCTCCTCCACCGACAGCATCTGATCGGCCATGAACTGCGACCCGAGGTTGGAGGTCATGATCAGCAGCGTGTTGCGGAAGTCCACCGTCCGGCCCTGGCCGTCGGTGAGGCGTCCGTCGTCGAGCACCTGCAGCAGGATGTTGAACAGGTCCGGGTGCGCCTTCTCCACCTCGTCGAGCAGCACGACGGAGTACGGCCGACGGCGGACCGCCTCGGTGAGCTGGCCGCCCTCCTCGTAGCCGATGTAGCCGGGAGGGGCGCCGACGAGGCGGGCCACGGAGTGCTTCTCCGAGTACTCGCTCATGTCGATGCGCACCAGCGCGGTCTCGTCGTCGAACAGGAAGTCCGCCAGCGACTTGGCCAGCTCGGTCTTGCCCACGCCCGTGGGGCCGAGGAACAGGAACGAGCCGGTGGGCCGGTTCGGGTCCGAGATGCCGGCGCGCGAGCGGCGGATGGCGTCGGAGACGGCCTTGACGGCCTGGGCCTGACCGATGAGCCGCTCCCCGATCCGCTCCTCCATGTGGAGCAGCTTCTCGCTCTCGCCCTGGAGCAGGCGGCCGACGGGGATGCCCGTCCACGCGCCCACCACCTCAGCGATGTCGCCGGCGCCGACCTCGTCGGAGACCATCTGCGACGTGGTGTCGGTGGCCTCGGCCTCGGCGAGCTCACGCTCGACCGCCGGGATGTCGCCGTAGAGGATCTGCGAGGCCCGCGTGAGGTCGCCCTCACGCTGCGCCTTGTCCGCCTCCACCCGGAGCTGGTCGATGCGCTCCTTGAGGTCGCCCACCCGGTTGAGCCCGCTCTTCTCGGACTCCCAGCGCGCCTCGAGGCCCCGCAGCTTCTCCTGCGCGTCCGCCAGCTCGGCCCGCAGCGCGGCCAGCCGCTCCTTCGACGCCTCGTCGGCCTCCTTCTCGAGGTGGAACGTCTGCATGGTCATCCGGTCCACGTCGCGGCGGAGCATGTCGATCTCCTCCGGCGAGGAGTCGATCTCCATCCGCAGCCGCGACGCCGCCTCGTCGACCAGGTCGATGGCCTTGTCAGGGAGCTGTCGCGACGTGATGTAGCGGTCCGAGAGTGAGGCGGCGGCCACCAGGGCGGAGTCGGTGATCCGCACCTTGTGGTGCGCCTCGTAGCGCTCGCGCAGCCCGCGCAGGATGGCGACGGTGTCCTCCACCGACGGCTCCCCCACGTAGACCTGCTGGAAGCGGCGCTCCAGGGCCGGGTCCTTCTCGATGCGCTCGCGGTACTCGTCGAGGGTGGTGGCGCCGATCATCCGCAGCTCGCCGCGGGCCAGCATGGGCTTGAGCATGTTGCCGGCGTCCATCGCGCCCTCGCCGGAGGCCCCGGCGCCGACGACGGTGTGCAGCTCGTCGATGAAGGTGATCACCTGGCCCTCGGCCTCACGGATCTCGGTGAGGACGGCCTTGAGCCGCTCCTCGAACTCGCCGCGGTACTTCGCGCCGGCCACCATCGACGCCAGGTCGAGCGAGACCAGGCGCCGGCCCTTGAGCGAATCGGGCACGTCTCCCGCGACCAGGCGTTGCGCCAGGCCCTCGACGACGGCGGTCTTGCCCACGCCGGGCTCGCCGATCAGCACGGGGTTGTTCTTCGTGCGCCGGGCGAGGACCTGGACCACGCGTCGGATCTCGGAGTCGCGGCCGATGACCGGGTCCAGCTTGCCGGAGCGGGCGCGCTCCGTGAGGTCGATGGAGTACTTGTCCAGGGCCGACTCGCCGCCCTCGGACTCCGCCGAGGTGACCCTCTTGCCGCCTCGGAGCTCCTCGAACTTCGCCTTGAGCGCGTCGGTGGTCACCCCCGCGCGGTCCAGGATGGTCTTGGCCTCGGAGGCCACCATCGACAGCCCGATCAGCAGGTGCTCGGTGGCCACGAAGTCGTCGCCGAGGCTGTCGGCCAGGGTCTCCGCGGAGGCCAGCACCCGCGCGAACGGGCCGGACAGCGCGGGCTGCGAGACCGACGAGCCGGAGGTGGAGGGGAGTTTTCCGATGGCCGCGGTGGCGGCCGCGTCGATCTGCGCCGGATCCGCGCCGGCCGCCTCGAGCAGGGCGCCCACCGTGTTGTCGGGGGTGAGCAGCAGGCCGTGCATGAGGTGCACCGGCTCGGTGTTGGGGTTGCCGTGGGTGAGGGCCTGCCGGACCGCCGCCGTGACGGCGTCGCGGGACTTCGTCGTGAGCTTCTCGGTGTTCATCAGGGTGTCTCCTTGAGGAAGTTTTCAGAGTTGAGTCTACTACACTCAACCTCGAATTCCCCCTTCGCGTGGACGTTGGCGGGGTAGCCTCGGTGGCGTGATCAAGCGCACCGACGACACCGCCGAGAAGACCGCTTCGAAGACCGCCCCCGCGGATCAGGCCCCGGCACAGCCCGAGGACCCCGCCGACGAGGTGATGCCGGAGATCACCTTCGACGAGGCCCGCTTCGCGGCCCGTCCGTCCCGGTTGCGCCCGCGTGCCCGCCGTCGTCAGGGCGACGAGAGCCCCATCACGCCGCCGTTCGAGGCCTCGGGCGCGAACCGGGCCTACGTCGAGTGGCTCGAGGAGCAGTCGATGCTGCACGACGCCGAGAAGGTGGCGCGCCAGCTCGCCGGCAAGCACACCATGTGGTCCAACCCGTACGCCCACCCGGACCCGCGCGCCGCGCTGCAGCGCGCGTCGGTCTGGTACACCGCCTACCCCCTGTCCCACATCACCGCGCCGGGGCAGTCCTTCCTGGGCGCGCTGGGCTCGAACGAGCTCTGGGACGCGTTCTCCGCCGTCGGCATCGACGCGGTGCACACCGGGCCCGTCAAGCTGGCGGGAGGCCTGGACGGGTGGGAGGTCACGCCCAGCGTCGACGGCCACTTCGACCGCATGTCCATGGCCATCGACCCGCTCTTCGGCACCGAGGACGAGTTCCGCGAGATGGGCGAGACGGCCAGCCGGCACAACGGCACGATCATCGACGACATCGTCCCCGGCCACACCGGCAAGGGGGCCGACTTCCGCCTGGCCGAGCTGAACTACCGCGACTACCCGGGCATCTTCCACATGGTCGACATCCCCGAGGCGGCCTGGCACCTCCTGCCCGACGTGCCCCCCGGCCGAGACTCGGTCAACCTCACCGCCGAGGCGGAGCGCGCGCTCTCCGACGAGGGCTACATCATCGGCGCGCTGCAGCGCGTGATCTTCTACGAGCCGGGCGTGAAGGAGACCAACTGGTCCGTCACCCCGCCCATCCGCGACTACAAGGGCACGCTCCGCCGCTGGGTGTACCTGCACTACTTCAAGGAGGGCCAGCCGACGATCAACTGGCTGGACCCCACCTGCGCCGGCATGCGCCTGGTCATGGGCGACGCGCTCCATTCCCTGCTCGATCTGGGCTCCGGCGGGCTCCGGCTCGACGCCAACGGCTTCCTCGGCGTGGAGCGGACCTTCGACCGGTCCCCGGCCTGGTCGGAGGGGCATCCGCTGTCGCAGGCGGCCAACCAGCTGATCGGCTCGATGGTGCGCAAGGTGGGCGGCTTCACGTTCCAGGAGCTCAACCTGGCCATCGACGACATCCAGCGCACCAGCGCCGTCGGGCCGGACCTCTCCTACGACTTCATCACCCGCCCCGCGGCCCAGTTCGCGCTGGCCACCAGCGACACCGAGTTCCTGCGCCTCGTCCTGCGGGAGGCCATGGAGATCGGCATCGATCAGGCCTCGCTCGTGCACGCGCTGCAGAACCACGACGAGCTCACCTACGAGCTTGTGCACTTCGCCGCCGCCCACCGCGACGACCTCTACACGCTCGGCGGCCGCGACTACCGCGGCCACGAGCTGGCCGAGCACATCCAGCAGACCATGCGCGACACCCTCACCGGCCAGGCCGGACCCTACAACGCCGTGTTCACGCAGAACGGCATCGCCAGCACCACCGCATCGATCATCACCGCCTCCCTGGGCATCACGGACCTGTCGACCATCACCGACGGCGACGTGCGCCGCATCGCGAACGCGCACCTCCTCATGTGCATGTACAACGCCTGGCAGCCGGGCGTGTTCGCGCTGTCCGGCTGGGACCTCGTCGGCGCCCTGCCCCTGGAGCGCGACGCCGTCAAGAGCCTGATCAGCAGCGGCGACACCCGCTGGATCGAGCGCGGAGCCTACGACATCCTCGGCGTCGCGCCGGACGTGAAGAAGTCGGCCTCGGGCATGCCGCGCGCCCGGACCCTCTACGGCCCGCTGCCCGAGCAGCTCAAGCGCGACACGTCGTTCGCCTCGCGGCTGGCGGTCATCCTCAAGGTCCGCAAGCGCAACGGCCTGGCGTCGGGCCGCCTGCTGGACGTGCCGGAGGTGGGCCACCGGGCGCTGCTGGTGCTGGTCAACGAGCTGGAGATCGGCGCGGTGCAGGTCACCGCGCTGAACTTCGGCGCCGAGAAGATCGAGGCCAGGGTGCAGTCGGACCACCTGCCCGGCGGCCGGGTGTTCGACCTCAGCACCCGCCGCAAGGTGGGCACCGTCGACGACCTGGGCGGGTTCACCGTCGAGCTGCCGGCCTTCGGCGGCCTGGCCATGATCATCCGCGACTGAGAGAATCGGCCCATGTCATCAGCCCAGTACAGGGAAGGCGCCAAGCTGGCCATCGTCGGCGCCGGCGCGGTCGGATCGTCACTGGCCTACGCGGCCCTCATCCGCGGGGTGGCCCGGCGCGTCGTCCTGCACGACGTCAACGGCCCCAAGGTGCGCGCCGAGGCGCTGGACCTCGCCCACGGCGGGCAGTTCCTGCCGGAGGCGGTGATCGAGGGCTCGGACGACGTGGACATCACGCGCGGGGCGGATGTCGTCGTCGTCACGGCGGGCGCGAAGCAGAAGCCCGGCCAGACGCGGATGGACCTAGCGGGCTCCACCGTGGCGCTCATGCGCAAGGTCATCCCGCCGCTGGTGGAGCGCTCCCCTGACGCCACGTTCATCATGGTGACCAACCCCGTCGACGTGACCACGCAGGCCGCCCTCAAGATCAGCGGGCTCCCGTCGAACCGCCTCTTCGGCTCGGGCACCGTGCTGGACTCGTCGCGGCTGAGGCAGCTGATCGCCACCACCTGCGACGTGGCGGTGGGCAACGTGCACGCCTATGTGTGCGGCGAGCACGGCGACACCGAGACGCCGCTCTGGTCCACCGCCACCATCGGCGGCGTGCCCCTGACGGAGTGGGAACGCACCACGGGGCGGCTGGGCGCCGGCGAGCGGGAGAGCATCGCGCACCGTGTGGTCAACGCCGCCTACGAGGTGATCGAGGGCAAGGGCGCCACCAACTACGCCATCGGGCTGGCCGCCACGCGCATCATCGAGTCGGTGCTGCGGGACGAGCGACGGGTACTGCCGGTGTCGCGGATGCTGGAGGGCTGGCACGGCATCTCAGGCGTCTGCATGGCCGTGCCGACGGTGGTGGGTCGCGACGGGGCGGGCACCCAGCTGGAGCTGCCGGTCTCCGACGACGAGCTGACGCAGCTGCGCGTGAGCGCGGACCACATCCGCGCCATGTCCGAGGGGCTGGGGTTCTAGCCGCCCACCACCAGATGGAAGGGCGCCGCAGCCCGGGCATGGGTGATCAGTGGTTCCCCAGCCTCGTCAGTGGAGGATGGCGAGCACGTCGTGGCGGGGGCCCGCGTGGTCCGTCCAGCGGCCGATCAGGGAGCCGGCCGCGTTGTCCGGGGTTGGCACGGCGCGCTCCAGCATGCGCATCACCTCGAGCCTGCTGCCCTCGCCAGGGAGGGTCCCGGTGCCGCGTGCCGTCATGGTGATGGGCAGCTGGTTGCCGTGGGGGTCGCGCAGCTCGGCCTCGCCACCCGCCTCGCGGATCACCCGCGTGGCCTCCTCGACGAACACCGGGTCTGTGGCCGCGTCGTAGCAGTAGCGCAGCCCGAGCTCCGAATGCTGCAGCGTGCCGATCAGTTCCGCGCCGTCGAGGGGCTGGGCCCGCCAGGTGACCGGCACGAAGTAGTACTCGCCGTCGGCCTCCACCACCATGCAGTCCAGGCCCACCTCACCCTCCGGGTCCACGAAACGGAAGTAGGCGGCGCGCCGCAGGCCCGCGAGTTCGCCGTGGAACCAGTTCTTCCCGGGCAGCCATCGGGCGAGCAGTTCGAGCTTGGACGGCGTCAGGGTGGCGCCGACGTGCAACTCGGCGGCCCCGCTCACGACGCGACCGCGGTGCCGTAGCGCTTCGCGGCCCGCGCCTGCGCCTTGACGCGTTCCTCCTCGCGGTCCTTCGGCGGGGCCGTGGTGACCAGCTCGTCGAGCAGGTCCGCGGTGATGTGGGCGATGGCGTGGACGGCGCGGTGGAACGCCTCCTCGTTGGCCTTGCTGGGCTTGGTCACGCCCGCGACCTTGCGCACGTACTGCAGCGCCGCCGCGTTCACCTCGTCGTTGGTGGCGGGGGGCTCGAAGTTGTTCAAGGGCCGGATGTTGCGACACATGCCACAACCCTACGTCGGGTCAGGCGGGCACAGCCTCGAACCGCGACACCGCCTCCTCTGCCGCGACCCTGAATCCCGCGTCGTCGACGCCCGTCACGTGCGCGGCGGCACAGGCCGACGCCCAGGCGACGGTGTCGCGGGGTGCGCGACCCTCCAGCACGCCGATGGCCAGCCCCGTGACGAAGGCGTCGCCCGCGCCCACCGACAGCTTCGGCCGCTCCACCCGGCATCCGCCGCGCCACGCCTTCCCGCCGTCGAGGAAGGCGACGCCCTTCGCGCCGAGGGTGATGATCGGCAGCCCGACGCCGAACCGGGCCAGCAGGGTGAGGTAGCCGACGAGGTCGTGGGCCTCCCCCAGCACGTCGAGCGCACGGACCTCCTCGTCGTTGGGCTTGACCGCCGCCAGCAGCCCCGTCGCCACGGCCGCGACCAGCTGCGGGCCCTGGTTGTCGGAGATCACGCGGGCGCCCCTCGCCGCGAGCGACACGACGGTGGAGGCCAGCGACGACGGCGGCACCACTGCGGGGATGGAGCCGTTGAGCGTCACCACATCGCCCGGCTGTGTGTCCGCGACCACCGCCGCGAGCAGCTCCTCGGCCGGCCGGGCCGAGACCAGCTGGTAGCCGGGCGAGACCATGTGCGCCGCGACGTGGCCCTCCATGAGCAGCGTGAGGTTGTGCCGCGTCCGCCCGGGGACGGGGACGCTGTGCACGGTGACCCCCGCCGCCTCCACCTCCGAGACGTGCTGCGCCTGCTCCCGCTCGCCGATCAGGTAGTAGGCGTGCGCGGGCACGCCGCACAGCGCCACGCGCCGGGCCACGAACACGCCCTTCCCGGACGGCTGCGACTCGTACGCCCTCGCCTTCTCGACGCCGCCCCAGGTGACGCCGTCGACGAGGAAGTGATCGTCGAAGCCGGTGTTGAAGGTCACCGTGCGCACCACCGGGCCCATGGCCTGCCGCCTCTCCGCGCCGCCGTCGGCACTCGGGAACACTGGTCGATCATGACCTGGCCGGCTCGATCGGCGCGTCCCTCGCCCCACGGTAGCGATCCCGCCCCTGCGGGGGCGGCCATGGGGCGCATCTGCCACGATGGGGCACATGCTGGCACTTGCGAAGACGCGGCCCGGCCCGGGGCTGGAGCTGATCGAGCTCCCGCGGCCCACGCCCGGCCCCAACGAGGTGCTCATCCGGGTCATGCGCACCGGCATCTGCGGCACGGACCTGCACATCGACAGCTGGGACGGCTGGGCGTCGCAGGTGGTCACCACGCCGCTGGTGGTGGGGCACGAGTTCTGCGGCGAGATCGTCGAGCTGGGCTCCTCGGTGACCGGGCTCGAGGTGGGCCAGTTCGTCTCCGGCGAGGGGCACTACGTGTGCGGGCGCTGCCGGGCCTGCCTCGCGGGGAATCGGCATCTCTGCCGCAACACGCGCGGCATCGGCTACCACGTCGACGGCGCCTTCTGCGAGTACTTCGCCATGCCGTCGTCGAACGTGTGGGTGCACCACACGCCCGTGGACCCCGATGTCGCGGCCATCTTCGACCCGTTCGGCAACGCCGTCCACGCGGCCCTGCAGTTCCCGGCGCTCGCCGAGGACGTGCTGGTCAGCGGCGCCGGCCCCATCGGGATCATGGCGGCCCTGGTGGCGAAGTTCCAGGGGGCGCGCAACGTCGTGGTCACCGACCTCAACGACGAGCGGCTCGAGCTGGCCCGCCGGCTGGGGCTGACCAACACCGTCAACGTGTCGCGCGAGGACCTGGCCGACGTGTACGACCGGTTCGACATGCGGGAGGGCTTCGACATCGGGCTGGAGATGTCCGGCTCCGGGGCCGCGCTGTCGTCGATGATCGCGCACATGACGCACGGGGGCCGGATCGCACTGCTGGGCACGCCGTCGAGGCCGCTGGAGGTGGACTTCTCCACCATCATCTTCAACATGCTGACCATCCAGGGCGTGACCGGCCGGCAGATCTTCGAGACCTGGTACGCCATGAGCGCGCTGCTGCGCTCGGGCTTGGACATCTCGGGGGTCATCACCCACCGCTTCCCGGCGTCGTCGTTCCGCGAGGCGTTCGATGTCGCGGCGGCGGGTCACGCCGGCAAAGTCATCCTGACCTGGGACGAGTGAGGACCACCATGGCATTCCTGGACCACATCCGCGGCGAGCTCGCGCAGCTGCGCGCCGACGGCCTGTACAAGACGGAGGCGCCGTTGACGACGGCGCAGGCCGCGCACGTGGGCACCCCCTCCGGCGAGGTGATCAACCTGTGCGCCAACAACTACCTGGGGCTGGCGAACTCGCCGGTGCTGATCGACGCCGCCAAGCGCGCCTACGACCGGTGGGGCTTCGGCATGGCGTCGGTGCGGTTCATCTGCGGCACGCAGACGCAGCACCAGGAGCTGGAGTCGCGGATGACGGCGTTCCTCCGGACAGGACGCAACGGCTTCGACGGGTGGGACACCATCCTCTACTCCTCCTGCTTCGACGCCAACGGCGGCCTGTTCGAGACCCTGTTCGGGGCCGAGGACGCCATCATCTCCGACGAGCTCAACCACGCCTCCATCATCGACGGCGTCCGCCTGAGCAAGGCCGCCCGCTACCGCTACCGCAACCGCGACATGGCGGACCTGCGCGCCCAGCTGGAGGCGTCGCGGGGGGCGCGGCACCGGGTGATCGCCACCGACGGGGTGTTCTCGATGGACGGGTTCGTGGCGCCGCTCGACGAGATCTGCGCGCTGGCCGACGAGTACGACGCTCTGGTCATGGTCGACGACTCGCACGCGGTGGGCTTCGTCGGCGAGACCGGCGCGGGGACGCCGGAGCGCTTCGGCGTGATCGACCGGGTGGACATCCTGACCGGAACGCTGGGGAAGGCGCTGGGCGGGGCCTCGGGCGGGTACACGTGCGCCCGGTTCGAGGTGGTGGAGCTGCTGCGTCAGAGGTCGCGGCCGTACCTGTTCAGCAACTCGCTGGCGCCGTCGATCGTCGCCGCGACGATCGCCTGCCTGGACCTGCTGGAGACCTCGTCGGCCCTGCTGGAGCGGTTGGCTGAGAACACGGCCTACTTCCGCCGTCGGATGGTCGAGGAGGGGTTCGACATCCCCGAGTCCGACCACCCCATCGTCCCGGTGATGCTGGGCGACGCCGTCCTCGCCGCGCGGATGGCCGACGAGGTGCTGGCCCGGGGCGTGTACGTGCGGGCGTTCTCCTTCCCCGTCGTGCCCAGGGGCGCGGCCCGGATCCGGACCCAGATGTCGGCCGGATTGTCGCGGGCGGACCTTGATGTCGCGGTGGGCGCCTTCGTCGCGGCCCGCGCCGCCGTCGGCGAGGCTCAGACCGATTGATCAGTGGTTCCCAACCGCGGAGAGACGGTCCCCCAGTGACGGGCTTCACGCTCAGGCCGGCAGGGGGGCACCGGCACTGCGGGCACTTTTTCGCGGTCAGCGGGGCGGGAGGGCCCACTGGTAGGCTCGCCGAAGCCGGGGTGCCCCGAAGTCGGGGCTGAGAACACACCCGCAACACCTGATCTAGGTCGTGCTAGCGAAGGGAGCCACCTCTCATGACCATTCCCACCCCCTCCACGCCCGGCGACGCCACCGACGTCGCCCCACCCCACCCCACGAGCGCCATCCTCGCCGCCCTCCGCGACACCACCCCCCTGGTGCACTGCATGACCAACACCGTGGTGCCCGAGATCACGGCCAACGTGCTGCTTGCCGTCGGGGCCGCACCCGCCATGATCGACCTCCCCGAGGAGGCCGCGATCTTCGCCACCGTCGCCTCCGCCCTGCTCATCAACGTGGGCAACGGCCTCTCCGAGCAGCATGAGGGCATGCGCCGCGGGGCGGCGGCGGCCGACGGGGCGGGCACCCCCTGGGTCCTCGACCCGGTCGCGGTGGGCGCCCTCCCCGTGCGCACGCAGCTCGCCCGCGACCTCCTCGCCCACCGTCCCACCGCCATCCGCGGCAACGCCTCCGAGATCCTGGGCCTCGCCGGCGCCACCGGTGGCGGCCGCGGGGTGGACGCCACCGACGAGGTGGAGGCCGCCGTCGAGACCGCCCGCGGCCTCTCAGCCGCCACGGGCGCCGTCGTGGCCATCTCCGGCCCGGTGGACGTGGTGGTCAGCCCCACCCGGACCACCAGGATCACCGGCGGGCACCCGCTGATGCCGCTCGTGATCGGCACGGGCTGCGCGCTCGGCGCGACGGTGGCCGCGACACTCGGCGCCGGCCGCGACACGCACGCCGCCCATGACGCCGTCGTGGCCGCCCACGCCCTCTTCGGCGCCGCGGGGCTCACGGCCGCCCAGCACGCCCGCCACCCGGGCAGCTTCCGCACCGCCTGGCTCGACGCCCTCCACGCGCTCACGCCCGACGAGGTCGCCGCCCTCGTCACCATCGACGAGCAGGCATGACACAGGCCTCGCCCGGCCTCGCCGACGGCGTCGACTGGCGCCTCTACTACGTCACAGACACCGCCCTCTCCGGCGGCCCGGACCGGGTCCCGCACGTCGTGGAGCAGGCCGTCCTCGGCGGCGCCGGGGTGGTGCAGATCCGCGACAAGGACCTCGCCGGCTACGAGTTCCTCGCCCTCGCCCGGGCCTGCGTGCAGGCCGCCCGGCGCGCCCAGGATCAGACCGGGCGCCCCGTCGCGCTCGTCGTCAACGACCGGCTCCACGTGGCCGAGGAGCTGGGCCTCCACTTCCACCAGGGCCAGGACGACGGCGACATCACGCAGGCGAGGCACCGCCTCGGCGCGGATCTCCTCATCGGCCTCAGCATCTCCACCCAGGACGAACTGGGCGCCGAGCTCGCGGACCAGACAGCCGACGTCCTCGGCTTCTCCCCGCTGTGGGCAACACCCACCAAGACCGACGCCGCCCCCGCGCTGGGGTCCGACGGCACCGCACGGCTCGTCGCAGGCACCGCGGCCCGCGCGAAGACCCTCGCGATCGGCGGCATCAACGCCGCCAACGCGGCGCAGGCCATCGCCACGGGCGTGGACGGGATCTGCGTCGTGTCCGCCATCACCACCGCCCCCGATCCGCGAGCCGCCGCCGCCGGGCTGCTCGCCCTCTGGAGAACCCGATGACCACCACCACCCCGAAGATCGCGTTGAGCATCGCAGGCTCGGACCCCAGCGGGGGCGCCGGCATCCAGGCGGATCTCAAGACGTTCACGGCCCTCGGCGTCTACGGCGCCGCCGCCCTAGCGGGTCTGACCGTGCAGAACACCCAGGGGGTCCGCGCGGCCCGCCCGGTCGACCCGTCCTTCGTCCGCGACCAGATCCTGACGGTGTTCGACGACCTCCCCGTCGCCGCCACGAAGCTCGGCATGCTCTCGAACGCGGAGGTGGCCAACGCGGTGGCCGACGTGCTCGAGGAGCGCCGCGACCACGCGGGCCTCATCATCCTGGACCCCGTCATGATCGCCACGTCCGGCGACGCGCTGCTCACCGACGACGCCGTCGACGTCGTCCGCACCCGCCTGCTCCCGCTCGCCGATGTCGTCACGCCCAACGTTCCCGAGGCCGCCGTCCTCCTCGGCCAACCGCCCGTCACCGACACCAACGGCCTCATCCGCCAGGCGCGCCAACTCGTCGACGCCGGCGCCCGCGCCGTCCTGGCCAAGGGCGGGCACCTCACCGGCACCGAGCTCACGGACGTCTTCGCCCACGGCGACGAGCTGTCCCTGCTGACCGGCCCCCGCATCGCGACCCGGCACACCCACGGCACCGGCTGCACCCTGAGCTCGGCGATCGCAGCCGTCGCGGCCCGCCGGGGCGACACCCGGCGCACCGGCGTGCGGCTCGAGTCCGTGGAGGAGGCGCGCGACTACCTCATGCGCGCCCTCGAGTCCGGCGCGGGCTGGCGGCTCAGCCGCACCGCTGACCAGGGCCACGGCCCGGTGAACCACCTCGTGGGCCGGGTGGAGTCGTGGCTGTGAGCCCCGACTGGACCCCGGGGCCCTTCAGCGCCGAGGCCTGGGACGCCACCGCCGCCATCCGCGGGCGCATCGACACGCTCCCCCTCCTCACTGAGCTCGCCGACGGCACCCTGGAGGCGCACCGCTTCGTCGAATACCTCGGACAGGACGACTTCTACCTCCGCGGCTACACCCGGGCGCTGGCCACCCTCTCCTCCCGGGCCCCCACCTCCCAGGCCGCCGCGTTCTGGGCACGCAGCGCCGGCGAGGCGGTGGAGGCCGAGGTGCTCATGCACGACGCACTCTTGGCCGACGAACGGCTGAGCGGCCTCGCCCGCCCCGCCGTCGCCTCCCCCACCACCCGCGCCTACGTCAACTCGCTCCTCGCGGCGACGGCGTTCGAGCCGTATGCGGTCGGTGTCGCGGCGGTGCTGCCCTGCTACTGGGTGTACGCCGACGTGGGCGCCACCCTCGCCCACCGGGCCGCGCAGCTCGACGACCATCCCTACGCCGGATGGGTGGCCGCCTACGCCGATCCCGCCTTCCAACAGGTCACCCGGGAGGCCATCGCCCTCCTCGACCACGCCGCCGCGGAGGCCGACGACGCCACCAGGGGGCGGATGCTCACGGCCTTCGTCGACGCCACCTGGTACGAGGAGCAGTTCTGGCGCCGGTCCTACGAGGTGGAGGCCTGGCCGGCCTGAACGTGTCACAGCCGTCTGGCTTGGCGTTATGGAATCGTTACCAACCTGACACGTCACCGAGACAAACGGTTTGGGGGTTTCCACCGCGGCTCAACTAATGTGTGCGCCATGCCAGATACAGCGCTGCATGGACGCCCGTTGCCCGCCGACGAGACGCCCAACACCGACACCCGCACGTACGGTCCCGCGTCCACCCCGACGCACCCCCTCGCCACCGCACCGGTCGGCGCGCCGCCCTTCTCCGTCGACGGGTTCGTGAAGGAGTTCCTCCACGAACTCAACACCAACCAGGGCGTCACCCTGTCGCGCTCCAGCGTCAACGACCAGTACCTGGCCCTCGCCAGCACCGTCAAGAACTACCTGATGGCCCGCTGGCTCGAGACCAACCGCAAGACCCGCGAGGCCAAGGTCAAGACCATCGGCTACCTGTCAGCCGAGTACCTCCTCGGGCGCCAGCTCGGCAACGCACTGCTGGCCACGGACCTGAGCGACATCGCGAGGCAGGGCCTCGAGTTGTGCGGCATCGACATCGCCACCCTCCGCGCCCAGGAAGTGGAGCCCGGCCTCGGCAACGGCGGCCTCGGCCGCCTCGCCGCCTGCTTCATCGACTCCATGGCCACGATGGACGTCCCGAGCATCGGCTACGGCATCCGTTACGAGTACGGCATCTTCCGCCAGACCTTCGTCGACGGCCGCCAGGTCGAGCAGCCGGACACGTGGCTCGCACTCGGCTCGCCGTGGGAGTTCCCGCACCCCGAGGCTGCCGTCCAGGTCGACTTCGGCGGTCACACCGAGACCTACCTCGACGACGACGGCCGCGAGTGCACCCGCTGGGTCCCCGCCTGGAACGTGCTCGCCGTCCCCTACAACTACATGGTCCCGGGCTACCTCAACGGCCGCGTCAACACGCTGCGCCTGTGGAGCGCGTCGGCCACCAAGGCCTTCGACCTGCAGATCTTCAACGCCGGCGACTACGCCCAGGCCGTGCGGGCGCAGACCTTCGCGGAGAACATCTCGAAGGTGCTCTACCCCGAGGACTCCACGCCCCAGGGCAAGGAGCTGCGCCTGCAGCAGCAGTACTTCTTCGTGGCCGCCTCCCTGCATGACTTCCTCACCAACGAGCTCGAGGAGGGCTTCGACCTGCACAACCTGTCGGAGCGGATCATCTTCCAGCTCAACGACACCCACCCCGTCATCGCGGTGCCGGAGCTCATGCGCGTCCTGATCGACGAGAAGGGCTTCGAGTGGGACGAGGCGTGGGAGGTCACCCGGTCCTGCTTCGCCTACACCTGCCACACCCTGCTGCCCGAGGCCCTCGAGGTGTGGTCCACGGACCTCCTCGGCCGCCTGCTCCCCCGCCACCTGGAGATCATCTTCCGGATCAACGAGGAGTTCCTCGACGAGGTCCGCAAGGCGTTCCCGGGCGACGAGATGCGCGCCCGTCGCATGTCGATGATCGCCGAGTACCCCGAGCGCGGCGTCCGCATGGCCTTCCTGGCCACCGTCGCGGGCACCAAGGTCAACGGCGTGGCCGCGCTGCACTCGCAGCTGCTGCGCGACAAGGTGCTGCCGGACTTCTCCGCCCTCTGGCCGGACAAGTTCACCAACGTCACCAACGGCGTCACGCCCCGTCGCTTCGTGCGGATGGCCAACTTCAAGCTGGCCGAGCTGATCAGCGACTACATCGGCCACGGCTGGGTCACCGACCTGGAGCGCCTCAAGGAGCTTGAGCCCTACGCCGACGACCCCGAGTTCCAGGACCGGTTCCGCGCCGTCAAGGCGTGGAACAAGAAGCGCCTGACCAACCTGCTGCAGCAGCGCGACGGCATCGAACTGCCGGCCGGCCACATGCTCGACGTCATGGTCAAGCGCCTGCACGAGTACAAGCGGCAGTCGCTGAAGGTCCTGCACATCGTCTCGCTGTACGAGCAGGTGGTCTCGGGCAAGATCGCCGCCTCGGAGCTGACCCCGCGCACCGTCGTGTTCGGCGCGAAGGCCGCCCCCGGCTACCGGATGGCCAAGGACACGATCCACCTGATCAACTCCGTGGCGAAGAAGGTCAACGCCGACGAGCGGCTCGAGGGTCGCCTCAAGGTGGCGTTCCCGGCCAACTACAACGTCACCCTGGCCGAGAAGCTGATCCCGGCGGCGGACCTGTCGGAGCAGATCTCGCTGGCCGGCATGGAGGCCTCGGGCACCGGCAACATGAAGTTCGCCCTCAACGGCGCGCTGACCATCGGCACGGACGACGGCGCCAACGTCGAGATCCGCCAGCTGGTGGGCGACAAGCACTTCTTCCTGTTCGGCATGGTGGAGCCGGAGGTCGCGGAGCTGGGCGCCAAGGGCTACAACCCCGGCTCCTACTACGAGTCCAACCCGGAGTTGAAGGCGGCCCTGGATCTCATCCTCTCGGGCGAGTTCAGCGACGGCGACCCGCACACCTTCGATTCGGTGGTGTTCAACCTGCTGCATCAGGACCGCTTCATGGCGCTGGCGGACTTCCAGCCCTACATGGAGGCGCAGGCCAAGGTGGAGGCGAAGTACGCCGACGAGAAGGCCTGGACCCGCTCGGCCATCCTCAACGTCGCGCGCACGGGCTACTTCAGCTCGGACCGCTCGATGCGCGACTACCTGCAGCGCATCTGGCACACCACCCCGATGATCTGAGTCCCGAACTGCACGCAGTTGAGGGCCCCCGCCGCATGGCGGGGGCCCTCACGTATCCAGGGCAACGGGGACTCGGGAGGAGTCTTGACCCTCACACCTCGAAGGTTGCCACTCCGGTCCAGCCCCTTGTACACACCGCCGTTGACACGCCCGTCGTCCACGACCCGTAGACCGTGGAGATCAGCGTCCCTGATGAATAGCAGCGGAGCTTGACTCTGACGCGTTGCCCATTGGGACAGCTTGCGTGACCGGTGTACTGGGTCCCGAGCCAGTTGGTATTGGTCGTGACCCAGGCGGCGCAGGACGGCTCGGCAACCGCCGCCTGCGCAGCGAGCCCAGCACCGGACCAGCCCCATGCCAATGCCATCGAAATCGCGCCAACCAAGAAGCGCCTAACTATGTTCCCCTCTCGTCTTCCCGGACAGCGCCGGCCAGCGTCTGCATTGATGCCAACAAGCGCTCTTCCACTCTCTCAAGCTCTTTTGAAATGTACTGCCGCGTGGCCATCCCCGTGACGGAAGTCCGAACATCCATGAGTTCTCGCGCCAGAAAGTCTGTATCCGCCCGGCTCTGGTCGAGCTTCGACCTGTCGAGTTGGGCTTGAGCGCGGTCCGTTGCCTCCTGCTTGTACTGAGCGAGAAGAATGAGAGGTGCGGAGAACGACGCCTGTACCGACAGCATGAGGGTCAGGAACTGAAACGGATAGGGATCGAACCGCAGGGTAGACGGCAGTAGCGTGTTCCACAAGACCCACGTCACAAGAACTGCGGCCATCCAGTATATGAACCCGGTCGTGCCCATGAAGGCTGCCATCGCCTCCGAAATGGGCGTCCCCGTGTGACGAAGACGCGGATACGCGAATCGCCTGATTCTCGGCTCCGAAAGCGACCCCTGATGCTTCATGAGCGCATCCTAAACGCCTCGGCGCCCGCCTTGGTCGAGCGCGGGAACTAGCAGAGACCTCGAAGCTCCACCTCTCTATGGCTGCACGTGGTGGCGGCCGATCGGGACAACCAGCGGCGTGCCCGACACCGGGTCCGGGATCACCCGGCTCGGCACCCCGAAGACGTCGCGGACCAGGTCCTCCGTCACCACCTCCGACGGCGCGCCCGCCGCGACGATCGCGCCGTCGCGCATCGCGATCAACCGGTCGCTGTAGCGGGCGGCCAGGTTGAGGTCGTGCAGCACCATCACCACCGTCGTGCCGCGCTGCGCGTTGAGGTCGACGACGAGGTCCAGCACCTCGACAGCTCGCGCGATGTCGAGGAACGAAATGGGCTCGTCGAGCAGGAGGGTCGCGGTGCGCTGGGCGAGCACCGTGGCGATCCACACCCGCTGCCGCTGCCCCCCTGACAGCTGATCCACGCGCCGCCCGGCCAGCTCCGCGGTCCGGGTCATCGCGAGGGCCTCGTCGACGGCGTCCTGATCCGTCCGCGACCACCCGCCGAGCATCGCCCGGTGCGGGTGCCTCCCCAGACCCACCAGCTCGGCGACCGTCATCGCCTCCGGCGTGATCGGCGACTGCGGCAGCAGCCCCAGCCTGCGCGCCAGCTCGCGCGCCGGGAGCGTGGCCACGTCGTCGCCGTCGAGCAGGATCTG
This sequence comes from Tessaracoccus yangjingae, assembly GCF_054483935.1. The sequence continues at coordinate 1,301,714 of NZ_CM137014.1, read as the reverse complement.
CCCGGACGACGGCGCCAGCAGCCGGCTGAACCCGCGCAGCAGCGTGGACTTCCCGCAGCCGTTGGGGCCGACGATGCTCGTGATCCGCCCGGCCGGCACCTCAACGTCCAGGCCGCGCGCGACGACGCGGTCCCCGTAGCCCAGCGTTACCGAGCGCGCAATGAGCTCACCCATGGATCTCCTCCTCCGAGGTCGAACGCAGCAGCAGCGCCACCAGCATGGGGGCGCCGAGAAGCCCGGTGATGATCCCCACCGGAAGGGGCCCCCACGGCCAGCGGGCGTCCCCGAGCAGGTCCGCGCCGACGACGACGGCGGCGCCGACCAGCGCGGCGAGGGGCAGGGACGAACGGCCGGCGTTGAGCCGACGCGCAATCGGCCCGGCCAGGAGGCCGACGAAGGCGATCGGCCCGGCCACCGAGGTCGCCGCGGCGGTGAGCAGCACCACAACCAGCAGCACCGCGAGCCGCACCCGCGACACCCGGACGCCGAGCCCGCCCGCGAGGTCGTCGCCCACCTCGATCAGCCGCAGCGGACGCCCCAGCAGCAGGAGCAGCGGCAGCCCCACCGCGACGGCCACCCAGATGCGGCTGACGCCGTCCCAGTTGACCCCGTTCAGGCTGCCGCCGAGCCAGCGCATGGCGTCGCGGGCCTGGTAGACGCTGCCGCGGATGAGCACCCAGTGGATGACTGCCTGCAGCGCGAAGGCCAGGCCGAGGCCGATGAGGATGATCCGGTTCGACGCCGAGTGGGCGCCACCGGAGAGCACGAAGATGCCGAGCGCCACCGTGAGCCCGCCGGCGAACGCGGCGGCCGTGACCTGCGCCCCGCTGAGCCCGAACACCACTAGGCCGGCGACCGCGGCGGCGCTGGCCCCCAGCGTGACGCCCATGACGTCCGGGCTGGCCAGCGGGTTGCGCAGCATGGACTGGAACGCGGCGCCCGATCCGCCCAACGCCATCCCCGAGGCGAGCGCCACCAGGGCGATGGGCAGCTTGGTCTCCAGGAAGATGAAGCTCGCCGGGCCGAGGTCGGCGCCGAGCAGGATCCGGACGGCGTCGACGGCGGCGATCTGGTAGTCGCCCAGCAGCGCGCGGACGACGAACAGCCCGACGGTCACCACCGCCACGGCCACCAGGACCAGGCGACGGCGGCGCACCGTCGCGGCACGGAGGGCGGCGGCGGTCATGCGTGCACCGACCTGCGCACCAGCGCCACGAGCACCGGCGCGCCGAGGAGCAGCACCACGAGCCCGGCGGAGATCTCCGCGGGCGGCATGACCACGCGCCCGATGATGTCGGCGGCGAGCAGCAGCACCGGCCCCAGCAGCAGGGACCCGGCGATGACGACGCGGTAGTCCGGGCCCATCAGCAGGCGGACGATGTGCGGCACCACGAGGCCGGCGAACCCGATCGGGCCGACGACGGCCACCGACCCGGCGGCCAGCAGCACCGCCCCGGTGGTGAGCGCGGCCCGGGTGCGGCCCAGGCGTGTGCCGAGGGCGGTGGCGAGGTCGTCGCCCACTGCGAGCGTGTTGAGGGTGGTGCCGGCCCAGACGGTGAGCGCGGCGCCGGCGAGCAGGACCGGCAGCGATGGCAACAGCAGGGGCAGGCCGCGGCCGCCGATGGAGCCCACCTGCCAGAAGCGCATCACCTCGAGCGCGGCCTGGTTGCGGATGGTGACCGCCGAGACGGCGCTCAGGCAGGCGGCGGTGACGGCGGCGCCGAGGAGCACCAGGAGGACGGGGTCGGGGCGGCCTCGGCTGAGCAGCGCCACGAAGGTCGCGGCGGCGCCGGCACCCAGCAGGCTGAGGCCCACCACCGTGCTCTGGGACGCTCCCACCCCCGTGACCACCCCGAGCGCGACCGCCAGCGCGGCCCCGGCGTTGATGCCGAGGAGCCCCGGGTCGGCCAGAGGGTTGCGGGTGACGCCCTGGAGGATGGCCCCGGACAGCGCGAGCGCCGCCCCGCAGACCACACCCACCAGGGTCCGGTCCACGCGCGCGGCGAGGATCGCGGCGGTGGCGGGCTCGCCGCCGGTGAGGAACGCCACGACGTCGCCCACCGGCACGCCCACCGAGCCGAACGCGAAGGAGGCCAGCACCCCCACGGCCAGGCAGCCGACGGCGATGAGGCCGCCGGCCGCCCGGGGGAGGGTCACTGGACCTTCGCGGCGGCCTCCGCCAGCAGCGGCAGGAACTTCTCCACCGCGACGGGGATGCTCAGCGGGGTGGGGCTGGACAGCGGCAGCGCGAGGGCCGGGTCCCCCGAGGCCACGTAGGCGCCGCTCTTCAGCGCCGGCAGGTCCTGGATGAGCGGCGCGGCCTGGAGTCCGTCGAGGGTGACCGAGTCGTCGACGTAGAAGACGATGACGTCCGCGTCGAACTCCGAGGCGCGCTCCGCGGAGACGTCGACGGAGAACTGGCCGGGGGCGCCGTCGCTGAGCTCGGTGACGATCGCGGGGGTCTCGAAGCCGACGGCGTCGAGGAAGCGTGGGCGGGCGTCGGTGGCGGTGTAGAGGCCGAACTTGGAGTAGTCGGCGGCGGCGAACCACAGCCATGCCGCGCTGGTGCCGGCGATCTCCGGGTATTCGGCGCCGGCCTTCTCGAGGAGGGCGGTGGTCTCGGCCTCGACCTCGGCGGCCTTGTCGCTGCGGCCGACGGCCTGCCCCACGAGCTCCAGCGAGTCCTGCCAGGAGGTGGACCACGGTGCCTCGGGGTAGGCGACCACGGGGGCCACCTTGCTCAGGGTGTCGTACTCCTCCTGCGTGAGGCCGGAGTTGGTGGCGAGGATCAGGTCGGGCTCGAGGGCCACGATCTGCTCGATCGGGGCGCCGGCCGAGTCGTCGTAACGGGTGGGCTGCTCGCCGCCCAGCTCGGCGACGGCGGAGTCGAACCAGTCGGTGGAGCCCGCCTCGTTGCCGCCCCAGGTGATCTCGACCGCCCCGACGGGCACGACGCCGAGCGAGACGAGCGTCTCGTGGTCGGTCCAGCCGATGGTGGCGATGCGGGTGGGCTCGGCCTCGATGACCGCCTCCCCCAGGGCGTGGGTCACGGTGACGGGGAACGCGTCGGTCGCGGTCGCGGAGGAGGACGTGGCCGCGGACAATGCGGCGTCCGGGACGGTCGTGGCTGCGGGGCCGGTGGAGCAGGCGCTGAGCGCGAGCGCGGCGGCAACCGCGCCCGCGATGCGGGACAGGAGGGACATATCGGTTTCCTTGAGGGTAGGGACGGTCAGACGCGTGCCTGGCCGAGCTTCCAGTAGCCGGAGAACAGCACCAGCTGCCTGTCGACGCCGCGCTCGGTGACGAGGAGGCGACGGCAGGAGGCAGCGAGGTCGCTCTCCCCGCAGAGGTAGAAGTAGTCGAACGACGAGGTGTCGAGCTCGCGCAGCAGCGCCAGGGCGCGGTCGCCGGGCGCGGCGCCGTCGCGGCTGACGACAGTGAGCCCCGGGTGCCAGGGCAGCGGCGTGAGGTGCGCGGGGTCCGAGGTCTCGACGATGATCCGGCAGTTCGGATCCAGGTCGCGGGACTCCATGATCGCGGCCAGGCCGGGCGCGGCGGTCTCGTCGACGACGAAGCAGAGCCGGGTGGCGGCGCCGGGCAGGAACAGCGCGCCGCACTGCCTGAAGCCGACGCGGTCCCCGGGGGCGGCCTCGAGCGCCCAGGCCGAGCCGGGGCCGGCCGTGCCATGGGTGACGATGTCGACGGTGACGGTGCGGGCGGCGGGATCGTGCCTGCGGACGGTATACCAGCGCAGCACCGGCCGGTCCTCCTCAGGGAGGTCCGCTACGGCGGCGCGGATGTTGACGCGGTCCGGGTCCGGGAGGACCAGGCGGCCGGAGGGGCCGGGCATGAGGAGCCCGAAGAACTCGTCGGCCGCGACGGTGCCGTAGCCGGCGAACTCCTCGGCGTTCAGAGTGATCCGGCGGACGGAGACGGAGGGGGATCCGACGGCGACCACCTCGGCCTCGAACAGCCGGTGCCCGACGGACTCCGGCATGGCGGCCATGGCGCCCCGGGCCTTGGCCTTGGCGATCCGGAACTGGGCCTTCTCCAGCAGCGACGAGATGCTCACGACGGTTAGGTTAGCCTAACCATGCCTTTACGCAAATCCTGTCTTGCGGATTTCACGCCCTCCGCAGGCGGAAGTGCCGCACAGTGGCCTCGAAGCTGTGAAGTCGTAAGCTGACAAGGAGCGTTTTCAGCGGTGGGGCCGGCGCGACAGCTTCACGTCGTTGCCCGCCCAGAAGAGGAAGCCCTTGAGGATCAGCGTGCCGTTGGCGCCGTCGCCCCTGGCCTGTCTCTCGATGTCGTTGCCCGCCATGACGGCGAGGGACTCGTCGATCACCCGCACGCCAGGGGGGACGAAGATGTCGTGGCCGGCCATGACGGCGGAGAGCTCGAGGGTGAGCACCACGCCGGGCCCCATCACGTCGTCGAGGTGGATGTCGTCACCGCCCCACCATGCGAAGTTGCGGTAGTAACTCGTGCCGGGCGCCACGTCCACGTCCCTGCCGGTCAGGACCGTGAAGGTGAACGGGGCGGTGGAAGCATCGGCGGGCGGCCCGGCTGCCGGAAGCACGGCGGGCTGGCCACCCGGGCGGGTGGCCAGCCCCATGCCCTCAGGGAGGTCGTCGACGAGCCCCTCGAACTCGTCGATGAACCTCGCCTGGAGCGCTGCATCCTGCCGCTCCCCCAGTTCCTCGACGCTCAGGCGGCCCTCCGCGTGCGCGCGCTGCAGAACCGTCAGCACCGCGTCACGGTCGGCATCTCCGGCGCGGAGGCGCTTGTGAGGGATCAGTTCGTCGGACATTGGCCCAGTCTAGGAGGCGGGCTGCCCAGGCTCCTCGACGGGGGAGGCGGGCGCGGCGGGCGCGTCGTGGCGCGAGTCGCGGCCACGCTCCACCATGTCCTTGTAGCCCTTCGTCAGCTCCTCGACGAGCTTGTTCATCTGCTCGCGCATCTGGGCCAGGAAGGCCTTCGAGCCCTCGGTGGCCTCGGTGTCGGGGTGGGTCGCGACGTACTGGCGCTGCTGCTCCTCGTAGAAGCTCTTCGCCTTGTCCCCGACGAAGCCGACGAACCCGACGGCCGCATAGGCCGCCTCCGTGGCCGCCTTGACGATGTTCTCGCCCAGGTTCTCGGCGCCGGCCTTCTCGGACTGTTCGGCGCGCTCGGCCTCCACCACCTGCTCGTGCTCGGGCTCGTAGTCCTTGGTGTCCTCGGCGTCCACGAAGGTGGCCGTCGGAACCTCGTTGTGCTCGTGATCGGTCATGGCTGCATGGTCCTTCCCGCGGGTGTCCCCGCCTCTCCCTCCAGTGTGCCGCGCATCGTCGCCCGGCACAGGGGGGAGACCCCTGAAATGTGCCCGGGGCCGACCCTGGGCAGGGGCGGTTCAGCCGGCCGCGGAGGGCGGCAAGGAGGGCGGCAGCGCCAGGCGGCGGCCCGGGCGGAACCGTCCGGCGTGGACGGCCCCGGAGGACTCCGCGGTGAACAAGCGCATGGCCGCCTCGTGCGTCTGCAGGCGGCGGATGGTGTCGGTGAGCCGGTCCACCTGGTCCCTCAGGCCCTCGACCTCGGCCTCCAGCGCGAGGATGCGCCGGATGCCCTCCAGGTTGATGCCCTCGGTCTGGCTCAGGTGTTGGACGTGACGCAGCTTCGCCACGTCACGCAACGAGTACCGCCGTCCGCGGCCCCGCGCCCGCTGCGGCACCACGAGGCCCAGCCGGTCGTACCCGCGCAGGGTCTGCGCGTGCATGTCCGCCAGGGAGGCGGCCACAGAGACCGGGAACACGGCCGCGTCGACGTCGAACAGCTGGGGAAGGCTGGTCATGTCGCTCACCCGCCGAAGAGGGAGGCGCGGGGGTTGGACTCGTGCGCCTTCTCCGCGTACTCCTGCAGCGCCCGCTTGGCCTCGTCGCTCAGGTCGTCGGGCACCTGCACGCTCAGGGTGACCAGCAGGTCACCCATCGTGCCGTCGGACTTCCGTGCGCCCTTCCCGCGGACCCGCATCGTGCGGCCGTTGGGGGTCGACGGCGGGATCCGGAGCTTCACGTTGGTGCCGCTGAGCGTGGGGATGGTGATCTCAGCGCCGAGTGACGCCTCGGCGAAGGTCACCGGGACCTCCAGCGTGAGGTTGTTGCCGGCCCGGCCGAACAGCCGGTGCGGCTTGACGGTGACCGACACGTACAGGTCCCCTGCCGCCCCCCCGTTCTCGCCCGCCGCGCCCTTGCCCTTGAGCCGGATGCGCTGGCCGTCGTTGACGCCGGCGGGGATCCGCACCTGCATCGTCTTGGCGGAGCGCCCCCGGCCCGAGCCCTCACAGTCCGGGCAGGGGTTGTCGACGATGAGGCCACGGCCCAGGCACTCGGTGCAGGGCTCGCTCAGCTGGAACACGCCGCCCGTCTGGGACGACTGCATGCCGGAGCCCTCGCACCGCGGGCAGACCCGCGGCAGGGAGCCCGCCTTGGCGCCGGTGCCCCGGCACGAGGCGCACGGCTGATCGGAGATGGTGCGCATGGTCACCGTCGCGCCCTCGACCGCCTGCTCGAAGGTGATGGCGACGTCCCCCTCGATGTCGGCGCCCCGACGGGGCCCGCGCTGCGTGGCGCGGCGCGTGGCCCCCGGCTGACCGAACAGACCTCCGAAGAGGTCGCCGAATCCCGCGTTGGCCTGCCCGCCCTGCGCGTTGCGCAGCAGATCCTCGAACCCCGAGGGGCCGCCCTGACCCGGACGCGCGAACTTGAAGCCCCCACCGAACAGGCTGCGGGCCTCGTCGTACTCCTTGCGCTTCTCGGGGTCGCTCAGGATCGCGTTGGCCTCCGAGGCCTCCTTGAACCTGGCCAGGGCGGCGTGGTTGTCCGGGTTCTGGTCCGGGTGGTTGTCCTTGGCGATCTGCCGGAACGCCTTCTTGATCTCATCGGCACTGGCGCTCTTGGAGACGCCGAGGACCTTGTAGTAGTCCTTTTCGAGCCAGTCCTTCGTGCTCATCTAGTCGTTCATCTCCTTTCGGCTCAGTGCCGGGCGATCAGGGATTGGCCACCGCGACCCGCGCGGGACGCACCACACGGCTGCCCAGCAGGTAGCCCTGCTGCATGACCTGCGAAATGGTGACCACCTCGACGGGCTCCTCCATCGGCACCGCCATGAGCGCCTCGTGGAGGTTGGGATCGAACGCCTCCCCCACCGCGCCGAACGCGGTCAGCCCGTGCTTGGCCGCGACCTTCTGCAACTCCTCGGCGATCATCCGGAAGCCGCCCTCGAGGCTCTCGTGCTGCTTGGCCAACTCGATGTGGTCCATCACCGGCATGAGGTCGTTGACGACGGCCTCGACGCCTGACTGGCGGGCGAGGTCGCGGTCCCGGTCCACGCGCTTCTTGTAGTTGACGTACTCGGCAGCCACCCGCTGGAGGTCCAGGGTCCTCTCCGCGACGAGTGCCTCGAGCTCAGCCACCTTGTCGACGGCCTCCAGGAGCTCCACGCCCTCAGCCGGGTCAAAGGCCTCGGGTGAGGGCGTCTCCTCGACGCCCTCACCCACAGCCTCGCCGTCCGGTACGAACTGCGAATCGGTCATTTGTTGTCCTTCTCCTCATCGACGATCTCGGCCTCGACCACGTCGTCCTCACCCTCCTGGGCGGAATCGGTGGAGGACTCGGCATGGGCCGACTCCTGTGCCTGCTTCGCCTGCGCCGCGGCGTAGATGGCCTGGCCCATCGAGGCGGCCTTGGTGTTGAGGTCGTCGATGGCGGTCTTCACCACATCGTTGTCCTCACCCTTCAGGGCCTCCTTGAGCGCCTCGGTGGCCTCCACGACCGGAGCCTTGACGTCCTCGCCGATGGTATCGGCATGCTCGGCCAGAAGCTTCTCGGTGCGGAAGACAAGGGCGTCGCCCTCGTTGCGCATGTCGACGGCCTCGCGGCGCTTGCGGTCCTCCTCGGCGTGCGACTCGGCGTCGCGCACCATGCGGTCGATGTCCTCCTTGGCCAGCGCGGATCCGCCGGTCACCGTCATCGACTGCTCCTTGCCGGTGGCCAGGTCCTTGGCGCCGACGTGCACGATGCCGTTGGCGTCGATGTCGAAGGTGACCTCGATCTGCGGGACCGAGCGGGGGGCCGGCAGCAGGCCGGTCAGTTCGAAGTTGCCCAGCGACTTGTTGTCGCGGGCGAACTCGCGCTCGCCCTGGTAGACCTGGATCATCACGGCGGGCTGGTTGTCCTCGGCGGTGGTGAACACCTCGGAGCGCTTGATCGGGATGGTGGTGTTGCGCTCGATGATGCGGGTCATCACGCCGCCCTTGGTCTCGATGCCGAGGCTCAGGGGGGTGACGTCGAGGAGCAGCACGTCCTTGACCTCGCCCTTCAGGACGCCCGCCTGCAGGGACGCGCCCAGGGCCACGACCTCGTCGGGGTTGACGCCCTTGTTGGGCTCCTTGCCGCCGGTGAGTTCCTTGACCAGGTCCACGACGGCGGGCATGCGGGTGGAGCCGCCGACCAGCAGGACGGTGTCGATCTTGTCGACGGAGGTCTTGGCGTCCGAGATCACCGCGTTGAACGGCGCGCGACAGCGGTCCAGCAGGTGCTGGGTCATGCGCTGGAACTCGGAGCGGGTGAGCTTCTCGTCGAGGTGCAGCGGGCCCTCGGAGGACGCGGTGATGTAGGGCAGGTTGATCGAGGTCTCTGAGGCGGCGCTCAGCTCGATCTTGGCGCGCTCGGCGGCCTCCTGCAGGCGCTGGCGGGCCATCTTGTCCTTGGCCAAGTCCACGCCGTGCTTGTTCTTGAACTGCGTGGCCAGCCAGTCCACCACGACGGCGTCCCAGTCGTCGCCGCCGAGGCGCGGGTCACCCTTGGTGGCCTTGACCTCGAAGACGCCGCCCTCGATCTCGAGGAGAGACACGTCGAAGGTGCCGCCGCCGAGGTCGAAGACCAGCACGGCCTGCTCGGTGTCGCCCTTGTCCAGGCCGTAGGCCAGGGCCGCGGCGGTGGGCTCGTTGATGATGCGGTCCACCACGAGGCCCGCGATCTCGCCAGCCTCCTTGGTGGCCTGGCGCTCGGCGTCGCCGAAGTAGGCGGGCACGGTGATGACGGCGTTGGTCACGGACTCGCCGAGGTAGGCCTCCGCGTCACGCTTCAGCTTCTGCAGCACGAAGGCGCTGATCTGCTGGGGGCGGTAGTCCTTGCCGTCGAGGGTCTTCTTCCAGTCAGTGCCCATGTGGCGCTTGACGGAGCGGATGGTGCGGTCCACGTTGGTCACCGCCTGGCGCTTCGCCACCTCGCCGACGAGGACCTCGCCGGAGGTGGAGAACGCGACGACCGACGGGGTGGTGCGGGCGCCCTCCGCGTTGGGGATGACGGTGGGCTCGCCGCCCTCGAGGACGGCGACGACGGAGTTGGTGGTGCCGAGGTCGATACCTACTGCACGAGCCATGGGGGTTCCTCCTAAGGAGACAAGTCTGAGTCAGGGCCTTGAGCCGAGTTGACTCAAGTTAAGCACATGAGCCCGGTGGGCTCAAGTCTCCTTGAGCCACCTCCGCTCAACCTTGGCTCGTCCGGCGGCGATGCAGATTCGCCCCGTTCAATACAGCGGTGCATCGCTTCGATACGATCCGAACAGCGAACGAACGAGGGGGTCGTATGTTCGGGAAACTGGCAATGGCGCTGGTGACAAGCACGGCAATCCTGGTGGCCTCGGCCACCACCGCGACAGGCGAGGATCCTCCGACGGCGGTGACGACGCTGGGGCCCACGGCGGACTGGACGCTCAGTAAGCCGGTGGGCCCGGAGGTACTAGGCGGCTACGCGATGGGCGAGAGCATCGCGCCCGGCGAGCCGCTGCAGCTCAAGATCTCCGGCACCGGCGCGACGGTGACGATCGAGACATTCCGGATGGGCCACTACGACGGTCTCGGCGCGAGCCTGGCGCATCAGACTGCCGACGTGCCGCTGACACCTCAGCCGGCGTGCACGGTGATCGACCGGACGGTGGACTGCTCGGCGTGGACGGTCACGCACACCGTGCCGACGGACGGCTGGGAGCCCGGTCTGTACCTGACCCGGATGACCGACGACCAGGGCAATCAGAGCTACGACGCGACCACGGTGCGGTCGACCTCGCACAGCGGGGCCGTGACCATCATGTCGGCCACCAGCACCCACGCCGCGTACAACTCGATGGGCGGGTACTCGCTGTACGTAGGGCCCAGTGGCCCCGACCGCGCGTACATCGTGAGCCTCAACCGCCCTGGCGAGGGATCCGGGGCCGAGAAGCTGATCCACAACGAACTGGGCGTCATCCAGCACCTGGAGTCGCTGGGCGTGCCGCTCTCCTACACCACCAACGCGGCGCTGCACCGCGGCGCGGCCGAGTTTGCGGGGTCCCGGGCGCTCGTCACGCTCGGACACGACGAGTACTGGTCCGTGGAGATGCGGGCCAGCGCGCAGACGCTGCGGGATCAGGGCACCAACCTCGTCTTCCTCGGGGCCAACTCGATCTTCTGGAGGACGCGCTGGAGCGACGACTTCTCCCGCGTCATCTCGTACAAGTCCGCCACCCTCGACCCGGTGCAGAGCGAGCAGACCACGGTGAAGTTCCGGGATCAGCCGTACCCCAACCCGGAGGCCCGGCTGATGGGATCCCAGTACGACTGCGACGGAGCGGCCGCCAACACCGACCTGGTGGTCACCAACCCCGACTTCTGGGCGTTCCGGGGCACCGGCGCCGCCGTCGGCACCCGGTACGCGGGCCTCATCGGGTATGAGGTGGACAAGGCGGGACCCGAGTCGCCGACGTCGGTGCACATCGCCGCGCACAGCACCTACCCCTGCACCTCGCGGACCGGGGTCTCGGACGTCACGTACTACGTGGCCCCGTCCCAGGCCGGCGTGGTCAACCTCGGAACGATGGGGCTGGCGCACGCGCTCGACGCGTCGTCCACCGCGCCGCAGCGTTCGATCGACTTCGCGAGGACCGTGATCGGCACCCTCATCACCGAGGCGGCCCAGGGACCCCTGGGCGAGCGCTTCGTGGAGGCCGCGAACTATTCGACGATCTACCCGGACCAGGGCGTCGACGTGTACGCCACGCCCGGCTACCACACGGTCAACGGGCGCGAGTGGCGCACCACATGCGAGCCGTACTCCAGCAAGGTCCACCGCTGCCGCACCGACATCCGGGCCACCCAGGTGACCTACGTGGGCGGCCGGTTCGTGCCGAGGACCGACTGGTATTTCAACAACCTCACCTACCTGGCCTCGCCCCGCAGCGACTGGTCCGCCAACCCTCTGGGCTGGTACGGCCAGACCGGTCCGCTGGAGGAGACCTGGACCTCCGGCGGCCGGCAGTGGAAGACCGAGTGCGACACGGCGGTCACCGGCAAGGGCGGCTGCCGGGTCTACATCTACGGGTCCTTCATCACCTCACGCCTCAGCTCCTCCGGCAACCGGATCTACTTCTGGTCCAAGGGCTGGATCTTCAACAACATGGTGCGCTTCACGTCATAGGGCCTAGTCCTGAAGGGGCGAGCCCGGCGGGTCCGGCTGAAACTGAGCCGGGCCTGAGGATAGTCTCAGGTGGCAGAGGTTCATCCAAGGGGAATGATGAGACACCTGAGATCAGCGTTGATCATGCTTGCAGTCGTAGCCACCACCGCTTTCGGTGCGGGCGTGCCCGTCCTGGCGGACGAGCCGCCGCCGCCAACGCCCGGCTCCACGGCCACCCCCTCGGGGCCCGCGGAGCCGGGTGAGGAGCCCTCGTCGCCCTTACCCTCAACCTCACCTTCACCCGATCCGGGCGACAGTCCGGGGGCATCGCCGACGGCGGAGCCTGCCCCCACCGTCGAGCCCGATCCCACCGTCGAGCCGGGCGCTCCAGCGGAGCCGGCCACGCCGGTGTCGCCGGAGCCCTCGGCAGGCGCCGAGCCGTCCGTGTCGACCAGCGGCGAGCCGCAGACCGACCTGGCGCCGCAGGCCGTGATTCCGATGGCCGTGCCTGCGACGACCTGGCGGATCACGAACCTCGCGGGCGAGGCGGACCTCGGCGGCTACTCGGTGGGCGAGAGCCTGGCGCCGGGTGAGGACATGCGCCTCAAGATCCGCGGCACGGCGGCAACCGTGCAGATGGACGTCTACCGCATGGGGCACTACGACGGCGCGGGCGCCGCCCTGGTGGCCCAGGCCGTCGCCCCGCTCACCGCGCAGCCCGCGTGCTCCACCGCGAACCGGACGGTCGACTGCTCTGCCTGGAGCGTCACCCACACCTTCAGCACCGACGGCTGGGAGCCCGGCGTCTACTTCACGAAGCTCACCGACAACCTCGGGCGCGAGCGCTACGTCCCGACCATCATCCGTTCGGCCGACCACGCCGGGACCGTCGTGGTGATGTCGGCGACGAGCAACCACGCGGCCTACAACTACTTCGGCCAGTACTCGCTCTACAAGGGCCCCACCGGCTACGCCGACCGCTCCACAACCGTCAGCCTGCACCGCCCCGAGAGCGGCAACGGCGCCCAGAAGATCTGGGACTACGAGCTGGGACTCATCCAGTACCTCGAGTCGCTGAACGTGCCGCTGTCCTACACGTCCAACGCCGGACTGCACCGGGGGGGCGCAGCCTTCGACGACGCCTTGGCGCTGGTGGCGCTGGGCCACGACGAGTACTGGACCGTGCAGATGAAGGCGAACGCGCAGGAGCTGCGCGACAACGGTACCAACCTCATCTTCCTGGGCTCCGACGCCATCTACTGGCGGATGCGCTGGAACGGCGACTTCACGACGGTGACCACCTATCGCGAGGAGGCGCTCGACCCGGTCAAGAACTCCCCGGAGACCACCACCCTGTTCCGCTCCGACCCCTTCCCCGATCCCGAGGCGGGGCTCATCGGCTCGATGTACGACTGCTACGGCCACAACCCGCGGACGGATCTCGTGGTGTACAACCCTGACTTCTGGGCGTTCCGGGGAACGGGCGCGACGAAGGGGTCCGCCTACGCCGGCCTCATCGGGCACGAGGTGGACAAGGCCGGGCCGGCCTCTCCGGCGTCGGTCCACATCGCGGCGCACAGCACCTACAACTGCGCCGACCGAACGGGCCTCTCGGACCTCACCTACTACGTGGCTCCGTCGGGCGCCGGGGTGCTCAACCTCGGCACGATGGGCTTCGCGATGTCGCTGACGCCCGGCGCCACGGTCACGGACCGCTCGCTGCAGTTCGTCAGGACAGTGGTGGCCACCATCGTCCAGGAGGCAGCCGTCGGGCCGCTGGGGCAGCGCTTCACCGAGGAGCCGAACCTGGAGGAGGTGTACTCGACGCCCACGCCGGAACCGGAGCCGTTCGACGTTTACACCACGCCCGGCACCCACACCTACAACGGGCGCCAGTGGCGCACCACCTGCGCGGCCTACTCCTCGCAGATCGACCGGTGCCGCACGGACATCCTGGCCACGCAGGTCACCTCGGTCAACGGCGCCTTCGTCTCGAAGACGGACTGGTACTTCAACAACCTCACATACAAGGCGTCCCCGCGCAGCCTGTGGGTGGGCAACGCCCTCGGCGGTTACGGCACTCCTGGGCCGAAGAACTTCACCTGGACCTCCGGCGGCCGCGAGTGGAGGACCGAGTGCGACACCGCGGTGAGCGGTGGCGGCGGCTGCCGCGCCTACATCTGGGGCTCGTTCATCACCTCGCGCCTCGACTCCGCGGGAAACCGGGTCTATTACTGGTCCAAGGGCTGGATCTTCAACAACATCGTCCGGTTCACTGCCTAGTCGCGCGACGGGCGGGGGCAGGATCGGCGGTCTAGGCTGGCCACCATGGAACCTCTCCTCGCCCTCGTCGCGAACTCCAAGGACGGCACCATCACCACGCTGCGGGTGGCCGACGGCACCCTGACCGAGGTGGCCACCACGCGCGTGGCCCCCGGCCTGCCCCTCACGGTGGACCGGGCCCGCGGGCTCGTCTTCGCCGGCACCAGCGAGCCCCGGGGAGTCACAGTCCTACGGCTGGATCCCTCCGGATCGCTGGAGACCCTCGGCAGCTACCCCGCCCACGGGGCGTCGGTGTACCTCACGCTGTCCTCCGACGGCGGTTTGTTGTACAGCGCGTCCTACCACGACCACCTGGGTGAGGCCTGGCGCGTCGGCGAGGACGGGTCCTTGACCCCCGTCGGCGAACCCATCCCCCGGCAGAACATGCACAGCGTGCAGCTGAGCGCCGACGACAGGTTCGCCTACTTCGTCTCGCTCCGCGAGGATCTGGTGGCGCAGTTCGCCGTCGGCGACGACGGCGCGCTCACGCCGCTGGACCCGCCCGTCGCCCCTGCCCCGGAGGGCTCGGGACCCCGGCACCTGATCTTCGACGACGCCGGGACCTCGCTGTACGTCAACACCGAGTACTCCGGAGAGGTGCTGCGCTACGACCGCTCCCCGTCCACCGGGGTGCTGGTGGCGGCTGAGGCGGTGACGGCCATCCCGACGGATCGTGGCCTGTCGCACAGCCGCTTCGGCGCCAAGCCGCGCGAGGAGGACCTCATCTGGTGCTCCGACCTCCACTTCAGCATCGACGGCCGACGTCTCTACAACGCGGAGCGCACGCGCGGCACCATCACGGCTGTCAGTGTCGCGGCAGACGGCACGCTCGGCGCCGCAACGGCACACTCCGACGTGGTGGCACAGCCGCGCCACTTCGTCGTGCTCCCGGACGACACCCTGCTGGTGGCCTCCGAGATCGACCGTGTCGTGGCGCTCTACCGGCCGGACGCCGACGGCGCCCTGACGGAGGTGGCGCGCCACGACGTGGGCCTGGGGGCCAACTGGATCGAGATCGTCACCGGTTGAGCGAGGGGCGCCCCCGGCTCAGAGGGTGGCCAGGTTGACGTTGGTCAGCTCCGGGTGGTGGCGACGGATCTCGAGCTTGCGCTCCAGGTCCTGGATGATCGGGACGGCGAAGTTCTCCTCATAGAGGGCCTGGCAGCTGCCGAGGCCGCCGGGGCTGAAGACGTTGACCTCCATGAGCTTGTCTCCCACGATGTCCAGGCCGACGAGGAACATGCCGTCCGCGACGAGCTTGGGGCGCACCACGTCCACCATGGCGAGCATCTCGTCGGTCACCTTCACCGCCACCGCCTTGCCTCCGGCGGACATGTTGGAGCGCATGTCGGATCCAGCGGACTTCCGGCGGAACGCCGCGTACTTCCCGTTGACCGTCAGCGGCCTGCCGTTCATCACGAACATGCGGACGTCACCGTTCTTCGCCTCCTCCAGGTACTCCTGGGTCACCACGTAGCCGTCACGGGCGATGGCCTCGATGATCTGGTTGAGGTTCGGGGACTCGTCCGTGTTGACCAGGAACACGCCGCTGCCGCCTGAGCCCTGCAGCGGCTTCAGCACCGCCTTGCCGCCCAGTTCCTTCACGAACGCGGTGATCTGGGCCTCGTCGCGCGAGATCAGGGTGCGGGGGCGCACCACCTCCGGGAAGTGCTGGAAGTAGGCCTTGGACAGGGCGTTGGCAAGGGAGCCGGGGTCGTTGACCACCAGCACCCCCGTCGAGGCGATCAGCTGCCCGAAGGCGACCCCCGCGTTGTTGGCCCAGGCGGAGCCCTGCGCGTCGTCGGCCGGGTCGCTGCGCAGCATCACCACGTCGAACTCGGAGAGCTTGAGCCGTTCCTCGACGTCGGGGCGCTGGACGTCCTCCAGGTAGCGCTCCAGCGAGCGGTAGTTCTTGCCGTCGCCGCCCCGGGCTCGTGCGCTGAGCGAGCCGTCCGGCTCGTAGGCGAAGTTCCCCATCCCGATCAGCCAGGCCTCGTGGCCCAGGTTGGCGGCGTGCATGGCGAGGCGGGTGGTGGTGTAGGTGGGCTTCTCGGTCATGACGTCGTTGACGACGAATCCGATCTTCATGGGACAACTCCTTGGATCAGTGCGGTGGGGTCGGTGATGTGGGAGGCGGCATCGAGCCGCCGGCGCCCGGCCTGGTCGTCGAACCAGCGGGGAAGGATCACGGGGGGCCGGAGGATGCCTCGGGCGGCGAGCTCGTCGATGAGCGGCAGGTCCACCAGGGAGAACTTGCCGAGGAACAGGGCGTCGAGGGAGCCACCCCGGCGCAGGTGGGCAAGGAGGTCCAGCAGGCCCCGCAGGTAGATGGCGTCCTTGGTGAGCCCGCCCGAGCGGAAGATCCGCATGACTGTGGTGAACGCACCCGATGGGTGGAACCCGCCGTCGACGAGCGCGGCCCAGCACTCGCGGAATGAGGCCCCGCCGAGCATGCGGTGCACCGTGACCACGCGCCCGGCCAGCTGCCGCAGCCGCGACGCCGTCAGCTCGCCGCAGGCCACCTCGGCCAGGACCGCGAGGCCCTCCTGGGTCTCGTCGTAGCCCGACAGCCCGGTCCCGAGCACCTGGAGCGGCTGATGGGACCCGTTGACCTGGGTGACCAGGTGCGTGCCCACCTCGTGCTGGATGAGCGCCGTCGCGCGTTCGGCCGAGACCGACGACTCGGGCCCGATGAGCAGCAGGTTGCCCGAGACCATCACGCCCGTGGAGTCCGGCCGGATCTCGGCGTGGATGTCCACGTCCGGCTCCAGGGCGCGGTAGTAGTCGATCTCCTCGCGGGCCAGATCCAGGAACTCCTCGGGCGTCAACCGGTCCCCGCCCCAGGACTGGGGCTCCACCCGGGCGAGAACGGCCTCGGCGGCCGTGAGCAGGTCCGGGCGCACCCCTCCGTAGAGCTCCACGCTGAGTTGGCGGAAGTCCGCTGAGTCCCGGGCGCGCAGCATCGCCAGCTGCAGCCCCAACTCGCGCTTCTTGCCGCCGAGCAGCGCCGCGACACTTCCGTCCTGGACCGCCCCGACGTCGATCCGCTCGAGCACCGTCTGCAGCACCTCCGGGTCGGTCTCGAGGTCGCGGTAGGTGAACGACGGCTCGTCGAGGTCGCCGGCGAGGAAGGCCGCCTTGACGTCGTCGGCGTCGACGGGGGTGACGTCGAGGACGAACCGGAAGCTCTGCCCGAGCTGGGAGAGCTGGTGGTCGATCGCCCGGTCGATGACGGCCAGGGGGTTGGGCTCAGGCATCGGGCAGCGCCCGCAGGACGGGGTCCATGGTGCTGGCGAGCGCGTCGGCGAGGAACCCGATCCTCTCGTCGTCGGGCTCGCCGGTCCACTCGTCCATGAAGGTCTTCTTGAACTCGATGGCGAGCACGCATCCCACGCCCGGGTAGCGCTCGTGGACCCACCAGGCCAGGTTCTGCCCCTTGAACTTCACGTTCTCGCGGATGTCGAAGCCCTGCCCCAGCATGGAGCCGCGGAAGGCCTCGACCACCGGCGAGAAGCGCTCGAGGTCCACGCTGCCGGTCCCGAGGTTGATCTCGGGGTTCTCCTCCCAGGGCTCGGCGTCGGCCTCCTCTCCGTGCCGTCGATGGTTGTAGGAGTGCACGTCGTAGAGGACGAACGGGCCACGCGCGGCCACCTCGTCGAGACGCTGCGCCAGCGCGGCGAAGAAGGAGTCGTAGACCTCCAGCGAACGGGCCACCACGTCGTCCGGCAACGGGTCGAGGGACCACATGTGCAGGCCCCAGGCGTCTTCGGGGCGGCGGTAGACGGTCTTCTCGCGCACGCGGTTGAGGTCGGTCTCGAAGCGGGAACGGTGGACGAGAACCCGCGCGGGCGCATGGGAGGCGATCCGGTCCGTGAAGGGGTCCTCCTCGCGGAACCTGTCCTCCTCGCTGAGGATCGACAGCTCCGCGATCTCGGGGCGCAGGCCATGCCCGGCGTGGATCGAGGTGGCGATCAGCTGACCGGACCAGTCTCCGACGAATTCGAAAGCGTCCATACCCCTTCCTACCCGAGGAGGAGGCCCGCCAAACGGCATCAGGCCGAAATCGCGTGCTCCTCGATCAGCGCGCGGAGGGCGTCGGCGTCGCACGGCAGGTCGACGACGTGGCGCGGCAGGTCCTCGATGCCGTCGAACCGGTGCGGGCGGGGCGGCACCATGCCGGTGGCCTCGACGATGGTCTCGGCGAACTTCACCGGCAGCGCCGTCTCCAGGACCACGATGCGGCCCTCGACGCCGGAGTTCCGCGCCACGTGGACCGCGTCGGCGGTGTGCGGATCGATCATCACCTTGTCCGCGGCGTACACCCGGCGGATCTCGTCCAGGCGGTCCGCATGGGTGGATGTGCCCGCCACGAACCCGTAGCGCTCCAGCTGGCCCGCGAACTCGGGGCTGTCGGTGAGGCTGAATTCGCCGTCGGCAAGGCCGTCGACGAAAAGGCCGCGCAGGCGGTCGGTGTCGCGGCCGATGAGGTCGAAGACGAAGCGCTCGAAGTTCGAGGCCTTCGAGATGTCCATCGACGGCGAGGACGTGGCCAGCGTCTCCGCCGAGCCGCGCACCCGGTACCGCCCGGTGCGGAAGAACTCCTCGAGCACGTTGTTCTCGTTGGTGGCGAGGATCAGCCGGTGGATCGGTAGACCCATCTCGCGGGCGATGTGCCCCGCGGCGATGTTGCCGAAGTTGCCCGACGGCACCGCGAAGCTGATCGGCTCGTCGCTCTCAGGCAGCTGCAGCCAGGCCGCGAAGTAGTAGACCACCTGGGCCATGAGGCGGGCCCAGTTGATGGAGTTGACGGCCCCCAGCCGGTGCCGGGCCTTGAAGGCCGCGTCGTTGTTGAGCTCCTTGACCAGGTCCTGGCAGTCGTCGAAGACCCCGTCGACGGCGATGTTGACGATGGCCGGGTCGTCGATGGAGAACATCTGCGCCTGCTGGAACGCGGTCATCCGGCCGCGGGGCGAGAGCATGAAGACCCGGACCCCCGGCTTGCCCTGAAGCGCGTACTCGGCCGAGGAGCCGGTGTCGCCAGAGGTGGCGCCGACGATGGTGAGGGTCTCGCCGCGGCGCGCGAGCTCGTAGGCGAACAGCTCGCCCAGCAGCTGCATGGCCATGTCCTTGAACGCCGCAGAGGGGCCGTTGCTCAGGTGGGCCAGCCACAGCCCGTCGCTCAGCCGGGTCACGGGCACGACGGCGGGATCGAGGAACTTCGCCGGCTCGTAGGCCCGCTCGACGATGCCGCGCAGGTCCGCCTCCGGGATGTCGTCGACGAACAGCCGCACGATCTCGAACGCCAACGCGGCGTACCCCTTCCCGGCCAGCAGGGTGCGCCACTCCCCCAGCGTCTCCTGCGACACCGTCGGGTAGGTCTCGGGCAGGTAGAGCCCACCGTCGGCGGCGAGGCCCTCGAGCAGGATGTCGCTGAACGGCCTGCCCGGCAGGCCGGTGGTGTCGCGGGTGGAGACGTAACGCATGCGCGCCATGCTACCGAGAACCGACCTGGCCCTCGGACGCCCCGACGGGCGTCACGGTTTCCCACGCCGGCAACTCCCCGACCCCCGATCAGCCCTCCAGCCAGCTTGGTGCGAGATGGTGCTTGATATGACACCACGGCAGTGTCATAATGGAGTCATGGACCTCGATCCCTATCTGGATGCGCTCCGAGGCGACCTCGCCAAGGCCACCGCGCTGGCCGACGATCACACCCGCAGCGTCGCGGAGCGCCTGTTGGCCGCGTTGGAGCCCGCCCTGCGGCTGCGGTTGGTCGAGACGCTCACCGACGCGGCGGCGTCACTCAGCGCTGAACTGGGGGACGTCGTGGAGGTGCGCATGGACGGCCGGGACCCGGTGTGGTGGGTACAGCACCATCGCTCGGCGGATGCGGAGGAGCCCACGCTGGCACTCCCCGAGGGCGACACGGACGGCACGGCCCGCATCACCCTCCGCCTGCCGGAGTCAGTCAAGACGAGGGCGGACAGCGCAGCGGACGCCGCCGGACTGTCCCTCAACACCTGGATCGTCAACGCGGTCCGCGCCCATCTCACCGGGGTTGCAGGCCGCGGCCCCGGCGTCCGCACCGATCGCCGGATCACCGGCTGGGCCTGAGAGGGGACCACCATGAGCGCCACCGCAACACTTCGCCGCGCGACCTTCCCTGCATCCGCTGTGACGACGCTTCAGGTGTGGGTTCAGGCTGCCGACGTCACCGTCCGGCACGAGGCCACCGACACGTGCACGATCGAGGTGGCATGCCACGACGAGGCGGACCTCGGCCAGGTCGAGTTCTCGACGGCCGGCAACGTCGTCGGAGTGCGCGTGCCACCCCTCCTCGCCGAGCAGTCGGGGCGCCGCGGACTCGCCATCGACCTCGGCTTCATGAGCCTCTCGCTGGGCGACGCGCGGGCCCGTGGCGTGACGGTCACCGCCGTGGTGCCCGAGGGCGCGTCCGTACAGGTCGAATCAAAGTCCGGGGACGTCGTGGTCAGTGGGCGCTCGGCACGGGTGAAGCTCCGGACCGGGTCGGGTGCCGTCACGATCGAGGAGGCCGACGAGGCCCTGCTGGCCACCGGGTCGGGTGACGTGACGGCCGGGCGCATCCACGCCGACGGGCAGGTCCGCTCG
Organism: Tessaracoccus yangjingae; assembly: GCF_054483935.1. Next base: position 1,281,294 of record NZ_CM137014.1, on the reverse strand, counting down.
GGATCCGGCGACGTCCGGGTGCGGCATTCCTCCGGCACGCTGACCGCCGGAACGGGGTCAGGCGACCTGGACGTGGCGCTGTTCGACGGCGCCGCCCTCACTCTGCGGACGGCGTCCGGCGACGTCAGCGTCGGCCTGCCGACCGGCGTTCCGATCTGGCAGGACGTCCGGTCGACCAGCGGGGACCTGGACGCCCGCCTAGAGCCGGCCGGCCAGCCGGCAGAGGGGGCCCCTTTCATCACGGTGAGGGTGACCACGGCGTCGGGCGATATCACGCTGCGCAACGCCTGACACTCGGCCCGAGGGAAGGCCTCTACTCCGGCCTCTCGAAGACGACCAGCACACCTTCCACGCCGCCAGGGCCAATTCGTCCCTTCACGTCGACGGACGTGATGGTCTTGAGCGTCCAGCCACCTCGCGCCTCCTCGTTGAGGATCTTCTCCAGCTTGCTCCCAGACATCTTTCCGCCGAGAAGTCCTTCGCGCAGCTCAACAACCTTGTATCGCATGACGTCAAAGTATCGGCTGACGGAGATGCCGGCTCCAGATCAGGATCTTTCCCCTCTCGGCGCCCAACAACCTGTGGTGGTCGGGGTGTACGCCGAGGGTAGGAGCAAGGACGGGGTGCCGCTTGTGGTGACGACCAACTCGTTACTCGGCCCGTGACATCGCCGCTTACAGCAGTGACCACCCCTCAAATCGCCTCGCTCCAACGCGTCGAGCCATCACCCCGGGTCGAGCAGCAGTCACTCGCCCAACCCTGAGCGCGGCAATGGAGGGCGGGCGTGCTCGAAGACACCGGAGCCGAAGGCTGCCCTCGCACACCGCGGCAGATGAGTTGGTCAGCTGTAGTGGAAGCGTGCCTGCAGGATGATCAGGTCGTCGCCGTCGACCAGGTACACCAGGCGGTGCTCCTCGGTGATCCGTCGGGACCACGCACCCGCCAGCATATGTCGCAGTGGTTCGGGCTTACCGATTCCGCTGACGGGGTCGCGCATCGCGTCGTCGATGAGGCGGTTGAGCCGTTTGAGTGTCTGCCGGTCGGCTGCCAACCAGTACGTGTAGTCCGACCACCCGTTCGGCGTGAAGACCAGCCTCATCGAATGAGGTCGTGCTCGTCGCGCTGCCCCGCATGCGCCTGGGCAAGGCTTTCGATCAAGTGTCGTGCGTTGGCGGGCACCCGCAGGAGGTGAGCAGTCTCCTCAAGCGCGTCGTAGTCAGCTCGGGACATGAGCACTGCATCGCCCCGCCGGGAAGTGATCTCGACCGGCGTGCGGTCTTCGTTGACCTGCTCGATCAGCGGGAACAGGTTCTTGCGAGCTTCACTTGCGGTGATAGCCATGGCCACCCCTCCTCCATTGGTACTACTTCTTGTACCAGTATGGCATCGAGGTCAACGATAACCAACCACCCGACCATCGGCATGAGCGCAATAGTGGGAGCTCCACCACCGGCCGGCTCCACCGCCGCCCCGGCGACGCTAACTCCTGATGTCGCGGCGCTCGAACAGCGGGACCGTGACCGCGGCGATGAGGACCGTCGCCACCAGGTGGTAGACCACCGCCTCCGTCCGCCTGATCTCGTAGATCACGTCGCCGTAGGTGCCGATTCCCTCGACCGAGCCGTGGAGGAGCGCGATGCCCTGCTGGGTGGGCATCAGGTGCAGCAGCCAGGCGGGGGTCTTCACCTGATCGCCGATCCAGAGGGCCAGCACGTTGGCCACGAAGACGCCGACGAGCAGTGCCCCCGCCCCCGACGCACCGCCAAGCAGCACGGTGAGCAGGGCGCCGACCGCGCCGAGGACGGCCCCGTAGAAGCTCGCCGAGAGCAGCAGCGCCAGCAGGCTGGTCGTCGCATCCAGCTCCGAGTACCCGTTCATCGCCACGAACCACACCGCCGAGACGACGGTGCTCGTCACCAGCGCGGTGGCCATGAGGGCGCCGCCGAGCAGGGCCGCGACCGCGGTGCGCGCAGCGACGAGCACCCACCGTCGAGGCGTGAAGGTGAGCTGGGTGCTGATGGCCCCGGAGCGCAGGTCCGAGCTCACGTAGAGCATCACGATAAGGAGGACCAGGGCCCCCATCATGGCGGCATAGGGCATGAGCCCGGAGGTGACCACGTCACCGAACGTCCATGGCGTGCGAAGGTAGTCGGCGGCACTGCAGTCGGGGCACTCGGCGGGCGGGATGGTGGCGAGGATCTTGGCGGCCTCCGCGTGATCGGCGGCGCCGAGCGGCCGGGCGCCGTCCATCCACAGCGCGGGCACCATGAGGCTGATGAGCAGCACGCCGACCAGGCTCCACAGGGTGCGGCGCCGGTACCGCAGCCGCGACAGCTCAGCCCGCAGGAGGTTCACGCCACCTCCCGGTGCCGGCCCTGCGCCCCGACCAGATCCGCGCCGGCGGTGAGGTCCAGGAACACGCGTTCCAGGCTCTCCCTGTCCAGCGAGAGGTGGTCCGGCCAGAGGTCGGCGCGGCCGAGCTGCCGCGCGATCTCCGCGGGGTCGGGGGCGGCGCCGTCGCGTCCGAGGACCCGCAGCCCTCCCTCCGCGGGCTCCACCCGCCACCCGCCCCGCTGCAGCACCTCGGCCGCCTCGACGGGCCGGGATATGCCCAGCCTGACGTGCGGCGCGACGCCCGACAGGAACCGCGTCATGGGCCCCTCCGCGACCACCCGGCCCTGCGCGATGATCGACACCGAGTCCGCGATCTGCTCGATCTCGGACAGGATGTGTGAGGCGACCAGCACCGTGATGCCGGCGTCGGCGAGGTCGCGCATGGTGGCGCGGATGTCGCGGATGCCCACGGGGTCCAGCCCGTTGGTGGGTTCGTCGAAGATGAGGAGCTCCGGGCGCTTGAGGAGTGTCGCGGCGATGGCCAGCCGCTGCTTCATGCCGAGGGAGTAGGTGGCGAAGTCGCGGTCGGCGTCGGCCGCCAGCCCCACCTCGAGCAGCACCTCGGTGACCCTGCGCCGGTTGACGTCGATGGAGTCGGCCAGCACGTCGAGGTTGTGTCGTCCGGTCATCCTGGGCGCGAACCGGGGCGATTCGACGATGGCGCCCACCCGCCCGATCACCGCGGGCAGGCCGCGCGGCACCTCGTGCCCCAGGAGCCGCACCGTTCCCTCCTGTGCCCTGACCAGGCCCAGCAGGATGCGGATCGACGTGGTCTTGCCCGAGCCGTTGGGGCCCAGGAGCCCGTGGACCCCGCCGCGCGGGACCCGCAGGTCCAGGCCGGCCAACACCCGCCGTCGGCCGTAGCGCTTGACGAGGCCCGTGGCCTCCACGGCCCAGTCGGCTCCGCCGTCGGGCCAGGAGATGTGTGACATGCCCCCGACGGTAGTCGCGGCCTGGACACACGCAATCCCACCGCGGTCTCGGGCCTTGAGGACCCGGGGCGTCAGCGGCCGGCGGGAAGCGGGGAGGCGTCGAGCCGCGACATCTCCCGCCACAGCCACCACAGCGGCACCGCCACCAGGGGCATCGCGATGAGCGGAGGCATCAGCGTCTGCAGCGCCGGGAGCAGGGTGAAGCCGACGACGACCGCAAGCCAGGCACGGTGCCACCGGGCGGTGGTCCGCCAGAACGGGTACAGCGGGACGAGCCACGTCAGGTACCAGGGCTGGAACGCCGGCCCCAGCACGCAGAACGCGGCGAGCACCGCAAGCGTGAACGCCCATGGCCGGCCCGGGTCGTCGCCGCGCGGGCCGAGCTTGACCCAGGCCACGACGACGGCGGCCAGGATGAGTGCGCTGGACAGCGTGGTGACCGCCGGGTTGGCCACGTCGTCGGGCAGCGGGTACCGCAGCGCCTCCGCCAGCCAGGAGAGGGGCGCGTTGCTCATCGCGCCCACGGGGTTGCCCGCGGTGGGGCCGCTCCACCCGAAGCCGTGCCGCAGCGACGTGAGCACGAACACCTCCACCGTGATGGCCCCCGGCACGACGGCGGCGGCCGCAAGCCGCCACCACCCCGCCGCGACACTCCGGCCGGGCGACCCCCGGGGCCCCGCCCCCCACTCCGGGTGGCGCAACGCCCAGCCGACCGCCACGACGCCCAGCCCGAACAGCGCGGCCGTCTGCTTGATGCCCATCGCCAGCCCCAGCAGGACGCCCGCGACGACGAGCCCGCGCCACCCTCTCCACCCGAGGTCGGTGGCGGCGAGGACCGCGGCCACGCACAGCGCCACCATCACGGCGTCGTTGTGCACGCCGCCGATGGACTGGATGAGCATGAGGGGGTTGAGCAGGCCCGCCCAGAGGGCCACGCCGGGATCGACGCCGAACCGGCGGGCCAGCCTGGGCAGCACCCAGGCCAGGAGCGCGAGGGCGAGTACGTTGGGCACCCGCATGGCCACCGTCGTCCAGAACAGCTCGCCCCCGGTCAGCCGCGACACCAAGCCGAACAGCTCCAGAGACAGCGCCGGGTAGACGGCCGTGGTCTCGTGCCAGTGCACGCCGACGAGCAGCCCCGGCTGCCCAGCCTGGCCCAGGGGGATCGTGTAGGGGTCGAGGCCGCGGGCCACCAGCCACCCCTGCGCGCCGTAGGCGTAGGCGTCTCTGGAGTACATCGGCAGCGCGATCATCATGGGCGCGGACCAGATGGCGGCCGTCAGCAGCGGCCTGCGCCACAGCGGGCCCAGCTGCCACCACGCGAGCAGGAGGACGCTCAACGCGGGCACCGAGACGAAGGGGCGCCATTGGCTGTCGCCGCGCTCAAGCAGCCCGGGGGCGTCCGCGAACTGGGCACCGACAAGCACCAACACCGCCATCAGTCCCGCGACGACCCACCACCACGGCTGCACGGGACGGCCGTCGGGTGCGGGTCGGAGCCATGCGGGTAGCTTCAAGCGGCGGCCCTCCTCGTCGGTCCAAGCCGCACAAGAGTACCCCGGGCGCGCCCACAGGCCTGACGGCGGGTCCGGGCCTGGCGGTTACCCTTGGTGAATGCGACCCGCTCTGCACCGCCCCCAGGCGACCGCCCAGGACCAGGCCCGCCGCTCCTCCGCGGCCTCTCCGGCCGCCGCGCCCGGACGGGCCGACTCGTGACCCGGCACCGCGTCGTCATCATCGGCTCCGGGTTCGGGGGCCTGTTCGCCGCGAAGGCGCTCAAGCGCGCCGACGTCTCGGTCACGCTCATCGCCAAGACCACCCACCACCTGTTCCAGCCACTGCTCTACCAGGTCGCCACCGGGGTCCTCTCGGAGGGCGAGATCGCCCCCGCCACCCGCGAGATCCTCCGCAGTCAGTCCAACGCCCAGGTCTTCCTCGGCCTCGTCGAGGACATCGACCTCACCAACCGCGTGGTGAAGTGGCGCTTCCACGACGAGTACAGCGAGACGCCCTACGACTCCCTGATCGTGGCCGCCGGGGCCGGCCAGTCCTACTTCGGCAACGACCAGTTCGCCACGTTCGCCCCCGGCATGAAGTCCATCGACGACGCCCTCGAGCTGCGCGCCCGCATCTTCAGCGCCTTCGAGATCGCCGAGTTCACCCGCGACGAGGAGGAGCGCCGCCGCATGCTGACCTTCGCCGTCGTCGGCGCCGGACCCACCGGCGTGGAGATGGCCGGCCAGATCCGCGAGCTCGCCACCTCGACGCTGCGCAACGAGTTCCGCACCATCGACCCGGCCACCGCGCGGGTGCTGCTCATCGACGGCGCCCCGCAGGTGCTGCCCCCGTTCGGCGCCGAGCTGGGCGCCAAGGCGCAGAAGACCCTGGAGCGCCTCGGCGTCGAGGTGAAGCTGAACGCGATCGTGACCGATGTCGACGAGAACGGGCTCAGCCTCAAGCACAAGGACGGGTCGGTCGAGCGCGTCGAGTCGTTCGCCAAGGTGTGGGCAGCGGGCGTGCAGGGCAACGACCTGGGCCGCACGCTGGCCGAGCAGTCGGGCGCCGAGCTGGACCGGGCGGGGCGCGTCGTCGTCGACAAGGACCTGAGCCTGCCCGGCTACCCGGAGGTCTTCGTCGTCGGGGACCTGATGGCCGTGCCTGGAGTGCCGGGCGTGGCGCAGGGCGCAATCCAGGGCGCCAGGCATGCCGCGGCGAAGATCCGGTCCCGGATCGAGCACGCCGGGGACCCTGGAGACTTCTCCTACAAGGACAAGGGCTCCATGGCCACCATCTCCAAGTTCGCGGCGGTGGCCAGCGTGGGCTCGATCAAGCTCACCGGCTTCATCGCGTGGGTGGCCTGGCTGTTCCTCCACCTCCTCTACATCGCCGGCTTCAAGCAGCGGGTCACCACCCTGCTCAGCTGGGCGCTGACCTTCGTCACCAACGGGCGTTCGCAGCGGGTGGTCACCAATCAGCAGATGGTGGGACGCCTCGCCCTCGAGCACCTGGGGGCCAGGAGTTCTGGCAGGCTGATCCGGGGTAAGAGCGAGGAACTGAAGCCGAGGAAGCCATGAGACAAGTCCTGCGCGTGCTGCGCGACATCGCGCTGCTGGTGGCCCGCATCGTCGCCGGCGTGACCCTGGTGGCGCACGGCTGGCACCGCTGGCAGGAGACGGGCATCGACGCGCAGGCCGCGCTCCTCGAGCTGGCCGGGATGTCGTACGCCACCGGTCTGGCGGTGGCCACCATCGCCTTCGAACTGATCGGCGGCGTGCTGCTGGTGTTCGGTCTGGCCACCCCGCTGGTGGGCCTGGGCATGGTGGCCCTCAACGTCGGCGTCATCCTCACCACCAAGGCGGACGCCGGTTTCTACCAGCACCTCGGCGGCTGGGAGTACAACGCCATCCAGGCCGCGCTGGGCCTGATGTTCGTGGTCTACGGATCGGGCCGGGCCGGGCTGGACGCCCTGTTCATCCGCCCGAAGGACGAGGACGGCAGCCTGATCGACGAGGCCCCCGGCGCACAGACTTCTCACAGGTAACCCATAGCTCCGCCCCGGGACGGGGTGCCACAGTAGTGCCATGGCCATCTCCGACCCCCTCACGCGCCCCGACGGCACCCCGATCCGGATCCTCACCGTCGACGACGAGCCCAGCCTGATCGAGCTGCTCTCCATGGCCATGCGCTACGAGGGGTGGGAGGTGCACACCGCCTCCACCGGCACCGACGCGGTCCGGGTGGCGCGCGAGGCGCAGCCGGACGCGCTCGTGCTGGACATGATGCTGCCGGACTTCGACGGCCTCGAGGTGATGCGTCGCATCCGCGCCGAGCAGCCCGACGTGCCGGTGATCTTCCTCACCGCCCGCGACGGGGTGTCGGACCGCGTGGCGGGGCTGACCGCCGGCGGCGACGACTACGTCACCAAGCCCTTCTCCCTGGAGGAGGTCATCGCCCGCCTCCGCGGCCTGCTGCGCCGCAGCGGCGCCACCAGCGTGCGCCCGGACACGCAGCTCGTCGTCGGAGACCTGGTGCTCGACGAGGACTCGCACGAGGTCACGCGCGCCGGCGTGCCGGTCAAGCTCACCGCCACCGAGTTCGAGCTGCTGCGCTTCCTCATGCGCAACCCCAGGCGCGTGCTGTCGAAGGCGCAGATCCTCGACCGGGTGTGGAACTACGACTTCGGCGGCCAGGCCAACGTCGTCGAGCTCTACATCTCCTACCTGCGCAAGAAGATCGACGCCGACCGAGAGCCGATGATCCACACCATGCGCGGGGCTGGCTATGTGCTGCGCCCGGCGGGCGCATGACGAGGCAGCAGCGTCGGGAGCGCCGCGGGTCTCTGGCCGCGCAGCTGCAGCCGCGGCTGGTGCTGACGGTCGCGGTGATGGCCGTCCTCATCGCCCTCACCACCGTGCTGGCGCTGCGCACCATCCTGCTCAACCAGCTCGACGGCGAACTGGATGCCGCGCAGGTCAGGCAGAGCCGCAGCGACGACCGCGACGACGGCCCGCCCGGCCTGGAGACCCCTGGCATGCGGGTGGGCACGGTGATCGCGGCGCGGCTGCACAACGACGCGGCCCTCGGCGGCGTCGTCGGCGACGGGTCGACCAACACGTCCATGACGGTGGAGGCGTGGACCGCCCTCCTCGAGGTGCCGGTCGACGGCGACAAGCACACAGTCTCCGTCCCCGGTCTGGGCGACTACCGGGTCCAGGCCCGCGACACCCCCATCGGCACGGTGGTGGTGGGGCTGCCCATGGTGGACATCCACCGCACCGTGCTGTGGCTGGCCATGCTGGCGGCCGCCGTGAGCCTGCTGGCCATCTCCGCGACGGCGGCGGTGACGAGGGCAGTGCTGGCGAGCGCCACCAAGCCGCTCGTCGCGCTCACCGACACCGCCGACGAGGTGAGCCGGCTCGAGCTGGAGAAGGGGTCTGTGGCCGTGCCCCGCGTGGAGACCGGGCCGCTGCCGGAGAACAACGAGGTGACGCGGCTGTCGACCGCGTTCAATCAGATGCTGGGCCGGGTCGAGGGCGCGCTGCTGGCGCGCGAGAGCTCGGAGGCGAAGCTTCGCCGGTTCGTCGCGGACGCCTCGCACGAGCTGCGCAACCCCCTGGCCGCCATCCGCGGCTACGCGGAGCTGGGCCAGCGCTCGCCGGAGGGCACGCCGCACGCGCTGGGCCGGATCGGCGCCGAGTCGGAGCGGATGACCAAGCTGGTCAATGACCTGCTGCTGCTCGCGCGGCTCGACGCCGACGCGCGCGTGGAGCTGCGGCCGGTGGACGCCGTCGAGGTGGTGCTCAACGCGGTCAGCGACGCGCAGGCCGTGAGCCGCGACCACCGCTGGGTGCTGGACCTGCCCGAGCAGGCGGTGGAGGTGATGGCGGACGCCGACCAGCTCCATCAGGTGATGGTCAACCTCCTCGCAAACGCCCGCACGCACACCCCGCCCGGCACGACGGTGACCACCGCCGTCTCGGCGCTGCCGGGCGCGCCCTTCGGCGGCCACGCGGCGGGCGCCGGTGTCGCGGTGATCCACGTGATCGACGACGGGCCCGGCATCCCCCCCGAGGCGCTGGACCGGGTCTTCGAGCGGTTCGTCCGCGCCGACGACGCCCGCGCCCACTCGGCCGCGCAGTCGACGGGGCTGGGGTTGGCGATCGTGCGCGCCGTCGTCGAGGGGTTCGGCGGGACGGCGTCGGTGGAGTCGCGGCCGGGGCGGACCTGCTTCACCGTGACGCTTCCACTGGCGACGCGCGCCTGACCGGCGACGGTCCACCGGCTGGCGCTGAGCGGTGGATCTGGTGGCGTAGTCGCCACCACAACTGCCGGTGAGGTCGGCCCGCCGCGGAGGCGGTGTCGCGGCAGTAGGCTCGATGCGGTTGGCCCCGACGGGCCGTAGAGAGGACTGACATGGAGATCACGCGCTCGGCGCTCGCCCAGATGGTGGACCACACGCTGCTCAAGACCGACGCCACCCGCGCCCAGGTCTCCGCGCTCGTCGCGGAGGCCCGCGAGCTGGGGGTGTTCTCGGTGTGCGTGTCGCCGTCGATGCTGCCCATCACCGACGAACTCGGAGACGTCAAGGTGGCCACCGTGTGCGGGTTCCCGTCCGGCAACCACACCGCGGCGGCGAAGGCCTGGGAGGCCGCGGAGTCGTCGATGCTGGGCGCCGACGAGGTGGACATGGTGATCAACATCGGGCTGCTCAAGGAGGGCCGGGCGGACGCCGTCGAGGAGGAGATCCGCGCCGTGCGCGGGGCCACGACGGGGCTGCTCAAGGTGATCATCGAGTCGGCGGCCCTGACGGACGAGGAGATCGTGGCGGCGTGCAGGGCGGCGGAGGCCGCCGGCGCGGACTACGTCAAGACCTCCACCGGCTTCCACCCCGCGGGTGGGGCGTCGGTGCACGCCGTGGAGTTGATGGCGGCGACGGTGGGCGACCGCCTCGGCGTGAAGGCCAGCGGCGGCATCCGTGACTACGCCACCGCCAACGCCATGGTCGAGGCGGGCGCGACACGCCTGGGCCTCTCCGGCAGCCGCGCGGTGCTCGACGGAGCCGACGGCGCGGACGCCCCACAGGCGCCGGACGCGTCCGGCCACGTCGGCATGGGCTCCGCCTACTGAGGGATCACCGATCAGTCGCTGAACTGGGTGGCGTAGAGCGTCGCGTAGGCCCCACCGGCCGCCAGCAGCTCCGCGTGGGTGCCCCGCTCGACGACGCGGCCCGCCTCGACCACCAGGATCTGGTCCGCGTGCCGCACCGTCGACAGCCGGTGGGCGATCACGATGGCCGTTCGCGCCTCGCGGGCGGTGTCCAGCGCCCGCTGCACGAGCGATTCTGACTCCGAGTCCAGGTGCGCCGTCGCCTCGTCGAGGACCAGGATGGGCGGCGCCTTGAGCAGCAGCCGGGCGATGGCGAAGCGCTGCCGCTCGCCACCGCTCAGCCGGTAGCCGCGCTCGCCCACGACGGTGCCCAGCCCGTCGGGCAGCCGCCGCACCAGGCCCGCGATCTGCGCCGCCTCGAGCGCGCCCCACAGCTCGTCGGCCGTCGCCGACGGGCGGGCGTAGCGCAGGTTGGCCTCGATGGTGTCGTGGAAGAGGTGCGCGTCCTGCGTGACGTAGCCGATCTCGTTCTGCAGCGAGGCCAGCGTCAGCCGTCGGACGTCCTCGCCCGCGATCTCCACAACGCCCGAGTCCACGTCGTAGAGCCGGGCCAACAGGTGGGTGATGGTGGTCTTTCCCGCGCCCGACGGCCCCACCAGCGCGACGGTCTGCCCCGGCTCCGCCTCGAAGGAGATGCCCCGCAGGACCGGGGTGTTGGCGGACTCCCCCGCGGCCGCCGTGGGCTCCAGCGATTCCAGCGACACCGTCGCCGCGTCCGGGTAGGTGAACCACACGTCGCGGAACGCCACCGACGGCGGGCCCGACACCGGCCTGGCGTCCGGCGCGTCGACGATGAGCGGCTGCAGGTCCAGCACCTCGAAGACCCGCTCGAAGCTGACCAGGGCGCTCATGATGTCCACGCGCAGGTTGGACAGCTGCATCAGCGGCCCGTAGAGGCGCGCGAGCAGCGCCACCAGGGCCGTGAGGGTGCCGACGGTGAGCTGCCCCTCCACCGCCGCGACGCCCCCGAAGCCGTAGAACAGCGCCGTCGCCAGCGCCCCCACCAGGGCCATCGCGGTCATGAACACCCGGGAGATCATGGCGATCTTGACCCCCGAGTCGGCCACGTCCTTCGACTGCCGCGCGAAGGTGGCGTGCTCGGTGCCGAGGTCTCCGAACAGCTTGACCAGCAGGGCCCCGGAGACGGTGAACCGCTCGGTCATGGTGGCCGACATCTCCGCGTTCTGCGTCATCCGCAGCCGTGACAGGTCCGCCAGCCTCGTGCCCACCATCCGGGCCGGGACCATGAAGATGGGCAGGAGCACCAGCGCGGCGAGCGTGAGTGGCCAGGACAGCGCCAGCATCGAGCCGAGGACCAGCACCAGGGTGATGGAGTTGCTGACGACGGTGGACAGCGTGGAGGTGAAGGCCTGCTGGGCGCCGTTGACGTCCGACTGCAGCCGCGACACCAGCTTGCCCGTATGCGAACGGCTGAAGAACGCGATGGGCATCCGGAGCATGTGGTCGAAGATCTGGGTGCGCATCGAGTAGATGAGCCCCTCGCCGATCCGCGCGGAGCACCAGCGCTCCACGATCTGCAGTAACGCGGACCCGAGCGCCATCGCGGCGACGGCGACCGCCAACCACACGATGACGTCGACGTTGCCGGCGAGCACGCCGTCGTCGATGATCCGCTGGAACAGCAGCAGCGGTGCCACCGACAGCGCGCTGCTGACGATGACGGTGATGAGGAAGACGACGATGAGGCCCTTGAACGGCGACCCGTAGGCGATGACGCGGCGCGCGGTGCCCCGATCCAGCTTGTGCTGCTTGATCTCCGGGTCCGCCGCCAGGCGCCCGAGCATCCGCCCGCCGCCCATGCCGCCCCCGCCGTGCCCGACGCTCATCCGCCACCCCTCGCCGCCCGCCGTCGGGCTGGTCGCCGCGATCTTCGCCGCCGCTCCCCCAGCGTAGCCGCGGCGTGGACAGCGACGGCGGGGCAACCACCGCGAGCCCCCGGGCTGCCTGGGGGTCCATAGCCGGATGGTGGGGCGTCAGGTCGCCCGACCGGCTGCGCCGCGGTCGGGGCGTGAGTGATCAGCACTTCCCGAGTGGTGCGGGGCGGGCGCTCTACTCGCGCACGCGCTCGGGCACTAGGCTCAGCCCATGCTGCTGAGCGATCGTGACATTCTCGGGGAGGTCCACACCGGGGGGATCCTGCTCGACCCGTGGGATCCGGGGATGGTCCAGCCGTCCAGCGTGGACGTGCGGCTGGACAAGTTCTTCCGCGTCTTCGAGAACCACCGCTACCCGTCGATCGACCCGTCGGTGGAGCAGCCCGACCTCACCCGCCTCATCGAGACTCCCGTCGACGAGCCGTTCGTTCTGCACCCGGGCGAGTTCGTCCTAGGGTCGACGTTCGAGCGGGTCACGCTCGGCTCCGCTGTCGCGGCGCGGCTCGAGGGCAAGTCCTCACTCGGCCGGCTCGGCCTGCTCACGCACTCGACGGCGGGCTTCATCGACCCCGGATTCTCCGGTCACGTGACCCTCGAGCTGTCCAACATGGCGACGCTGCCCGTCAAGCTCTGGCCCGGGATGAAGATCGGCCAGCTGTGCTTCTTCCGGCTCAGCTCCCCTGCGGAGCATCCGTACGGATCGTCGCAGTACGGCTCGCGGTACCAGGGCCAGCGTGGACCCACCCCGTCGCGCTCCCACCTGAACTTCCACCGCACGCAGGTCTAGGTCCTCGGCGCTGGGCCCAGGCCCCTCACGCGCGCCCGCGTCGACTTGGGTTGAGCCGCGGCTAGGGGCGGGGCGGCTCGATTCGCAGCGACACGCCCTCACCCACGTCCAGGATGGTGCCCAGCTCGACGTGGGCCGAGGCCCCGTCGAGGAGTGTGAACGGCGCCTCCCCCGGCGGCAGCACCAGCGTGCCGTTGACGGAGTGCAGGTCCCGCACCACGATGTCCGCGCCTCGCACCTCCACCACCAGATGATTGCGGGAGATGTCCAGGTGGGGGCTGGGCACCCGCAGCAGGTCGGCGCCCTCGTAGCCGGCGGCGTTCCGAGGGTCGCGGCCCACCACCACGGCGGTGCGCACGTTGAGGAACTCTCCGCTGTTGGTGTGCACCCCGGCGAGCGGAGGAAGCGGCATCGGCGCCGTCGGCGGACCTACGTTGCTGAGGGCGGGCATGGGGGCGGTGGGGGGACCAGCGTCCACCACGGCGGGCATGGGGGCGGTCGGCGGGCCGACGTCGCTGGGCACCGGCATCGGGATGGCCTCAGGCAGGGCCGGGGGCGCCACAGTCGGGACCATCGGCATGGGCGCCGTGCGATGCCACGTCTCCACTCCCAGCGTGGCCTCGGTGCCCGGCACCTCCGCGTAGCCGCCCTGCACGGGCACGTCCGGCGACCCTGGTGCGTCCGCCAGAGCCCAGTCGTCGTCGGCCGGACCCGCCCGGCGAGCCTTCACCGCGGCGGCCTCAGCGCGCACGCCGAGCAGCGACGACGACATGCGCTCCACGGCCTCCGCGATGATCTCCCTCGAGGTGGCCAGGTTCACCCGCACGAACTGGTCTGTGTCGGGCGAGAACTCGCGGCCGAGGTTGAACCGCACGCGCCCCTCCTCGTGGAAATGCCTCCCGGGGCTCTCGAGGCCCAGCGGCGAGCAGTCCAGCCACGCCAGGTAGGTCCCCTCCGAGGGCGTGTACGAGAGCTCAGGTACCCGGATCGCGAGTTCCTCGGCGAAGAAGCGCTTGTTGGCCGCGATCTCGGCGGCCGCCTCGGCCACCCAGCCCCGGGCCTCGTTGAGGGCAGCCGAGTGCGCGAGGACGCCGAAGTAGCTGGCCCCGTCTGGGGTCATCGGGTTGAGCCGCTTCAGCAGGCCCCTGTCGCCGATGATGAGCGCGGCCTTGAGCGCCGCCAGGTTCCACGACTTCGACGCCGACGTCACGATCAGCGTGTTCCCCGCTCCGGGCACCGCCAGGTACGGCGTGTGTCCGGCGCCGGCCAGCGGGGCGTGGATCTCGTCCGAGACCACCACCACGCCGTACCGCTCGGCGAGCTCGGCCACGGCAGCCAGCTCGTCGACGGTATGGATGGTCCCGTTGGGGTTGTGCGGCGAGCACAGCAGGAACACCTTCGGACGCTGCTCGGCGAAGGCGGCCTCGAGGCCCGCCAGGTCCAGCCTGTCGTCGACCAGCGGCACGTCCACCAGCCGACGACCGGTGGTGGTCACCACATGCCGGAACGGCGGGTAGATGGGCGAGTTGATGACGACGGCGTCGCCGGGCTCCGAGCAGGCGAGCACGGCCTCCCGCATGCCCGTCACCACATCGGTGGCGAGCTTCTGGTCCGCCACGTCGATCCGCCAGCCCCACTGCCAGTCGGCGTAGTCGGCGAACGCCTCCTGGTAGGCGGGCAGCTCCGGGTAGCCGGTGTCCCCGTCGACGAGTGCCCGCTCGAGCGCCGCCCGGATGGGCGGGGCCAGGTGCACGTCCATCTCGGCCACGAAGAGCGGCAGCACGTCCGGTTCCCACCGCCGCCACTTGATCGTGCCGCGTCGCCGGAGCTGGCTGAGGGGGACGTCGAAGATCGCCATGAGCCAAACCTAGTGCTCTGCCGGCGTTGACCCGCGTGCCCACGCCGGACCCTCCACCCGCCCGTTCGCGCCCAGCTTGACGCCGTCGGCATAATGGACCAGTCCGCAGGGCACTGATGAGGCAATCACCTCGGAGCTGCCGGAAGAACGGCGGGGGGACCCGCTCACTAGAACCGGCCGCGGCGTGAACAAGAGGGGCGCCCCGGCGCCCAAGAAGGGTGGTACCGCGGGCCCCGGCTCGTCCCTTCACAGCTCAGCGAAGACCGATGAGAAGGACCACCCGATGACCGAGCCTCACGCCCAGACCCCCGGCTACCGCGCCGTGCCCGCCCAGGTGGACTTCCCCGCGCTCGAGCACGAGATCCTCAGCCTGTGGGCCGAGCGCGACACCTTCACCCGCTCGCTGGAGCGCACCGCCGACGGCGCGCCGTGGACGTTCTACGAGGGCCCGCCCACCGCCAACGGCATGCCCGGCACGCACCACATCGAGGCGCGCGTCTTCAAGGACATGTTCCCCCGGTACAAGACCATGCGTGGCCACCGCGTCGAGCGCAAGGCCGGCTGGGACTGCCACGGCCTGCCCGTCGAGCTGGCGGTGGAGAAGGAGCTCGGGTTCTCCGGCAAGGCGGATATCGAGGCCTTCGGCATCGAGGCGTTCAACGCGCAGTGCCGCACCTCGGTGCTGCGCCACGTCGACGCGTTCAGCGAGCTCACCGAGCGGATGGGCTACTGGGTCAACCTCGACGAGGCGTACGTGACCATGACGCCCGAGTACGTCGAGTCGCTGTGGTGGGCGCTCAAGCAGATCCACACCAAGGGCCTCCTCGAGGAGGACTACCGGGTGGCGCCCTACTGCCCCCGGTGCGGCACCGCGCTCTCGGACCACGAGCTGGCGCAGGGCTACGAGGACATCACGGACCCGTCGATCTACGTCCGGTTCCCGCTCACGTCCGGGCCGCTCGCCGGCGAGGTGGACCTGCTGGTGTGGACCACCACGCCGTGGACGCTGGTCAGCAACACCGCCGTCGCGGTGCACCCGGAGGTCACCTACCGCGTGGCGACGCATCCGGACCAGAAGTCGCTCGTGGTCGCCGAGCCCCTGGCAGACAAGGTGCTGGGCGAGGAGTGGACGCTGACCGACACCTTCACCGGCCGCGACCTCGAACGCTGGGCGTACCAGCGCCCCCTCGAGCTGGTGGAGTTCCCGGCGCCGGCCCACTTCGTGGTGCTGGCGGACTACGTCACGACGGAGGACGGCTCCGGTCTGGTGCACCAGGCGCCGGCGTTCGGCGAGGACGACATGCACGTCTGCCGCTCCTACGGGCTGCCGTTCGTCAATCCGGTGCGCCGCGACGGCACCTTCGAGGCGGACCTGGACCTCGTCGGCGGCATGTTCTTCAAGGACGCGGACAAGGCGATCGTCGCCGACCTGCAGGCCCGGGGCCTCATGTTCCGCGTGCTGGACTACACCCACAGCTACCCGCACTGCTGGCGCTGCCACACCCCGCTGCTCTACTACGCCATGCCGTCGTGGTACATCCGCACCACCAAGATCAAGGACGAGCTGCTGGCGGAGAACGAGGCCACCACGTGGCATCCGGAGACCATCAAGCACGGCCGATTCGGTGACTGGCTGAACAACAACGTGGACTGGGCGTTGTCGCGGACCCGCTACTGGGGCACCCCGCTGCCCATCTGGCGCTGCGAGGACGACCACCAGGTGTGCGTCGGGTCACGGGCCGAGCTGAGCGAGCTCACCGGCACGGACCAGAGCGCGCTGGACCCCCACCGCCCCTTCGTCGACGACATCGCGTTCCCCTGCCCCACCTGCGGCAAGGAGTCCAGGCGCGTCCCCGAGGTGATCGACGCCTGGTTCGACTCCGGGGCCATGCCGTTCGCGCAGTGGGGCTACCCGCACGCGCCCGGCTCCGAGGAGGTGTTCGCGGAGCGCTACCCGGCGGACTTCATCTGCGAGGCCATCGACCAGACCCGCGGGTGGTTCTACTCGCTGATGGCCATCGGCACCCTGGTGTTCGAGAAGTCCTCCTACCGCAACGTCGTGTGCCTGGGCCACATCCTGGCCGACGACGGGCGCAAGATGAGCAAGCACCTCGGCAACGTCCTGGAGCCCATCCCGCTCATGGACCAGCACGGCGCGGACGCAGTGCGCTGGTTCATGGCGTGCTCCGGCTCGCCGTGGATGGCGCGCCGCGTGGGCCACCAGGCCATCGGCGAGACGGTCCGCAAGGTGCTGCTCACCTACTGGAACACGGTGGCCTTCCACACCCTCTATGCGAGGGCCGCGAACTGGATGCCGTCGGGCGAGGCGCCGCCGGTCTCCGAGCGGCACGTGCTGGACATCTGGCTGACCTCGGCCACCCACCAGCTGATCGTCGACACCACGAGGGCGCTCGACAACTTCGACACCCAGCACTACGGCGCCGTGCTCAGCCAGTTCATCGACACGCTGTCCAACTGGCACGTCCGCCGGTCGCGCCGCCGCTTCTGGGCCGGGGACGAGGGCGCCCTGTGGACGCTGCACGAGACGCTCAACGTGCTCACCCGCCTCCTGGCGCCGATCATGCCGTTCGTCACCGAGCGCGTGTGGCAGGACCTGTTCCACGCCGCGGACCCCGACGGCCCGGACTCGGTGCACCTGGCGGACTGGCCGGTGGCCGACGAGTCGCTCATCATCCCCGAGCTCAGCGAGGCGATGGAGCTGACCCGCCGCACCGTCGAGCTGGGACGCGCCGCACGCGCCGAGTCGAAGGTCAAGATCCGGCAGGCGCTGCGGCGGATGCTGGTGCCCTCGGCCATCTTCGAGCGCCTCTCCCCCGAGCTTCAGGACGAGATCCGCGCGGAGCTCAACGTGGAGTCCATCGAGTCCTTCGCGGCCCACGGCGACCTCGTGGACTACTTCGCGAAGGGCAACTTCCGCAACCTCGGCAAGCGGTTCGCGAAGCGGACGCCCATCGTCGCCAAGGCCATCGCGGAGCTCGACGCCGCCTGGCTGGCCACCCAGCTGCGCGACCTCGGCCGCGCCGTCATGCAGGTGGACGGCGAGGACATCGAGGTGACGCCGGAGGACGTGCTCATCACCGAGCGGCCCCGCGAGGGCTGGTCGGTGGTCAACGAGCAGGGCGAGACCGTCGCCCTGGACCTCGAGCTCACGCCGGAGCTGATCCGCTCCGGCCTGGCCCGGGAGGCCATCCGGTTCATCCAGGAGTCGCGGAAGAAGGCCGGGCTGAACGTGTCGGACCGGATCACGGTGGTGGTCGAGGCGGATGCGGAGCTGGCGGAGGCCGTCGAGGCGCACCGCTCGTTCATCGCCGACGAGGTGCTGGCGGTGGAGCTCACCGTGGGCCCGGTCGAGGCGCCCACCGACGAGGACGCCGAGTTGGGCATCAAGCTGGCGCTGCGCAAGGCCTGAGCGGCTGCGGGGCCGCCGTCACCCCAGGTCGACGGCGGCCTCGTGGTGCTCGATCCCGGCCTGGCGCAGGCACTCCTCGAGGATCCGCATCACCTCGACGGTGTCCGACAGCGGCATCGTCGGGGACTCGGTGAGCCCCTCGCGGATCCGTTGGGTCACCTCCGCGAACTCGTGGCTGTAGCCGCGGCCCTGCGGCAACGCCTCGATGATCCTGGGCAGCACCCCGTTGCGGTGCACCGTGATCATCGACGGGTGGTGGAACCGCGGCTCCACCTCGATCCACCCCTTGGTGCCGACGATCACCATGCGTCCCGGGCCGTAGCCGTCGAACCCGAAGGTCAGGGACGACAGGCCCTCGCCCGCATGCACGAGGTTGACGACGGCCGCCCGCTCGACGCCCGTGGGGTACAGGCGCGCGCGGCTGCAGATCTCCTTCGCCTCGCCCAGGAAGGCGACGGCGAAGCTGACCGGGTAGACGCCCAGGTCCAGGATGGCGCCGCCGCCGAGGTCCCGGGCAAACAGCCGGTGCTCGGGCTGGTACTCACGGAAGGCGTAGAGGTCACCCTGGAGGCCCACCACGTCGCCGATCCGCCCCCAGGCCACCACCTCGCGGGCGGCGGCGATGACGGGCAGGAAGCGCGTCCACATGGCCTCCATCGCGAAGACGCCCTTCGCGCGGGCAGCGTCGACGACCTCCTGCGTGCCTGCGAGGGTCGCGGTGAAGGCCTTCTCCACCAGCACCGCCTTGCCGTTGGCGATCGCGGCGAGCGCGACGTCGCGGTGCTGCGGGTGGGGCGTGGCGATGTAGACCACATCGATGTCCGGCGACTCCAGCATCTCGCGGTAGGAGCCGAACGCCAGCCGCACGTCGTGCTGGGCGGCGAACTGGAGCGCGTTCGCCCTTGTCCGCGACGCGACCCCGGCCAGCTCTGCCCCGGGCACGAACTGGAAGTCACCCGCGACGGCGTGCGCGATTGCACCGGTCCCGACAATCCCCCACCGAACGGTAGTCATGGGCTCAGGCTAGTGGCCGGCCGGCGCCGGGGGGCGTGGAGACCACGATCAGCCGCTGGCAATGAGGTACAGCCTCTCGGCCGGCTCGTCGTCGTTGACCACGTAGCTCTCGATGTAGCCCAGGCCGGCCGCCTGCACCGCCTTGCGCACCTCCGCCACGTCGTGGCGCACGAACGTGAGGTCCACCGGCTCCCCGAACCATTCCTCGCGACGATCCACGCCGGCCCCGGTCTGCACCGCCAGCGCCAGCACCCCGTCGGGCAGCAGCACCTCCGCCAGCCCGCGGATGATCCCGGGGAGTTCGCTGGGTGCGAAGTGCGCCAGCGAGTGCCAGGCAACGACGGCGCCCCAGCCCGCCGCGGTTGTCGGGCGCAGCAGGCGGCGCATGTCGCCCACCTCGACGTCGATGTTCGGATGCCTCCGGGCCGCCTCGGCCACCATGGCCGCGGAGACGTCGATCCCCAGCGGGTCCGCGCCCTCCTCCGCCATGAACGCCGTGACCGCGCCGGCCCCGCAGCCGACGTCCGCGGTGCGGTGCGGACCCGCCAACTCGGCGATCCGGGCCAGGAACCACTTCTCGAAGGGCGCGAGCGCCTGGCGCTCCTCCGCGTAGGCCTCCGCGACGGCGTCGTAGGCCGCGACCACGGCCGCGTCACGCGCCGCCGCGCCGTCGGCCAGGACCTGCTCCCGGTCCGCCCCTGCGGGGGCCGCATCGGCGGGCGCCTCCCCCAGGAGGTGCAGCCAGCGGGCGTCCTGCTGCCCGGGCCTGCGCTCCAGCTGCACCACCAGCGGCTCGTCGCGGGCCGCCATCGCCGCCAGGCAGGCCTCCACGGCGCCCCGGTCCGGGAACGCGTGGAGCCGTTCGGCGCGGGTCTTCAGCTCGCCCGCGGCCTGCGGGCCGCGCAGGAGCAGCAGCGTGAGCAGGGCACGCTCGTCGTCCGCGATCCCGAGCTCCTGCACCAGCGCCTGCGCGTACTTGAGGGTGCGTCGGCCGTAGTCCAGCCACGTCACCCGGACCAGCCCCCGGTCCTTGAGCGCCCGCAGCGCGTCCTGCACGGTGCGCTCGTCGTACTCGACGACGGGCTCGCGGCTGTTCTTCTGGTTGCACGCCGTGCGCAGCGCGCTGAGCGTGAGGGGATAGGTGTCGGGCACCGTGACCTCCTTCTCCAGGAGGCACCCGAGCACGCGCTGTTCTTCGGCGGTGAGGATCGGCAGCGTCACGCCGTCGACACTACCCCGGGGAGGCCCGCCAGGTGTCCCGCGGTCGGCGTTACGTCCGGAGCCGTGGCGGTGCCTTCGGACGGGCTTCCCGCCCCCGGCCCGGGACAACTATCCTGTGACGGGTTCCAGGGAGGTCTTGCATGGGTCGCATTGTCCAGAAGTTCGGCGGGTCGTCGGTGGCCGACGCCGAGTCGATCAAGCGCGTGGCGCGGCGCATCGCCCGCACGCGGGCCGACGGTCACGACGTGATCATCGTCATCTCGGCCATGGGCGACACCACGGACGAGCTGATGGACCTGGCGCTCCAGGTCTCGCCGCAACCCAAGTCGCGCGAGCTGGACATGCTGCTCACCACCGGCGAGCGGCAGTCCGCGGCCCTCCTGGCGATGGCGCTGTCGGACCTGGGCGTGGACGCCGTGTCCTACACCGGCTCGCAGGCGGGCGTGATCACCACCCCCACCCACGGCAACGCCCGCATCATCGACATCACTCCCGGCCGCGTCGAGAGGGCGCTGGATGAGGGCAACGTGGCCATCGTCGCCGGCTTCCAGGGCGTGTCCCAGACCACGAAGGACGTCACCACGCTGGGCCGCGGGGCCTCGGACACCACCGCGGTGGCGCTGGCCGCGGCGCTGGGCGCGGACTTCTGCGAGATCTACTCCGACGTCGACGGCGTGTACACGGCGGACCCGCGGATCGTGCCGTCCGCGCGCCACATCCGCGCCATCGGCTACGAGGACATGATGGAGATGGCCGCCTCCGGCGCCAAGATCCTGCACCTGCGCTGCGTCGAGTACGCGCGCCGCGAGGGAGTGCCGGTCCACGTGCGCTCCTCCTTCTCCGACAAGCCGGGCACCTGGGTGAAGAGCCAGGACGAGATCGACAAGGACGAATCCATGGAAGAAGCCATCATCACCGGTGTCGCGCACGACCGCGGCGAGGCGAAGGTCACCGTCGCCGGAGTCCCGGACAAGGTCGGCGAGGCCGCGCGCATCTTCAAGGCCATCGCGGAGCACGACATCAACATCGACATGATCGTGCAGAACGTCTCGCGCCTGAGCGACGTGAAGACCGACATCTCCTTCACCCTCCCCATGGCCGACGGGGCCCGCGCCATCGAGGCGCTGGAGGCGATCAAGGACGAGGTGGGCTTCGAGGAGCTGCTGTACGACGACCAGATCGGCAAGGTGTCCGTCGTGGGCGTGGGCATGCGGTCGCACCCAGGCGTCTCGGCCACCTTTTTCGAGGCCCTCGCCAGCGTCGAGGTGAACCTGCAGATGATCTCCACCTCGGAGATCCGGATCTCGGTCATCGTGGGCGCGGACGACGTGGACCGCGCCGTCCAGGCCGCCCATTCGGCGTTCGGGCTGGACGCCGACGAGGCCGCCACCGTGTACGCGGGCACTGGCCGGTAGGGGTTCGCCGGTGCCCGGGGCCTGCCACTAAGGTGGCAGCAACTCCGGAGGAACCATGTCCCGTCCCAGCCGCCGCGGCTTCCTGTCTGCACTGGCCGTCGCCGCCGTCGCGCCGCTGACCGCCTGCCCGGCGGCGCCGTCGGACGGGAGCGCCTCCCCCACCCCCAGCCCGTCCCCCTCTCCGAGCGCCCTGCCGTTCGGCCTGGTGGTCCCCTCGCGGATCCGTGCGGTGGTCTTCGACGGCGCGTTCGGCACCGACTACGTCGAGTTCGCGGCCGAGACCCTGGAGGCCGCTTACGACGGCGTGCGGG
This sequence comes from Tessaracoccus yangjingae, assembly GCF_054483935.1. The sequence continues at coordinate 1,259,371 of NZ_CM137014.1, read as the reverse complement.
TCAGCATCTCGGCCACCGACGACGTGCTCGGCACCATGGAGCCCCTCCTCGCGGACGGCGCCACCCCGCCGGACCTCGTCGACAACTCGGGCGCGCTGCTGCTTCCGGTGGGCAAGCTGGCGGACCGGTTCGAGTCGCTCGACGACCTGATCGAGGGCCCCAACCTGGAGGGCCAGCCCATCGGCGAGACGCTGTACCACGGCGTGCTCGAGGCCGGCACCTTCAACGACAGGCTGATCGCCCTCAACTACGCGCTGTCCGTCTACGGCCTGTGGTACTCGGCCCCCCGGTTCGCGGCCGAGGGGTGGGCCGTGCCGGCGACGTGGGACAGGCTGCTGGACCTGGGCGAGCTCGCCCGGGCCCAGGGCCGCTACCTGTTCGTGTGGGGCGACGAGGCGGCCGAGTACTACCAGGAGCTGGCGATCGCCTCGGCGATCAAGGAGGGCGGGCACGAGGTCCGGGTGGCGCTGGACAACCTCGCGGAGGACTCCTGGACCCACCCCGCGATGGTCGGCGTGCTGGAGCAGCTGGAGCAGTGCGTGAGCGCGGGCTTCGTGCTGCGGGGAGGCCCCTACCTCGAGGCCCAGGCGCTGTGGGCGCGGGACCTGTCTGCCCTGTTCTACCCGTCCGGCGCCTGGATCGCGGCCGAGATGCAGGCGGTGGAGGCGCAGGACTTCGGGATGACCGCCTCCCCGGTGCCCACGCTCACCGCCGCGCCCACCCTGCCCCAGACCGCGATCCACGCCTCGCCCACGGAGCAGTTCCTCGTGCCGCGCGACGCGGCCAACGTGGCGGGGGGCAAGGAGCTGCTGCGCACCATGCTGTCCCGCGAGGCCACCACGCTCTTCTCCCGGACCCGCCTCATCCCGACGGTGGTGCGTGAGTCCGTCCCCAGCGATCTGGAGTCAACGGCGCTGGCGTCGCAGACGAGGCTCCTGGCGGACGCCGGCGAGCACGTATTCACGTGGCGCTTCGTCACCCACTACGGTCTCGGCCCCGAGACCAACGCGGCCTGGGCGCAGTTCCTCGGCGGCTCGATGACCGCGGCCGCCCTCGCGGAACGGTTGCAGGCGGCCTCGGACCGCGTCCGCAACGATCCCACCGTGGAGCGCTACACCGTCGAGTGACAACGCCCGTCAGCGACGGCGGCCGGTGCCGAAGACGCCACGGATGATCTCCCGGCCCGCGGTGCGGACCAGGTCCTTGAACACGCTGGACCGCGTGACCTGCTCCACCAGGCCAGGGTTCTCCCGCTCGTAGCGGCGGCGGGCGGCCTCCTCCGCGCGTGCCTCCTTCTCCCGGCGGGCCTGTTCCGCCCGGGCCTCCCTCTCGAGCCTGGCCTGCTCCTTGTCCGCGGCCGCGAGCTCCTGCTCGAGCCGGCGCATCTCCTCCTGCCGCTCTGCCTCGAGGCGCTCCTCCTCGGCGCGGGCGGCCCCGTCGGCCAACTTCCGGGTGAGGACCTCGTAGGCCGAGTGCCTGTCCAGCGGGGTGCCGTACTTCGCGGTGAGGGCGGACAGGGCCACGCCTGCCCGCAGGTGCTCCTCTGGGGTGGGCCCCATCTGGGACTCGGGCGCCCAGATGCGCGTCCACGCCACCGGCGTGGGGGCGCCCCTCTCGCCCATCACGGTCACGATCGCCTCGCCGATCCCCAGCTGCTGCAGCACCTCCTCCAGGTCGTAGCCCGACGTGGGGTAGGTGGAGACGGTGGCCCGCAGCGCCTTCGCGTCGTTGGGGGTGTGGGCTCGGAGCTGATGCTGGATGCGCGAGCCCAGCTGGGCGAGGACGTCGTCGGGGACGTCCTTCGGCGTCTGGGTGACGAAGAAGATGCCCACACCCTTGGACCTGATGAGCCGCACCGTCTGCGTGATGGCGTCGAGGAACGCGTCAGAGGCGTCGTTGAAGAGCAGGTGCGCCTCGTCGAAGAAGAACACGAGCTTCGGCTTGTCGATGTCGCCCACCTCGGGCAGCGAGGTGAACAGGTCCGCCAGCAGCCACATCAGGAAGGTGGAGAAGAGCGCCGGCCGGGAAATCAGCTGCGGCAGTTCCAGCAGCGAAACCACTCCCCGGCCGTCCGGCGCGATGCGCAACAGATCGTCGGGGTCGAACTCCGGCTCGCCGAAGAACACGTCGGCGCCCTGGTCCGAGAGGGTCACCAGCGAGCGCAGGATGACCCCGACGGTGGCGCTCGAGATGCCGCCGATGCCCTTGAGCTCCGGCTTGCCCTCATCGGAGATGAGGTACTTGAGCAGCTCGACGAGGTCCTTGAGGTCCAGCAGGGCCAGCCCCGCCTTGTCGGCGTAGTGGAACACCAGGCCCAGGGACGACTCCTGCACCTTGTTCAGCCCCAGCACCTTCGACAGGAGGATGGGCCCGAACGACGAGACCGTGGCCCGGACCGGGACGCCCACGCCCTCACCGCCGAGCGCGTAGAACTCGCACGGGAAGGCGGTCGGCTGCCAGTCCTGCCCCTGCTTCGCAACGCGGGCGAGCAGCTTCTCGGAGCCCTGGGCGGGGGTGGCCATGCCGCTGAGGTCGCCCTTGATGTCGGCGGCGAAGACCGGGACGCCCGCAGAGCTGAGCGCCTCGGCGAGCACCTGCAGGGTCACGGTCTTGCCTGTGCCGGTGGCGCCCGCCACCAGGCCGTGGCGGTTGAACATCGACAGCGGGATCCGGATCGGCGCGTCGACGACGGGGTCGCCGTCGAGGAGCACGCCCAGGGTGGCGGTGGGCGAGTCGAAGGTGTAGCCCGCGGTGATGGTCTGGATGAGTGCCTCGTTGCTCACTCCCCTACTCTGGCACAGCCCCATGGGTTCGGGGCCCAAGGTAGGGTGGCCCCGTGATCTTCAAGCGAGTCGGCGATTCCCGCCCCTACCCGGACCACGGCTTCACGCAGAAGCAGTGGATCGCGATCGCGCCCCACCAGGTCCGGCTCGACGAGCTGGTCACCACCAAGCGGACGCTGGACCTCGAGGCCCTCCTCGAGGAGGACTCGACGTTCTACGGCGACCTCTTCGCCCACGTCGTGTCCTACCGTGGAGAGCTCTACCTCGAGGACGGTCTCCATCGGGCACTCCGCGCCGCCCTGCAGCAGCGGCAGACCATGCACGCGCGCGTCCTAGAGTTGAAGTAGTCCCTCCCCGCCTCCACCGACGAAAGCAGACCCACCCAAGTGCGCATCTTCAGGCTCATCGCAACCCCGATCCTGCTGTTGGGGCTGCTGGGCCTGCTCCTGTGGGGCGCCAGCTGGGGGTGGAAGGCACTCACCGAGCCCCTCCCCACGCCGTCGCCCACGCCGTGCGTGATGGCCCCGGCGGAGATCGTGACGGTGCCGGATGTGACCGTGCGTGTGTACAACGGCGGCTTCACCAGCGGGCTGGCCAGCCGCGTCAGCGCCCAGCTGGAGACGGCGGGCTTCAACGTCATCAAGGTGGACAACACCGAGGAGCGGATCAAGGGCACCGTGATCCGGGCCAACCGCCAGGAGACCCCGCAGATCCGTCTCGCCGCCTCCTACTTCCTGGATCCGGTGATCGAGTACGACGACAGGGTCGACGGCGTGGTGGACATCTACGTCGGCACGGACTTCGCCGGGTTCGGTCCGGAGCCCTTCTCGCAGGTCAGCGCAGACGGGGGCCAGGTGTGCCGGGTGCCGTCGCCTTCGCCGTCCGCCTCACCCAGCCCCGCGGCACCGTCGCCGGCGGCCACCCCGTAGAAGCGACGGAGGGCCCGTGGGCTCTCCATGAGACGCAGAAAGGGCCGGCTACTCACGTAGCCGGCCCTTGTGGCGGTGATGGAGGGATTTGAACCCCCGGTGGGTTGCCCCACTCTCGCTTTCGAGGCGAGCTCTTTCGGCCGCTCAGACACATCACCGCCGAAAACTCTACCGGCGGTCGCTGGGTTTGACCAATCGATGCTCCCGGCGGAGGACATGGCCCGCTCCCGAGGGCAAGGCATGGCAACCCCGGTGGCCAGGCCGACCGGGCGCCCGTAAGGTGGGGCCGGTGCGTGACTTTGCGGTGTTGATGAGGGCCCCCGGGTTGGCACTGATCGTGGCCACCCAGCTGGCTGCCCGGCTCCCCGCCGGCATGTACTCGCTGGGCGTGCTGATGCACGTCCAGCAGACCCAGGGCAGTTACACCGCCGCCGGCCTGGTGCTGGCCGCGTTCTCCGTCGGCATGGCGGTGGCCGGGCCGCTGGTGTCGCGGCAGCTGAGCCGGTTCGGCACGCTCCCCGTCCTGCTGAGCACCCTGGTGATCTCGGTCACGGCGTTCGCCCTGCTGGCCGTCCTCGACCTCACGCTTCCCTGGCTGATGCTGCTCGGCGCCATCGGCGGCGCGGCCATGCCGCCGGTGATCCCGACCGTCCGTACCCTGTACCCGCAGCTGGCGCCGCAGCACCTCCTCACCGCGCTGTTCAGCTTCGACGCCGCGCTGCAGGAGATCATCTGGGTGATCGGCCCGGTGGCCATCACCATGCTCGTCGCCGGCCTCGGCTCCGGCCCCGCGCTGCTCGTGGTGGTCGCGGTGCAGGTGGTGGGCGGCCTGATGTTCATCCTGGCGCCCAGGGTGCGCGCGCTGAGGATCCCGGCCGCCTCCCGTCGCTTCGGGCGGGTGCTGAGCAACCCGTCGGTGCTCCTCATGTCCGTCACGTCTCTGCTGATGATCGGCGCCTTCGCTTCGATGGAGGCGGCCGTCGTGGCGTCGTTCGGCCACGGCTCCGTCAACGCCGGCCTCGTGCTGGCGATCTCGTCGTTCGGGTCGCTGCTCGGCGGCCTGGCCGCCGGAAACCGCCCCATCACGCGGTGGTCGCTCGCGCTGCGGATGCTGATCGTCGTGGTGGGGTTCGCGATCGCTGCCCTCGTGAGCGGCTTCTGGGCGCTGTCCGCTGCCCTCTTCGTGGCCGGGTTCGGGATCGCGCCGGCGCTGGCCGCCGTGTCGTCGGTGATCGCGGGCAGCGTGCCGTTCTCGGACACCGCAGAGGCGTACGGCTGGATCGGCACCGGACAACTCCTCGGCGCCTCCGTGGGCTCCGCGATGGCGGGCATCGCCATCGACGCGGCGGGCGGTCAGGGCGGGATCCTGGTCAGCGTGGGGATCGCGGCCGCCGGGGTCGTCGTCGCCAGCGTGTTCCGCCGGGCGCAGCCGGACCTGCGCAACGGGATCGTGGCGCAGTAGCGCCGGTCAGCGACGCTCGGCGAAGAACCGGTCCAGCACGGCGGAGCATTCGTCGGCGAGCACCCCGGCGGTGACCGCCGGCCGGTGGTTCAGGCGGGGGTCGCGGACCACGTCCCACAGCGACGACACCGCCCCCGCCTTCTCGTCGAACGCCCCGAAGACCAGGTGGGCCACCCTGGACGCGACGACCGCCCCCGCGCACATGGTGCACGGCTCGAGGGTGACCACGAGGGTGCAGCCGGTGAGGCGCCACTCGCCGACCACCTCGGCCGCACGCCTGATGGCCACCACCTCGGCGTGGGCGGTGGGGTCGCCGTGGAGTTCGCGCTCGTTGCCGGCTCGGGCGATCACCTCGCCGTCGGGGTTGAGCACGACGGCGCCGATGGGGACGTCCCCGTGCAGGGCGGCCGCCTCGGCCTCCTCAAGGGCGAGGCGCATGGCGCCGTGCCACCTCGTGCCCAAGGCCGCGGGCTAGTCGTCGAAGGCCTCGACGGCGCGCTCGAACTCCGTCTTGACCTTCAGCTTCGCCGCGATGCGTCCGAGCAGCACGTCCGAGTCCTCGTCGTAGTCCGTGGCGATGGCCTCGAGCTCGAACTGGCGCAGGCCGCTGGCCGCGTACATCCCGAGATCACCCAGGGGGGCGGGCTCGTCGTCGTCGTCCGGCATCTCCTCGCCGAGGTAGTCCACGACGTCCCGGGCGATGGGCCAGTCGTTGGCGGCCGTGACGTCCGAGAGGAGCACCTCGACGGTGCGCCCGCGCACGCGGCAGATGACGAAGAACTCGCCCGCCACCGACACCCACCCGTCGGCACCCGAATCGCCGGGGAGGCGGCCGAGCTGGTTGATCAGCTCGTCGAGATCGTTGGCCAGATCCACGTCCATCGGCACCGCGACGGCCTTGCCGTCCTCGCGGTAGAGCGCCACGACCAGGTCCACGTCGTCCTCGGTGGCGTCCTCGAGATCGTCGAAGTCGTCGAAGTCGTCCTCGGCGTCGTCAGCCTCGTCGGAGTCGTCCTTGTCCGTGTCGGTGAGGTCGAATGGCTCGGCGTCCTCGTCGAATGCGTCCACGGCTGACTCCTTTCATCGCATGGGCCCCCATCCTTGCACGCCGGGCAAGACGACACACCGCCGGGGGCCGAACCGCTACGCTCCCGGCGCCGGATGTGGGAAGGTAAGGGTCGTGGAACTCTGCGTCGTCACCCATCCCCTCGTCGATCACAAGCTGACCGTCCTGCGCAACAAGCACACCGAGCAGCCGGTGTTCCGGCGGCTCGTGGAGGAGCTCGTGACGTTGCTGGCCTACGAGGCCACCCGCGGCGTCCGCATCACGGAGACCAGCATCGAGACCCCCGTGACCGCCACCACCGGGGTGAAGCTGGCACAGCCGGCCCCGCTCGTGGTCCCCATCCTCCGCGCGGGCCTCGGCATGCTCGACGGGATGCTGCGGCTGATGCCCACCGCCGAGGTGGGATTCCTGGGCATGATCCGTGATGAGGTCACCCTCCAACCCGTCACCTACGCCGAGCGTCTGCCCAACGACCTGTCGGGGCGCCAGTGCTACGTCCTCGACCCCATGCTTGCCACGGGCGGCTCGCTGGGCGGGGCGGTGCAGTACCTGGTGGACCGCGGCGCGGACGACATCACCTGCATCTGTCTGCTCGCGGCCCCCGAGGGCATCGAGAAGCTCAACCGCCTGCTGGCGGACCTGGATGTGCCCTGCACCCTCGTGGTGGCCGCCGTCGACGAGCGCCTCAACGAGCACGGCTACATCGTGCCGGGGCTCGGCGACGCGGGCGACCGGCTGTACGGCCTGGCCGACTGACTCACTGACAGGCTCCTTCGGCCCCGCGTCCGCATCTTTCTCGCTGTGGGGCTGCAGCTGTGCATATGCACGCAGTCGGCCCCACAGCGAGAGATGTGCGGAGACGGGGCCGGATGGAGAGGCGTGACGGGCGTCGGCTAACGTGACCGGATGGCTGGTCCGACGGCAGGCTGGGTGCCGAAGCAACACGGGGCGTGGGCGATGCTCGTCGTGCCGTACCTTGCGGGACTGTTGATGGCCCGGGATGCGCGCCCCCTGGGCCCCGGAGACCTCACGCTCGGGCTGACCTGGCTCCTCGGCTACTTCGCCTACAACGCCGACACCCTGGCGCTGAAGGCGCCCGCCCGCCGGCGCTCCCGATACACGCCCGCGCTCCTCGTCTACGGCGCCGCGACGGCCCTCATGGGCCTCGGCACCCTCGTCATCCTTGGGGCGTCACTGCTGTGGTGGGCCCCGGTCTACGCAGTGCTGGTCTCGTGGGCGCTGTGGCTGGCGTCGTCGCGGAGGGAACGATCCCTGCAGTCGGGCGTCCTGACCGTCATCGCCTCATGTGGGCTGATGGCCGTCCTCCAGCCGTGGGGCGCCGACGACCCCAACCGCTGGCGCGACGTGGCCATGATGCTCGCGCTCACCGCGTACTTCGTGGGCACCGTGCTCCACGTCAAGGCGCTGATCAGGGAGCGGAACGACCCCGCCTCGGCCGTGCGCTCGCAGGCGTACCACGGGGCGCTGGCGCTCGTGATGATCGCGGCCGTCGGCGCCGGCTGGATGGGCTGGTGGTGGCTGACGTGGGCTGCGGCGCTGGTGGCGAGGTCCTTCTGGATGCCGCGCGCCCCGCGGCGCCCCGCCCAGATCGGCGTGATGGAGATCCTGCTCTCGACCTGGGCGCTGGCCCTGGTCGTTCTCGGCTGACGCCCTCTCAGTAGTAGTACGGGAACTTCGACCAGTCGGGGGCCCGCTTCTCGAGGAAGGAGTCGCGACCCTCGACGGCCTCGTCGGTCATGTAGGCCAGGCGGGTGGTCTCGCCGGCGAACACCTGCTGGCCGATGAGCCCGTCGTCGATGGCGTTGAACGCGAACTTCAGCATCCGCTGCGCCGTCGGCGACTTTCCGCAGATCTTCGCGGCCCACTCCAGCCCGACATCCTCCAGCGCCTCGTGGGGCACGACCCGGTTGACCATGCCCATGCGGTGGGCGTCCTCGGCGTCGTGAACGTCGCCCAGGAAGAAGATCTCGCGGGCGAACTTCTGCCCCACCTGCCGTGCGAGGTAGGCCGAGCCGAAGCCGGCGTCGAAGGAGCCGACGTCGGCGTCCGTCTGCTTGAATTTCGCGTGCTCCCGCGACGCCAGGGTGAGGTCCGCCACCACGTGCAGCGAGTGCCCGCCCCCGGCGGCCCACCCGTTGACCAGTGCGATGACCACCTTCGGCATGAACCGGATCAGCCGCTGCACCTCCAGGATGTGCAGGCGGCCCAGCTTGGCGGCGTCCACGCTCTCGGCGGTCTCGCCCTCGGCGTACTGGTAGCCGGCGCGGCCGCGGATCCGCTGGTCCCCACCCGAACAGAAGGCCCAGCCGCCGTCCTTCGGGGAGGGTCCGTTGCCGGTGAGCAGCACGCAGCCGATGTCCGACGACGTCCTGGCGTGCTCCAGCGCCCGGTACAGCTCGTCGACGGTGTGCGGGCGGAAGGCGTTGCGGACCTCCGGCCGGTCGAATCCGATCCGCACCGCCGGCACCTCACGGGACCGGTGGTAGGTGATGTCGGTGAACTCGAAACCCTCCACCTCGTCCCACAGCTCGGGACGGAACGGGTTGCCGGAGGTGCTCATGGGGCGAGCCTATCGGCCGGGGACCCGGAGGACCTCGGCGATGCGGTCGGGCAGGTTCGTGATCACGGCGTCGACACCGAGGGCGGCGAGCCAGCGGGCGTCGTCGTCCTTGTTCACCGTCCAGGCGTTCACCTTGATGCCCTCCTCGTGACACAGCCACACGAAGTTGGGGTGCTGCAGCGCGAGGTAGTGCGGGTGGATGGCGCCGGCGCCGAACCACTTCGCGTACTTCCAGGGATCGTAGATGCCGTCGGACATCAACAGCCCGAGCTGCCCGGGCGCGACCCGTCCCCGCAGGTTGGCCAGCGAGAAGTGGTTGAACGACGAGATGAGGACCTGGTCGAGCATCCCGGCGTCCTGGACGATGCGCAGCACGTCGTCCTCGAGGCCGGGGTAGAGCACGATCGTGTTCTTGAGCTCGATGTTGACGGTGACGCCCGTCCCTCTGAACAGGTCCAGGACCTCACGGAGGGTGGGGATCTTGACGTTGCGCCGACCCGCGAAACGGTTGGAGAAGTCACACTGCCGAAGCTGCTCCAGCGTCTGGTCCACCACACGGCCGAACCCGTTCGACGTGCGGTTGATGGTCTCGTCGTGGATGGCCACCACCTGACCGTCCGCCGTGCGCTGCACGTCCAGTTCGACGCCGTCGGCGCCCATCTGCAGCGCCAACTGGAAGGCGGGGAGGGTGTTCTCGGGCGCGTACGCGCTCGCGCCCCTATGGGCCCAGATCTGTGTCACCGGCTGATTCTCCCACGATCCGCAGCCCCGGCACTCATCGCCGGCGCCCGGGGTCGATGGGTGGACTCAGGAGAAGCGGACGATGTTGTTGAAGACCCACGAGCGCTCCCACGCGTAGGTCCAGCCCCCGGAGGCGGTCTGCTTGGACGCGATGACGCTGGCCAGGATGTAGGCGCGGCAGCCGCCGTAGCCCGTGGTGCTGGTGTCGCACTCGGCCTTCCACTCACGGCCGCCGGAGGTCCAGGTGTACTCCTTCGGACCGGGGGTGCCGTGGCCGCCGAGGGGATTGGTGGTCCACAGCGTGCGCTTGCTGGGCTTGTACGTCATGTTGTTGAACGTCCAGTCGTTGGTCTTGACGAACTTGCCGTTGACCACCTTGACGGTGGAGGCCCAGATGTCGGTGAAGCACCGAGTGGTCGACGAGTAGGGCTCGCAGCGCGTCCTCCACTGGCGGCCGTTGAACTCGTGGGTGCCCTCGGTGGTGTAGATGTCGTTGATCCACGTGCCGTTCACCGTTGCCGACGTGTAGGCGACCCCGGCGGAGGTGGTGAGGACCGCCCGGAAGGACCACGTGCCCGGGGCGCTCTGGCCCACCGTGAGCGGCAGGTCGAACGTCGCGTCCGAGGCCACGGTGCCCGACGAGTGGTCCGTCCAGGCGCCATTGAGCAGCACCTGCGCCTTGACGCTGCTTCCCTGCAGCCCCGACGCGGAGCCGCGGAGGCGCGCCGCCTGGTTGACCATCACGGTGGTGATCGCCTGCACCGTGACGCGGGGAAGCCGCTCGAGCGTGAACTCCGCACTGGTGAGGACGCCCTGGGCAGCGACGGCCTGAACCCGGTACGTGACCTTTCCTGCGGAGTTGAGGTTGTAGTCGAGGGGGATCGAGAACTGCCCCCTGGATCCCGCAGCGACCTTCTTGCTCGTGGACCATCCGGACGGCGTGAGCACCTGGACGAGGATGTCGCGGGCGGCGCCGCCCGGGCTCAGCAGCCCGGTGACCGCGGCGGCCGCGCCCGCATACGCCTTGGTCTGCGGACGGATCGCCAACTCCGAGGCCGCCGTCGACGGCGCGGTCACGTTGTGCTGGTAGAGGTTGTGCTTCGTCATCAGGTTGATGACCTTGTTCGCGTACTGGGGATCGGTCGCGTAGCCGCCCAGGTGGACCTCGACGATGAACCGGTCCGGGTCGGCGGTGTAGTTGAAGGCCTTGGCGTAGCGGGTCAGCCGGCTGAGGAAGTAGCCGTGGTCGATGAACGACTTCTCGGGGGTGTCGTACTTCCTGAAGCTCGCGGTGGTGGTGTAGGCCGAGCCGTTGTCGTCGTACTCCGTCGTCGAGACGCTGTAGCAGCCGTTCTGGTGGGGGCTCGCCGTCGACGAGCACTTGATCCCGAACCAGTTGTTCGCGTTCTTCGTGAGCCCGGACTCGCCCATCCCCGATTCCAGCATCGCCTGCGCGATCGCCACGGAAGCCGGTACGCCGTACTCGCGCTCCTCGGCCTGCGCCCAGGCGGCCGTCCTAGTGACGAAGGTCGCGGCGTCCAGTGCGGCCGCGGGACGCGGCGTGGGCAGCATGACAGCGGCGAGTGCGAGGACCAGCAGTGCACGGACGAGAGTGCGTGGGGAAGGCATGGCCGTATTCAATCCGCTGACCGGGGATCTGACCACCGCAATGTCAGGCACAGGTTGAGGTCTGGCATGGGCCCCGACGCCCGCTGCCGGGTGCCGGAACTCCCGGTGAGATACGCCGACGGCCGGCCGATGATCGGGTGGCGTGCGCCGGGAGCCGGAGAAATGACCGAGGCGCCGGGTGCGAACACCCGGCGCCTCATCCAGCGCGCTCGGAGGGACTCGAACCCCCAACCTTCTGATCCGTAGTCAGATGCTCTATCCGTTGAGCCACGAGCGCTGGCCCGCGAAACTATACGCGACCCCGGGAGGATGGGCAAAACGGACCGTCCGTGCCCCCTCCGTCCGCGAGGGGGCTACGCCGGTCTTTCGGTGGGACTCATCCGTATCAAGGCACAGGCTGCCCCACAGGACGATCGCCGTCACCGCCCCACCCGGACGGCGATGTCGCATTCCTGCGAGAACCCGGACTGTCCGTGCGTCATGCTGGGTGTCATGCACGACGACACGGCCGCCTGCCTCCGCGCCATCCGGGCCAAGGACGCGCGTTTCGACGGCCGCTTCGTCACAGCGGTGACCTCGACGGGGATCTACTGCAGGCCGAGCTGCCCCGCCCGCACCCCCGATCCCCGCAACGTCCGCTTCTTCCCGACCGCCGCCGCCGCGCAGCTCGCCGGGTTCAGGGCCTGCAAGCGCTGCCTGCCCGGAGCCGCACCCGGCTCGCCCGAATGGGACGTCCGTGGCGACGCCGTCGCGCGCGCGGTCCGGCTCATCGACGACGGCGTCGTGGACCGCGAGGGCGTCGTCGGCCTGGCCGCGCGGCTGGGCTACTCCGTGCGGCAGGTGCAGAGGCTGCTGGACGAGGGGGTGGGCGCCGGCCCCCTGGCCCTGGCCCGGACCCGCCGGGCGCACACGGCCAGGACGCTGCTCGAGGCCACCGCGCTGCCGCTCACCGACGTGGCGTTCGCCTCGGGGTTCTCGAGCCTGCGCTCCTTCAACGCCACCCTCCGGGAGGTCTACGACGCCACGCCGAGCCAGCTGCGGCGGCCGACGAGCGCCCCTGCCCCCCGCTCGGACGGTGGCCTCACCTTCGTCGACCTCACCCTCCCCGTCCGTCGGCCCTTCTGCCCGTGCAACGTGTTCGGCCACCTCATCGCCACCGCCGTCGAGGGCGTCGAGTCCTTCCACGATGGCGCCTACCACCGCACCCTGCGGCTCCCCGGGGGCCACGGCGTCGTCTCGCTGAGGCCGGGACCCAGGGGGGTCGCGGCCCGGCTCGGGGTCAACGACCTTGTTCAGCTGCCCACCGCCATCGCCCGCATCAGGCGTCTCCTGGATCTCGACGCAGACCCCGTCGCCGTCGACGATCTCCTCGCCTCGGACCCCCTCCTCGCGCCCCTGGTCCGGGCTCATCCTGGGCGGAGGGTTCCACGCGGGATCGACGGCGAGGAGGTCGCCTTCCGGATCCTGCTGGGGCAGCAGGTCTCGACGGCCGCGGCACGGACCCACGGCGCCCGACTGGTCGCCGCCGTCGGCACCCCGGTGGAGACCGGAATCGCTGGCCTGGATCGCCTGTTCCCCACGGCCGACGCGGTCGCGGAGGCACCCGACGACGCTCTGGCCTTCCCCGCCTCCCGCCTCGACACTGTCCGCACGCTGGCGCGCGCACTGGCCGAAGGCCGCTTGGACCTCTCCGTCGGCGCCGACCGCGACACCGCCCGCGCAGGGCTCGCCGCCCTCAAGGGGATCGGCCCGTGGACCGTCGAGATGATCGCCATGCGAGGGCTCGGCGACCCCGACGCCTTCCCCGCCACCGACCTCGGCGTGATCCGGGCCGCCGCCGAACTCGGGGTCGACGTCGCCGCGCGGTCCGCGCGCTGGCGGCCCTGGCGGTCCTACGCCACCCAGCACCTGTGGGCGCTCACGCCCCACGCCGTCAACTCGATCCCGGGGCACCCCGGTTGTCAGGAGAAGCCATGAACTACAGCGTGATGGAGTCGCCCATCGGAGCGTTGACCATCGTCTCGTCCGACGGGGCGCTGGTGGCGGTCCTCATGGACGGGCACCACCGCCCGCCCGTGCCCGAGTCCGCCTGGGGCGAGCGGGTCGACGACGCGCTCCCGGAGGCCACCCGGCAGCTGACCGAGTACTTCGCCGGCCGGCGGCGGGCATTCGACCTCCCGCTGGCACCGTCGGGCACGGACTTCCAGCGGCAGGTGTGGGCGGCGCTCGCCGAGATCCCGTACGGGGAGACCCGCAGCTACGGCCAGATCGCCGCGGCGATCGGCCGCCCCGGCGCCTCGCGCGCCGTGGGCATGGCCAACGGCAGGAATCCGGTGAGCGTGGCGGTGCCCTGTCACCGCGTGGTGGGGGCGAGCGGTTCGCTGACCGGCTACGCCGGTGGCCCCGAACGCAAGCAGTTCCTGCTCGACCTTGAGCGCAGCAACGACGGAGCCCCCGGGAACTGACGTGTCCCGGGGGCTCGATCATGACTGGCGGAGGCGGCGGGATTTGAACCCGCGATGGGGTTGAAGCCCCAAACCCGCTTAGCAGGCGGGCGCCATAGACCGTACTAGGCGACACCTCCAGTGCCGTCACAGCCTAGCCGAGCCCCGAGCCAAGCGGCAAACACCCGGGAGCCGACCGGCACGGGGGCACAGGGAGCTCTGGAGGGCGTCGGGTTACACTGGCGCGCAGGAGGAGCCGAATGAGCGAAGACCCCAGGGCCCGACGCGCCGCCCCCGACGAGGGACCCGCCGCTGCAGGGCCCACGTCCGGGAGCACGCCGTCGCGCGCCTTCGAGGGCACGAGCGGCCCCGGGCCTGAGTCGGGAGCCGATGAGCTCCCCTTCCCCGCCAACGTCCGCCACCGGATGGCCGCGGACGACGCCTCCCGGGAGCCGTCGCTGCGCCGGTCCCTCGGCCTCACCGCCCTCTCCACTCTCATCCCGGGCCTCGGGCTCCTGGGAGCCCGGCGGCCGACCCTCAGGGCGCTCGGCCTGATCACTGGCCTGGCGGCCCTGGTCGGCATCATCTCGCTGGCGTACTGGGCCTCGACGAACACCACCCGGGTGCCGTACTCGCCGTGAGCCCCGGGTTCCTCGCCTCCGCCAGTCTCGCTCTCATCGCACTCGGGCTGATCTGGGTGGCGCTCATCACCCTGACCCAGGTGACCACCCGCCCACGGCACCTGTCGAACGGCCGCCGCGCCGTGGGCGCGGTGCTGGTGACCGCGCTGGCGTTCGGTGTCGCGGCGCCGTCGGCCATCGGCGCCCGCTACGCGCGGGACCAGGTGCTGCTGGTGGAGAACGTGTTCACCGCCGGCGAGGACGAGGTCCAGTCCTCCAGCCGGCCGACGCTCGAGGCCAGCGAGGGCACCGACCCGTTCGCCGACATCCCCCGGATCAACATCCTGCTGCTGGGCGCCGACGGCAACGCGGCCCGCGCCGACGCCGTCGAGCAGTACAGCATCCGCACCGACACCATCATGCTGGCGTCGATCGACACCAAGACCGGCGCCACCACGCTGATCCAGATCCCCCGCAACCTCCAGTACACGCCGTTCCCCGAGGGCAGCGAGATGGCCGAGGCGTTCCCCCGCGGCTTCCGCGGCGAGCCGGCCGAGGACTGGTTCATCAACAGCATCTGGGCCCACACCGAGCTCGGCTACCCCGATCTGTTCGCCGGCGCCACGTATCGCGGCGCGGAGGCGCTCAAACAGGGTGTCGAGGGCGTGACGGGGCTCAAGGTGGACTACTTCGCGATGCTCAACATCGACGGCATCAAGAACCTGATCGACGCCATGGGCGGCGTCACCGTCAACATCAACCAGCGCCTGGCCATCGGCGGCAATTCGGAGGGCAAGCGGCCGTCGGGGTACCTCGAGCCCGGCCCCGACCAGCACCTCATGGGCTACGAGGCCATGTGGTACGCCCGCAGCCGCCTGGACTACTCGGACTACGACCGGATGGCCAGGCAGTCCTGCCTGGTGGGCGCCATCATCAAGCAGGCCAACCCCGCCACGATGTTGACCCGATACGAGGCGATCGCTGCGGCGGCGTCGCAGATGGTGGTCACCGACATCCCGCAGCGGGACCTGACCGAGATCGTCGAGCTCGCGCTGCGCGTCAAGGACGGCCAGGTCACCAGGCTCGTCTTCTCGCCGGGCAAGAACGGGTACTCCTACGCCGACCCGGACTTCGACGCCATGCGTGCCGCAGTGGACGAGGCAATCAACCCGGCCACTCCGAGCCCCACCCCGGCGCCGTCCGGCTCACCGGCCACCACGTCGTCAGCGTCGCCCTCGGCGGCACCGCAGCCATCGGCGTCGCCGTCGGCCTCCGAGGTCCCTGAACTGGCCGACGGCGCGCAGAACGTGACCGACGTCTGCGCGTGGCACGGCGGGGACAGCGAAGAGGGCTGAGCCCGCGCGCTACCCCTTCGCGGCGCGGAGACGCGCGCGGATGTCGTTCAGGACCGCGTCGATCTGGGCGCGATCCCCGCCGGGGAACAGCAGGTGCGTGCGCCGGACGGCCCCGTGGTAGATGGTGACGTGAGAACCCTCCTGGGACTGCGTCACCTTGCTCACGTCCGCCCACTCCCCCGAGTGGTCGACCCCGGGCCCCACGAAGCTGTAGCCGTCGTCGGTCAGCGTGAACCTGGCCGCGAAACGGTTCATCGACACCAGCGCCATCACCATGAGCCCCACCCCCGCAGCGAGCAGCAGCCCGGCGATGACCACGACGACCACGTGCCAGCCCTGGCTGAGCGCGGCCACGAGCAGGACGGCGCCGGCCAGGGCCGCGACGGCGGCAGTGACGAAGGCACGCACAGGCGGCTGCGGCTTGATGACGTGGATGCTCTCGGCCATGGCGGCAAGCCTACCGAGAGGAGCCCGCGACCCTCGGGACGCCGGGCGTGGCGGCGAGGGTGGGATTCGAACCCACGGAGAGTTGCCCCTCGGCCGCTTTCAAGGCGGCTGCACTAGTCCACTATGCGACCTCGCCAGTGCGCGACCATGCTACCGCCTCCCCGCCCCCGGGGTATCGTGGCCTCCCGGCCGGGTCCACCGGGCCGCCGTCGAGAGGGGTGAGGTGCCGCCGAAGTCGCCACTGCCACCGCGCCACGGGCTCCAGGCCGCCTGGGTGCGTACCCCCGACCGCGACCCCGTAAACCCGCTGCCCTGGCCGACGATGCGCGACTGGCTGGTGCACAAGCTCGCCCCCTCCCCCGAGGACGTCGACGACATGCTGGGCCGGGGCGTCTTCGTCGACGACCGCGGCCGTCCGTGGAGCGGGCGCGAACCGTATCAGCCACACACCTTCGTGTGGTTCCACCGGGAGCTGCGGGAGGAGGCCCCGGTCCCGGGGGAGCTGACGCTCCTGCACCTCGACGCGCGGGTGGCGGTGTTCGACAAGCCGCACTTCCTCTCCACCATCCCCCGCGGACGCCACGTGACCGAGTCCGCCGTGGTCAAGGGACGCCGGCTCCTGGACCTCCCGGGGCTCTCCGCCGCGCACCGCCTCGACCGCGGCACCGCCGGGGTGCTGCTCATGACGACGGAGAAGCGCTGGAGGGCCGCCTACCACTCGGTGTTCACGCACCGGACCGCCACGAAGACGTACCGGGCCATCGCGGGCGTCGACCCCTCGCTCACCTTCCCCCTCCGGGTGGAGTCCCACCTCGTCAAGCGGGTGGGCACCCTCCAGGCCGAGACCCTCGACCTCCCACCCAACGCCACCACCGACATCGACCTCCTCGAGACCCGCGGCGCCCACGCCCTGTACGAGGTCCGTCCGCTGACCGGCCGCACCCACCAGATCCGGGCGCACTTCAACCAGTTGGGCATCCCGCTGCTCGGCGACCCGCTCTACCCCGAGGTGCTGCCCACCGGCATCGACGACTTCAGCACCCCTCTGCGCCTGCTCGCGTACCGGCTGGAGTTCCCGGACCCCGTCGACGGCTCGCCGCGCAGCTTCGTCAGCTCCCGGGAACTCGACTGGCCCGCCTGATCCCGCCGGCGGGGTTAGGGTGAGGAATGGCTCTCACCCGCACCCAGGCCTCCGAGGCGCTCCCCTCCTGGCGCTACCTGCTCGGACGCATGCACCTCACCGTCGACGCCGGCTCTTTCGCTGACGCGCTGGGCCTCGTCAACGACGTCGGCCGGATCGCGGAGGAGCTCAACCACCACCCGGAGATCGACATCCGCTACTCCCGGGTACACCTCGCCGTGTCCAGCCACGACGCGGGCGGCATCACGGACCGCGACGTGGCGTTCGGGGAGGCCGTGAGCAGCCTCATCGCCTCGCGCGGGCTCGACCCGGTGACGGCGGACCTCGCCGCTTTCGAGGTGGCCATCGACGCGCTCGACATCCCCGCGGTCCTCCCCTTCTGGAGGGCGGTCACGGGCTACGCCGACGACGGGCCGGAGGCGCTCGTCGACCCTCAGCTGATCGGACCGCCCATCTGGTTCCAGCAGATGGATCAGCCCCGCCCGCAGCGCAACCGGATCCACATCGACCTCACCGTGCCCCACGACGAGCTCCGCGCCCGCCTGGACCGGGCGCTCGCCGCGGGCGGCACGCTGCTGAGCGACGCGGCGGCCCCCAGCTTCTGGGTCCTCGCGGACCCCGAGGGCAACGAAGTGTGTCTGTGCACGTGGCAGGGCCGCGACGAGTGGGACGCGGCCGAGGGGTGACCACCCCGCCCCTGTGGCAGGCTGGGCGCATGCGCGCAGTGATCGTGGAGACCCCCGGAGACATCGACGCCCTCACCCTCGGCGAGGCGCCCACCCCCACCCCCGGACCGGGCGAGGTGCTCGTGCGGACGGTGGCCTCGGGAGTCAACCGTGCAGACGTGCTGCAGCGGCAGGGGCACTACCCGCCGCCCCCCGGCGAGAGCGAGATCATCGGGCTGGAGGCCTCCGGCGTGGTTGAGGAGGTCGGCGAGGGCGTCCAGCGCTGGCGGAAGGGCGACGAGGTGGTGGCCCTCCTGGCCGGCGGGGGCTACGCCGAGTTCTTCGTCGCCCCGGAGGGACAGCTGATCGCGCCTCCGCCGGGGGTGGACCTGGTCTCGGCCGGCGGCGTGCTGGAGGTGGCCGCCACGGTGCTGTCCAACCTCAGGGAGGGGCGACTGAAGGCCGGCGAGGTGTTCCTCGTGCACGGCGGGGCGGGGGGAATCGGCACGTTCGCCACCCAGTACGCCAAGGCGCTCGGCGCCACCGTCGTGGCCACCGCCGGGAGCCCTGCGAAGCTCGCGCACTGCCTGGCGCACGGCGCCGACCACGCGCTGGACTACCACGACGACTGGGTGGCGGCCCTCAAGGCGGCGACGAAGGGCGCCGACGTGATCCTCGACATCATCGGGGCGAAGTACCTCGAGTCCAACGTGGCCGCGCTGAAGAAGCGGGGGCGAATAGTGGTGATCGGGCTGCAGGGCGGCGTCAAGGGCACCCTCAATCTCGGCGCGCTGCTGAGCAAGCAGGCCACCATCACCGCGACATCGCTGCGCTTCCGACCGGCGGCGGAGAAGGCGGAGATCTGCGCCGCCGTCGAGGCTGAGGTGTGGCCGATGCTCGCCGACGGGCGGATCCGGCTCTCACCGGAGACCCGGATCCCCTTCGACGAGGTCCGACGCGCACACGAGCAGCTCACCGGCGGCGACAACGTGGGCAAGATCGTCCTGGTCCACTGACGGGCCTGCGCCCCTCAGCGATCAGCCCTGGAAGTCGAGCAGCGCGCGCACGGCGCGCTCGGACGCGCGCCCGTCCCCGTAGGGCTCACCCTTGGCGCCGGTGGGCCGCGGCCGGACCATCACGTCGCGCAGCTGCGTGAGCTCCGGGTCGAGGATGTTCCAGCCGTCGGCCAGCGTCTCGACCCATTCGGTCTCGGTGCGGATGGTGGTGACGGGCGTGTCCAGGAGGAACGCCTCCTTCTGCAGCCCGCCCGAGTCCGTCACCACGCCGGCGGCGGCCATGACGGCGCGCACCATCTGCGGGTAGGCCAACGGCTCGGACGCCACCAGGCTTCCCGAGGACAGGCTCAGGCCGTGCTTCTCGGCCAGCACCCTGAGCCGCGGGTGCGTGAGGAGGACCACCGGGACGGGGGCGCCCTGGAGGGCGGTGAGAATCGCGGCCAGGCGCGCCGGGTCGTCCGTGTTGTCCGCGCGGTGGATGGTGGCCAGGACGAACGGCCGGTCCGGGTCCACGCCGTCGGGGAGGGCGACCGGCTGGTCGGCGACGGCGTCGCGCGTGGCCAGGCACACGTCGGTCATGACGTCACCCACCAGGACCGTCCGGTCACGCAGGCCCTCGTCCGCCAGGTGCTGGACCGCCACCTCTGTGGGGGCCAGGAGCAGGTCCGCGAGGTGGTCGGTGACGATCCGGTTGTGCTCCTCCGGCATCCGCCGGTTGAAGGACCTGAGGCCGGCCTCGAGGTGGGCCAGCTTGATGTGCATCTTGACGGCCGCCAGCGCCGCCGCGGCGGTGGAGTTCGTGTCCCCGTAGGCCAGCACCCAGTCCGGCTGGAAGCGCTCGAGCACCTCGTCCATCTGCGCGAGCATGGCGCCCGTCTGGCGCCCGTGGGTGCCGGACCCCACCCCGAGGTGCGCGTCGGGGGCGGGGATGCCGAGGTCGCGGAAGAACACGTCGGACAGGAGGGGATCGTAGTGCTGGCCGGTGTGCACGATGATGTGCTCGACCTCCGGCAGCTCCGCGCAGACGCGCACGATGGGGCCGAGCTTCACGAACTGGGGACGGGCCCCCACCACACTCATGATCTTCACGGGGCCCAGTCTGGCACATGCGCCCCCGACCGGGCGTTGCTGCCGGCGGTGGCCCCGGCTCAGCCTCCGGCGGCCGGACGCACCTCGAGCGAGCCGAACTCGCCCTCGGCAGGCCGGGCCGGGTGGCCGGTCATCGCGCCGTACAGGCCGAGGATCTGCTCCTCCTGCGCCTGCCAGGAGTATCGGGCCGCCACCTCCGCCACCGCGTAGCGCGACGGGTCGGCCAGCACCTTGGCCGCCTGCTCGCCGAACGAGCGGGGATCCTCGGAGGTGAAGACCTCACCGACGCCGTGCGTGGTGACGAATTCGGCCATCAGCCTCGCGTCGGAGACCACCAGCGGCAGCCCCGCGTGCAGGTACTCGAAGAGCTTGTTCGGCATGGCCGCGTCGTGGTTGGGCGAGCCTCCGGGCAGGGGGTGCACCGCGGCGTCCGCCCCCGAGAGGTAGTGCAGGAGCTCGTTCTGCCCGACGGGGCCCACGAAGTGCAGCCTGTCCGCGACGCCGTGCTCGGCCGCAAGCGCCTCCAGCTTGGGGATCATCGGGTGCGGCAGGGGCACGGAGACGACGACGAGGTGCGCCTCCGCGGGCAGATGCGCGATGCCCTTGATGATCGTCTCGATGCCGCGCGCCCAGCTCATGGTCCCCGAGTAGACGACGAGCGGCACGTCTGGGCCGAGCCCGGCCGCCTCGCGCACCGTCGTCGGGCCGTCGTGGCGCGAGACGGGGGGCATGTTGAGGAACACGGACGGGCGGGCCGCGAGGCGGTAGGTGTCGCGGAGGACGTCGGCGATGGGCTCCGAGACGGTGGACGTGGCGTCGGCCTGCCCGATCATGGCGCGCTCGCACGCGATCAGCGCCTCGTGCGCTGCCACCAGGCCCTGCTCCTGCGGCGGGATCCCGGCGAAGTTCTCGCGGGCGTCGTAGTAGAAGCGCGGCTCCCGGCCCTCGGCGCGGAGCCTGGCGAGAGCCTCGCGGGCCGCCAGGAGCACCTGCGGATGGTGGGCGTGCAGCACGTCCGGCCTGAGGTCGACGAGCAGGTCCGTCAGCGTGTGCGCGATGTCGTAGACCACCGGGAGGTTGCGCTCGACGCCGTCGACGACGAAGGGGTCGGTCAGGCCGGCCCGGCGGCGCCGCTCCAGCTGGACGCGGTACCTCAGGTCCTCGGCAAGGGACCCTGCCTTCAGCGCTCCGACCCGTCCCGTCTCCAGCAGCCACTTGGCCGCCGCCTTCGCGGAGGCCGGATTGACGCCGGTGATGCGCTCGCGGTGCACGCGGCGACGGCGGTGTGCCGCCCTGCGCTGCTCGAGGTTGCCGGTCGGGCCGGGCTGCGCCGGTCTCCTGGTCAGCGGCACCCGGATCACCCGGATGCCGTCCCCGAGCACGTACTCGCCGGAGCGGCCTCCCGCCGCCTCCAGCGAGATGATGACGGGCTCGTAGCCGCCGCGGCTGAGCGTGGTGGCGAACTTCTTGACGCGCGAGTCGATGTCCACGGGCGCGTGCCGGAACAGCACCACCCGGGGCGCCGCCACCGGTCAGGCTCCCTTGCCGATGACGGTGATCCGCACCCCGTCGAAGTTGGCCGGGTCGAGGACGCGGCGCCCGTCGACGATGGCGGTGACGCCGGGGAGGGCCGCGGCGGTGAGGTCGCGGTACTCGGCGTGGTCCGTGTGCAGGATGGCGAGGTCCGCCTCCTGGCCGAAGTGGTACGGGGCGAAGCCGTAGCGGCCGAGCTCCTCGTCGGTGAACATCGGGTCGTGGACGGCCACCTGGGCGCCTCGCTCGCGCAGCTCGGTGACGACGGGGAACACGCCGGAGAACGCGGTCTCCTTGACCCCGCCGCGATAGGCGGCGCCGAGGACGGCGACACGCTTCCCGGTCAGGTCCCCCGCGAGGCCCTGCAGGAGGTCGACGGCGTGGGCCGGCATGGCCGCGTTGGCGGCGCGGGCGGTGGACACGACGCTGGCCTCCGGGTCCGTCCAGAGGTAGAGGCGGGGGTAGATCGGGATGCAGTGGCCGCCCACCGCGATGCCCGGGCGGTGGATGTGGCTGTAGGGCTGGGAGTTGGAGGCCTCGATCACCTGGTAGACGTCGATGCCGTTGCCCGCGGCGAAGCGGGCGAACTGGTTGGCCAGGCCGATGTTGACGTCGCGGTAGGTGGTCTCCGCGAGCTTGGCCATCTCGGCGGCCTCCGCGGAGCCGAGATCCCACACGCCGTTGCCGCGCGCGAGGTCCGGCCGGTCGTCGAAGCTCAGCACGGCCTCGTAGAACGCCTGGGCGCGGGCCGCGCCCTCCGGGGACAGGCCGCCGATCAGCTTGGGGTACTTGCGCAGGTCCGCGAACACGCGGCCGGTCAGGACGCGTTCCGGGGAGAACACCAGGTGGAAGTCGGTGCCCTCGACCAGACCGGAGCCCTCCTCCAGCATCGGCTTCCAGCGGGTGCGGGTGGTGCCGACGGGAAGGGTGGTCTCGTAGCTGACCAGGGTGCCCGGCTTGAGCCCGGCGGCGATCGCGCGCGTGGCCTCGTCCATCCAGCCGAAGTCCGGCACGCCTTCGGCGTCGACGAACAGCGGCACCACGACCACGACGGCGTCCGACTCGGCGACGGCGGCCGTGGTGTCGGTGGTGGCCCGCAGCCTCCCGGCCGGGACCAGCTCGGAGAGCTTTTCCTGGAGGTGGGCCTCGCCGGGGAACGGTTCGGTGCCGGCGTTGACCAGGTCCACGACCGCCTGGTTGACGTCCGCCCCGATCACCTCATGCCCGGCATCGGCGAACTGGACCGCCAGCGGGAGTCCGATCTTGCCCAACGCGACGACCGTGATCTTCACTTGCCTGTTCTCCTTCGTTCCGCCTGCGACCCCGTCGCAGACTCTACCCCTCGCGGGCGGACACACCGACGGGCCCGCTGGTGCGGGCCCGTCGGTGGGTGGTGGTTCTGGTTGCTCAGTGGGCGCCGATGGCGACGAAGCGGTCCGTGGCTGCCGACTCGATCATGGCCTCGCAGACCTCGACCACGCGTGCGCCCTGTTCCATGGTCACGATGTCCGCGTCCTTGCCGAGGACTGCGTCGCGGAAGTTCTCGTGCTCGGTGCGCAGCGGCTCCGGCTTCGGGATCGCGAACCGGGTCACGTCGCCCTCGGACACGCCGCGGAACTGCGCGATGTCGTCCCAGGTGGTGGCCACCAGGCCGTTGGCGTAGAACGTCAGGTCCGCGGTCAGGGTGTCGGCCACGAACATGCCCTTCTCGCCCGTCACGACGGTGAGCCGCTCCTTGGTGGGCGAGAGCCAGTTCACCAGGTGGTTGCTCATCAACCCGCCGCTGAGCTGGCACGTGGCCGAAACCATGTCCTCGTACTCCCGGCCGGCCTTGCTCACCGTGCGCGCCGCCACCAGCTCGTAGTTGCGCTGCGTCACCCACGCCGTCAGGTCGACGTCGTGGCTGGCGAGGTCCTTGACCACCCCGACGTCGGCGATCCGCGCCGGGAACGGCCCCTGCCGGCGGGTCTGCACCTGGTACAGATCCCCCAGGTCACCGTTCTCCAGCCGCTTGCGCAGGCTCTGCAACGCCGGGTTGTACCGCTCGATGTGGCCGGTGGCACCCACCAGGCCCTTCGACGCGAACGCCTCGGCCAACCGGCGGGCCGCCACCGTGTCCTTCGCCAGCGGCTTCTCGATCAGCGCATGCACCCCGGCATCGGCCAGCGCCAACCCGATCTGCTCGTGATACGCCGTCGGCGTGGCCACCACCACATAGTCCACGCCCTGCGCGATCAGCTCCTCCACCGAGGCCAGCACCGGCAGCGACCCCGCCACGCCGTGCGGGTCACCGGCCGGGTCCGCCACCGCGACCAGTTCCACCCCGTCGATCGAGCGCAGGTTCCGGGCGTGATGGCGACCCATCATGCCCAACCCGATCAGGCCCGCCCGCAGAGCCGCCACCTCAGGCACCGGCCTTCGCCAGCGCGTTGACCGCGGCCACGACGCGCTCCAGGTCACCCTGCGACAACGACGGATGCACCGGCAGCGACAGGCACTCCAGCGCCGCCTGCTCGGTGTTGGCCAGATGCACGTCCACCTGGAACGGCTTCAGACGATGGTTCGGCACCGGGTAGAACATGCCCGAGCCGACGTTGTACTCATCCTTCAGCGCCTTGGCGAAGCCGTCACGATCCTCGGCCACCCGCACCGTGTACTGGTGGTACACGTGCACCGCACCCTCAGCCACCGGCGGCGTCACGACACCCTCCAGGTTCGACGACAGGAACGCGGCGTTCTCCTGACGCGTCGTGGTCCACGCCCCGACCTTGGTCAACTGCACCCGGCCGATGGCCGCATGGATGTCGGTCATCCGGTTGTTCAGCCCGACGACCTCGTTGTGGTACTGCTGCAGCATCCCCTGATTGCGGTACAGCCGCAGGTTCCGCTCCACCGTCTCGTTGGCCGCCGACACCATGCCGCCCTCACCCGAGGTCATGTTCTTCGTCGGGTACAGCGAGAACATCGCGAACTCACCGAACGCCCCCACCGGGGTCCCGTTCAACGCCGCCCCGTGCGCCTGCGCCGCATCCTCGAACAACAACAGACCGTGCCGGTCCGCGATCTCGCGCAACTGCACCATCTTCGCCGGATGCCCGTACAGGTGCACCGGCATGATCGCCTTCGTGCGCTCCGTGATCGCAGCCTCCACCGACGCCGGATCCAGCGTGAAATCATCCAACGCGATATCCGCGAACACCGGCGTGGCACCCGTCAACGCAACCGAGTTCGCCGTCGCCGCGAACGTGAACGACGGCACGATGACCTCGTCACCGGCCCCGATCCCACACGACAACAGACCAAGATGCAGCCCCGACGTACCCGAGTTCACCGCCACACACGCGCGACCCAGACCGAAATGCGCCGAGAACTCCTCCTCGAACGCCTTGACCTCTGGGCCCTGGGCGATCATCCCGGAACGCAGCACCCGATCAACGGCCGCCCGCTCCTCGTCGCCGATGATGGGCTTGGCCGGGGGAATGAAGTCGTTCACTTAAGAAACCTCCACAAGCGTGTTGTCCTGCTCCTGATACTGCTCACCGGTCTGCGGGCACACCCACAGCCCCTCCGTCGCGCCGGCCTCCAGCGGAACTCCCGCCCGGCCCACCCAACGGATGCGCTTGGCCGGCACACCGGCCACCAGCGCGAAATCCGGCACATCCTTGGTCACCACGGCGCCGGCGGCCACCATGGCCCAGCGTCCGATCGTGACGGGGGCCACGCAGACGGCGCGCGCGCCGATCGACGACCCGGTCCGGCAGGTCACCCCGACCGCCTCCCAGTCGTCGCCGCGCTTCAGCTTGCCGTCGGGGTCGATGGAACGCGGGAAGTGGTCGTTGGTGAACACCACGGCGGGGCCGACGAAGACGCCGTTCTCCAGCACCGCGGGCTCGTAGACGAGGGCGTAGTTCTGCAGCTTGCAGTTGTCCCCCATGGTCACGCCCGTGCCCACATAGGCGCCGCGCCCGACGATGCAGTTCTCGCCGAGGACCGCCTGCTCGCGGACCTGAGCGAGGTGCCAGACCGAGGAACCCTCTCCGATCACGGCATCCGGGGATACGTCGGCGCTGGGTTGGATGCGAACGGTCATCGCTTCCCTTTCTCTCGTCGAGGGTGAGCATACCGTGCGGCCTTCCGCCGGCTGCGGACGGTGGCGGCTGAAGCCAACAGCTCCGCGATCAGCGCCGCCGCGTCGTCGTACGGGTTGGGCCGGGCCCTCGCCGCCTCGCCGGCGGCCCTCGCGGCGGAGACGAGCGCCTCGCGGTGCGCCGTCTCGGACGCGAAGCGCCGCAGCTCCGCGACGGTCTCGGCGTGGCCGTCGACGACCGCGCCCGCCCCCGTGCCCCGGATCAGCTCGGCGACCCTGGGCAGCGACGTGGCCACCGTCGGCAGGCCGCATGCCTGGTACTCGTAGACCTTCGACGGCATCGCGTCCCGGAAGGCGGGTGTGTCCTCCAGCAGGCACAGGCCCACGTCGGCCCCGGCTGCCAGCGCCCAGGCCTTGTCCGGGGGCAGCCGGTCATGCGAGGTGATGCGGGCGCAGTCCGGTTCGAGCAGGCGGGCCTCGAGCCATGCGCGGTCCGGCGGGGCGACGGGGCCGACGAGGTCCAGCGACCAGGGCCGGGCGTCCCCGGAGGTGGCGGCGACGGCCTCGACCATGGCGTGCAGCCCGCGGCTCCGCCGGTTGTCGCCGATGTAGACGGCGCGGAAAGACCCGTCCGCGCGGTGGCTCCGGATGGGCGGCAACAGGCTGAGATCGGGTTCGTTGCGCATGACGGATC
The DNA here is from genome assembly GCF_054483935.1 of Tessaracoccus yangjingae. The sequence goes on along the minus strand of NZ_CM137014.1, from coordinate 1,233,089 downwards.
GGCGGTGGGCGTCGCGCGGCGGAACGTGCTCGTCGGCCACCAGCACCAGCTCCGCCCGGGCGATGAGCCGCATGAGCAGGCCGACGGCGCCCTGGAGGACGGGCAGCAGCGGACGGGGCACCCAGGGGCGGTCGGTGAGCAGGGCGCGGTAGTCCTCGTGCACGTCGGCGACCCACGCGCCGCGCCTGAGGCGGCTGCTGAGCCAGGCCATCGGCGCGGTGTCCGGATCGATGGTGAGCAGGACCCCGGCGCGCATCCGCCACGGCCACAGCAGCGCGCGGAGCCCCCGCGTCACGGCCCCGGCCCGGGGGGCCGTGCGCACCGTGGCCCCGGCCGGACCCGCGGCCGGATCACCCAGGCCCATCACCGTGACACTCAACCCGGCCCGCTGCAGCGCCCGGACCGTGCGGTGCAGGCGGGCGTCCGCGACGTCATGCCCCGTGGTGACGAGGCCGACGTCGGCGCTCAGAAGTCCTCCATGACGATGGCCTCGTCGCCCACCTTGAGGAACTCGAGGTAGGCGTCGCACACCTCCGCCGGTTCGCCGCGCTTGATCAGGCGGCCCTTGTGCAGCCAGATCACCTCGTCGGAGAGCTCCTGGATGGTGGAGAGGGCGTGCGAGACGAGCAGCATGGTGCCCGCGCTGCCCATGAGCTCCTCCATCTTCTTGCCCGCCCGCTGCTTGAACTGCGCGTCGCCGGCGGAGAGCGCCTCGTCGATGATGAGGATGTCCGGCTCCATGAACACCGCCACGGAGAACGCCAGGCGGGAGAACATGCCCGAGGAGTAGGTGCGCATCGGCATGTCGATGAAGTCTCCGAGGTCCGCGAACCCCGCGATCTCCTCGAACTTCTCGGTGACCTCGGCGCGGGTCAGGCCGGCGGCGAGACCGCCGATCATCACGTTCTCGCGGCCGGTCAGCGCGGAGTTGAACCCCACCCCGAGCGCCAGCAGGGTGGACACCTTGCCGCGGACCTCGATCTGGCCCTTGGTGGGGGGCAGGATGCCCGCGATGGCCCGCATGAGCGTGGACTTGCCGGCACCGTTGGCGCCGATGAAGCCCGTGCACTGGCCCGCCGGCACGTCGAAGGTGACGCCCTTGATGGCGTTGACCTCGCGGAAGCGCACCTTCTCCTTGCGGGCCTTGCGGACGAGAGCGTTCTTGAGGGAGTTCTTACGCTCCAGGTTCACCCGGTAGGTGATGTGCAGGTCGTCGACGATGACCGCGGCATCGTCCGAGTGCACGGCGGGGGGCGTGACCGACTCGTGAGCGACGGGTTCCGGGTCTCCGGTGGTGCGCTCCAGCGGCGTATCAGAGGCGGACAGCGAACTCACGCTCCCTCGAGACGAAGTACAGGGTGCCGAACACCGCCAGGGCGACCGCCCAGAGGGTGCCGCCCACGAAATAGCTGGTGGCCGGCATGTGACCGGCCAGGGCGTCGTGCCAGATGCCCAGCACGCCGAAGACGGGGTTGAGCTGGATCCACTGGCCCACGTGGCGGCCGATGGGTCCCTCCAGGAACATCTCGGCCGAGTACAGGACCGGGGAGGCGTACAGCCAGATGCGGATGAAGTAGGGGAGGAACTGCGAGGTGTCGCGGAAGTACACCTGCCAGGTGGCCACGAGCGCGCCGAGGCCCAACCCCAGCAGGGTGGACAGCACGATGGCGTAGAGCATCCAGAGCATGTTCCAGGACCACGGGAGGCCCCAGATGATGTGGATCACCAGATAGACCAACAGGGTGGGGAGGAACCGCCGCAGCCCCACGTACACGTTGGAGAAGATGAGCAGCATCTTGGGGAAGCTCATGTTGAGCACCAGGCTGCCCGCGTTCGTCACTGCGTTGACGCACGCCTGCATGGCGCCGGTGATGTAGAAGAAGAGGAACAGGCCGGCCGCGATGTCCGGGAACGTGTGGCTGGCCGACCCACCGGAGAGCACCACCACGAGCAGGAAGTAGACGCCCGCGAGGAGGAGGGGGTTGACCACCAGCCACAGCTGCCCCAGCACGGTGTTGGTGTTCGAGGCCCGGAGGTTGGTGTGGGCCAGCTCCAACGCGAAGTCCCGCCGGCCCCAGAGTTCGCTGAAGTAGGCGCGGAGGTTCGGCACGCTCGCCTTGTGCGGCTTGTAGATCCGCCTCTGCACGGGGGCCCCACCGGCCTTCCGAGACTCAGTCAACCTCTCACCAACTCCCACTCTCAGCGTCCGCCGGGTCAACCGACCCGCGGATCGATGCCAAGTGTCCCATACACCCGCCGGAGCGCCGCCTCGTCCTCCGGCCAACTGAGCCGCGGCCGCGCCTCGCGCACCTGACGGACAAGCTGAGGGTACTCCGCCTGCGCCCGCCGGACGGCGTCGGCGAACGAGGCCGCGTCTCCCGGCCGGTACAGCACGCCCAGGCGGTGCTCGCGCACCAGCTCGCCGAGCTGGCCGACGTCGGTGGCCACCACCGGCACCCCCAGGCTGACGGCGTGGAACAGCTTGTTCGGCATGGCCAGGCGGTGATTGGGCCATCGGTCGGAATGCGTGACCAGCGCCAGGCCCGCCTCCGCGATCGCCCGCGACACGTCGTCGAGGGGAAGGGCCGGCAGCACCGAGGCGCGGCCCGCGTCGAACGTGGTGAGCCAGGTCCCGTCCCCGGGGCCGACGATGGTGATGGGCAGCTCGACCTCCCGGCTGGCCGCCGCGATCACCTCGAGCTCGCGGTAGGCGCCCACCCGTCCCGCGTAGACGGCGCCGCGGGGGCGTTCGGGCAGCACAGGGAGCTCGGCCTCGGGAAGCAGGGGGAAGGTGTTGCGCACCACCGCGACGTTCCCCCAGCCGTACTGGCGCCGCAACGCGTCCGCGACCCCGGGCCCGACGGTGATCACCGCGGCGGCCCGCCCGCCCCATTCGGCCTCCTGACGGCGCTCGCGGCGGTCCTGCAGCGGCGTCGGCCGGTACTCGCGCGGCACGCCGGTCCACAGCTCGTGGGAGTCGTAGACCAGCGGCACGCCACGCTCACCTGCGAGCCTGGCACCCGCGCCGAGTGCGGTGAAGTCGTGGGCGTGCACCACGTCGAACGAGCGGGCGGACGCGTCGGCGTAGGCGCCCTCCGCCCACCGGCCGAAGGCGCTGTTGCGGTGCTGCGGGAGCAGCAGCCACCGGCCGACCCGCGCCGGCCACGACAGGCGGCGGCCCGACAACGAGGTCCCCTGCTCGCCCCTGAACACCGACGACGTGCCGACGCTGGAGACCGTGATGCCCTGGCCGGGCCGGAATCCCGCGGGGACGGACTTGCCGATGATGTGGACGCTGTGTCCGGCACCGACGAGCCCCCCTGCCTCGCGGAGCACCCGGGTGTCGGTGGCCACGGAGGTGGCGACGAGCATCAGGACGCGCATCAGCGGGCCTCTGCCGCATCCACCGGCGGCAGGCCGAAGAGAGTGGGATCGAGCTCGACGCTGGGCCGCACCGCGGGGTTGGCGTCCCAGAACGCGGCCAGGTCCGCAGCCGAGGTGAGGTCTCCCAGAAGCGCCAGCGTGCCGGCGCCGGCCGGGTCAGGCGTCGCGGCGGGCCGGAGGCCCTCCACCATCCGGCGGGCCTTCCGCAGCGCGCGTTGAGGGACCGAGAGCGGACGTGCGGTTGGCTTGGGCTGGGGCACGCCGACCGTGTGGACGACTGCGCCCTGGGCCTCGGCCAGCGCGACCTGCGGCTCGACCGCCGGTGAGCGCCAGGTCCTGCGGGCGAACACCTCGACCCGCTCCGGCGCGGGGCCGGCCTGCCCGGACGCCGCCCGCGCAGGGCCCCACGGGGCCACGCCGTAGAGCTCCGCGAGGCGTGCGCTCACGGCCGCGGGACCGTATCTGGCAGACAGCTCCCGGCGTGCGCCGGCCGGATCGAGGCCCTGAAGGCCCTCCTCGATGTCGGTCACAGCGTCCAGGATCCCGGCCGGGTCCTCCGCCACGTCGATGAACCGGCCGCACAGCCGGATGGTGTCCCCCAGCGCCTCCTGGGGGCCTCCGCTCCTGGTCACCACCACCGGCAGCCCCGCCGCGACAGCCTCACTCACCGCTAGGTGGAACGTCTCGTAGCGGCTGGGCGCGACCAGCACGTCGAAGCGAGGCAGCGCCGCCAGGACCGACGGCTTGGGCACGTTGCCGTGGAACCTCACGCGGCCGCCCAGGCCGGCGACCCGCACCGAGTCCTCAAGCTCCCCGCGGAGGGGCCCGTCGCCGAACAGGTCGAGGGTGGCCGCCGGGCGCTCCCCCGCGAAGCGGGTGAAGGCGGCCATCAGCCGCTGCACGCCCTTGATCTCGAGCAGCCCTCCGACGAAGACCCAGCGGTCCAGCGTCTCAGGGGGCGCGTCCCGACGGGGGGCGCCGTCGAAGTCGACGGGGTTGGGCACCACGACCACCTTGGCGTCGTTGCCGGGGAGGTGGCCGAGGATCAGGTCCCGGACCTGGCCGCTGACGCAGGTGAGGTAGGAGGCCCGGTCCAGGACCTCCGCGTAGAGCTCGCGGCCGGCCGGGTCCGCGAGCACGGTGCGGGCCTCGCTCGAGTGCTCGGTCACCACCACCCGCGTCGCCGGACCGGCGAGACGCGCGGCCAGGAGGCCCCCGAAGTAGATGACGTGGCCGTGCATGACGTCGGCCTCGAGCCCCGGCAGCGCGCCGGCCACGGCTGAGACCGCGCTGGCGGCCCGCTGGGGCACGCTCCATCCACCCACCAGCGCATGCGGCACCCGGGTCAGAGTCCCGAAGTCCCCGCGGGCGTCGAGGGCGCCGGCCGCGCCCATCCGTCGGATCAGGGCGTCGAAGGCAGGGCGGTGGGCGTCGACCAGCTCCTGCGGCCCACCCGGCCACTCGACGGAGTTGACCACCCGCACGTCGAAGCCTCCGGCCGCCAGGCGGCTCCATTCGGCGACGAAGCTGCCCAGCACGGGGTTGCCCAGCGAGGGATACCAGGGCGTGAGGACCGCGAGGCTGCGGTCGGTCATGCGTCGAGCTGGAGGAACCCGGCCAGCACCTCGGCGGCGCGTCGGCCGTCGTGGAACTCGAGGACGTAGGCGCGCCCGGCGGCGCCGATCCCGGCGGCACGCGCCGGGTCCTCGAGCAGGCCGGCCAGGACCTCGCCGAGCGTGTCGGCGGTGGCGCGCACGATGGGCGGCTCCCCCGGGTAGCGCTCGGCCACCCGGTCCGCGAGGTGACCCACCACCACCCTGCCTGCGCTCATGGCCTCGACGGCGGCCAGGCCGTAGTCTCCGATGCGCAGCTGGTCGATGACGATGTCGGCGCCGAGCACCAGGGACCTGACCTGCTCGTGCGGGATGTCCTCCTCGCGCACGTAGCGGATGAGGCCGCGCGACTGCAACTCCTCGCACGCCGCGTCGACGTACTCGGAGCCCTTGATGCCGCTGCTCGGGATGTGCAGGACGACCGGCGGCTTCCCGTCGGCCATCGGCACCCTGTCGCTGGACCAGAGCCGGGTGTCGACCGTGAGGGGAAGCCAGGTGGCGTCGGGCAGGTAGTCGAACAGGTCCGCGGTGGTCACGAAGACCGGGCCGTCGAAGGCCCTGACGTGCGGGGTGAGGTGGTCCACCCGCCGCTGCAGCTTGGCGGTGAGCTCCGCCATCTCGCCCTGCAGCTCGCCACGGAAGGGGGACCACGCCTCAAGCCGGGCGTGCTCCCGGGGGTTGCGGATGTCCGAGCCGTGGAACACGAGCCCCTGGCGGATGCCCTGGGCCCGCAGCCACTCGGTCTCCTGCCAGAAGTACTTGCCGAACGCGTTACCCACGATGGGCCGGCCGGACTCGCTGAGCACGTGGGTGTAGCGGTTGACCAGCCTGGCCTTCAACCGCTCCTGCCAGTAGCGGGTGAGCGACTGCGTCTGGGTGAACACCTCGTCGGCCGGGTAGTTCTGGTCCGAGAGCTTCAGCCACGCCGAGTCCGCGATGACGCGAGGGCGCTCGCGCATCAGCGCGTGGGCCCACTCGGTGGCCTGACCGGCCGAGTTGGTGGTGCCGATCCGCAGCCGCGGACGCGGCTCGAAGAGGTCCGAGTCCGACAGGCTGGCCCGCTGCGCGAGCATGTCGCGGCGGATGCTGTAGAGCTGGGCGGTCAGATCGTGCGG